>NZ_JBVVQG010000005.1:0-468278 GCF_055811095.1 Mesorhizobium sp. WSM4833
CTCGACTAGTCGGCGGCAGCGGCCGAGGTGAATAAGAGACAGCAGTAGGGGAGTAGGGGAGTAGGGGAGTATCAGGCCACTATCCACATTCACATTTCCATCCCCATTCGCTATTCACTGCCCACTGTCCCGTACTCCCCTATTTCCTTACTCCCCTACTCCCCTACTCCCCTAGGACGGCCATGATGCAACTCAGTCTCGACCAGGCAAAAGGACTGTGCCGGATGGCGGCACTTGGCGCCGGCGCCAATGAGGAAGCGGCGCAATCGCTCACTGCTTCGATCATATCAGCCGAGGCCGAAGGGCTTTCCTCGGTCGGTCTGTCGCATTTCATCGACTATCTCGAGGCGCTGGAAGCCGGACGCATCGACGGCAATGCCGACCCGGTGATCACCCGGCCGGCGCTGGCAGTCTATCTCTCCGATGCACGCGGCGGGCTGGCGCATACCGGCTTCGACCGCACCATCGACGACCTCGCCAAGGCGGCAAAGCTGTTCGGTGTCGCCATCTTCTCGCAGAAGAACGCCTATACATGCGGCGCGCTCGGCTATTTCACCGGAAGGCTGGCAGCACAAGGACTGGTGTCGTTTGCAGCCACCAACGGCCCGGCCGTGCTTGCCGGCTCGGGCTCGGTCAAGCCGGTCTACTGCACCAACCCGATGTCGTTTGCCGCGCCTGCCGCCGACGGGGCGCCGCTGGTCATCGACCAGTCGTCGAGCGCCACCGCTTTCGTCAACATCCGCAAAGCGGCCGAGGACGGCAAGACAATCCCGGAAGGCTGGGCGCTGGACGCCAGCGGCAACCCGACCACCGATCCCGCCGCCGCCATGAAGGGCGCAATGCTCGCCTTCGGCGGTCAGCGCGGCGCCAACATCGCGCTGATGGTCGAGGTGCTGGCGGCAGGCCTGTCGGGCGCCAACTGGTCGCTCGACGCGCCATGGTTCAGCGGCGGGCCGGACAGCCCCGGCACGGGACTGTTCGTGCTTGCTATCGAACCCAAGCTGCTCGATCCAGATTTCGAGCAACGAATGAAGGACCAGCTTGACCGGCTGCGGCGGCGCTTCGGCGTGCATGTGCCCGGTCGTGCCCGCGCAGAGGCCGCCGAGAAGGCGCAAGCGCGCGGCATTACCGCATCGAAGGCCGTGGTGCAGCGCATTTCCGAATTCGCTGCACGCTATTCTTCCTGAATATCTATTAAATATCAATTAGTTATCTGGAATTCGCCCGCCGCAGGCGCGGCGCAGTGCGATTTTCTTTGCGCGCCGCTGAACCTTTTCGCGCCTTGCTGCGACCCAGCTTTGTCCAGGGCAAGGCGAGCTTGCCCGATCCACACCGAGGGAAGCAGCAAACCGAAATCGAAAGCCTGCATCACGCGAAGGCCGGTCCTTCGCGCCTCGGAAAACTCAACCCAAATCAAAGGAAATTGCCATGACCAACACCAAGATCACCATGCTGACCGCCGTCCTTCTGCTCGGCTCGTTCATGGGCGCCACACAGGCAGCCACCCTGAAGGCCGCACCGGTCAAGCCGTCCAGCCCGGGTGTCATCGCTGCCCCGAGCGGCGGGGCCACCGAAGACCACTACTGCAAGAACGGCCATGCAAAATTCGCCAATTGCAGCGCTGATTTCGTCGCCGCCTGCAAGAAGGTTGGTGGCACCATGTCGGATGTTCAGGGCTGGGGTGGGCGTACTTGCTTCACGCCCTCCTGATACCGTCTCAGGTCAGGCCGCGCCGTCGGCCCCTGGCTTCGCATGGATGTCACCCGGAAAACCCCGCTTCGGCGGGGTTTTCTGCGTTTTGATCGCACGATGGTAAAACATTCTCGTTTTGGTCAACTTTTGTTTATTTGACTTCGACCAACCTGATCGGCCGTTTGCGCTGATTGAGCAAAACAGAGGAGCTACAATGTCGGCAAGCACGGACAATCCCCGCAACGCCCTTGTCATCCCGGTCCTTGGCAGGTTTTACGCGGCCCTGCACGATGGTGCCGAAACCGTTCTTCGCGTCGTCGCCGGCGGGTTTCTCGCCATCCACGGTTCGCAGAAGATCACCAATCCTTTCGGCGCTGCCGAGATGGTCGAGGGTCTCGGCTTCTATCCGGGCGCGTTGTGGTCGTTGCTTCTGGCCTGCACTGAATTCTTCGGCGGCATCTTCATCGCCATCGGGTTTTTGACGCGGCCGGCCGCCTTTGCCGGCCTGTTCGTGCTGCTGGTCACGGTCTGGTTCCACTGGGTCACCATGGGCCAAGGCTATTCGGGTGCGGAAAAGTCGCTGCTGTGGGCAGCGATCCTGCTCTTCTTCGTCATTCGCGGCGGCAACCGCCATTCGGTCGACGCCCGTATCGGCAAAGCGTTCTGACAGGCTGATAGCGACGACGCGTCGCCCTTTGCCTTTGGCACGAAACGGATTATGAAACGGCTTCAGCCAAGCCTGCGAGCGCCGGAGCCAGCCATGACCGAAATCCTGCAGACCCCAAAGCTCGTCGTCGTCTTTGGCGGGTCAGGCTTTGTCGGCCGCCATGTCGTGCGCGCGTTGGCCAAGCGCGGCTATCGCATCCGGGTCGCCTGCCGGCGGCCCGATCTCGCCGGCCATTTGCAGCCGCTCGGCAATGTCGGCCAGATCCAGCCGGTCCAGGCCAATGTGCGCGTGCGCTGGTCGGTAGACCGCGCCGTGCAAGGCGCCGACCATGTCGTCAATCTGGTCGCCATCCTGCATGAGAGCGGCCGGCAGAAATTCTCCGCCGTGCACGAGTTCGGCGCCCGCGCAGTGGCCGAGGCCGCGCGCTCGGTCGGCGCCGGCCTGACCCACATTTCTGCGCTTGGCGCCGATCTGGACTCCGAATCAGACTACGCGCGCACCAAGGCGCTTGGCGAAAAGGCTGTGCTGGAGACGATCAAGGACGCCGTGATCTTCCGGCCGTCGATCAATTTCGGACCCGAAGACGGCTTCTTCAACCGCTTCGCCAACATGGCGCGCTATTCGCCGGTGCTGCCGCTGATCGGCGGCGGCCAGACCAAGTTTCAGCCGGTCTATGTCGGCGACGTGGCCGAAGCGGTGGCGCGCTCGGTCGACGGCAAGGTGGATGGCGGCCAGATCTATGAACTCGGCGGACCGAAGGTGCTCACCTTCAAGCAGTGTATGGAAGAGCTGCTCGACGTGATCGAGCGCAAGCGGCTGCTGGTGCCGGTTCCGTGGTGGGTGGCCAACATCCAGGCCTCGATCCTCGGTCTCCTGCCCAACCCGCTGCTGACCAAGGACCAGGTGATGCAGCTGCGCGAGCACAACATCGTTTCGGACGCCGCCAACCAGACCAACAGGACGCTTGCGGGGCTAGGCATCCAGCCGCAGTCGATCGCGACGATCCTGCCCAGCTATCTCTGGCGCTACCGCGCCGCCGGCCAGTTCCAGCAACGCAAGCCCGCGGCCTAATTCGGCGCAACTGCCTGAAGGTGTCACGCCTAACGCGGCGTGACCTGCATCGGTAGACCGCCTTGCGGCTGCGTGGTCAGTTTCTGTACCGGCCAGGGTTTCGTTTCGGCGGTGGTGTCGAAGCGGAAGCGCGACAGCATGATCGCCAGCGCGATGATCGCCTCCTGCATGGCGAAGCTGGCGCCGATGCAGACGCGTGGGCCGGCGCCAAACGGCAGATACTGGAAGCGGTCGATCTTTTCGCGATTTCCCGGGTGGAAGCGCTCCGGCAGGAAGGCATCCGGCCGGTCCCACAGTTTCCTGTGGCGATGCACGACCCAAGGCATCACCAGCACCGCGGCGTGCTTGGGGATATGAAGATCCTTCCACATTTCCGGTTCGATCGGCTCGCGGTTGATCGACGGCGCCGGCGGATACAGCCTGAGCGCTTCGTCGAAAGCCGCGCGCGTGAACGGCATGGCATCGAGCCATTTCGTCGGATCGGGCTCGCGCGCCAGCACCTGGTCGATCTCCTGCTCGACCCGGTTGCGCTCCCACGGTGATTCAGCCAGGCAATAGAGCGTCCAGCCGAGCGCACGCGCCGTCGTCTCATGGCCGGCGCCGATGAAGGTGATGATATTGTCCTCGACCTCGGCCCGCGTCAGTCCGTCGGGTCCCTCGGCCTTGAGCAGCAGTGTCAGGAAATCCTGCGGCACGGCATCGGGATCGCGCTTGAATTTCGCTTCGCGCATCTTGACCGTGTCGGTGACGATCTTGCGGAAATAGGCCATGGTCTTGCGGCCACGGATGCGGGTCAGCCTCGGCAGCCAGTCGGGCGCACGCAACAGGTCGAGCGGATCGACGCGACCCATGGTCTCGAACAGGCGGTCGATCTCGTTGGCGAAACTGCCGGGCTCGCCTGATATCTCGCCGGAAAACAGCGTCTCGGCCAGGATGTCATAAGTGAGCAGCGTCATGTCATGGGCGATGTCAGACGTGCCGCCGTCTTCGTAACGGGTGACGAAGTCCTGCGTGCGCCTCAGCATCGGCTGGGCGAAGCCGAAGATGTGGCGCGGCGTGAACACCGGCGCCATCGCCTTGCGCGACCGCTTCCAGACCTCGCCCTCGGCGGTGAGCAGGCCGTCGCGCAGGATCGGCCGCAGGATCTTCTGGCGCACCGTCGCCATCTTGTAGTTCCTGGCGTTGTCGACCAGCACATGCCGGATCAGGGCGGGATCATTGGCGACGATCAGATGTCCGCCAACGCCGTTCGCCGAGATCCACGGCTCGTTGTAGGTATGCTCACCCCACAATTCGAGCGGGTTGCGGTAGACGATGCGGATCATCTCCAACGTCGAGGGCGGCGTCGTGCGCGGCTTCGGCGCCGGGGGAATGAAGGGGGCGGGCTGGATGTCCATGCTGTGCTCCGCTGATGACCCAATGTAGTGGGCCGCAAAGCAGGCGTCCATGTGACCGAACGGCAAGGCCCTACTCTCCGGAATGTGACCGGTTACCGCGAGGTGCCTTCTTGTTGCCCCGAGCGGCATGCCCTAGGTGGCAGTCACCAATGGATACCGCCACCGCAGGAGCCCAGCTTGAAGCACCAGTTGAACATCATCATCGGCAGCACGCGGCCAGGCCGCGCCGGACCGACTTTTGCCGAGTGGCTGGAGAGGTTCGCGCGCGAGCACGGGAAATTCGAGCCTGTACTGACCGACATCGATGCGTTCAAGCTTCCGGTGCTGGACGAACCGCACCATCCAAGGCTTGGCAACTACCAGAACGATCATACCAAAGCCTGGTCCAAGGCGATCGATGCCGCCGATGCCTTCGTCTTCGTGGCGCCGGAATACAATTATTTCGTGGCGCCGGCGATCGTCAACGCGATCGACTATCTCTCGCGCGAATGGAAGTACAAGGCAGCCGCCATTTTCAGCTATGGCGGCGTCTCCGGCGGCCTGCGCGCGGCGCAAGCGCTGAAGCCGCTGCTGACCTCGGTAGGCGTCATGCCGATCCCGGAAGGCGTCGCGCTGCCGATGTACCAGAAACTGCTCGACGAAAATGGCGCTTTCAACGCCAGCGAACAGGTGCAGGGCGGAGCCAAAACCATGCTCGACGAGCTGCTGCGCTGGAGCGAGGCTTTGAAGCCGATGCGGGCAGGCTGAAAACGCTGGTCTTCCGCAAAAAACCCCGGTTTGCTGCCATAGAGAGGTGGTCGTGCACAGGAACGAGCTGGGGGGCAGTTCGATTTGCGCTTGCTGTTTGCCTTGCTGCCTATGCTCACCACCGCCACCGCAGTGGTGGCGCCTGGCCCTGGTCATCGCCAACGACGACCACCGCCTGATCCGGCCGCCCGCCCGACATGACGCCGGGGCGCGACCGCAGCAGGCGGCTGGCGCCGAGATACAAGTTCATGATCAAGGTTTCTCAAGGACCGCTGGCCGAAGTGAAATGGGGGCCGGCGGAGGCCCGCCATTGGCAGCCGGCCATTCCCAGTGAAATGCCTGCAAACCTTGGAAAAACCGCCTTTTGCGCCTATATCTAGTCGATATCAGAGGCGCGATTCGGCGCGGATTTTTCGCGCTGTGCAGGCGGCATCCAGACAACAGGTTTTCATGAGCGATCAGATCGACAACAACAACGGCGCTGAAGCCGAATACGGCGCCGATTCCATCAAGGTTTTGAAGGGGTTGGACGCTGTCCGCAAACGCCCCGGAATGTATATCGGTGATACAGACGACGGCTCGGGCCTGCATCACATGGTCTATGAAGTGGTCGACAACGCCATCGACGAGGCGCTGGCCGGTCACGCCGACCTCGTCACCGTGACGCTCAACCCCGATGGTTCGGTCACTGTGATCGACAATGGCCGCGGAATTCCGACCGATATCCACACCGGAGAAGGCATTTCGGCGGCCGAAGTGATCATGACGCAGCTGCATGCCGGCGGCAAGTTCGACCAGAATTCCTACAAGGTCTCGGGCGGCCTGCATGGCGTCGGCGTCTCGGTGGTCAACGCGCTGTCGGCGTGGCTAAAGCTGAAGATCCGCCGCAACGGCCAGATCTTCGAGATGAGTTTCACGCATGGCAATGCCGACGCACCTCTGAAGGCGACCGGCACCTATGAGCAGGACAAGCAGCCGGGCACCTATGAGGGCCGCAGCGGCAGCCAGATCACCTTCTTCCCGTCGGCCGAGACCTTCACCATGGTCGAGTTCGACTTCGGCACGCTGGAACACCGGCTGCGCGAGCTTGCCTTCCTCAATTCCGGCGTGCGCATCATTTTGACCGATGCCCGTCACGCCGATGTCGTGCGCCATGAACTGCACTACGATGGAGGCCTCGAAGAATTCGTCAAATATCTCGATCGCGTCAAGAAACCGCTGATCGACAAGCCGATCGCCATCCGGGCGGAGCGCGACGGGATCACCGTCGAAGTGGCGATGTGGTGGAACGACAGCTACCACGAGAACGTGCTGGCCTTCACCAACAACATCCCGCAGCGCGATGGCGGCACGCATCTGGCCGGCTTCCGCGGCGCGCTGACGCGTCAGATCACCGGCTATGGCGAATCCTCTGGGCTGACCAAGAAGGAAAAGGTCTCGCTGATCGGCGACGATTGCCGCGAAGGTCTGACGGCGGTGCTGTCGGTCAAGGTTCCCGACCCGAAATTCTCCTCGCAGACCAAGGACAAGCTGGTCTCGTCGGAAGTCCGTCCTGTCGTCGAAGGCCTGGTCAACGAAGCGCTCGGCACCTGGCTGGAAGAGCATCCAAGCGAAGGCAAGGTGGTCGTCGACAAGGTGATCCAGGCGGCTGCGGCGCGCGAAGCGGCGCGCAAGGCGCGCGATATCACCCGCAAGAGTTCGCTCGGCGTCACTTCCCTGCCCGGCAAACTGGCCGACTGCCAGGAACGCGACCCGGCGAAATCCGAAATCTTCATCGTCGAGGGTGATTCCGCCGGCGGCTCCGCCAAGGGTGGGCGTTCGCGCCAGAACCAGGCGATCCTGCCGTTGCGCGGCAAGATCCTCAATGTCGAGCGGGCGCGCTTCGACCGCATGCTCGGCTCCGACATGATCGGCACGTTGATCACGGCGCTCGGCACCTCGATCGGCAAGGACGAGTTCAACGCCGACAAATTGCGCTACCACAAGATCATCCTGATGACCGACGCCGACGTCGACGGCGCCCATATCAGAACCTTGCTGCTTACCTTCTTCTTCCGGCAGATGCCGGAGTTGATCGAGCGCGGCCATCTCTACATCGCCCAGCCGCCGCTCTACAAGGTGACGCGCGGCAAGAGCTCGCAATACATCAAGGACGAGAGCGCGTTCGAGGAGTTCCTGATCGGCTCGGGACTGGAGGAAGCATCGCTTACGCTCGGCTCGGGCGAGGTTCGCATCGGGCAGGACCTGCGTGGCGCCATCGATGACGCGCTGGCGGTGCGCCAGCTGATCAACGGCCTGCACACGCGCTACAACAGAGGCGTCGTCGAGCAGGCGGCGATCGCCGGTGGGCTCAACCCGGACGTGTTCGCCGATCTCGGCCGCGCCAACGACATGGCGGAGCGGATTGCAAAACGCCTCGACATCATCGCCGAGGACACCGAGCGCGGCTGGACCGGCCGCATGTCGACCTCGAATGAAGGCGTTGGCGGCTATGTGTTCGAGCGCACGGTGCGCAGCGTCAAGGAATACGCGCATCTCGACCTGGCGCTGATCAATTCGGCCGACGCACGCCAGCTCGACCGTTACGCACAGCGCCTCAGCGAGGTCTACGGGTCGCCGCCGATGCTGCGCCGCAAGGATGTCTCCGAAACCATCTCGGGGCCGCTGGCGATGCTCAATGCGGTCTTTGCGACAGGCCGCAAGGGCCTGACGATGCAGCGCTACAAGGGTCTCGGCGAGATGAACGCCGAACAGCTGTGGGAAACCACGCTCGATCCGAACGTGCGCTCGCTGCTGCAGGTCAAGGTCAATGACGCGACCGATGCGGATTCGCTGTTTTCGCGGCTGATGGGCGACGAGGTCGAGCCCAGGCGCGAGTTCATCCAGGACAACGCGCTGTCGGTCGCCAATCTGGATATCTGATCTGGACGTTAAATCTGAATTGGCGCGCTGCGGCGCGCCAATTGTTCCACCGGCGGCAACAAAATCAATTTGCAACGCGCCGGAACGGAAGTCCCTGCGAGACATTGTGACAATATCGATCACAATTTCTAACAGGAGGCTTCCATGGGACGCGGCATTTTGCTCTGGTTGCTCGGCATACCGATCCCGATCATCATTCTGATCATGCTGTTCGTACGATAGGGGGCACTTATGCAGTCCACCCTATCGGCTGTCGACGTTTCCACTTCAACAGAATCCTCCTCCACCGCCGTCAGTTGGGGACCGATCATCGCCGGTGCCTTCGCGGCCTCGACGCTGACCTTCATCCTCATGCTGCTGGGCTCCGGGCTTGGATTGAGCATGGTGTCGCCCTGGTCGGGATCCGGCGCATCTGTCACCACTTTCGCGGCATCCACCGCCGTCTGGCTGATCATCGTGCAATGGCTGTCCTCGGGTGTCGGCGGCTACCTTGCCGGACGCCTGCGCACCAAATGGGTCGGCATCCACACGGACGAGGTGTATTTCCGTGATACCGCCCATGGCTTTCTTGCCTGGGCGTTGGCCACACTGCTCGTCGTCGGCGTGCTTGGCTCCGCGCTTTCCGCTGCCATAGGCTCGGGCGTGCAGGCGGTGTCCACCATCGCGTCTGGTGCGGCCATGGGCGCATCGGCGGGGGCTTCGGCCAATGCCGGCAGCGCGTCGGCCGACAATGCGACATCCTACCTGGTGGATTCACTGTTCCGTCCGGCCGATCCGGGCAAGCTCGCGGCCGCCAATCCGGACAGCGATGCGGCCGCGGTTGGGCAGGCTTCGCGCATCCTGATCGCCGGCGCCGCGGCAGGCGAGGTTTCCGCAGACGACAAAACCTATCTGTCGCAGCTGGTCGCCGTTCGCACGGGGCTTTCGGAAGCAGATGCCAGGACCCGGGTGGATGCCGTCCTCGCCAAGGCCCAGGACGCCAAGGTCAAGGCGCAGCAGGCCGCCGACACAGCCAGGAAGGCCAGCGCGACGTTTGCCTTGCTTGGTGCGCTCTCGCTGGCGATCGGCGCCTTTATCGCCAGTGCTGCCGCGGCCCTTGGCGGCAGGCAGCGCGACGATGAGGAAGCGGTTTTTATCACCAACCGTTGAACTGCACTTGCAACAAAGCCACTCTGGCCCGCCCGGAGCGGCTTTGCTTTGAAGTCGTCGAGCGGCGCTGCCTTGGCCCCGTTCGCTGAAATCCGTTCTTATTTTCGGGGAGGAATCGCCGGCACTTCGGCTTGGCTCGGCTCCAGTTTGCGACCGAGGTCGACAGCGTCGCGCAGCACGGCGAGATGCGAGCGCGGCTGATCGCCGGCGGCAACCTCGATACCGGTCGCCGCCAACGACCAGTACAGCGTGTGGGTGAAGACACGGCCGAGGGAACCGCGCAGCTCGACCTGGATGTTTTCTATGCCCGGGCCGAAATTCTCCGCCATCGGCCCGGAGATCGGGTCGCCCGTCAGCCAACCGTTGCCGCGGTCGAAGATATTGGTCCAGCGCGTCGCAGCAAACACCGCGCCATGATGCACCGCCCGCTGCGGCTTGCCGGAAGAACGGTTGCGCCCTTCCTGATAAAGCACGGTGCCACCGGCCGCCGCTCCCTCGGCAATCGGCGGACATGCCGAGAACAGGCGTTCGGCGATGCCGCGCCTGAATTCGGCGAGATTGTGCGTCACCAGAAATTCGCTGTGGGTCAGCGGGCTACCAAGCGTGACGAAATCGCTGATCTTCCAAGGCCGATGGTTGTCGTCCCTGGTGCGCAGTTGGCGACAGAGCTCCCACTGATCGCGCCGGAACCCGGCAAGGTCGTCAAGGCTGCCGGGCCATGCCGAGCCGTCGGCAACAAGCGTCGCCTTGTCGATGGCGTGGATAGCTTTCAGTTTCGCCTTGTCGCGGATGGCCTCGAGTTTTCGGGGCCTGAAATCGGACCACAAGATCTGCAACAGGTCATAGGCGATCATCGAGCCGAGGCTGTGCGAGACCAGCACGATGCGATCGTAGGTATCGTCCATCATCAGACGCTTCAGCAGCTTCAGGCCGCGGTCGCGGATCAGCGCCCGCTTCTCTACCGTGGCCGCTTCAGCGCGCACATAGGCCGCGACATCGCCGAAATAGGGAAGGCCAAAACGGTCCACCGACCAGATGACGAACGAGGCCAGGATGGTGACGAGGACGCCGACGGTCCACGAAATCTGCTGCTGCCAAACCGACGTCGCAAGCGCGAGCGTCGCGACCAGGACGATGATGACGGCAACCAGAGTGACCAGATAGAGCTTTCGGGCGTCCGGCGGTATGTCGGCGGGCTTGCGCCACAGCAGATTTGTCACCCAGGCGGCAAGCCGGCCTCGCGTCGTGCCCTGCGTGATGTCGGCCCAGTAAAGCTCGTAGAAGTCGGTGCGGCGGCCATCGACATCGTAGGGCGTGGTGATGCGGCGAAGTTCGTACGAATTGGTCCGGCTGTCGGGAGTGATCCAGCTCTGGTTGATCTTCGCGCCGGCGGGGTCGGCCGGATCGGCGACATGGGCATAAAACGGCGCGCGGTTGGGGTCATGGCTCCAGACAGCCTGGACAAAGCCTCGCAGCGTATCCATCGGCCGCTGTTCGCCCATGCCATGCACGATCACCACCGCCTGGCCAGGCTTGCGCGGCGCTTTCCCGGCGGGCGGCGATGCGATCGGGTCAGGCACCAACGTCTCCGTCGACGACAATCCCGCCGTCGAGGCGGGAATTCGTCATCGTAGCGCCGAAATCGCCGTCAAGCCAAGAAAGCCTGCCAAGAAAAAGCCCGGCGCGAAGCCGGGCTCTTCTTGGCGTGTCCCGGCGCTTATCCCGGATCAGTGATCCATGGCCTTGACGATCTCTTCGGTCATCTTCTTGGCGTCGCCGAGCAGCATCATGGTGCCGTCCTTGTAGAACAGCGTGTTGTCGATACCGGCATAGCCGGAACCGAGCGAGCGCTTGACGAACAGGCAGGTGCGCGCCTTGTCGACGTCGAGGATCGGCATGCCGTAGATGGGTGAGGACTTGTCGTCGCGCGCGGACGGGTTGGTGACGTCGTTGGCGCCGATGACATAGGCAACGTCGGCTTGCGCGAACTCCGAGTTGATGTCCTCAAGCTCGAACACCTCGTCGTAGGGCACATTGGCTTCGGCGAGCAGCACGTTCATGTGGCCGGGCATGCGGCCGGCGACCGGGTGGATGGCGTACTTCACGTCGACGCCATTGGCCTTGAGCTTGTCGGCCATTTCACGCAGCGCATGCTGCGCCTGGGCGACCGCCATGCCGTAGCCCGGCACGATGATGACTTTCTGGGCGTTCATCATGAGGTAGGCGGCATCGTCGGCAGAACCCTGCTTGACCGTGCGTTCGATGCCGTCATCGGCGGCCGCTGCCGTCTCCCCACCGAAGCCGCCGAGAATGACCGAGATGAAGCTTCGGTTCATGCCCTTGCACATGATGTAGGACAGGATCGCGCCGGATGAGCCGACCAGCGCGCCGGTGATGATCAGCGCCAGATTGCCGAGCGTGAAGCCCAGCGCCGCCGCCGCCCAGCCGGAATAGGAATTCAGCATCGAGACGACGACCGGCATGTCGGCGCCGCCGATCGGGATGATCAGCAGGATACCGAGCACCAGCGAGGCGGCAACGATCAGCCAGAAGACCAGCTTGGACTCGGTGGTGACCAGCAACACGATCAGCACGACGAGCGCGATGGCAAGTGCGGCGTTGATGAAGTGGCGTGCGCCGATCATGATCGGCTTGCCGGACATGCGGCCATCGAGCTTGAGGAAAGCGATGACCGAGCCGGTGAAGGTGATGGCGCCGATGGTGACGCCAAGGCTCATCTCGATCAGGGCCTGGGCATGAATGTCGCCATCCGTGCCGATGCCGAAGCTTTCCGGGGCATAGATCGCGGCAGCCGCCACCATGACGGCGGCGAGGCCGACCAGCGAGTGGAAGGCAGCGACCAGCTGCGGCATCGAGGTCATGGCGATGCGGCGCGCGGTAACGGCGCCGACGCCGCCGCCAATGGCAAGGCCGAGCACGATCAGGCCGAAGCGACCGGCGGACGGGGTCGCCAGAGCCAGTGTGGTGGCGATGGCAATACCCATGCCGATCATGCCGTAGAGATTGCCCTGCCGGCTGGTGGTCGGATGCGACAGGCCGCGCAGCGCCATGATGAACAGGACACCGGAGACGAGGTAGAGGAAGGACGCGAAGTTGGCGTTCATGGCGCTCTACTTGTCCTTCTTCTTGTACATGGCCAGCATGCGCTGGGTGACGAGGAAGCCGCCGAAGATGTTGACCGAAACCAGCATCAGCGCGACGAAGCCGAAGCCCGCGGCAATGCCGGAGGCGGCGATGCCGACGGCAAGCAGCGCGCCGACGACGATGACCGAGGAGATGGCATTGGTGACGGCCATCAGCGGCGTATGCAGTGCGGGGGTCACCGACCAGACGACGTAGTAGCCGACGAAGATCGCCAGGACGAAGATGGCGAAGCGGAAGACGAAGGGATCGATGGCGCCGCCGGAGAGCGCATGCGCGGCATCACCGGCCGCGTCAGTGCCGCCGGGCGCGGTCGCCAGATTGTGCACCGCCAGCCGGACGGCGGCGGAGGCCTGGTCGAGCTGGTCGAGGGCTTTCTGCAGGGTCTGGTCCATCACGCGATCCCTTTCGGCTTCGACGAGGGCGACTTGGGTGCGGCCGCCTTCTTGGGCGCGGCTTTCTTGGGCGAAGCATCGGCGACCATGGTCTTGGCCGGGATCGCGGCCGGCTCGACATATTGGCCCTTTGCCGGCTGCTGGTCGGCTTTCACGAAAGCCGGATGAACCACCTTGCCGCCATCGGTCAGCATCGTTGCCTTGACCAGATCGTCGTCGCGATTGATGGCAAGCGTCTTGGTCGTCTTGTCGACCAGCGTCTCGAGAAAGGCGAACAGGTTCCTGGCATAAAGCAGCGAGGCCGACGCCGCGATGCGGCCAGGCACATTGAGATGGCCGACAATCTTGACGTTGTTGGCGGTGGTGACCACCTTGCCGGCTTCGGCGCCCTCGACATTGCCGCCGCGCTCGACCGCGAGGTCGACGATCACCGAGCCCGGCTTCATCGAAGCGACCATCGCCGCCGAGACCAGCTTGGGCGCCGGCCGGCCGGGAATGAGCGCCGTGGTGATGACGATATCCTGCTTGGCGATGTGCTCTGATGTGAGTGCCGCCTGCTTGGCCTGATATTCCTTCGACATTTCCTTGGCGTAGCCGCCGGCCGTTTCGGCCGCCTTGAATTCCTCGTCCTCGACCGCGAGGAACTTGGCGCCGAGCGAGGCGACCTGTTCCTTGGCGGCGGGGCGAACGTCGGTGGCGGTGACAACCGCACCAAGCCGGCGCGCGGTGGCGATCGCCTGCAGGCCGGCGACGCCAACGCCCATGATGAAGACCTTCGCCGCCGGCACCGTGCCGGCCGCCGTCATCATCATCGGCAAGGCGCGGTCATATTCCGAAGCCCCGTCGATCACCGCCTGATAGCCGGCCAAATTGGCCTGCGAGGACAAAACGTCCATCGACTGCGCGCGGGTGATCCGGGGCATGAATTCCATCGAGAAAGCGGTGACGCCGGCCTTGGCAAGAGCTGCCACGGCGGCATCGTTGCCGTAGGGGTCCATGATGGCGATCACAGCCGCGCCGGGCTTGTAGCTCTTCAGCTCGGCATCACCAGGCCGGCGCACCTTCAGCACCACATCGGCCTTGGCGACATCGGAAGCCTTGCCGATAGCAGCGCCGGCACTCGCATAGTCGGCATCGATGATGCGCGATTTCAGACCGGCACCGGCCTCGACGACGACGTCGAAGCCCAACGCCGCCAGCCGTTTCACCGTATCGGGCGAAGCCGCGACGCGCGGCTCGTTGGCATCGAGCTCACGAGGGATGAAAACCGTCTGTCCCACCGCATGATCCTTTCGGCCGGAAGCTATTTCCCGCAAGACGCCGGCCGGCCTCGCGGCGGCGCCGTGGACAAGATGTCGGAAAAATCTATCGGAGGATAAAGGCGCCGACAGCCAGAATCAGCACGAACAGAATGGTCGCCGAGAAGAAGCCGCCCGCGAAGAAGCCGAAGGCCATCGCCAGGAGCAGGGCGCCACAAAACAGCGAGCCGTACTTGGCCAGCGCGAGGAAGCCCGCATAGGTGCGGTCATGCTCGGCATAGTCCATCTTCGCGCCCAGTTCGACAGGACCAGTCGGCGAGTGATCAGCCATAGGAATACCCCTTCGAAGACATCTTTCAGGCACATAGCGAAAAGCCGCGCCGAGAGCAATGGCGCTATTGCCGCACAACAACCGACAACTGCCTCAAAGAAAGATTGAAGCCAGCAGTCGACGCCGCGACGGAGTCCGATCGCTGGATTCTGATGCTTGATGCGGAACTCCGAAGGGCGGACGCTTGCGTGGCCTAAGCCGGCGCCTCAGCCGGCTAGATGCGGAAATAGCCCGAGCAACCCGACGACGATCAGATAGAGCGCGACGATGTAGTTCAACAGCCTTGGCATGGCCAGGATCAGCACGCCGGCGATCAGCGAGATGAGCGGGGTTAGCGCAAGTGTGGAAATGGTCATGGCGGGTTCCCTCAAAAACCTCAGATCGACCCGGAGCGCTGCTCGTGGCCTCACCCAGAACGCCGAAGTCGCCAAAAGGCTCCTGTCGGCCCTGCAAAATCGTGTGGATCCCTGCCGTATCAGGCGGCTTCGTGATAGTATTTTGCCGTCGGCAGGATGGTCAGCGGCGCGAGTTCCCCGACATGCGGCGTATCGAACAGCATGCGCTGCTCCATTGGCGTCGAGCGGAAGAACGGGAACCGTGAGAAGGACCGCTCGCGGATTGCGTTGACGTCGGCGCGGTAGAGCACGACCTTGTTGAAAACGCCCGGATAGGCGCGCGACTCGCTGATTTTCTCCGAGTAGTAGATGCGCTTGTAGAAGCCGGCGTGATCCTCGCGAATGGTCGACAGGCAGTAGGGCGCGTTGAAATGGAAGCACGCCATGCCGGCCAGCCGCAGCGTCAGGTAGGGAATCTGCGGGTAGACGCGCGACCATTCGGGATCGGACGCAAACCGGCTGGGACAGATGAAGCTCAGCCCGTCACGAAGCATCGGCATGACGATGTCGCCAAAGGCCTTGGTGGAAGGCGACATCGGCGTCGCCAAGGTGACGTGATGGATACGCAGCGTGCTGACGAGTTCCTGGTCGATATAGACCCCGAAGCGGTACACATTCGGTGCCTCGTCGAGCTCATCGTGAATGGTATGGTTTTCGTTGTCGGGCACCATATCGTTCGAGCGATATGACTTGTAGCGCAGGCGGTAGATGTCCTCGAGATCTTCGCCCTTGTCGCAGCGGCGGTACTCTGTCCGCTCAAGCATCGCCGAAACGTTGCGGGCGAAGCTGGACATGGTGTCGGCGGCGTCCTTGCCGTCCTCGCCCGTCACCGGACGAAGCGAACTCAACTGCACAATCATCAACTCAATCCCCGTACATTGCCGCCGCGATCCGACACTACGACAGGGTCTTGGGATGTAAAAGATGAAAACAGGAAGCAGCCCGTTTACCAGTCGTTAAGGTTAACGATTGCTAAAATAAAACTAAAATTGGTGGTTTTCTTCGTTTTCTGCGTCGCGACGGGGAAAGAGCGTGTCTCGAACATGACGGGAAGCGGCTGAAATTCTGGCATGGCCCGCGATGTGCAAAGAAACCTCGAATGCAGTGAATGCCTAAAGCCTGGGCGCCTGTTCAATCCTGATGGAAACAGGGATGGGCTCTCAGTGCCTGGGCACCATGCGCCAGGCGCCGCAAATCAGCGGCGTACCGCCTTTTTGGCGGTCCTGATATCCTTGGCGAAGGGCCATACCGTGTTCGACATCGTCTCGATGCCGGAAGCGCTGAGCGCCGAACCGAACAGGAACCCCTGGACAAGATCAGGCTTGACCTGCAGCGCCAGGATCTTGAGCTGCTCGAAGGTCTCGACCCCTTCGACGGTCACTGAAAGCCCCAGCGGCCGCGACAGGTTGACGATACCCTTGAGCAGCTCGAGCGAACGGGGATTCTGGGTGACGTCCATCAGGAAAGAGCGGTCGATCTTGATCTTGTCGAGCGGCAGCTTGTGCAGGTAGCTCAGGCTCGAATAGCCGGTGCCGAAATCGTCGAGCGCGATGCGCACGCCAAGCTGCTTCAGCTCCTCAATATACTGGCGCGTCAGCGACTTGTCGTCGAGCAGCGCCGTTTCGGTGACCTCGATCTCGAGCCTACTGGCGGCGAGGCCGGTGCCGGCCAACGCATCGCGAACCTTCTGGATGACATCGCGGCTGCGGAAATCCTTGGCCGAGAGATTGACCGAAACGCTGGTCTGGTCGGGCCATTTGGCGCATTCGGCGCAGGCTGCCTGCAGCACGAAGGTGCTGATCTCGGAAATGATGCCCATTTCCTCGGCAAGCGGAATGAAGATGCTGGGCGAGATTGGCCCGAGATCTGGATGATCCCACCGGCACAGCGCCTCGCAACTGGCGATACGCATGGTGCTCATCGCCACGATCGGCTGATAGACCACCCGCAGGCTCTTGCCCTCTACCGCGGTGCGCAGATCCGCCTTCATCAGCTGACGGTTGCGGAAGGCGGCATCCATCGAAGCTTCGAACAATCGCCAGCTGTTCTTGCCGAGTTCCTTGGCCTTGTAGAGCGCCAGGTCCGCCTTCACGATCATGGCGTCGACATCGGTATCCTTGACCCGTGACAGCACCGCGCCGCCGCTGGCCTGAATGCGCAGCCCGTGACCGGCGACGTCGACTTCCCCTTGCAGGCCGGCGAAAATCTCGTCGAGCTGGCTGGTCAGATGGCTCTCATCCTCGACGCGGTCGAAGAAGATCATGAACTCGTCGCCACCGAAACGGCTGACCGTGATATCTTGCTTGGCAATGGCGCCAAGCCGCTCGGCAACGGCATAGATCAAGCCGTCGCCGATCGGATGGCCAAGCGTGTCGTTGACGCTCTTGAAATCGTCGAGATCGAGCACCGCAAGGCCGCAGAGACGGTCGCGATCGCCGGACGCCATGGCCTCGCCCACCAATTCATGGAAATAGGCCCGGTTGGGCAGGCCGGTGAGATTGTCGTAGCGTGCCATGAAGCGGATCTTGTCTTCCGCCTCGACACGGGCGGTGACGTCCTCGAAGGTTATGACGCCCAGTTCCTGGCTGCCTTCGCGAGCCGAGAACTCGTAATGCTGGCCGTTGGCGAGGGAAACCAGCACCTTGCGGTCGCGACCCTCACGCAGCGCACGCGTCAGCTGCGCCTCGATGTAGCGGCAATCCTTGGGCGCCAGCATGCCGCCGGCGACACCGCGCATCAACAGACCGTGGATCGACCGTCCGAGCAGCGCGTCGGGCGACTTGAGCGACATCAGATGCGCGGCCTCGGCATTGGCCACCGCGACGCGGCCGTCCGGACCGAGCATGACAAGGCCGTGCGACATGGTGTTGAGCGCCCGGTTGAAGCGCTGGGCAATGCGGTTGGCCTTCTTCTCTTCCGAGACGGCCGCAAAAAGCACATCGCGTACGGTGTTGGCGAATTTCCGGATGGCGAACAGGAACGGCGCCGACAGGAGCCCGAGGAGGACATGGTAGATGTCGCCGCGCAGCAGGAAGCCAAGCGAGATCGGCCAGGTCAAGGCAATGGTCAGGATGGTGACCATGCGCGGCGAGCCGTAGTTGCGGCCGGCGATGGAGGTCGCCGTCGCGAGCGTCAGGCAAACGGAGGCGATTTCGGCGAAACCATCGCGCGCGAAATAGATGCCGAGCAGGCAGAAAGCGCCAAGCGTCAAGCCATGCAGGGAGCCATAGAGAATGTAGTCATTCTCACGCTTGTGCGCCTCTTCCCAGGTCGTCGGCGACGGCATGCTGTTGTATTTTCGAAAGTTTCTCATGCGGAACACACCGACGAGAACCATCGAGATCGCGACCAGCAAATACCGCGGATCGCCGCTCTTCCACCAGACCAGGCCGATCAGGAAAGTCTGCGCGAGAATGCCGATCGAAAGCGTCAGCCCGTCGCGAAACAGGGTTTCCACGAACGGAATATAGACGTCGACCGGGATCTCGTTCTTTTTTCGCAGATTCAACGCCTGAATCCCAACCCTGGGGAGCCAAGCAGTGCCACATCCGCCTTAAGAAAGATTTAGAGAGACCCTCGCGCTCCTGCCGTCAAGCCGGGTGACGCAGCGGAAAGCAAGGAAACTGTCGTTCAGGTAAACAAGGCGTATCGATCATTCGGCGGCCTGAAGTTCGGGCCGCGCCGGCGTACTCGACAGGCGTTCGAGCAGCCTTTGGCGCTCGCCGGCGGCCTTTTGCGCGCTGGCTTGACGGACGTGGCCATAGCCGCGGATGAGGGCAGGCACCGAGGCCAGCGCAACCGCCGCATCGACCCTGGCTGGGGCCAACGATCCGGCGATGAGCTCCAGATCCGCCTCGTACCGCGCCAGCAGCTGCCGCTCCATGCGCCGTTCGGCGGTGTAGCCGAACAGGTCGAAGGCAGTGCCGCGCAGGCCCTTCATCGCCGCCAGCACGCGAAAACCCTTCATCATCCACGGGCCGAAGCTCGATTTCCGCGGGCTTCCGTCATTGCCGCGACGGCCCATGATCGGCGGAGCGAGGTGGAATTCGAGCCTTTCGTAGCTCTGGAACTGCTTGCCCAGTTCGGCGGCGAAAGAGCCGTCCGTGTAAAGACGCGCCACCTCGTATTCGTCCTTGATCGCCATCAGCTTGAACAGGTTCCTGGCGGCAGCCTGCGACACCGCGGTCGAACCAGGCACGGCCTTCGCTTCGGCGGCGCGCAACGCGGCCAGTTTTCCGGCATAACGCCTGCCATAGGCGGCGTTCTGATAGGCGGTCAGGAAGGCGACGCGGCGGGCAATGATGTCGTCCAGCGTCTCGGCGGTATCCGTGGCCTGGCCTGCCTTTCCAGCCGCGGTCGGACCCGGCTGGGCAACCAGCCCGCGCACGAAATCCGGCTGATGGGCAGCGCGACGGCCCCAGCGGAAGGCGGCGATGTTCATCGCCACGGCTTCGCCATTGAGCTCGATCGCCTTCTCGACCGCCTCGGCCGACAGCGGCAGGCCGCTGTGCTGGAAGGCAAAGCCAAGCATGAACATGTTGGCGCCGAGCGAATTGCCGAAAAGTGCCGTGGCAGTGCGGGTGGCATCGAAGAAATGTGCCTTGTCGTCGCCCGCAGCCGCGCGGATCGCCTTTTTCAGCCGCTCTATCGGCAACGAAAAATCGGCCGAGCGGGCGAATTCGCCGGGCATGATCTCGGCGGTGTTGGCGACGAAGATGGTGTGGCCCTCGCGCACCGCGGTCAGCACCTTCTTGGCGCCCGACACGACGAGATCGCAGCCAAGCACGAGATCGGCCTTCCCCGCCGAAACGCGGATCGCATGGATGTCGTCGGGGGTACGAGCGATGCGGACATGGGTGAACACCGAGCCGCCCTTCTGGGCGAGGCCGGCCATGTCGATCATGCCGCAGCCCTTGTCCTCAAGATGCGCCGCCATGCCTAGCACCGCACCGACGGTGACGACGCCGGTGCCGCCGACACCGTCGATGATCGCCGCCCAGCCCTGCTCGCCAAGCGGGAATTGCGCCGGCACGGGCACGCCTTCCAGCGGATCGGCCTTGCCGGCCAGGCCCTCGGCCTTGCGGATCTTGGCGCCGTGCACGGTGACGAAGGAGGGGCAGAAGCCGTTGACGCAGGAGAAATCCTTGTTGCAGCTCGACTGGTCGATCTTGCGCTTGCGGCCGAATTCGGTCTCGACCGGCTGGATCGAGACGCAGTTCGACTGTACGCCGCAATCGCCGCAGCCTTCGCAGACCAGTTCGTTGATGAAGACGCGCTTGTCGGGATCGGGGAATGTGCCGCGCTTGCGGCGGCGGCGTTTTTCGGCGGCGCAGGTCTGGTCGTAGAGCAAGACCGAAACGCCCTTGACGTCGCGCAGCTCGCGCTGGACGAGATCGAGGTCGTCGCGGTGATGGATAGTGGCGCCGGCCGGGAATTCGGCTTTGCCAGCATATTTGTCCGGCTCATCCGTGACGATGGCAATGCGGTCGACACCCTCGGCCCGCACCTGCCTGGCAATCATATCGACGGTCAGGCCGCCTTCGTGCGGCTGGCCGCCGGTCATGGCGACCGCGTCGTTGTAGAGGATCTTGTAGGTGATGTTGGCATTGCTCGACAGCGCGAAGCGGATCGCCAGCGTACCGGAATGGTTGTAGGTGCCGTCGCCAAGATTCTGGAAGATGTGCTCGCGCTTGGAGAACGGCGCCTGGCCGACCCATTGCGCGCCCTCGCCGCCCATGGCCGTGAAGCCGACTGTGTTGCGGTCCATCCACAGCGCCATGAAGTGGCAGCCGATGCCGGCCGCGGCGATCGAGCCGTCCGGCACCTTGGTGGACGAATTGTGCGGGCAACCGGAACAGAAGAACGGCGTGCGCGAGCCGATGTCGGTGGCCTCGGTGAGCATTGCCTGGAACTGGCGCAGTTTTGCCACCCGCGCCGAAATCTCTTCGGACGGGCCGATGGTCCTGACGATCCTCTCGCCAAGCGCGATGGCGATCTCGTTGGGATCGAGCGCGCCTTTGGCCGGAAACAGCCAGTCGCCGCGCTCGTCCTTCTTGCCGATAATGACCGGTTGGGTGGCAGTGCCATAAAGGCTTTCGCGCAACTGTACCTCGATCAGCGAGCGCTTCTCCTCGACGACGACGACGGTGTCGAGGCCGCGGGCGAAACCGGCGATGTGATGCAGGTCGAGCGGCCAGGGGCAGCCGACCTTGAACAGCCGCACCCCGATGCGGTTGGCGGCCGCTTCGTCGATGCCGATATCCTCCAGCGCCTGGCGAACGTCGAGATAGCTCTTGCCGAGCGTGATGATGCCGATCTTCGGATTGCGGCCGCCCGAATAGACGATGCGGTTCAGCCCATTGGCAAGGATGAAGGCGGAGGCCGCGGCGCGCTTGTGTTCATGCAGCCGCTCCTCCTGGCCGAGCATGTCGATCTCGTGGCGGATGTTGAGACCGCCAGGCGGCATGTCGAACTCCGGCACGACGATGTTCAGCCGCTCGAGCGCGGCATCGACCGAGGCGGTCGATTCGATGTTGTCCTTGACGCATTTGATCGCCGCCCACGTGCCGGCAAAGCGCGACATGGCGAAGCCGTAGAGCCCGTAGTCGATGATCTCCTGGACACCGGCCGGGTTGAGGATCGGCACCATCGTGTCGACGAACAGGAATTCGGTGGCGTGCGCATTGGTCGAGGATTCGGCCATATGGTCGTCGCCCATCAGCGCAAGCACGCCGCCATGCTTCGACGATCCGGCGAGGTTGGCGTGGCGGAACACATCGCCTGAGCGGTCGACGCCCGGTCCCTTGCCGTACCAGACCGAAAAGACGCCGTCATGAGTGCCCTCGCCCAGCAGCTCCGTCTGCTGCGCCCCCCAACAGGCGGTGGCGGCAAGCTCCTCGTTGAGACCCGGCTGGAAGACGATGTCAGCCTGGGCGAGCTGTTTCTTCGCCTTCCACAGCTGCATGTCGAGGCCGCCGAGCGGCGAACCGCGATAGCCGGAGACGAAGCCGGCCGTGTTCAAGCCGGCGCGACGGTCGCGCTCGCGCTGCATCAAGAGCATGCGAATGACCGCCTGCGCGCCGGACAGGAAGATGCGCTCCTTTGCGAGATCGAACTTGTCGTCGAGCGCGACGTCGTGCAGCGTCATCAGGCATTTCCTCTGCGGAGGCCACGCGGGGCAGGCAGCCAACGTCGGGGTCGGATGACGCATCCTTTCTCCCCTTGCAAGGCAGGTCAAACAAAATCGCAGATGCCAGGCAACGCGCAACGAACAGTCCGCGGCCATCCTGAATCGGGTATGAAACCGATCCGCGGACATTGCCCGGCGCATGAACATTACAGCTGGGCGCGGGCGGCCGCGACGCGTCAGCCGCCTTTCGAGCAATCTGGCTTCGGCTCGCCCGGCAGCTTGCCGTCGGGATGGCCGACGAGATCGGGATTGGCGGTGTAGAGCTGGTCGATGACCAGCGGCCGGTCGGGCAGGATCGACTGGTCTTCCGTCGACATCAGCGTGGTGTCGATCTTCTGCAGGACCGCGCCGTCGGCGCCCTTGATGCTGATGGCAATCGCATAGGGCTTGTTCTTGACGACGCAGGTCAGTGCCGGGCTCTCCAGCGTCACCTTGTCGAGCTTCGGCCAGACCTTCTGCTCGACCACCAGAGGTGCGCCGCCAGCGGGATCCTGGAAGCTGGCGACCGCCACCTGGCCCTCTCCCATCGGCTTCAGCGGCCGCAGGGTCACCACATAAGTCGCCCTGGCGAGGCGGTAGTTGAAAACGAATATCTTGCCGGAAATCTCGAACAGCTTGCCTTCGGCGTCGCCGGTGTCGCGGCAGGCGCCGAGCGCAACGGCCACGATGAGCGCCGCGCCAACAAGGATCGGACGGGAAAGGCCGCTACGCATTCTTGACCTCATTTTCCGCCATGCGACGACGGCGATAGTGACGGCTTGCCTTCTGACGGTTGCCGCACACCGCCATGTCGCACCATAGGCGGCTGGAATTGCGGCTTCTGTCCACGAACAGCCAGGTGCAGTTGGGACAGATCCTGAGCCTTGCGACGGTATCGTCGCGCAGAAGCGATAGCGCCGAAACCGCCAGCGCCGCCTCGAAGGCGATCGGCGTCAGGGGATCACCGAACGGCCTTCCCGGCGCACCGATCTCGGTCCGGCTGCCGGCAAGACCCTCGGCGCAGGCGCTCAGGAATCCGGGCAGATCAGCGGTGGCGACCGCACCCTTCGATACCGCTCCACGAAACAGCCGGTCCGTCGCCTCGCGGATCGACAGCACGACGGGTGCGATCGCCACCGCTGAGGCTACCGCCAGCGGCCTTTCGCCAAGCTCGGCGGCGCGAAAGCGGCTCGCCGCGTCGGCGAAGCGGGCAATCTCGGCCGGATCTTCGAAGCGGTCGAACGTCCGCCCCGGATCGCCGCGCAGCACGACGGTGTTCGCCGTGTCGAGCGCAAGCAGGCCGCCGGTGAAGCGGTGCGGGGTCCATGATACCGTCATGGCGGAAATCTAACCGATAAATCGTATTTGACAAGTTAGATTCAGCGATGCAACCTCACTCCGGGATGCGGTGGTCTCCGCAGCCTTTTGAGCATGCTGTTGGCCAGGACCGCTTCGCACTTTTGGGCGGCATGCTTCGAGGTTTTGCATGCTCTATTTCTTCCAGCAGGTGCTGAACGGGCTGCATTCGGGCGCGCTGTATGCGTTGCTCGCCTTTGGCTATGTGCTGACCAACGGCATCCTGCACCGCACCAATCTCGCCTATGGCGCGTTGTTCGCCTTTTGCGGCCAGACCATGATCCTGACCGCGGCCTTCGGCTATCAGGTGCTGTGGCTGACGCTGCTGGCGGCGGTGGCGCTCGGCGTCGTCGCTGCGTTCCTCTATGCCGCGCTGATCAGCCACGTGCTGTCGCGCAGTGTCTTCGAACCGTTGGCCGACCGCACGCCCAATGCAATCGTGGTGACGACGCTCGGCATCCTGCTGCTGCTGTCCGAAGCGAGCCGCATCGCCGCCGACACGCATGATCTGTGGCTGCCGCCGATGCTGGCGGAGCCCATCGTTTTCGCGCAGGGCGCGACCTTCAAGGCAACGCTGACGCTCATCCAGCTTATCGACTGCGCCGTGGTGGTGGCGGCAATCGCGCTGGCAAGCTGGGCATTTGCCCGATCGAGCTTCGGACGGCGCTGGCGCGCCGTCTCCGACGACCCCAAGGCTGCCGCGATGTGCGGCGTCGACGTACGCGCGGTGTTCCGGCACGCGGTGCTGTTCGGCGGCTTCTGCGCCGCGCTGGCCGGTGTCATGGCCGGGCTCTATTACGGCAATGTCAGCTTCGGCTCGGGCCTCGTCTACGGACTGAAGATCCTGTTCGTGACGGCGGTCGGCGGCTATCTCTCACCACCGCGCGCGGCACTCGGCGCGGCGGCCTTCGGCATGGCCGAATCGCTGTGGGCCGGCTATTTCCCGGTCGAGTGGCGCGACGCGTGGATGTACCTGTTCCTGGTCACGACGCTGATCCTGATCGGCGCCGGCCGCGACACCGGCAAAATCGCCTGAAAACGTCAGACTTTGGTTGCATGACGCGAGGGCAGATCGCCGGTATTGGGCACTGTCTGCCATGCGATGATATTCGGTGCCTCTATCCTTGTTGACCCGTCAGTCCACGCGCGGCATACCGTTGGACCACGTGGCGTGACGGACAAAAAGGGGGAAGCCGGCACGCCTCCGGTACAAGGGAGGAATGCATGGCAGGGCTTCTCGCTCTATCCAGGACTATTGATCGCGCCAACGAGTTCATCGGCAAATGGATATCGTGGCTGATCCTGCTGGCGATCCTGGTGAGCGCTGCCAACGCCATTATCCGCAAGGTGTTCGACATATCCTCGAACGCTTGGCTCGAGCTGCAATGGTATCTGTTCGGCGCCGCCTTCATGCTGGCCGCCGCCTATACGCTGAAGCAGAACGAACATATCCGCATCGACGTCGTCTACGGCCTGTTTCCACGCCGCGTGCAGCACTGGATCGACCTTTTCGGGCATGTCTTTTTTCTGATGCCGTTCGTGACGCTGATGGTGATCTATTTCGTTCCTTATGTGTCGCTGTCGTTTCGCAGCGGCGAGATGTCCAACAATTCCGGCGGCCTGATCATCTGGCCCGCCAAGGCCATCCTGCTCGTCGGGTTTTTCCTGCTGGCGCTGCAGGGCATCTCCGAGATCATCAAGAAGATCGCCATCATGCGCGGAGACATGGACGACCCCAATCCCTTCATATCGGTGCATGAGCAGGCCGAACTCGAAGCCAAGGCGCTGGCCGACGAGGTGCGTTCGTGATGGAGTTCATCGCGCAGAACATGGCGCCGATCATGTTCGCTTCGCTGATCATCTTCCTGCTGATCGGCTACCCCGTCGCTTTTTCCTTGGCCGCCAACGGCTTGATGTTCTTCTTCATCGGCGTGCTGCTGTCTCCCTATTCCGGAGGATCGATCAACCTCGCCTGGCCGCTCCTGCACGCATTGCCGGATAATTTCTACGGCAGCCGGGTGATGTCGAACGACACGCTGCTGGCCATCCCGTTCTTCACCTTCATGGGCATCGTGCTCGAGCGATCGGGCATGGCCGAAGACCTGCTCGACACGATCGGCCAACTGTTCGGGCCAATCCGCGGCGGCCTCGCCTATGCGGTGATCTTCGTCGGCGCGCTTTTGGCGGCGACCACCGGCGTGGTGGCGGCTTCCGTCATCGCCATGGGCCTGATCTCGCTGCCGATCATGCTGCGCTATGGCTATGACCGCCGGCTCGCATCCGGTGTCATTGCCGCCTCCGGCACGCTTGCCCAGATCATCCCGCCGTCGCTGGTGCTGATCGTGCTTGCCGACCAGCTCGGCCGCTCGGTCGGCGATATGTACGCGGGCGCGTTGATCCCGGGCCTCGTGCTCACCGGCCTCTATATGTCCTATATCCTGATCATGTCGATCATCCGGCCGAACTCGATGCCGGCGCTGCCGCTCGAGGCCCGTACACTTGGCCATGGCGTGATGTCGCTGCTGGTGGCTTTGCTGGTCACATCGGCGGTTTCCTACGCGGCGTATCGTTATCTGGCGCCGGCGCATGGCGACAATGCCGACATTCTTGGCGCGACTGCCGGGGTGCTGTTCATCTACATCGTCGCCATTGCCGACAAGCGCCTGAACTTCAACATGATGTCCAGGCTCGCGCAGCAGGTGATCATCGTGCTGATCCCGCCACTGGCGCTGATCTTCCTGGTGCTGGGCACCATCTTCCTGGGCATCGCCACGCCGACCGAAGGCGGCGCCATGGGCTCGGTCGGCGCCTTGTTCATGGCGGCGGCCAAGGGGCGCTTGTCGCTTGACGTCGTTAAGCAGGCACTGGCCTCGACGACAAGGCTGTCGTCCTTCGTGCTGTTCATCCTGATCGGCGCACGGGTGTTCTCGCTGACCTTCTACGGCGTCAACGGCCACATCTGGGTCGAGCACCTTTTGACGTCGCTGCCGGGCGGCGAGGTCGGCTTCCTGATCGGCGTCAACATGCTCGTCTTCTTCCTCGCCTTCTTCCTCGACTTCTTCGAACTGGCGTTCATCATCGTACCGCTGCTGGCGCCCGCCGCCGACAAGCTCGGCATCGACCTGATCTGGTTCGGCGTGCTCCTGGGCGTCAACATGCAGACCAGCTTCATGCACCCGCCCTTCGGCTTCGCGCTGTTCTACCTGCGTTCGGTGGCCGCGCGCGTGCCCTATCTCGATCGTCTCACCGGCAAACAAATCGCGCCGGTGACCACCGGCCAGATCTATTGGGGCGCGGTGCCCTTTGTCTGCATCCAGGTGATCATGATCGGGCTGACCATCGCCTTCCCGCAAATGGTGATGCACTACAAGGGAACGACCGTCGATCCGGGCACCATCGACTACAAGGTACCGGAGGTGCCCGGCCTGTCGCCGCTGGGCACGCCGCCGGCGGATGGAGCGGCGCCCGCTGGTGGCGCCACGGCGCCGGCCGCCCCTGACCTTTCGCAACCGCCCAGTTTCGGCGATCCGACACCGGCAAAGCCGGCAGCGCCGCAGCCTGACCTGTCGCAACCGCCAAGCTTCAACTGAACCGGCATGGTCAAGACCATGAAAGCGGTGCGGCTGGAAGCAGTGGGCGACATCACGCTGCGCGACGTCGACATGCCTGACATCGGTGCGGATGAGCTACTGGTGCGCATCGAAGCCTGCGGCGTCTGCGGCACGGACCGGCATCTGTTTCACGGTGAATTTCCTTGCACGCCACCGGTGACGCCCGGCCATGAGTTTTCCGGCATCGTCGAGGCGATCGGAAAATCGGTCTCGGGTTTTGCCATCGGCGATCGTGTTACCGGCGACCCCAACATAGCCTGTGGGCGCTGCGCGCACTGTCACGCGGGACAAGTCAATCTCTGCACCAATCTGTGCGCGATCGGCATTCATCGCGACGGCGGCTTTGCCGACTATCTTGCCTTGCCGCAGAAACAGGCTTTCGTCCTGCCTGTAGGCCTGAACCCCCTGCACGGTGCCTTCTGCGAGCCGCTCGGCTGTTGCCTGCATGGCGTCGACCTGGCCGGTATCAAACCGGGCAGCTCGGTGGTCGTGCTTGGCGGCGGCGTGATCGGCCTGCTCACCGTGCAGCTGGCAAGACTGGCGGGAGCCACGACCATCATCCTGTCGACCAGGCAGGCTTCGCGGCGCGCCCTCGCCGAGGACCTCGGCGCGACAGCGACGATCGATCCGACAGCCACCGATGTCATCGATGCGATCGCCGGACCGGCTGGTCTGGCGCCAGGTGGCGTCGACGTCGTCTTCGAATGCGCCGGCGTGCGAGAGACCGTCGAGCAGTCCATGCGCCTGGCCCGAGCCGGCGGCACGGTCGTCATTGTCGGCGTGACGCCGCAAGGCATGAAAGCGGAATTCGAGCCGTTCGACCTGTTGTTCCGGGAACTGAAGGTGCTCGGTTCCTTCCTCAATCCCTACACCCATCGCCGCGCCGCCGAACTCATCGCTTCCGGTGCGGTCGAGATCGACAGGCTGATCTCCAGGCAGGTGTCGCTTGAAGAAGCGCCAGCGGTGATCGCCAATCCGCCGGCGCCCGGCGAGGTCAAGGTTCTGGTGGTGCCGCGCCGCGGCTGAACCGCCGGCTTCGCCTCCCGGCATATACAGAAAAGCTCCCTGAGCGGGGGTCCGCCCAGAGAGCTTTTGAGCAGAAGTCCGGCCGGCTACAGCTTGCCGTTGCGCTGCTGGACCATCATGAAGGTGTCGTAATTGTATTCGGCCACCTGTGCCCAGAGATAATGCTCCTTGCGGAAGCCCTTGATCGATTCCCAGATCTTCTTGAACGGGGCGTTGGAAGCTTCCATTTCGGTATAGACCTCGTTGGCCTTTTCGAAGCAGGCGGCCATGATCTCCTGGCTGAACGGGCGCAGTTTCGCGCCGCCGGCCACCAGCCGCTTCACCGCCGCAGGGTTCAGATAATCGTATTTCTGCAGCATGTTGGCGTCGGCCGCCTGCGCGGCAGTGTGCAGCAGCGACTTGTACGTTGGCGAAAGCTCTTCGTACTTCGCCTTGTTGAACATCAGGTGGACGGTCGGGCCGCCCTCCCACCAGCCGGGATAGTAATAATAGGGCGCCACCTTGTAGAAGCCGAGCTTCTCGTCGTCATAGGGACCGACCCATTCGGCCGCGTCGATGGTGCCTTTTTCCAACGCCGGATAGATGTCGCCACCGGCGATCTGCTGCGGCACGACGCCGAGTTTCTGCACCACCTTGCCGGCAAAACCGCCGATTCGCATCTTGAGGCCGGAAAGGTCGGCCACCGTGTTGATTTCCTTTCGGAACCAGCCACCCATCTGCACGCCGGTGTTGCCGCCCGGCAGGCCGAAAAGGCCCTGCGTGGCGAGAAACTCGTTGAACAGGTCGATGCCGCCGCCATGGTAATGCCAGGCATTCATGCCGCGTGCGTTGAGCGAAAAGGGAACCGCCGCACCGAGCGCCCATGTCGGGTCCTTGCCCCAGTAATAATATGCCACCGTATGGCAGGCCTCGACCGTGCCGGCCGTGGTGGCGTCGGCGGCCTGCAGGCCAGGCACCAGCTCACCGGCAGCAAAAACCTGGATCTGGAAATTGCCGTCGGTGGCTTCCGACAGCATCTTCGAGAACACCTCGGCGCCGCCATAGATGGTGTCGAGCGACTTCGGGAAGGACGACGCCAGCCGCCATGTCACCTTGGGATTGGACTGGGCGATTGCAGGCGCCGCCAGCGTGGCCGCCGCCGCCGCGGCACCGACGCCGGTGACTCCGGCCTTGCGAATGAATGAACGACGATCCATGAAGTTCCTCCCTTTTGGATCAACAGGCCGACGTCAGAAAATCCTCGGTTTCCGTGTCGGTTCGTTCGAGACAATACACAGGCAAGAAGTCGAGTCCAGCAGGCCGGCCCGATTTGACGGCGAAGCCCGGCTGCACTGCAACTATAGTCTAACAGGCCGTTTCGTGGCCCATGCGACACGCCGAAACTTGGCATGGAAAAATAACGTGGGATCGCCTATTTTGAAGGCAGGTATCCCTTGCCCCGATGGAACATAGAGCCAAAATGCATCAGCCGCTCGTCGCCATATCGACCGACGTCCGTCAGTTCGACAACTACACCTGGCACGCCGCCCCACAACAATATCTGGAAGCGGCGATCACCGGCGCCGGCGTGTTCCCGGTGCTGGTGCCATCGTTCGGCGACCGGCTCGATTTCGACGAACTCCTGTCGTCGGTCGACGGCGTCATGGTCACCGGCTCGAAATCCAATGTGCATCCCTCGCTCTATGGCGGCGACGCCAGTGAAGCCAATGGCCCCTATGATCCGGCGCGCGACGCCACGACGCTGCCGCTGATCCGCCGGGCGATCGAACGCGGCGTGCCGCTGCTCGCCATCTGCCGCGGCATCCAGGAACTGAACGTGGCGTTGGGCGGCACGCTCGGCACCGAGATCCAGGAGCGCGAGGGCTCGCTCGATCACCGCGCGCCGGTGAGCGACAAGCAGGACGAACGCTTCGCCATCCACCAGACCATTTCGATCAAACCTGACAGTTGCCTGGCCGGTGTGTTCGGTGCCGGCGACATCAAGGTCAATTCGTTGCACCGCCAGGCGATCGACCGGCTCGGCTCGAAGCTGCAGGTCGAGGCCGTCGCCACCGACGGTACGGTCGAGGCGGTTTCGGTGCGGGACGCCCGCGCCTTCGCCGTCGGCGTGCAATGGCACCCGGAATACTGGGTCAAGTCGGACAGCAATTCGGTGAAAATATTCCGTGCCTTCGGCGATGCGGTTCGGCTGCACGCCGCAACGAAGGCGGGCGCGCGGGCCGCAGCGGAATAATCAGTCGCCGGATTTTTTATCACGGGTGGCCGCCAGCGACAGCAGCGGCAGCGCCGGGGCATAGGATTCGTAGCCGTCGCCATCGGCAGCCGCGAAGGTGACGATTGGATCGGTGCCATTGGCGCTGAAGGCAACGGTGCCATCGTTTTGCTCGCGCCAGAACTTCGCCTGTTCTATGCCCGGCAAGAGCCGACGGCATTTGGGAGCAACGGTGAGCAACGACAAACCGTCCGAAATTTCGGCTCCGCGGCTGACTGCACAGACCGCCTCATCGCCATTGGCGACCAGCCTGTAGCTGTTGGACGGGGCGGCCTCGTTGGCTACGCTTTCCCGGCTGCCGCCATGAAACAGCTGAATGCCACCAAACAGCGCTGCGGCAGCGATCAATGCGGAAAGTGCTTTCATCATTCTTCATCCACGTACACGGACAGGTTGAACAATGATTCCAAAGGGTTAAGCTGACGTTAATAAATGTGGCAGCCACCGATCAGTTTCTAGCCTTCACATGCGCCGTCTCGGGCACCGGCGTCAGCGGCTGGCGCTCGGTGAACCAGGACACCAGATTGTCGACGCATAGATCCGCCATGGCGCGGCGTGTATGGTCCGAGGCCGAGCCGACATGCGGCAGCAGCGAGGTGTTGGGCGCGTCGAGCAGCGCCTTGGGCACGTTCGGTTCGTCGGCAAAGACATCGAGGCCGGCAGCGGCGATGGTGCCGTTGGCAAGGGCTGCCGCAAGCGCTGCCTCATCGACCGTGCTGCCACGGCCGATGTTGACGAAGACGCCGTTGGCGCCAAGCGCCGACAGTATCTCGGCATTGACCGCCTTCTCCGTCGAGGCGCCGCCCGGCGCGACCGAAATCAGCGTATCCACGGCTTCGGCAAGCCCTTTCAGGGTCGCATGATAGTGGTAGGAAAGACCTTCGACATGGCGCCGGTTGTGGTAGGCGACCGGCAAGCCAAAGGCCTCCAGACGCCGGGCAATGGCCTGCCCGATGCGGCCCATGCCGAAAATACCCACACTGCGCCCGCGCAAGGTCAGCCGGCTCAGCGGATAGTTGCCCTTGCGCACCCAGCTGCCGTCGCGCAGCCAGGTCTCGGCGCGCGGCAGGTCGCGGATGGTGTTGATCAACAGCCCGATCGTGGTGTCGGCGACCTCCTCGGTCAACACGTCGGGCGTGTTGGTGACCATGATGTTTTTCGCCGCCGCATGACCGACATCGACCGAATCATAGCCGACGCCGAAGGAAGCGATGAGTTCGAGGTTGGGCAATGCATCCATCATCGCCGCGTTGATGCCGGCGAACGAAGCGATGCCGCGCACATCACTGCGCATCTCGTCGGTGACGAGCGCGGGATCGGCGCGTTCAATCCTGACACGCCTGAAAGTATGATCTATGCGATCGACCGCATGATCATTGAAATCACCCGGCACCAGGATGGCGACGGTCTGCAACTGTTCGGACTTGGTCATGCACGCTCCACCGGCTTGCCGGTCGACTGACGCACATGCAGTTCCGGCTTGATCAATTCCTGCGAGGGTCGCACCGTCTGCCCGTTGAGCTTGTCGAGCAGCGCGCTGGCGGCGCGGCGGCCAACCTCGCGCTGGCCGTTCCAGACTGTGGTCAGCGCCGGCGTCGCGATCGCCGCCTCTTCGAGGTCGTCATAGCCGGTGACCGAGATGTCGACGCCCGGCACCAGGCCGGCGCGGGCAATGCCGTTCATCAGGCCGATGGCGACGAGGTCGTTCCAGCAGCAGGCTGCCGTCGGTCTGTCCTTCAGCGCCAGGAACTGCCCGGCGGCCTCGAAGCCGGCCTGCTTGGTGCGCGGCCCGGCGATGCGCCAGGACGGCCTGACTTCCAGCCCGGCCGCCTCCATCGCGTTGACATAGCCTTGGTAGCGGTCACGGCCGGTCGAGGTCTGGTCGGTGCCGCCGATCATGGCGATGCGCTTGTGGCCGAGCGAGATCAGGTGGTTGGTGGCGAGGCCTGTTCCATAAGAGTCGTCGCCGCGAAAGACCGGCACGTCGGCACCCTCGACGGTGCGCGCGATCAGCACAGCCGGCAGGCCGTTCTCCTCGGCCATCACGATGTCGGAAGCCGGCGTGCCGATCGCCGGCGACATGATGACGCCGTCGGCGCCGAGCTGCAAAAGCGTATCGATGAAGGTGCGCTGCTTTTCGAGCTGATCATAGTGGTTGGACAGGATGAAGGTTTGCCGGCTGCGGTCGAGCTCGCTTTCGATCGAGCGCAGGATCTCGGCGAAGAACGGGTTCATGATGTCGTGCACGACGACGCCGACAATGCCGGAACGCGAGGTGCGCAGGCTGGCGGCGCGTCGGTTGTAGATATAGCCGATGGCGCGGGCATGTTCCTTGATGCGGTCACGGGTGGTCCCGGCAACAAGAGGGCTGTCGCGCAGCGCCAGCGAGACCGTGGCCGTGGACACGCCGAGCGCATCCGCGATCGTCGAAAGCTTGATTTTTTGTGCCAGCGACGTGTGCTCCCCGGACCTGACTTTCCAGACCTAAACTGTTTAAAGGCGGCGTTATGCCACCGATCGGGGGCAAATCAAAGTTTTTTTGCCAACGCCTCGGCCTCGACGTCCGAGGCCGCGCGGCTCCGCAGCCGAAGCCTATGCTCGCGATGGACGATGTAGAGGCCGCTGGCGACGATGATGGCGGCGCCGACCAGCGTCCAGCGGTCGGGAAACTGCTTGAAGACGATCCATCCGGAAATGATCATCCACACCATCTGCGAATAGGGATAGGGCGCCAAAGCCGTGGTCGTCGCCAGCCGGTAGGCCTGGACGAGCAGCCAGTGACCGACGCCGCCGAACACGCCGAGCATCAGCAGCACGAACCAGTGCCAGCCGTCATGCGGCAGGGAAAACGAAAACGGCAGCAGGGGCAACAGCAGCAGCGCCGGCGCCAGCGCCGAAAACAGGATGAGGCTCTCCGATGTCTCGGTCGCCGACATGCGGCGCGTCATGATGACGTAGAAGCAGTTCGACAGCATCGAGCCGAGCGCGAAGAGATGTCCGATGCCGAACACGCCGACGCCCGGTCGGGTGATGATGAGGACGCCGGCAAAGGCCGCCAGGATGGCCAGCCAGCGCCGCCAGCCCGCCCACTCGCCAAGCAGCGGACCGGCCAGCGCCGTGATCACCATCGGCCCAAAGAAATAGATCGAGGTTGTCTCGGCCAGTTGCAGGGATTTGAGCGCCAGGACATTGAATATGGTCGATCCGAACAGGAAAGCCCCGCGCAGGATATGCGCAGGCAGGTTGACCGGGCGAAACCGCATGGGTTGGCGCCAGCCGCGCAACAGGGTGCCGACCAGGATGACATGCACGGCAAAGCGCACCCAGGCAACGACCAGCACGGAAATGCCGGCGAGGACGAGGTATTTGCTTGATGTGTCGAGGAAGGTGAAGCAGACGTAAGTGGAAAGCATGCACAGGATCGCCACCGGGGGCGTCGCGCTTTCTACATGTCTTTGGGGAGCACTCACTTGCAGGCCGGGTGGGAGCTGGGCTGGACCCACCTTTGCGGGAATTGCCGGCTCCCGGCAAGCCAATTGTCGGCTGTCGCCACGCCAAAGCCGGCTGGCACAACAAGTGTCGGCGGCAGGCTTAGTCGATGCCTCTGAAGCTACGGGTGCATACGGGCGCCCTTGGTGATCTTGTCGACCAGCTTCTTGTCGGCGCGAAGCGCGATCCCGACCGCCTTGGCGTCTTCAGGCGCAAATTCGGCGAAGACGGTGCGGTTGGCCGCGTCAAAGCCGGTCGAAAACATCTCCTCGACATAGAGCGAGGTGGTCACGCCGCGCTCCAATGTGCGCCGGTGGATCGTGCCCAGCGTGGCCTGGTCGGCGGACAAAACGATGACCGGCTGGATCGACAGCGGGTTATAGAGATTGCCGGCGCGGTCGCGATAGGGTTCACCGATGATATCGGAAAACTGCGCGACGATGCCGCTGGTCAGGAAGGCGGTGACGTTGAGTTTCTGCCAGACCGCCAGATCTTCCCTGAGCACGATTGCAAATTTCGTATCGAACATGAGACATTGGCCATTCGGTTTGTGCCCCAATGCGAGGCTTACGGAGACGATGTCGCACGATCTAGACAGCCAGGCCTTCGAGGGTCTTGGACGTTTGTGCATCGATGCGGCGGAAAACCGTATTATCTCCGGTCCCGATCCCGCAGGCATGGAGCGGATCGAGGCACGCTTCCATGGCAGCGCGTTCGACCTGCATCGCCACGACACCTATGCGATCGGGGTAACGCTGCACGGTGTGCAGACGTTTCGCTATCTTGGTGCTGCGCGTCACAGCCTTCCAGGCCAGATCATCGTGCTACACCCCGACGAACTGCATGACGGCGGCGCCGGCACCGAGGACGACCTGCGCTACCGAATGCTCTATTTGGAGCCGTCGCTGATGCTCGACTGCCTTGGCGGCGTTTCGCTGCCTTTTGTGAGGGATGGCGTGGTGACGGACGCGGCCTTTTGCGCAACGCTGCTTTCGGCGCTGGGGCCGCTGGAGCAGGAACTCGACGACCTGTTCGTCGACGACTTCCTGGTCCAACTGATGCAAAGCCTGACCCGGCATGGCGGCCAGCCGGCAAAGCCGATGACACGGACGGCGTGGCGGGCGGCTGCACTGGCGCGCGACTATCTCACGGAAAACCTGACCCGGCCGGTGCGCTCCGGCGAACTGGAAGCGATAACCGGGCTCGACCGCTATGCCTTGTCACGGCATTTCCGCGCGGCGTTCTCGACCAGTCCGCATCGCTTCCTGGTGATGCGCCGGCTTCAGCGTGCGCGGCGGATGATCGCCGCCGGCGAACCGTTGGCGCAGATCGCGGTCGAAGCCGGCTTCAGCGACCAGAGCCATTTCATCAGGCAGTTCAAGAAGGCGTTCGGCATGACACCGGGACGCTGGTCATCGCTGATCCAGGGCTCTGCCGCGGCGGCTTGATCGCCTGCCGCGACAATCCGCCGGTCAGTCGTCCGACTCGGCGTCGTCGTCGATGAGCACCAGTTCCTCGTTCGAGAGGTTGGCCTCGATGCGGGCAAGCAGTTTGAACAGCGACTTCTGGTCCTTCTTGTCGAGGCCCTTCAGCGCCTGCTTTTCGGTCTTCTTCACCGATTTCTCGATGGCGTGGATGATGTCGCGGCCTGTATCGGTGAGAAAGATGTGGGCCTGGCGGGCATCGGCTTCAGAAGCGCGCTTCTCCAGGAAACCCTGGGCCTGCAGCCGGTTGATGGTCTTGGTGATCGTCGGCGGGCGCACGCCGAGACGTCCGGCAAGATTGCCCGGCGTCTGGCCGTCCTCACGGTCGAGCGCCAGCATGATCTGGTCCTGGCCGGCATAGAACCCGTGCGCCAGAAGCCGGGCAGCCAGCGCCGTCCTTGCCAGCCTTGCCGCGGAATGCAGCCGGCTCATTGTCGCAGTCTTGTCCGCCTTGGCCATGGTCTTCCCTCTTCGGCCGTACCGGTGCGGGCAGCATAGAGGCAGCCGGCCGGTTGGCAATCGACGATCAAAAAGATTCCGGCGCTTCAAACAGCTTTGCCGGCAAGCATTGTGGTGTCCGCCGTGGCTAATGCCAGATGTTTATTTCAGTTAGATGACAAACGAATTCCCAGCCGGAGTTTTCGTCGCGAGCAGGGTGGTGGTGGTGGAGTGACCGCCGCTCAGCCGGACTTCACCGCCACGATCATCAGCGCCTGATAGGCATCCTCCAACTCGCGCAGCGCAGCCTGCGATTGCGATCCGGCCCGCCTGGCGATGCCGTCATCGGCATTTGAAGTGTCGCGCTTGCCGGGCCGGTCATTGTAGGGCGCGGCAGAGGTGAAGATCTGCTCGCTGAGGCTGTCGGGGAAAAACAACTGGCCGGTCATCACCGACCTGTCGTCAGGGAAGACCTTGAAATGGATGTGGGTGGTGCGGCCGCGATACCAGCCAGGATAGATCGTGGCGAAGGAGACGATGCCGCTTGCATCGGTTTTCTGCCAACCACGCAGGAAGGTCTGGCCCGATGTGTCGACGTCGCGGCCGTCACCCTGTCCGGGATAGCCGGAATAGGCGCCCTGCGCGTCGCAATGCCAGATATCGACGCGGGCGCCGGCAAGTGGGCGGCAGTCCACGTCGACAACCTGCAGCCGGACGTCAAGGGCAATACCTTTCTTGCCTTCGGTGACATCGGCACGTTCGAGTTTCGGGTCGAAATAGAACGGTCCCTCGGTCACTTCAGGCGTAATGGTGCAGACACCGGCGCCGTTTTCGAACAAGGCCAGTCCGGCATAGGGTGAAGCCTGGGCAGCCGAAGATTGAGCGGCCATTGCCGAGGCCGGCAGGAAGGCACCACCTCCGGCGGTGACCGCGATCAACCCGAGCGCCTGGCGCCGGCTCAATGAGAAGGAGGATGGCTTGCCGGACATATCTTGCCTCTCAAATTGATCTTCCGCATCCCGAGCTAGGCAATCACAGCGGCTTTCGCCAGCCAAAATCCGGTATTGTAGCAAGCCGGTTTGGCCCATCGGTTTGCCCCGTGCAAAAGCCCGGCACACATCCTATATGGAACCGACAATCCCTTTTGAGGGCCGGATCTTTCGCGGCCCAGCACTTTCGAGGCAAGCCATGAGCGACGCACAGACGCAAATCCCCGTAACCGTTCTCACCGGCTATCTCGGCGCCGGCAAGACGACGCTGCTCAACCGCATCCTGTCGGAAAACCACGGCAAGCGCTACGCCGTCATCGTCAACGAGTTCGGTGAAATCGGCATCGACAACGATCTGATCGTGGAATCCGACGAGGAAATCTACGAGATGAACAATGGCTGCATCTGCTGCACGGTGCGCGGCGACCTGATCCGTGTCGTCGAGGGCCTGATGCGCCGCCCCGGCCGCTTCGACGCCATCGTCGTCGAGACCACCGGGCTCGCCGATCCGGTGCCGGTGGCGCAGACCTTCTTCATGGACGACGATGTGCGCTCCAAGACCAGGCTTGACGCGGTGGTGGCGCTGGTCGACGCCAAGCACCTGCCGTTGCGGCTCAAGGATTCCAGGGAAGCCGAGGACCAGATCGCCTTCGCCGACGTCGTCGTGCTCAACAAGACCGACCTCGTCACGTCAGAAGAACTCGCCAAGGTCGAGGCAACGATCCGCGCCATCAATCCGGCGGCAAAGATCCATCGTGCTACCCGCGCCGGCGTCGACCTGACCGAAGTACTCGACCGCGGCGCTTTCGACCTGTCCCGGGCACTGGAAAACGATCCGCACTTCCTCGAGGCACATGACGATGACGATCACGATCATCATGACCATGACCATGACCACGACCACGACCACCACCACCATGATCATGACGGGCACCACCATCATGCGCATGCTTCGGACATTCATGACGTGACGGTGCAATCGGTGTCGCTGCGCGGCGGCGAGATGGATCCGAAGAAATTCTTCCCCTGGATCGAGAAGATCACCCAGATGGAAGGCCCCAACATCCTGCGGCTGAAAGGCATCATCGCGCTCAAGGGCGACGACGAGCGCTATGTCATCCAGGGCGTGCACATGATCATCGAAGGCGACCACCAGCGCGCCTGGAAAGTCGGCGAAAAGCACGAGAGCCGGCTGGTGTTCATCGGCAGGGAACTCGACGCCGAGCGGCTGAAGAAGAGTTTTGACGCCTGCCAGGCGGCTTGATTTCCAAGCCTTATGACGCTAGCGCTGCCCCTTCTGTCCTTCTCCCCTTGTGGGAGAAGGTGGCCGTGCGAAGCTCGGTCGGATGAGGGGTGCTTCAGCTGGGCACCGACGGCGATCCGTCCAACACCCCTCAACCGTCTCGGCGCTGCGCGCCGATCCACCTTCTCCCACAAGGGGAGAAGGTTGGCGCCACACCTGGCCGCGCTGGCGACTTCCCGGGGATGGCAACAAACTTCATTGGAATGGTTCCCTGATGCCCACAGTCGCCCCCCTAGACCTCGAAGGCCATTGCATCGCCGCCGTCTTTCTCGGCGACGTGCCGCATTTCGCGATGGCCGACGGCGCCATCCATCGGCTCGACCATGGCCACAAGACGGTTCAGGCCAATGACGGGCTGCTCGCCGCCTTCCATGATGCGGCCAATGACCGGCTGATCACCGGCGGCGAGGACGGCAAGGTGTTTGCCGTGAAAACGGGCGGCGAGGCCACGGAATTGGCAAGCGCGGCCAGGAAGTGGATCACCAGCGTTGCCGCCGGGCCGCAAGGCGCCATCGCCTATGCCTCAGGCAAGACTGCCTTCGTGCGCTTCGCCGACGGCAAGACCAGGGAATTCGTCCATCCGCGTTCGGTGGAGGGGCTGGCCTTCTCGCCCAAGGGCATGCGCTTCGGCGTCGCCCGCTACAATGGCGCGACGCTGCATTTCCCGGCCGCCGAGGGCAAGCCGGTGGAACTCGAATGGGCCGGCGCCCATACCGGTATCACCTTCTCGCCGGATGGCGCCTTCCTCGTCACCACCATGCAAGAAAACGCATTGCACGGGTGGAAGCTCGCCGACGGCAAGCACATGCGCATGACCGGCTATCCCGGCAAGGTCAAAAGCCTGTCGTGGAGCGTGAAGGGCAAGTGGCTGGCGAGTTCCGGCGCGCCGGCGGCGATCGTCTGGCCGTTTTCCGGCAAGGACGGGCCGATGGGCAAGGCACCGCTGGAACTCGGCACGCGCGGCAACGCCATGGTGACGGCTGTCGCCTGTCACCCGAGCCAGGATGTCGTCGCCGTCGGCTATGATGACGGCATGGTGATGGCGGTGCGTTTTGCCGACGCCAAGGAAGTGCTGTTGCGGCGACCGGGCAAGGGCGCCATCACCTCGATGATGTGGGACAAGGAAGAACGCCGCGTCGCCTTTGGCAGCGCGGCAGGCGACTGCGGCGTCATCGACATCACGGCCTGACCCCGCTCACTCCGCTCCGCACGACACTTTGCCGCTGATTTCAACCGGTTTGCCGTCCTGGTCCGTATCCGCCGCGGCGTCGTAGATGGAGAGCGTATAGCTCCCGTCGTAGACGCCTTCGTCGCTGGTCCTGGTCAGGATCGTCAGTTCGACCGAGTTGATCTTTTGCGCGGCCTCGTGCTCACGATAGATGTTCAGCCGCAATTCCTTGCCGTCGAGCCAGTACTGCGTCAGGTTGGAATCCTCAAACACGGTCTTGCGCAGGCTGTCGCTGGCAGGCCGGCTCAGAATTTCGAGGTTGCCGCGAAAATTGAAGGTCGGCCCGCCCATGCCTCTGGTGACGCCGGCCTCGACCTCGAATGTCGCCGCCGCGTCGTCGGTGGAGCACCAGATGCCGCCCGAGGCGAAGGCCGCGCTCGCCGACGACAGGTGCATCGCCACACAGATGACCGTCCTCATTACCCCTCCCCCCTCAATTCCCGCTCATATTGGCGCCGACTTCGGCAGCACGGTCAAGCGCCGCCGCCAAAGGCTGAGCCAACGCAGGACAGATGCGCGGCCAATTGCGGATGCAGACACGGATTGGCTAAGAGGAATCGACCAGAGGGGTTTTCATGCACAGCGATATGTCCAAGACGTCCATCGGCGGCATCGGCCGCGACCGCATTGCCGATCTGCGCGAGACCGAGGGGGCAGCCTTCCGCAAGGCGCGGCCGCAATCTCAGGCGAAGGTCGGCAACGGCCTGCCCGGCTTCTTCGGCGGCGTGCCGATGCACTGGATGAACGACTGGCCGACGCCGTTCCCGATCCTGGTCGACAGCGCCAAGGGCGCCACGATCACCGACATCGACGGAAACAAGCTCGACGATTTCTGCCTTGGCGACACCGGCTCGATGTTCGGCCATTCGCCGCCGCCGGTGGCGCGCGCCATCCGCCGCCAGGCCGGACGTGGCCTGACCTATATGCTGCCTTCGGAAGATGCGCTGGCCATCGGGCCGCTGCTGCAGCAGCGCTTCGGCCTGCCATTCTGGCAGATCGCGACGACGGCAACCGACGCAAACCGTTTTGCATTGCGCGTCGCCCGCGCCGTCACCGGCCGGGAGAAGATCCTTGTCTTCAACGGCTGCTACCATGGCTCGGTCGACGAGACGATGGTGCGGCTGATCGACGGCAAGCCCGTCAACCGGCCGGGATTGGCGGGCGAGTTCCGCGACCTGACCCGTACGGCCAAGGTCATCGAGTTCAACGATATCTCAGCACTCGAAGCCGCGCTTGGGGATAAGGACGTCGCCTGCGTCATCGCCGAACCGGTGCTGACCAACTCCTGCATGGTGCTTGCCGATCCGGGCTACCATGACGCCCTGCGCAAACTGACACGCCAAGCCGGCACACTGCTTCTGATCGACGAGACGCACACGATCTCGACCGGCCCCGGCGGCTACACGAGGAAATATGGTCTAGACCCGGACTTCTTCGTCCTGGGCAAGCCGATCGCCGGCGGCGTGCCGGCCAGTGTCTGGGGCATGAGCGACGACGTCGCCTCGCGCTACGCGGACTACAACAGGACCAAGGAGCCGGGCTATTCCGGCATGGGCACGACGCTCTCGGCCAACCCGCTGCAGTTCGCAGCGATGCGCGCCGCGCTTGAAGAGGTGATGACGCCGGAAAATTATGACCGCATGGATCACCTGGCGCGGCGGCTCGATGCCGGGTTGACCGGCGTGATCGATCGCTATCGCCTGCCCTGGCATGTTTCCCGTGTCGGCGCCCGCGTCGAGTTCATCTGCGCGCCCGGTCCGCTGCGCAATGGCGCCGAGGCGGAAGTGGCGCATGCGCCGGAACTGGAGGCCGCCATCCATGTCGCGCTGGTCAATCGCGGCGTGCTGATCGCACCCTTCCACAACATGATGCTGATCTCGCCGGCGACCACTGCGACCCAGGTCAACCGGCTGATCACCGCCTTCGGCGCGGTTGCGGCAAAGCTTGCGGCATGAGACAAGCGGCGATGGACCATCCCAATGCCATAATGACCTCACCTTCGGGCTCGACATCCGCCGAGGCGCAAGCCTTTCTCGACGCCCATCCCGAGATCGAAGCCTTCGATATCGTGCTGACCGACGCCAATGGCGTCGGCCGCGGCAAGATCGTGCGCCGGCATGAGCTGAAGAGCATCTTCGAGGGCGGCCGCCATATGCCGATCTCGATCCTGGGCCTCGACATCACCGGCGAGGATGTGCACGAGACCGGGTTGATTTGGACGACCGGCGACGGCGATCTCAGGGCATGGCCGATCCCCGGTACGCTGGTGCCGCTCTACGGCACGAGCCCGCCGCGTGGCCAGCTGCTGATGGCGATGTACATGCTCGACGGCCGGCCGATGTCGTCGGATCCGCGGCTGGCGTTGGCTCGGCAAGTCGACATCCTGGCGGCCAAGGGCCTCTATCCGGCCGGCGCCTTCGAACTTGAATTCTTCCTGCTGGCCAATGAGCGCGATGCCGACGGCAAGGTGCAGCCGGCGCGCGCCGTGCTCGACGGCCGCGTCTCGGGCAAGACGGAAGTCTATTCCGTCGACCATCTGCACGGCATGGAGCCGCTGTTCTCCGACATCTATGCCGCAGCCAAGGCGCAAGGCATTCCGGCCGAGACGGTCATTTCCGAATATGCGCCCGGCCAGTACGAATTGACGCTGAACTACCGTAAGGATGTGATGCGGGCGGCCGACGACCTGGTCATGCTTAAGCGGCTGGTGCGGGCGCAGGCGCGCCGCCACGGCGTCACCGCCTGCTTCATGGCCAAGCCGATCGAGAAATACGCCGGCTCGGGCATGCATTTCCATGTTTCGCTGCAGGACAGAGCCGGCCGAAACGTCTTTGCCGAAGCCGGCGGCGAGAGCTGGTCGCTGCCGCTGCTGCAAGGGCTCGGCGGCCTCATCCAGACCATGGCGGAATCGATGCTGGTGTTTGCGCCGCACGCCAATTCCTGGCGGCGCTTCGTCTCGCAATCCTATGCGCCGGTGGCGCCGACATGGGGCGTCAACAACCGATCGGTGGCGCTGCGTGTGCCGGCCGGCGACGCCAAGAACCGGCGCATCGAGCACCGGCCGTCGGGCGTCGACGCCAACCCCTATCTGATCGCCGCAACCGTGCTCGCCGGCATCATCAAGGGCATGGATGAAGGGCTCGATCCGGGGCCCGAAACGACCGGCAACGGCTATGAGGCAGCGGTCACGCGCACAACCATGCCTGTCGACTGGCGCGCCGCGATCGAATCGGCCCGGGCGTCCAGCTTCCTGAAGAACGCGCTCGGCGAGGACCTGCACCGGACCTTCGTGGCGATCAAACAGTCCGAATACCTGCGCGTGGCACGCACGGTCAGCGAACTGGATTACCACCTCTATCTGCACGAAGTCTGAGGGCCGGGCGGGCGATCACTTTTTCGCCGTTTCCATCAAATGAGGTGGCATAAGGGCGGATAAGAACATATCATGAACGGATGAGCGCACTCACCGTCCGTGAAAAACTGGCTGTCCTCTCCGATGCCGCCAAATACGATGCGTCCTGCGCCTCATCGGGTGCGGCGAAAAAGGACTCGCTGGAATCAGGCGGCATCGGCTCCACCGAGGGCATGGGCATCTGCCATTCCTACGCGCCGGACGGCCGCTGCATTTCGCTGCTGAAAATCCTGCTGACCAATTTCTGCATCTATGATTGCAGCTACTGCATCAACCGTTCGTCTTCCAACGTGCGGCGAGCCCGCTTTGGCATCGACGAGGTGGTGAAGCTGACCATGGATTTCTACCGGCGCAACTACATAGAAGGCCTGTTCCTGTCCTCGGGTGTCGTTCGCTCGCCGGACGAGACCATGGGGGAGATGGTCGAGGTGGCGCGCCGGCTACGCCTGGAGGAGAAATTCTCCGGTTACATCCATTTGAAGACCATCCCGGAAAGCTCGGCCGAACTGGTCGAGCAGGCCGGTCTCTATGCCGACCGGCTGTCGATCAATGTCGAACTGCCGACCGACGAGGGTGTGAAGCGGCTGGCGCCCGAGAAGAAGCCGGAGACAATCCGGCTTTCCATGGCCAGGCTGCGCCAGAAGATGGAGGAGAAGGCCGAGCCGACTTTGAAGACCAAAAAGCGCGAACGCTTTGCGCCGGGCGGCCAGTCGACGCAGATGATCATCGGCGCCGACAAGACATCCGACGACGGCATATTGCACACGAGCGCCCGGCTCTATGGCAGCTACCATCTGCGGCGGATCTATTACTCGGCCTTCAGTCCGATTCCGGATTCGTCGTCGTCGCTGCCCCTGCAGAAGCCGCCGCTGATGCGTGAGCACCGGCTTTATCAGGCCGACTGGCTGATGCGGTTTTACGGCTTTTCGCAACCGGAAATCCTCGCCGGCAGCAGCGACGGCATGCTCGATCTCGCCATCGACCCGAAGCTGGGCTGGGCACTGCGCAACCGGGGGCAGTTTCCCGTCGACATCAATCGCGCCGACCGCGAAGCGCTGCTGCGGGTGCCGGGTCTCGGCACCAAGGTGGTGGCGAAGATTTTGGAGACGCGCCGGCACCGGCGCATGCGGCTCGAGGATGTCGGACGGATCTGCCAGTCGATCGCCAAGCTCAGGCCCTTCATCATCGCCGAAGGCTGGTCACCTGGCGCGCTGACCGACAAGGCCGGCCTGCGCGAAAAGATTGCCTCCTCCTGCGAACAGTTGTCGTTGTTCTGATCATGCGGCCGGCGGAACTCGATCTCGCCAGATACAGAATTCGGCTCGACAGCGAGACGGATTTTGCGGGCTGGCGTGACGCGGCACGGCGGCTGGCCTTGAATGAGGTCAGGCCCGAGGACGTCGACTGGCATGTCGCGCCGGGCTCTGATCAGGCACAATTGCCTGAAGTGCCTGCGGGCGCGCAACTCGTCGTGCCGCGCGACTTCCTCGGGCATGCCGAAACGGCGTTCTGCCATTCCGATCCCGGCCGGTTTGCCTTTCTCTACCGAATGCTGTGGCGATTGCGCGACGAGGCTAAACTGCTGGAAATCGCGTCGGATTCCGACACCAGGCGGCTCGAGGCCATGGAGAAGGCGGTGCGGCGCGACAGCCACAAGATGCACGCCTTCGTACGTTTCCGGAAAATCGGCGACGGTGCCGATGAGCGCTATGTCGCCTGGTTCGAGCCGGATCATTTCATCGTCGAGCGCAACGCCGATTTCTTCGTCAGACGTTTCACCGGCATGCGCTGGACGATCCTGACCCCTTATGCCTCTGCCGACTGGGATGGCGAAAGGCTGGCGATCGGGCCGGGCGCGGCCAAGGGCGATGCGCCTGATCAGGACGATACCGAGGCGCTCTGGCGCACCTATTTCGAGAACATCTTCAACCCGGCGCGATTGAAGGTGAAAGCCATGCAGAAGGAGATGCCGAAGAAATATTGGCGGAACCTTCCCGAGGCCTCGCTCATTCCAGACATGATCGCAGGAGCGGACAAGGCCGCCAAGGACATGATTGCGAAGATGCCGACAACACCCGCGCCGCACCACGCAAAGGTGCAGGCACGGCATTGGCCGAAGCAGCCCGTCGAAGCACCGGAAGATGATGCAAGCACGATTCCGGAATTGCGCGAGGCAGCGAAAGGCTGCCGCCGCTGCCCGCTGTGGCGCGACGCGACGCAGACCGTCTTCGGTGAAGGCCCTGACAATGCCAAGGTGATCTTCGTCGGCGAACAGCCGGGGGATCAGGAGGACCTCGCCGGCAAACCTTTCGTGGGTCCGGCCGGCAAGGTGTTCGATGCGATCCTGGACGATGCCGGTGTCGACCGGCAAAAGGTCTATGTCACCAACGCGGTCAAGCACTTCAAGTTCGAGCCGCGCGGCAAGCGCCGCATCCACTCCAAACCGAATTCCGGTGAGATTCAGGCCTGCCGCTGGTGGATCGACCAAGAATTCGAGCTGGTCAAGCCGAACCTCGCCGTGGCACTCGGCGCGACAGCGGCGATGTCGCTGCTCGGCAAGGCGATTCCGGTGACAAAGATGCGCGGACAAGTGATCGAGCGCGAGGACGGATTGCGCGTGTTCATCACCATCCATCCCTCCTTCATCCTGCGCATCCGCGAACCCGCGGACAAGGAGGCTGAACGCGAACGGTTCCTGCAGGACATGAAGCTGGTGAAGCGGCTGATGGCCGCCTGATTGTCTGTTTTGCGCGATTCCGGACGGAAAACCGCTTCACGGTTTTCCTGGAATTGCTGCGGCTATCTGATCAGAATTGCCCTGAGATCGTTGACATTCGTACCGGTCGGGCCGGGTACGAAGAGATCGTCAACCGCGTTGAAGGCCGTCCAGGCATTGTTGCCGGCAAGCATAGCCTTGGCGTCCACCCCGGCAGCGCGCATGCGCGACACGGTCGAAGCATCGGCAAAGGCACCGGCATTGTCTTCCGAACCGTCGATGCCGTCAGTATCGGCGGCCAGCGCATTGATACCGTCGACGCCATTGATGCCGATGGCGAAGGCGAGCAGGAATTCCGAATTGCGGCCGCCCTTGCCTTTTGCGCGCAGCGTCACGGTTGTCTCGCCGCCCGACAGGATCAGCACCGGCTTCGAGAAAGGCCTGTTGCGCGTCGCCACTTCACGCGCGATCGCGGCGTGGACACCGCCAACCTCGCGCGCTTCGCCTTCGATGGCATCGGAGAGGATAACCGCCTCGACGCCTTGCCGTTTCGCTTCCGCAGCGGCGGCTTCCAGCGATACCCCGGCCGAAGCGATCAGATGCACCTCGTTGCGCAAAAAGCGCTCGTCATCCGGGCTTGGCGCATCGGCGGCCGGCGAATTGATATGCGCCATCACCGAGGCCGGCAGTTTCATGCCATAGGCCGATATCGAGGCCAGCGCGTCGGCGCGGCTGCCTGTATCCGGTACGGTTGGGCCGGAGGCGACCATTGCCGGATTATCGCCGGGAATATCGGAGACGATCAGCGACACCACCCTGGCCGGCCATGCGGCCGCCGCCAGCCTGCCGCCCTTGATGGTGGAAAGTTGCTTGCGGATAGTGTTCATCGCCGCGATCGGCGCACCCGAGGCGAGCAGCGCCTCATTGACGGCGATCTCGTCGGGCAGCGTCAAGCTGCCGGCCGGCGACGGCAACAGCGCCGAGCCGCCGCCGGAAATCAGCGCCACCACCAGATCGTCCGCCGTCAGCCCTTGCACCTTCGCCAGCAGCCGGCGCGAGGCTTCAAGGCCGGCAGCGTCCGGCACCGGGTGCGCCGCCTCGATGATCTCGATGCGCTCGCAGGTCGCGCCATAGCCATAGCGGGTGACGACCAGCCCTTCGATGGGGGCGTCCCACACTTTCTCGAAGGCTGCCGCCATTTGCGCCGAGCCTTTGCCCGCGCCGATGACGATGGTACGGCCCTTGGGCTTGGCCGGCAGATGATCCCTGATGGTTCGTTCCGGATCGGCGGCGGCGACGGCGGCGTTGAAGATGGAGACGAGGAACAATTTGGGGTCGAGCACGGTCATTCGGCTTCCCGAGGCAATGCCAAGCCGCGCTTGTCGACGCCCAAATGATCGCACAGCGCATCGACGACGACGCCGTGATCCTCGCGCTCCGGCAGTCCGGAAACGGCGATGACGCCAATGACGCCGGTGCCCTTGGCGGCCACCGGAAAGCCACCGCCGGCCAGCACGTAGTCGGCAATATCCAGCCCTTCACCAATCTTGAAGGTGCGGTCGGGGCGCTGCTGTTCCAACACCATGCGATAGGTGCTTCTCAGGAACCGTTTGACCACATTGATCTTGCGCCGCGCCCAGTCGGGATTGGAAGCGTTCGAGCCCGGCAGCGCGGCGTAGAACAGCGGCCGGTCCCACAGCCTGATGTCGACTATGATGGGTAGATCTTCGGCGATTGCACGATCGCGAATGGCGGAGCCGATTTTGAAAGCGACGGCCTCGTCGAAGGTCGCGAAGACAAGGGTCTCTTCCTGTCTCTTGATCAGAGCGATGTCGTCAGCAACGGCCATTTTCTTTCTCCGAAATCGTCACACGTCGTGTGTACGACAAGCTCCGCTCGGTCAAGCTTCCGTGGCGTGGCCACCTTCTCCCGAGGGGAGAAGAGACGAGCACGGGCCTCGGCTTCCTCCTCTCCCCTCGGGGAGAGGCCGGATTGCCCCGAATTGCCTTCGCAATTCGGTTGGCAATCCGGGTGAGGGGGTCTTACCCCGCGCTCATGTCAGCCTTGGCTGGCCGCCCCGCCACATAAACTTCGCGGACGGAGCGGTCGTCGCCCAGCGTCTGCAGGAGAAACAGTTCCTGCGCCAGCGTCTCGACCGTCTCCATCCTGAGCCGCATTCCCGGCGTTGCCCTGGCGTCCAGCACGACGATGTCGGCGTCGCTGCCTTCGTCCAGCGTGCCTATCTTTTCCACCACCGACAGCGCCTCGGCATTGCCGCGCGTCGTCTGCCAGAAGGACTGGAACGGGTTGAGCTTTTCGCCATTCAGCGCGATCACCTTGTAGCCTTCGTCCATGGTGCGCAGCATGGAGTAGTTGGTGCCGCCGCCGACATCGGTGGCGGCGGCGATGCGGATCGGCTTGTCGCGTCGGCGAAAGCGCTGATAATCGAAGAGGCCGGAGCCGAGGAAAAGGTTCGAGGTCGGGCAGAACACCGCCACCGAGCCCGAGTCCGAAAGCGCATCCGCTTCGCGCTCCGTCAAATGGATGCAGTGGCCGAACAGGCTCTTTTTGCCTAACAGCCCGTAATGCTCGTAGACGTCGGTGTAGTCGCGCGCCCACGGGTAGAGTTCCTGCGTGAAAGCGATCTCGGCGTGGTTTTCCGACAGATGCGTCTGCATGTGCAGGCCGGGATGTTCGCGGCACAACACGCCCGCCATCTCCATCTGCTCCGGCGACGAGGTGATGGCGAAGCGCGGCGTGATGGCGTAGTGCTGGCGGCCCTTGCCGTGCCACTCCTTGATCAGCGCCTTTGTGTCGTCATAGCCGGATTGCGGGGTGTCGAGCACGCCGTCGGGCGCATTGCGATCCATCATCACCTTGCCGGCGATGTTGAGCATGTTGCGGTCATGCGATTCTGCGAAGAAGGCTTCGGCCGAGGCCTTGTGCACCGAGCAGTAGGCGGCGACCGTCGTGGTGCCGTGGCGCACCATTTCGTCGAGGAACAGCCGCGCGATGCGGCGGCCGTGCTGGGCGTTGGCGAACTTCGTTTCTTCCGGAAAAGTGTAGGTGTTGAGCCAGTCGAGCAGTTCGGCGCCGTAGGAGGCGATGATCTGCATCTGCGGAAAATGCGCATGGGCATCTATGAAGCCGGGCAGCAGCAGATGCGGCCGGTGGTCAATCCTTTTCACCGTTTCGTCGGCTTGCTTTTCAACATCGGCATAACTACCCGCGGCGACGATCCTGCCGTCACGGATCAGCAGTCCGCCATCCTCCTCGTAGCGCCAGGCGGAATGGTCTTCGAGAGTTTGCGGCCAGCGCACAAAGGACAGCGTGCGGCCGCGCAGAAGTGTCGAATTCATGCTATTTCCCTGCGCCTTCGAACCAGGCCACCAGCAGCGCCCGTTCCTTGTCGGTGATCTGAGAGACGTTGGCGGGCGGCATGGCGTGGCTGCGGCCGGCCTGCAGATAGATTTCGCGGGCGTGGTTGGCGATATCCGCATCGGTGTCGAGCATCACGCCCTTGGGCGCATGATAGATGCCCTCATAGACCGGCTCCGCCGCGTGGCACATTGAACAGCGGCCGAGCACGGTGTCGCGCACCGCCGGGAAATGCGCTGAAGCGACATAGATTTGCGCCGACGCGGATTCCTTGGGTTCGCCGGTCAGCACCTTCGGCGCGGTCGACAGCCAAATGATGACGATGAACAGGACGAGTGCCGCCATCCAGGTCCAGGTCGGATTGCCCTTGCGCGCATGGACCGAGTTGAAATAGTGCCGGATCAGCACGCCGATGATGAACACCAGCGAGGCGATGACCCAGTTGAACTCAGTGCCGAACGCCAGCGGATAGTGGTTCGACAGCATCAGGAACAGGACCGGCAGCGTCAGGTAATTGTTATGGAGCGAGCGCTGCTTGGCGATCTTGCCGTATTTCGGGTCGGGCTTGCGGCCGGCTATGAGGTCGGCGACGACGATCTTCTGGTTGGGGATGATGACCATGAAGACATTGGCCGACATGATCGTGGCGGTGATGGCGCCCAGATGCAGGAAGGCGGCACGGCCGGTGAATAGGTGGGTCAGTCCCCAGGCGATGAACACCAGCACGCAATAGAGCACCAGCATCAGGCCGGTGTCGCTTTTGCCCAGCGGCGAGCGGCACAGCAGATCGTAGACCACCCAGCCGACGCCGATCGTTGCCAGCGACAGCAGGATACCGACCGGCACCGACATCGGCAGCACGTTCGGATCGATCAGGAACAGATCGGCCCCGGCATAATAGACGACGCACAGCATGGCGAAGCCGGACAGCCAGGTGGCGTAGGATTCCCATTTGAACCAGGTCAAGTGTTCCGGCATTTCGGCCGGCGCCACCAGATATTTCTGGATGTGATAAAAGCCGCCGCCATGCACCTGCCATTCCTCGCCGAAGGCGCCGACGGGCATGCCGGGACGCTGGCGCAGGCCGAGATCAAGCGCGACGAAATAGAACGACGAGCCGATCCAGGCGATGCCGGTGACGACATGCAGCCAGCGCACGGCAAAACTCAGCCAATCCCAGAAAATCGCGAAATCCATCATTGAAATCGTCCCTGCCGATTGGGTGACTTTACGGGCTGGAGCGCAAACGGAAAGAGGCGAGGCGCACGAGGACTTTCAAAAAAAAATGGAAAATACTAGGTTGATCCTGCAAACCGGCGAAGGTGCTCCGCATGGCCTATCTCGACAACATCGCCGTCTTCGTTCGCGTCGTTGAACTCGGCAATCTGTCGGCGGCCGGGCGCGACATGCGCATTTCGCCGGCGGTCGCTTCCAACCGCATCAAGGAACTGGAGAAGCACCTTGGCGTGCGGCTGTTCAACCGCACCACACGGCAATTGATGCCGACCGAGCATGGCACGGTTTTTTACGGGGGCGCCAAGCAGGTGCTGGAGGCAATCACCGAGGCGGAAGCGGCGGTCTCTGCCCTTTCCGGCCAGCCGCGCGGCACCATCCGCGTCACGGCACCGCTCGGCCTCGGCCGCCGGCTGGTCGCTTCGGGCATCCCCGATTTCCACGACAAATACCCTGATATCGAGGTGCGGCTCAGGCTCTCGGACCACAATGTCGACATCATGAAGGAAGGCATCGACGTCGCCTTCCGGCTCGGCATCATCGAGGATTCCAGCCTCAGGATGCGCGGCATCATGGAATGCGAGCGCGTGCTGGTGGCGGCGCCGAAATATCTCGAAGCGCGCGGCGAACCGATTGAGCCGCAGGAACTGATCGGCAAGAAGCACGACTGCCTGATGCTGCGTTATTCGGGCGCGCGCGAATATGTGTGGACGCTGCAGACCCCCACCGGCCCGCAGAAATTCGAGGTACACGGGCCCTACGACACCGACGATGGCGACGTGCTCACCGGCTGGGCGCTTTCAGGCCGCGGCATCATCAACAAGCCGCGCTTCGAGGTCGAGCCATTCATCCGCGACCGGCGGCTGAAGGTGATCCTGCCCAGCACGCCACCGACACCGGTGCAGTTCGCCGCCGTCTATCCGCACAAGAAGCTGCAGGACCCAAAAGTGCGGCTGCTGCTCGACTTCATGGCCGAGCGCTGCCAGCGGCTGATCAACGATCTTCTTGCTGGCAAGTAAAGGCTGGCCGGCAAATAGGGACTGGCCGGTAGGTGAGCGGCGGTTTGGCCCAGCGCCGGCGGTTGCCATCCCAGGATGTGGCGAACATAGTTCGGGTGGCATTTCATCTCATAGGGAACCCTCGATGGACAACGGCGCCACAATGCATCTTGCCGTTTCGCTCGCCGATCCATCACTCGAGACTGGGTTGGAATTCAGCCGCCTGGCTGGTTTCGTGCAAAAGGCTGAAGCAGCCGGGCTGGACATGGTGCTGCTTGCCGATGCCGCGCCAGCGTCCGAAAGCGAAGCCGCGAACAAACGGATGCCCTTCGAAGCGACGACCTTGCTGGCCGCTCTGGCGACTGTCACAAGCAGGATCGGCTTGGTTGCCGCTGCCTCGACAATTGCCCACCAACCCTACAATCTGGCACGCCGTTTCGCTTCGCTCGACGTTATCAGCCACGGCCGCAGTGGCTGGAACGCAACCATGACGCAAGCGCCACGGGAAGCAGCCAATTTCAGCCGGCCCGAAGGATTTTCGCCTAACGATTTCCGCCGTCGCAGTGAGGAATATATCGGCATCGTGCAAGGTCTGTGGCAGGGCTGGGATGCGGACGCGCTGCTGTTCGACCAGCGCGGCGGCCGCTTCCACGACCCCGAAAAGATGCACCTGCTGGAGCACAAGGGCGAATTCTTTTCCGTGCGCGGACCGCTGAACGTCGCCCGGTCGCCGCAGGATACGCCAGTGCTCGTCTTGTCGGGCCTGCAGGAATCCGACTTCGATATTGCCACTCGCACCGCCGATGTCATCCTGCTGGACGGCGGACTGGTGGAGGGCGCGACCGAACGCTATGACGATATCAGGCGCCGTGTCACGGCGTGCGGACGCGATCCGGATGCTGTGAAAGTGCTGACGAACGTCGCGCTTATCGCCGATAGTAAGCCGGCTGCCGTCGCCGAGAGGCTGGAAAAGGAATTCCGGGCGAGAGGCTGCGACGGGTTCAACATCCTGATGCCGGCACAGCTTTCTGCGCTCGACGATTTCGTCGATCTGGTCTTGCCGGCGCTGCGGCGGCGTGGCTTGTTTCGAGAGAACTATCGCGGCACGATGTTGCGCTCGCATCTCGGGCTTGCCGGCGGAGGTGACCGATGACCGCTCGCCAGATGAAGCTCGGCGCCTTTCTGTGGGCGACAGGTCATCACATCGCCGCCTGGCGCCACCCCAAGGCGCACGTCACCGCCGGCATAGACATCGATCATTACATCCAGCTGGCGCGCACGGCGGAGGCGGCGAAGTTCGACATGGTGTTCTGCGAGGACGCCGCCGGCCTGCGTGAAGCCAATATCGGCATTGCCAGCCAGACGTCGCGCTCGATCGGTTTCGAGCCGATCAGCCTGCTCTCGGCGCTCGCCGTCCAGACCAGCCGCATCGGCCTCGTCTCGACAGCGTCGACAAGCTACAACGAGCCCTATGGGCTGGCACGAACCTTCCTGTCGATCGACCATCTGAGCGGCGGCCGGGCCGGCTGGAATCTGGTCACCTCGGCCAGCCCCATCGAAGCAGCCAATTTCGGCGCGACGGGCCTCAAGCCCCATGCCGACCGCTACGAACGGGCGCGCGAGTTCGCTGAGGTGGTGACCGGCCTGTGGCACGGCAAGGCTTCCGGCCATAACGGCCAGAGCTTTTCGGTTCGCGATCCGCTCGACCTGCCGCGCTCGCCGCAGGGCGCGCCGGTGATGGTTCAGGCCGGCGCCTCGGATGTCGGCCGCGACCTTGCCGCCCGCACCGCCGATGTGGTGTTCACGGCGGCGCAGACCTTCGAGGAAGCCAAGGCCTTCTATGACGATCTCAAAGGACGTCTGCCGGCCTACGGGCGCGAGCCGGACGACATCAAGATCATGCCGGGCGTCGCACCGGTGGTGGCGGAGACCGAAGCGGAGGCCCGTGAAAAATACGAGGAATTGCAGGAGCTGATCCCCGACGATGTCGGCGTGGCGCTGCTGTCCAGCTATCTCAGCATCTCCGATCTGTGGCGCTATCCGATCGATGGGCCACTGCCGGAACTGCCGGAGAGCGAGGGGATGAAGAGCAGGCAAGCGCTGGTGATCGAGCAATCGCGCCGCGACGGCCTCTCCATCCGCCAGCTCGCCCGGCATTTTGCCGGCGCGCGGGGCCATTGGCGCATCGTCGGCACAGCGGCCCAAGTCGCCGACGAACTGCAGACGCGGTTCGAGGGTGGCGCGGCCGACGGTTTCAACGTCATGCCCTCATATTTCCCCGGGGAACTCGATGCCTTTGCCACGCTCGTCGTGCCGGAGTTGCAGCGGCGCGGACTGTTCCGGACGGAATACCAGGGCCGCACGCTGCGCGACCATCTGGGTTTGAAACGGCCGGTTTAGCTGCGGCGCAGCTTAGCCTGCCATCACCCTGCCATGCGGAATTTGATGGTCGGCATTAAAGGCTGCGTTGTGATTGACCAGCGCCGTCATGATCTCGGCCGCAGCCAGCGCCGCGATGACCTGAGGGCGCTTGTCCTTGACGGTGTCGCCGCCAATTGGCGAGACGAGGCGGGCAAACTCGGCTTGGCTGCCGTCCGCCGATTTCAGGAACCAAGTCCTAAACGTCGCTTTCTTGGTCTTCGAGCCGATCATGCCGACATAGGCGGTGTCACCGCGTTTCAGCGCTTCCGCGACGATCAGGAAATCCAGCGCATGATCGTGGGTAAGGATGGCGAAGGCGGCGCCGGCGGGGGCATTCCGCACCATCGCTTCCGGCATAGCTGTCAGCCGTGTCTCGATGGTTTCGGGCATGCCTTCCAGTGCTTCGGCCCGCGTCTCGATGACGATGCCGTGCACGGGAAGAAGTGCGATCGCCGATGCCAGCGCCTGGCCGACATGGCCGCCACCGAAGATGTAGACGTACGGCAGGTGCGCCTCCTCGGCTTCCGCGGCCGCAACCAGGTCGCCGGCAAGCGCAGCATCGACGAGCCGGATCAAGACTTCGACGCGCCCGCCGCAGCATTGGCCGATCTCGGGACCCAGCGGGACGTCTAGGATAGCGCAGACTTCGTCAACCTCGATGCGGACTTCTTTGCCCAACATCTGCCTGGCCTTGTCGATTGCCATATATTCGAGCTGACCGCCGCCGATGGTGCCAAAGATCGCCGTCTGCGAGACGAGCATGAAGGCGCCCTTCTCGCGTGGCGTCGAGCCTTTTGTTCCGGCCACTTCGACCAGGGCAACCCGACCGGCGCTGGCGAGAAAGGCTTTCAGGCTTTGCACTTTCGAGTTCATGGTTCACGTTCCCGAATGGGAAATATAGGTTTTTTCGGCCCGGATTGCACGCATTGCCGACCCTGGGGCCGGATTCAGGCGCCGGCCTCCTTCTTCAGCCGCTCGATCACCATCAGAACCCGCTCCGGGGTCGCCGGAGCATCGAGGCGCGGGCAGATCCTGTTGTCGGCGACACTGGCCACCGCGTCCGATAGCGCATGCAGCACCGACATGCCGAGCGGGAACGGCGGCTCGCCGACCGCCTTGGAGCGGTGGATGGTCGGCTCGCCGGCTTCCGGCCAGTCGGCCAAGGTGACGTTGAAGATCTTCGGCCGGTCGGAGGCGAGCGGGATCTTGTAGGTCGACGGTGCATGCGTGCGCAGCCGGCCCTTGGCGTCCCACCACAGTTCTTCCGTCGTCAGCCAGCCCATGCCCTGGATGAAGCCGCCTTCGATCTGGCCGATATCGATCGCCCGGTTCAGCGAGCGGCCACAGTCATGGAGAATATCGGTACGCTCGACCATGTATTCGCCGGTCAGCGTGTCGACCGAGACTTCCGAGCACGAGGCGCCATAGGCGAAATAATAGAAGGGGCGGCCCTCGCCCTTGTCGCGGTTCCAGTGGATTTTCGGCGTCTTGTAGAAACCAGCCGCCGACAGCTGGATGCGGGCCATATAGGCCTGCTTGACGAGGTCGGCGAAGGCGATTTCCTGGTTGCCGATACGCACACGGTTGGGCAGGAACAGCACCTGATCACGCGGCACCTGATATTTTTCGGCGGCGAAATCGGTCAGCCGATCCTTGATCTGGCGCGCGCCATTCTGCGCCGCCATGCCGTTGAGGTCGGAGCCGGACGACGCTGCCGTAGCCGAAGTGTTCGGCACCTTGCCGGTCGTTGTCGCGGTGATCTTCACCTGGTCGAGATCGATCTGGAACTCTTCCGCCACCACCTGCGCCACCTTGACGTAGAGGCCCTGCCCCATCTCGGTTCCGCCATGGTTCAGATGCACCGAACCGTCGGTGTAGACATGCACCAGCGCGCCGGCTTGATTGTAATGCGTGGCGGTGAACGAGATGCCGAATTTGACCGGCGTCAGAGCGAGGCCCCGCTTGATGAAACGGCTGTTGGCATTGAAGGCCGATATTTCACGCCGCCGCCGCGCATAGCTCGCGCTTTGCTCCAGCTCGGCGACGATGCGCTGGATGATGTTATCCTCGACCGTCTGGTGGTAGGGCGTGATGTTGCGGCCCTCCTCGCTACTGGTGCCGTAGAAATTCTTCTTGCGGATTTCGAGCGGATCCTTGCCAACTGCAAAGGCCACCTCGTCGATGACGCGCTCGGCGCCGACCATGCCTTGCGGGCCGCCGAACCCCCGAAAGGCGGTGTTCGACACGGTGTTGGTGTAGAGCGGCGCCGACTGCGCATGCACCGCCGGCCAGAAATAAGTGTTGTCGCAGTGGAACAGCGCGCGATCGGTTACCGGGCCGGAAAGGTCCGACGAAAAACCGCAGCGCGCCGCGAAAATGAAATCGACGCCGAGGATGTTGCCCTCGTCATCGAAGCCGACCTCATAATCGACGAGGAAATCATGACGCTTGCCGGTGGCGATCATGTCGTCGTCGCGGTCGGGCCGGATCTTCACGGCGCGATGGTGTTTCTTCGCGGCGATCGCGGCCAATGCGGCAAACTGATTTCCCTGCGTTTCCTTGCCGCCGAAGCCGCCTCCCATGCGGCGGATTTCCACCGTGACGGCATTGCTCGGCACGCCGAGCGCATGGCTGACCATGTGCTGGACTTCGCTTGGATGCTGGGTCGAGGAATAGATGGTGACGTCCTGATCCTCGCCAGGAACGGCCATGGCGATATGGCCTTCGAGGTAGAAGTGTTCCTGGCCGCCAATGCGCATTTTTCCCTTTAGCCGGCGCGGCGCCTGACGGATCGCCGTAGCGGCATCGCCGCGCTTCAGGGTGAGAGGCGGCGTGACGAGCTTGTCCTTCTTCGGATCGAGCGCGCCGATGTCGGTGACGAAAGGCAATTCCTTGTATTCGACCTTTGCCAATCTTGTGGCGCGGCGCGCCTGCTCGCGAGTTTGCGCAATAACGCAGAAGATAGGCTGGCCGTAGAATTGCACCTTGCCGTCGGCAAGCACCGGCTCGTCGTGGCGGCCGGTCGGCGAAATGTCGTTTTCGCCCGGCACGTCACTGGCCGTCAGCACGTCGACAACGCCGGGCGCCGTGCGTACCGCCGAGAGATCCATGCTGGTAATCGTGGCATGCGTGGCACTGGAAAGCCCTAGGCAGCCATGCAGCGTGCCTGATGGTTCCGGCATGTCGTCGATGTAGACGGCGGTGCCGCTGACATGTTTGTGCGCGGAATCGTGGCGCTGATCGGTGGCGACGCCGCCAGCGATCTTTTCAGCCTTGAGGTTGGGGGCAGCGTGCTTGTTCATCATGCCGCCTCGTGCCTTGAAACCTGGACCGGCTCTCTGGTGCCGCTGCTCTCGGCAAAAAAGCGCAGCAGCAGGTTTTTCGCTGCCAGGGCGCGATATTCGGCCGAGGCCCGCATGTCGGTCAGCGGGGTGAAATCCCTGGCATATTCGGCCATCGCCGCTTCAACCGTCTGTTCGGTCCATGGCTTGCCGAACAGCGCTTTTTCGACGGAAGACGCCCGCTTCGGCGTCGCCGCCATGCCGCCATAGGCGATGCGCACCTCCGCCACCGTGCCGTCCTTGGCCAGATTCAGGAAAAACGCGCCAAGGGCCGCGGTAATGTCCTCGTCGCGACGCTTGGTGATCTTGTAGACGGCAAACTTCGTTTCCTTGGCCGGCACCGGCACATGCACGGCCTCGACGAATTCACCCGGCTGCCGATCCTGTTTGCCGTAGGCGATGAAGAAGGTTTCCAACGGGATCGTCCGCTGCTTCTTGCCCTTGCGCAAGGTGAGACTTGCGCCAAGCGCGATCAATGGCGGTGGCGTATCTCCGATCGGCGAGCCGTTGGCGATGTTGCCGCCGATGGTGCCCATGTTGCGCACCTGTTCGCCGCCGATGCGATCGAACAATGGCCCCAACGCCGGGATGCGCTTCGCCAATGTCGCGAAGGCGTCAGTGTAGGTGACGCCGGCGCCGATCGAAATGACGCCCTTGTCTTCCGAGATGGTGCAAAGCCCGTCGAGATCGCCGATGAAAATGGCCGGTGAAATATCGCGCATGTGCTTGGTCACCCACAGGCCGACATCGGTCGAGCCGGCCACGATGGTAGCGCCGGGTTCCTTGTCCAGCACGGCGGCGAAATCGTCGACATCGGCCGGCACGACCAGCCGCGCCTTGCCGGTTCCGATCTCGACCCGGGCGCCGTCACGCATGGCCTCGAGCCTCGCGGTGATCGCCTTGCGTTCCGTGGCCAGCGGGTCCTTTGCCGCCTTGCCGTAGCTGGAGATGGCCTGCGCGGCGCGCATGATCGCCTCGTAGCCGGTGCAGCGGCAGAGATTGCCTTGCAAAGCCTTTTCGACATCCGCGTTCGAGGGATCAGGCGACTTCATCCACAAGCCATAGAGCGACATGACGAAGCCGGGCGTGCAGAAGCCGCATTGCGAGCCGTGGAAATCGACCATCGCCTGCTGCACCGGATGCAACTGGCCGGGTGAACCGCGCAGATGCTCGACCGTCACGACATGGGTGCCGTCGAGCGAGCCGAGGAAGCGGATGCAGGCATTGACGCTTTCATAGACCAAGCCGCCCTCCGACAGCTTGCCGACCAGCACGGTGCAGGCACCGCAGTCTCCCTCGGCACACCCTTCCTTGGTGCCGCGCAGCGAACGGTCGAGCCGCAGCCAGTCGAGCAAGGTCGCGTCGGGTGCCACCGACGAAAGCGCCACATCCCTGCCATTGAGAATGAAGCGGATTTCGTTGCGGATGCTAATTTTGGTCATACCTCAGCTCCCCCTGTAGGTCGAGTAACCGTAGGGCGAGACCAGCAGTGGCACATGATAATGCACAGGCTCGGCCATGCCGAAGCGGATCGGTATCACATCGAGAAAGGCCGGTTTCGGCAGGCTCAACCCCTGCTGGCGCAAATAGTCGCCGGCGGCGAAGACCAGTTCGTATTCGCCGGTGCGGAATTCCGCGCCGGCGAGCAGCGGCTTGTCGCAACGGCCGTCGGCATTGGTGAGAACGGTCTTCAGATGTGTCCGCGCCTTGCCCTCGAGATGATAGAGCGCGATCGACAGTCCCGCCGCCGGCTTGCCGGTCGCCGTGTCGAGGACATGGGTCGTCAGACGCCCGCCGTCGGCTTTCGACGTTTCTGCCATTGGCCGCCTCCCATTTCCGGTACGAGCGAATTGGCCCGGTACGGTCAAGTATCAACAGTGAATTGTGCGCCAATTAAAGGCGATGCATAAGTCCCGGTCGAGCGGAGTGCGACAAAAACACTTTCAAAAATTTTCGGGGGAATGCGAGAAGCACCCTTTCGATATTCTGATCATACTTCGGGCCGTGCCCGGCGGGAGGGACGATGCGTTACAGCAGAGACATGCGTGGCTACGGAGCCAATCCGCCGGACCCGAAATGGCCTGGCGGTGCACATGTCGCCGTGCAGTTCGTCGTCAATTACGAGGAAGGTGGCGAAAACTGCGTGTTGCATGGCGACAAGGCGTCCGAAGCCTTCCTGTCGGAAATCGTCGGCGCGGCACCCTGGGTGGGTCAACGCCACTGGAACATGGAATCCATCTACGAATACGGAGCCCGCGCCGGCTTCTGGCGGCTGCTCCGGCTGTTCACCGAGTCGCAAGTGCCGATCACCTGCTACGGCGTCGCCACAGCGCTCGCCCGTTCGCCGGATCAGGTAGCGGCCATGCAGGACGCCGGCTGGGAGATCGCTTCGCACGGCTTAAGATGGATCGACTACCGCGACCACAGCGCCGAGGATGAGCGCCGCGACCTCAAGGCGGCGATCAAGCTGCACTACGAAGTGACCGGCGCGCGCCCGACCGGCTGGTATACGGGTCGCACATCGATCAACACGGTGCGGATTGTGGCGGAAGAAGGCGGCTTCGACTATGTGTCGGACACCTATGACGACGAGCTGCCGTACTGGTTCGAGCATGAGGGCGGCGCGCAGCTCATCATCCCCTATACGCTCGACGCCAACGACATGCGGTTCGCCACGCCGCAAGGTTTTAACTCGGGCGACCAGTTCTTTGCCTATTTGAAGGACAGCTTCGATACGCTCTATGCCGAGGGCAAGGCCGGCCGGCCACGCATGATGAACATCGGCCTGCACTGCCGCCTCGTCGGGCGGCCGGGCCGGGTGGCGGCGCTGAAGCGCTTCGTCGACTATGTGAAGTCGCACGACAAGGTCTGGCTGGCGAGGCGCATCGACATCGCCAAGCACTGGCAAGAGGTCAATCCTTATCAACCGGCGGCACTCCGTCCATCGAAGATGGAATTCGAGACCTTCGTCCACACTTTCGGCGGCGTGTTCGAGCATTCGCCCTGGATCGCCGAACGCGCCTACGAACTGGAACTAGGCCCGGCGCATGACACTTCGGGCGGCCTGCACAATGCGCTTTGCCGTATCTTCCGCTCCGCCAGCGAAACCGAACGGCTTTCGGTGCTCAACGCCCATCCCGACCTTGCCGGCAAGCTGGCCAAGGCCAAACGGCTGACGGCGGAATCGACCAGGGAACAGGCCTCGGCCGGCCTCGACGCGCTGACCGACAAGGAGCGCGAACTGTTTTCCAAGCTCAACGCCGCCTACGTCACCACCTTCGGCTTCCCTTTCATCATCGCGGTGAAGGGCAAGACGAAGGAGGAAATCCTGGCGGAGTTCGAGGCGCGCATCGGCAACAGCCGCGGCGTCGAATTCGAGACCGCCTGCAAACAGGTCGAGCGCATCGCGCTGCTCCGCCTCAAGGACATGCTTCCGCAATAGGTTTGAAACCATGGATACGATCAGGATGCCCGAGCGAACCTATTACGCGCCACATGGCGGCCATTCCGGCCAGAACGAGCTTCTGACCGGCCGCGCCGTCTTCACCGAGGCCTATGCCGTCATTCCCCGGGGTGTGATGCAGGACATCGTGACCAGTGCGTTGCCGTTCTGGGACGAAACCCGCGTCTGGATCTTGTCGCGACCGCTATCGGGTTTTGCCGAGACGTTCTCGCAATACATTGTCGAGGTCGCGCCCGGCGGCGGCAGCGATCGGCCGGAACCCGATGCCGGCGCCGAAGGCGCTCTGTTCGTGGTCGAAGGCGAACTGACGGTTCTGCTTGCCGGCAAGACGCATGTGTTGCGGCCCGGCGGCTTTGCTTTCCTGCCGCCGGCCAGCGGCTGGACGGTTCGCAACGAAAGCAGGGCCGCCGTGCGCTTCCACTGGATTCGCAAGGCTTACGAGGTGGTCGACGGTCTCGATGTGCCGGAAGCCTTCTTCACCAATGAGCAGGAGATCGCGCCAACGCCGATGCCCGGCACCGAAGGCCGCTGGGCGACGACGCGGTTCGTCGATCCGGCAGATTTGCGCCACGACATGCACATGACCATTGTCACGCTGGAACCCGGCGCGGTCATTCCCTTCGCCGAGACCCATGTCATGGAGCACGGTCTCTATGTGCTGGAGGGTAAGGCCGTCTACCGCCTCAACCAGGACTGGGTCGAGGTCGAGGCCGGCGACTATATGTGGCTGCGCGCCTTCTGCCCGCAGGCCTGCTATGCCGGTGGCCCGGGTAAATTCCGCTATCTGCTCTACAAGGACGTCAACCGGCACGCCAAGCTCGGCGGCGCCGGCATCGCAAGGCGCGCGCTGTGACCCGTATCGTCGCGCGGCCGCTGACCCGCGAGGGCTTTGCCCCCTTCGGCGATGTCATCGACATGGGCGGCGACAACCACTACCCGATCAATGGCGGCAGGGCCGAGCGCTATCATGATCTGGCTACCGCCGAAGCAACCGGTCCGAACGCCCGCGTGCTGATCTCGATGGTGCGCGGCACGCCCTACGAATTGCCCCTGAAATTGAGCATGGTCGAGCGCCATCCCTTCGGCAGCCAGGCCTTCATCCCGCTCTCGCCGCGCCCCTTCCTGGTCGTCGTCTGCCATGACGGGGAGCAGGGGCCGGGCGAGCCGCATGCCTTCATCACCGCACCCGGACAAGGCATCAATTACCGGCGCAATCTCTGGCATGGCGTGCTGACGCCGCTCGGCGAGGCTCAGGACTTCCTGATCGTCGACCGTGGCGGCGATGGCTCCAATCTCGAAGAGTTCCATTTCTCGCACGCCTACGAGATCCACTTGCCCAACGAGAGCCTCCTGTGACCGATATTTCACTGATCGACCGCCTGCTCGATGTGATCGAGCACGACATCGTGCCGAAGACGGCCGAGGGCGTTACCTATGGCAACAAGCTGTTCGGCGCGGCGATCCTGCGCAAGGACGACCGTTCGCTGGTGCTGGCTGAAACCAACAACGAGATGGAAAACCCGCTCTGGCATGGCGAGGTACACTGCCTGAAGCGTTTCTACGAAATGCCCAGGGCTGAGCGCGTCGATACGAAAGACGCCATCTTCATCGCCACGCACGAACCCTGCTCGCTGTGCCTGTCGGCGATCACCTGGACCGGCTTCGATAATTTCTACTATCTGTTCAGCCACGAGGATTCGCGCGACAGCTTCGCCATCCCGCACGACCTGAAGATCCTGAAAGAGGTCTTCACCCTCGATCCCGGCGGCTACAATGCCGAGAATGCCTACTGGAAGAGCTTTTCTATCCGCAGGCTGGTGCGAGCGTTGCCCGAGGCAGAGCGGCGACGGCTGGAGACCCGTATCGGCGCGATTTCGGCGCGCTACGATAAATTGTCCAACATCTATCAGGCGAACAAGGACGATAACGATATCCCGCTGAACTGACGCGGATTGACCAGCCGAATTCGTTGGCTGGCCCACGACGCGGCACGGCAGGTTCCATCATCTGGCGATCCTGGAGCATGCCATGAAAACCGTCACCGAATTTGCCCGCAAAATCGTCGAATTCCCGGATATGGGCATCGTCATGCCGGATGGCTGCCGCCTGTCGGCGCGGGTGTGGATGCCGGAGGATGCGGGCGACGATCCGGTGCCTGTCATCCTAGAGCATCTGCCCTACCGCAAGCGCGACGGCACCATCTTTCGCGATCAGCTGACGCATCCTTATTTCGCCGGCCACGGCTATGCTTCGATCCGCGTCGACATGCGCGGCAATGGCGATTCCGAAGGGCTGATGGACGACGAATATTCCGAGCAGGAATTGCAGGACGCCTGCGACGTCATCGCCTGGGCGGCAAGCCAGCCCTGGTGCAACGGCAATGTCGGCATGATGGGCATTTCCTGGGGCGGCTTCAACTGCCTGCAGGTGGCGGCCAAGCGGCCGCCGGCGCTGAAAGCGGTGATCAGCCTGTGCTCGACCGTCGACCGCTATGCCGACGACATCCACTACAAGGGCGGCTGCCTGCTGATCGAGAATTTCGGCTGGGCCTCGACCATGCTGTCCTACTCGTCGCGGCCGCCGGATCCGCTTTTGGCCGGCGACAACCGGTGGCGCGATCTGTGGCTGACCCGGCTGGAGAACCAATCCTTCCTGGCGCCGCTGTGGCTGAAACACCAGCACCGTGATGCCTACTGGAAGCGCGGCTCGATCTGCGAGGATTTTTCCGCCGTCAAAGCCGCCGTGCTGTCGATCGGCGGCTGGCATGACGGCTACCGCAACACCGTCTCGCATCTGGCGACCAACATCCAAGCCCCGGTCAAGGGCATCGTCGGGCCATGGATCCACAAATACCCGCACTACGCCGGGCCCAAGCCTGCCATCGGCTTCCTGCAGGAGGCCTTGCGCTGGTGGGACCGCTGGCTGAAGGGTGTCGACACCGGCGTCGAGGCGGACCCGGCCTACCGCGCCTATGTCATGGACAGCGTGCGTCCGGCGCGCTGGCACCCCGAGCGTCCCGGCCGTTGGGTGGCGGAGCAGGAATGGCCCTCGCCAACCATCAAGATGCAAACGGTTGATCTGATCCCCTCAACGGAAAAACCCGCCATCATCGCCTCTCCGCAAAGCTGCGGCCTGGCCGGCGGCGAGTATTTTCCCTTCACCTTCGGTCCCGAACTGCCCGGCGACCAGCGCCCCGACGATGCGCTGTCGGTGTGTCTCGACCAGCCGGAACTCAGCGAGCCGATCGACATCGTCGGAGCGCCGGAGGTCGAGCTGCGGCTGTCCTCTGATCGTCCGCAGGCCAACATCGCGGTCCGGCTTTGCGATGTGCATCCCGACGGCGCCTCGGAGTTGATCTCCTATGGCGTGCTCAATCTGACGCACCGCAATTCGCATGAATTCCCCGAGGCGCTGGTGCCGGGCGAAACCGTCTCGGTGCGCGTCGTGCTCGATCAATGCGCCTATCGTGTGCCGGCCGGCCGCCGGCTGCGTGTTGCCGTTTCGAACGCCTATTGGCCTGCCATCTGGCCGTCGCCGGAGCCGGTCCAGCTCACCTTGTCGACGGCGACGCTCAATTTGCCGCTGCGGCCGCTGGCGACAGGCGACGAAGTAACGTTCGCCGAGCCGGAAGGTGCCACCCCCTGGGCAACAGAGACGATCCGTGCCGCCAATTCAGAGCGCCATGTCGATCGTGATGAGAAGACCGGAATGGTGACGCTTTCCATTGTTGACGATTTCGGCGAGGTGCGTGATCTCGCCCATGGCCTCGCCAATGGCAGCATCGCCCGCGAGACCTGGACCATCCATCCCGACGATCCGCTGTCGGCCTCGGGGAAGACGCACTGGACGCAGACCCTGTCGCGAAACGGATGGTCAGTACGCACCGAAACGACAGCCGAAATGCGATCGGATGCGCAAAACTTCATCGTCAGCGCCAGAATCGAGGCCTATGAGGACGAAACCCTGGTCTTCGAGCGCAATTTCGAGGAGAAGGTGCCGCGCGCGCTTCTTTGAATGCCGATTTCATTGGTCCAATTGCGACGTACGATTTACGCCACGGCATGTCGCATTCGGTCTTGCTTACCGCTTTCCCTTGCGGTCATTATTCTCCTCACAAGAAACAAGAAAAACGACCGCAGAGTCGAACCAACAGAGTGAGGAACTCAAAATGTCGAACGAACTGGAATTTCTTAGCCGGCGTGTCGCGTCGGGCAAACTGAGCCGTCGTGATTTTCTCGGCCGGGCGGCGGCGCTCGGTATCTCCGCGCCCTTCGCCAACTCGCTGCTTTCAAGCGCTGCACGCGCGGCAGGCCCGGTCAAGGGCGGCACACTGAAGGCCGGACTTGTCGGCGGCGAATCCACCAACAGCCTTGATCCGGCACTGTTCATGACTCAGGTGCCGTTCGCCTTCGGCAAGATGTGGGGCGAATTGATTGTCGAGCTTTCGCCGGAAGGCAAGCTCGAGAACCGCATCGCCGAGGAGATCGGCTCGTCGGACGACGCCAAGGTGTGGACGCTGAAGATCCGCGACGGCGTCGAATTCCACAACGGCAAGACAGTGACCGCCGAGGACGTGGCCGCCACACTTGAGCGCCATTCCGACGAGAAGTCGAAATCCGGCGCGCTCGGCTACATGAAAGGTATCGAGACCATCAAGGCCAGCGGCAAGGAAGTCGTGCTGACGCTGAAGGAGGCCAATGCCGATCTGCCCTATTTGCTCAGCGACTATCACCTGATCGTCCAACCAAATGGCGGCAAGGACAAGGCTGACGCAGGCATCTCGGCCGGTCCTTACAAGGTCACGACCAATGAGCCCGGTGTGCGCCATGGCGGCGAGCGTTTCGCCAATTACTGGCAGGGCGACAAGATGGGCCATGCCGACCAGATCGAGATCATCGTCATCAACGATGCGACAGCGCGCACGGCCGCCCTGCAGGGCGGCCAGGTCAACGTGATCAACCGCGTCGAGCCGAAGATCGTCGACCTGATCAAGCGCCTGCCGGGCGTCACCATCCGCAACCACGCGGGTCCTGGCCACTACGTGTTCATCATGCATTGCAACACGGCGCCGTTCGACAACGCCGATTTGCGCATGGCACTGAAGCTGGCCATCGACCGCGAGGAAATGCTGGACAAGATCCTGCGCGGCTACGGTTCGCTCGGCAACGACTTCCCGATCAATGCGTCCTATCCGCTGTTTACCGAGATCGAGCAGCGCAAGTACGATCCCGACAAGGCCAAGTTCCACTTCAAGAAGTCCGGCCACGACGGCGCGGTCCTGCTGCGGACCTCGGACGTCGCTTTCCCGGGCGCCGTCGATGCATCGCAGTTGTTCCAGCAGAGCGCGGCCAAGGCCGGCATTCAGATCGAGCTGAAGCGTGAGCCCGGCGACGGCTATTGGAACGAGGTCTGGAACAAGCAGCCCTTCTGCGCGTCCTACTGGGGCGGCCGCTCGACCCAGGACCAGATGTACTCCACCGCTTATCTGTCGACCGCCGACTGGAACGACACGCGTTTCAAGCGTCCTGACTTCGATAAGATGGTGCTGGCGGCGCGCGCCGAGCTCGACGAGACCAAGCGCAAGCAGATGTATCATGACATGGCTGTCCTGGTACGAGACGAGGGCGGCCTGATCCTGCCGATGTTCAACCAGTTCATCGACGCTACCGGCGCCAAGGTCGGCGGCTGGGTCGACGATCCGCATCAGGAGCTGATGAACGGCTACGCGCTGGCGAAGTGCTGGCTCGAAGCCTGAGCTTGGCCTTGCGGATATGTCCTCACCCATCTTGAAACTGGTGGCCCAGCGCGTTGCGCTGGGCATTCTGCTCTTGTTGGCCGTTTCGGTCCTGATCTTCGCCGGCACCCAGATCCTGCCCGGCGACGTCGCGCAAGCCATTCTCGGACAGTCGGCGACGCCGGAGTCGCTTGCCAATCTGCGCGAGCAGCTCGGACTCAACCAGCCAGCCTATCTCAGGTATTTTCATTGGCTGGGCGGCGTGCTGACCGGCGATCTCGGCACGGCCATGTCGAGCGGGCAGGACATCGCCACGTCGATCAAGGGACGGCTGTGGAACACGCTGTTCCTCGCCTTCTGGGCGGCGATCGTCGCCGTGCCGCTGGCGATCATCCTCGGCCTGATCGCGGTGCGCTACCGCAATGGCTGGGTCGACAAGCTGATCTCCGGGCTGGCGCTGGCCTCGACCTCGTTTCCCGAATTCTTCATCGGCTATGTGCTGGTCTATTTCTTCGCCGTGAAATGGCAGATATTCCCCGGCATTTCGACCGTCTATGACGGCATGCCTTTTGGCGAACGGATGCAGGCGATCGCCTTGCCGGCGACGGCGCTGACGCTGGTCGTGCTCGCCCACATGATGCGCATGACACGCGCGGCGATCCTCAATGTCATGCAGTCGGCCTATGTCGAGACGGCGGAATTGAAGGGCCTGTCGGCCTTCAACGTCATCCGCAAGCACGCCTTCCCCAACGCCATCGCGCCGATCATCAATGTCGTCATGCTCAACCTCGCCTACTTGATCGTTGGCGTCGTCGTGGTCGAGGTGATCTTCGTCTATCCGGGCATGGGACAGTATCTGGTCGACCACGTCACCAAGCGAGACGTGCCGGTGGTGCAGGCGGTAGGCCTGATCTTCGCCGCCGTCTATATCAGCCTGAACATCATTGCGGACATAGCGGCGATCGTCGCCAATCCGCGTCTCAGACATCCGAAATAGGGGGCGGATATGCTCGATATCAAACGCATCCCCATCCCCGCGCTGATCGGCATCGTGCTGACGGCACTGTTCGTGCTTGCGGCGGTCTTCGCCCCCTGGATCGCGCCGCACGGCAATGGCGAAATCGTCGGCGATGTCTGGGAACCGATGTCGGCTGCCCATTTGCTGGGCACCGACAATCTCGGCCGAGACCTGCTGTCGCGCATGATCTACGGCGCCCGCATCACTTTGTTCATCGCGGTGCTGGCCACCGCGCTGTCGTTCTCGCTCGGCGCCATTCTCGGCTTCTCGGCGGCCGTCTTCGGCGGCTGGTTTGACACGCTGCTGTCCCGCCTCGTCGATCTCTTGATGTCGATCCCGACGCTGATCATGGGTCTCGTCGTGCTGTCGGTGCTGCCGACCAATCTGGTGACGCTGATCCTGGTGATGGGCATTCTGGATTCGACCCGCGTCTATCGCCTGTCGCGCGCGGTCGCCGTCGACATCAACGTCATGGACTATGTCGAAGCGGCGAAACTGCGCGGTGAAGGCAGCGGCTGGATCATCTTCCGCGAGATCCTCCCCAACGCATTGTCGCCGCTGGTTTCCGAACTCGGTCTGCGCTTCATCTACGCGGTGCTGTTCCTGTCGACGCTGTCGTTCCTCGGCCTTGGCGTGCAGCCACCGGACGCCGACTGGGGCGGCATGGTCAAGGAAAACAAAGACGGCATCGTGTTCGGCATCGCGGCCGCACTCATCCCAGCGGGGGCGATCGCGCTGCTGGCGATTTCCGTCAACCTGGTTGCCGACTGGGTGCTCAACCGGACGACAAGCCTCAAGGGAGGACGCGGGTGATGGCCGACACCAAAGCGAAGCTCGGGCAACCGAAGTCAGGCCTGCTGCTCGACATCCGCAATCTGCGCATCGAGGCTACCGTCTTCCCGCCCGGCGAACCGCCGAAGGACATCGTGCTGGTGCACGATGTCTCACTGACGCTCGAGAAGGGCAAGGTGCTCGGCCTGATCGGCGAATCCGGCGCCGGCAAGTCGACTATCGGCCTGTCGTCTATGGGCTACGGCCGCGGCGGCGTGCGCATCACAGGCGGCGAGGTGATCCTGAACGGCCGCGACATCCTCAAGGGCGGCAAGGACGGCTTCCGCAAATTACGCGGCCGCGAGGTCTGCTATGTCGCGCAGTCGGCGGCCGCGGCCTTCAACCCGGCGCACAGACTGATGGACCAGGTGGTGGAAGCCACCCTGCTGCACGGCACCGCGACACGCGCCGAGGCCGAGAAGCGCGCGGTTGCGCTGTTCAAGAAGCTCAGCCTGCCGAACCCTGAAACCATCGGCGAGCGTTTTCCGCACCAGGTTTCGGGCGGCCAGTTGCAGCGTGTGATGACGGCGATGGCCCTGTGCTCCGAGCCGGACCTGATCGTCTTTGACGAGCCGACAACGGCGCTCGACGTGACGACGCAGATCGACGTGCTGGCGGCGATCAAGGACGCCATCCGCGACACCCATGTCGCTGCGCTCTACATCACGCACGACCTTGCCGTCGTCGCCCAGGTCTCCGACGAGATCATGGTGCTGCGCCATGGAAGGCTGGTCGAATGGGGCGGCACAAGGCAGATCATCAAGGAGCCGCGCCAGGAATACACCAACGCGCTGGTCTCGGTGCATGAGATCGAACACCAGGAGCAGAAGCCCGGCACGTCGCCGTTCCTGTCGGTGAAGAACGTCACCGCCGCCTATGGCCGCAGCCATATCAAGGTGCTGAAGGACGTATCCGTCGACATCTATCCGGGCCAGACGCTGGCCGTGGTCGGCGAGTCCGGCTCCGGCAAGTCGACGCTGGCGCGCGCCATCACGGGACTTTTGCCACCCGAACAGGGCACCGTCACCTTCGACGGACGCCCGCTGGCCAACAGGCTGGCCGACCGGCCGAAGGAGGATCTGCGCCAGTTGCAGATGATCTACCAGATGGCCGATGTGGCGATGAACCCGCGTCAGACCGTCGGCACCATCATCGGCCGGCCGCTGGAGTTTTATTTCGGCATGCGCGGCCGTGAGCGCGACAGACGCGTTGCCGAACTGCTCGACAAGATCGAGATGGGCAAGGGATTTTCCGACCGCTACCCGGCCGAGCTTTCCGGCGGCCAGAAACAGCGTGTCTGCATCGCCCGGTCGCTTGCCGCCAAGCCGAAGCTGATCATCTGCGACGAGGTGACCTCGGCGCTCGATCCGCTGGTGGCACACGGCATCCTCGAGCTGCTGCTGGAGCTGCAGAAGGAAGAGAACGTCGCCTATCTGTTCATCACGCATGACCTTGCCACGGTGAAGTCGATCGCCGATTCAATCGCGGTTATGTATCGCGGCGAGGTGGTGCGTTACGGCCCCAAGGGCAAGGTGCTGAGCCCGCCCTTCGACGCCTACACCGACCTGCTGCTCTCCTCGGTTCCAGAGATGGAAATCGGCTGGCTGGAAAAGGCAATCAAGGGACGGCGCATGGCCAGCGCGGGGAACTAAAGCAATTCCGGGAAAACTGGGAACCAATACTGCCGGAAGAAAAAGGCAGGCGCTTCCCCTGGAAATTGTGTCAGACCAAGCTGCCACATAGGGGCGTCAGCGACCGTCATCCGGATGCAACACTAGAGCGCCACACGTCCTTCGGGACGAGCGCCGCTCGCACGACTTTTAAACAGGGGTAGGACATGAAAACTGAACTCGATTATCTCGCCGAAATCGCCGGTCACGGCCGGATATCGCGCCGTGCCTTTCTTGGGCGCGCCGCCGCGCTCGGCGTATCGGCGGCCATGATGCCGGCGCTGGCCGGCAAGGCATTTGCCCAGACGGCGGTGAAGGGCGGTATCATCAAGGCTGGCCTGCAGGGCGGGGAATCCACCAATAGCCTCGATCCGGCGCTGAATCTCAGCCAGGTAACCTTCAGCTTCGGCAAGCTTTGGGGCGAGTATCTTGTGCGCCTCACACCGGACAACAAGCTGGTCAACCTGATTGCCGAAGAGATTGGCGCCTCAGCCGACGCCAAGACATGGACGATCAAGATCCGCGATGGCATCGAGTTCCACAATGGCAAGACGGTCGGCGCGGAGGACGTTGCCGCCACCATCGAGCGCCATGCGGACGAGAAGTCCAAGTCCGGAGCACTCGGCATCCTCAAGAACATCAAGGGCGTCAAGGCGAGCGGCAAGGAAGTCATCGTCACGCTCGGCGACGCCGATGCCGACTTCCCTTATCTGATGGCCGACTACCATCTCGTCATCCAGCCGAATGGCGGCAAGGACGATCCGAATGCCGGCATCAGCGCCGGACCCTACAAGGTTAGCGTCAACCAGCCAGGCGTGCGCCATGGCGGCGAGCGTTTCGCCAATTACTGGCTTGGCGACAAGGCCGGCCACGCCGACCAGGTCGAGATCATCGTCATCAATGATGCGACCGCACGGCTTGCAGCCTTGCAAGGCGGCCAGGTGCACATGATCAACCGCGTCGAACCCAAGGTCGTCGATCTGGTCAAGCGCATCGCGGGCGTTTCCATCGAGAATGTCTCGGGCAAGGGCTACTATCCGTTCAACATGTTCTGCGACACCGCACCTTTCGACAGCAATGATCTGCGCATGGCGCTGAAGCTAGCCATGGACCGCGACGAGATGCTGGAAAAGATCCTGCGCGGCTATGGCTCGGTGGGTAACGACTTCCCGATCAACGAGGCCTATCCGCTGTTTTCCGCCGATATCGAACAGCGCAAGTTCGATCCGGACAAGGCGGCGGCAGCCTACAAGAAATCAGGCCACAGCGGCTCGATCGTGCTGCGCACCTCGGACGTCGCCTTCCCGGGCGCCGTCGATGCCGCACAGCTCTATCAGCAGTCCTGCGCCAAAGCCGGCATCAAGATCGAGATCAAGCGCGAACCCGGCGACGGCTACTGGTCGGAGGTCTGGAACAAGCAGCCCTTCTCGCTCTCCTACTGGGGCGGACGCGCCACGCAGGACCAGATGTATTCCACCGGCTATGTCTCGACCGCCGACTGGAACGACACGCGCTTCAAGCGGCCGGAATTCGACAAGATGCTGTTTACCGCGCGCGGCGAGCTCGACCAGGCCAAGCGCCAGGCGATCTACCACGATATGGCAGTGATGATGCGTGACGAAGGTGGGCTGATCGTGCCCTTCTTCAATCAGTTCATCGACGCGGCCGCCACCAACAAGATCGGCGGCTATGCCAAGAGCCCTATCGGCGAAATGATGGACGGCTACGCGCTTGCCGAGTGCTGGCTCAACGCTTGAGCAGACTCTGATCGTCCGATTTCATCTATCAGAACGCCGTGTGCCCGGGACGGCACACGGCGTTCCCGTTTCAACCGCCAACCGCATGGAGCAGCCCGTGGCGCTCAAATCCAAGCTTCTGCTGATCATCCTCGATGGCGTGCCTTACCGGAACTGGCGCCGGCTGATGGGCAATCTCGAAGGCTGGGTGCAATCGGGCGAGGCGCGCGTCTGGAAGATGCGCTCGGTGCTGCCGTCGACCTCGGCCTGCTGCTATGCCTCGATCCACACCGGGGTTTCGCCGCAGGTGCACGGGATTCTCTCCAATGAGAACCGTTTCCGCGTCGAGCAGCCCGATATCTTCTCCGAGGTCAGCAAGGCAGGCGGCAAGACGGGGGCGGTGACCCATTCCTACTGGTCGGAATTCTTCCGCGCCTACCCGTTCGACCTGGTCGAGGGCATGGAATTCGACGAGCCAGGCGGGCCGATCACGCATGGCCGCTTCCACACCATGACCGGTTACAATCTCCGCAACCAGATGACGCCGAGCGATGTCGACCTGTTCGCGACGCTGACCATGCTGACGAAACGCCATGGCATTGACTACGGCATCCTGCACACCTGCACGCTGGATTCGATGGGACACCGCTTCGGCCACGACTGCCACGAGATGGACCATGCCGTCTATGCGATGGACGGCATGCTGGCCGCCTTCCTGCCGCGCTGGATCGAAGCCGGCTATGAGGTGATCGTGACCGCCGATCACGGCCAGACCGATCGTGGCCATCACGGCGGCCATGACGACGAGATGCAGGATTTCGCGCTGTATTATTTTGGACAAGGCAAAGGGCCGGATGAGGACACACTACTCGACCAGCTGCAGCTGGCGCCGACGGTGCTGAGCCGACTGGGTGTTCCCGTGCCCGCGACGATGAAGGCGAAGTCTTTCTTGGAGTGAGAAGCGGTCCGCGAAGCTCTTCCCTTCTGCCCTTGTGGGAGAAGGAAGAGGCGCACCTCTGGCAACCTCCGCGCTCTTCGGTTAGCCTCCGCAAAATTCCTTGGCGGAGGATGAACCTTTTTGGGCCGATCAGCGACAGAGCAGACAGGAGCCAGGCGGCTCGACCGGCCATGACGGCAGCGACGGAGACCGATCGCGCGCTCGTCGACCGGGTCGCGAAGGGCGACCGAGCCGCCGTGCGGCTCCTGTTCATGCGTCACCACGCGCGGGTCTACCGCTTCGTGGCGCGCCAGACGGGATCGGAAATGATGGCCGACGATATCGCCAACGAAGTCTTCCTCGAGTTGTGGCGCCAGGCGCCCGGCTTCGAAGGGCGTTCCGAAGTCTCGACATGGCTGCTCGGCATTGCCCGTTTCAAGGCGCTGTCCTTTCTGCGCAAGAAGAAGGAAGACTGGATCGACGACGAGGCCGCCGCCGCGGTGCCCGACGGCGCCGACACGCCGGAAGTCGTCACCATGAAGGAAGACAAGGCGGCCGCCCTGCGGCGCTTCGTCGACGCCTTGCCGGAAGAGCATCGCGTCGTCATCGATCTTGCCTATTATCACGGGCAGTCGGTGAGCGAGATCAGCGAGGTGCTCGACATTCCGGTCGCCACCGTCAAGACCCGGATGTTCTACGCCCGCAAGAAACTCGGCGAGGCTCTCAAGGCCGCCGGTTACGACAGGGGGTGGCCATGAGCGCCGCTGAAAAGATGTCGCGCCGCGACGAAATGGAAACGCTGCTGCCGTTCTACCTGAACGGCTCGCTGGAAGGTTCCGACCTGGAAGCGGTCGAGGAATGGCTGGCCAGCGATCCGGCCGCACTTGCCGCCCTTGGCGAAGCTGAAGCCGAATTCTCCGGCGCCACGGCCGCCAACGAAGCAATCCGGCCGCCGGCCGATGCGCTCAGCCGCTTTGCCAAGGCACTCGACGCCGAGGCCGGGCCTGCGCGCAAGCCGGCAGGATCGTCCTGGCTGGCGCAGGCCTGGGGCCGCTTCATGGCGGTGCCGGTCGGCGTCGCCTGGGCGGCAGCCGCGGTTCTGCTGGCGCTGGTCATGGTGCAGTCGTTTGTCGAACCCGGCGGAAAGGGCAATGATTTCGAGATTGCCGGCGCGCAAGACGATCTGGCGAAAATGCCGTACGCCCTGGTCAAGTTCAAGCCGGATGCGAAGATGTCGGACATTTCCGCCTTCCTCGGCAGCAACGGGCTGAAGATCGTCGGCGGACCGACCGCCGACGGCGTGTTCCGGCTTGGCATCCCGGCTGCCAACGCAGCCGACTACACCAGGCAAATCGGCCTTGTTGCCGCCCAGGCTTTCACGGAGACTGTGATCGAGGGAAGGAAACCGGTTGATGGCGGCTGAGGCGGTCATTCGATTTGCGGCAATGCTTGCGGCGGCGATGACAATCGTCGCCGTGCCCGCGTCGGCGCAGACCAACGATCCCAATCCCGACCAGACGAAAATCGACTGCCGCGACGGGACCAATGCGGCAGGCGCCGACTGCGCCAAGGATGGCAGCGACACAGAGGGCGGATCGGATGCGGCGCAATCCGGCGCGGTGTTCCTGCCGGCCCTGATCGTCGACCTGTTTCCCAACCCGGCGGCGCCCCCGACCCCTGTGCCGACGCCACGGCCCGAACCGGCGACGCCGCCGGCCGATACTCAAGCCGGCCCCCCGCCCGGTGGCCCGATCGTCTCGCCGACCGATCTCATTGCCGTTCAGCCGCCGCGCGCGGTGGTTGGCGATTTCGTGCCCGACGAGGTGCTGGTGACCGTCGACGGCGATGCCGGCGCTGTCCAGCAGATCGCCGCCTCCTTCGGCCTGCAGGTGCGCTCGCAGCGCCAGTCGCGCCTGCTTGGCACCACACTGGTGCGCTTCGGCATTCCCGACGGCCGGCCCGTCGGCGTCGTGCTGGCGCAACTGGCCGCCGACGGCCGCACCCAGCGGCGCGAGCCCAATCACGTCTATTCGCTGCAGCAGGCCGCCGGCATCGTCAACTATGCGTTCGACCGCATTGCACTCGATTCCAAGCAGGCCAGCGGAGAAAACGTCCGCATCGCGGTGATCGACACCGGCATCGACGACACCAACCCGGCGCTCTCGGGCGTCATTGCCGGGCAGTTCGACGCCATGCCCGACGTGCCGATCGAAAAGCGCGATCACGGCACGTCGATCGACGGGCTGATCGCCGGCGTCGGCGCGCTGGAAGGCATGGCACCGGGCGCAAAAATCTATCACGCCCGCGCCTTCGAGGGCGGCAAGTCGACCATGGACGTCATCCTGTCGGCGCTCGACTGGGCGGCGGAACAGGACGTGCGCATCATCAATATGAGCTTTGTCGGGCCGAAGAACGATTTGCTCGGCGTCGCCTGCCGCAATGCCCGCGCGCTCGGCATGGTGCTGGTCGCCGCAGCCGGTAACAACGGGCCGAAGGCGCCCTATGGCTATCCGGCCGCCTTCGATGGTGTCATCGCGGTGACCGCCACCGATGCCAAGGACGGGCTGATGCCGCAGGCCAATCGCGGCGCCTATGTCTTCATCTCGGCACCCGGCGTCGAGATGGTGGCGCCGAGCGGCGCCGGCTCGGATGTGGTCACAGGCACCTCGTTTGCCGCGGCGATCGTGAGCGGCGCCATCGCCAATCTCATCCATGCCGCGCCCGATCGCTCGGCCGACGACATCGAAAAGGCGCTCGCGGCAACGGCCAGGGATCTCGGCCCCAAGGGACGCGACAATGATTTCGGCTACGGCCTGCTGGACATCAAGGCGGCGGCGGCAAAGGACTAGTCTGCGACAGTCCAAGCCGCGGCTTGCGGAGGACGCACCAGAAAATAGAACGCGACGATGTGCGTGATCATCAGCAGCGGCACGTAGATGATCGGGATCGCGTAGGTGGCGCCCAGTTCGCCCGCACGCTGGGGGAGGCCGACCTGGATGGCGTGGTAATAGTCTACGATCAGATCAACCGCCCCGACCAGATTGAAGGCGACGACGAGCGCCCAGAAGAGCCGAGGTATCCTTGCCGTGAGCAGCGCCAGCATGGCCAGCACTCCTGTTGCAAGGTCGCCGTAGGCAGCAAACACGGCAAAGCCGGCAGGCAAATCGGGGCTGACGACACCCGGAACGAGGAAGACCAGCCCGAAGAAGCGGAAGCTGTGCAGAGTGGCAACAGCGCGCTGCGCCGCGACCCGGTCCATCGACCTGAGCCACGGCAAACCGTATAAACCGAAGCAAAGCAGCCACGCGACATAGCCCAGAACAAGATGGATTTGGAACACGATCTCGGTTGACATCTGGCCTCCCTCGGCAACTGGTTCATGCGGCCTCGAACACTGCGGTCAGGATACCGAGCCGACCTTGCATAAGATTTCGTCCGAGGTTGGCCGCAAGCTCAGCGAAGTCCGGTCCCATCACCACGCCGAGATTGGGCGAAGGCGGCGGCCCCGACGCGCGCAACTGTGCGAACCACGCCTTGGCGGCGTCGGTGTCGTCTTGCCATGCCAGCATGCGGAAGCTGGCCGGTTCGATCGCCTCGCGCGTCGCACCGGCTGTTAGGAGAAAGCTCGTCGCCGGCGTTCTCGCCCAGGGAAGCGGATAGTGCGGCTCGCCTCCAGACAACACGACGTCGTATGTGGCAAACCTGCCGCCTGGCTTCAGCACGCGCCGAATCTCGCTGTAGAGCAGCGTCCGGTCAGAGATGTTCATCGCCACGTGCTGCAACAGCACCGCGTCGAAACGGCCATCGTCGAATGGGAGCTCCAATGCGCTGGCGGTCTGGAACGACAGCTGCCCGCTCTGTCCCGTGCGCTCGGTCAGATAGCGCGCGGCATCCACGAAAGGCTCGCTGAGATCCACGCCAGTAACCCGGCAGCCATAGGTCGCAGCCAGAAAGCGCGCCGGCCCACCGACGCCCGAGCCGACGTCCAGTATCGACATGCCGGCAGCGATCCCCGCCAATTGGGCAAGCTCGGCGGTGGCAGCTAGCCCACGGGTGTGAAACTGGTCGAGAACGCCCAATTGTTGGGGCGTGAGGAGCTGGTCCTCCGGGCCGAGGGCAGCCAACACCGTCTTCAGCCGCTCGGTCAGGCCCGTCGCGCGATAATGGTCGCGTACCCCTTCAAGTTCATCGGTCATCGCATGATGTCTCCTAGGTTCAGCTCATACCTAGGCCCACTTCCATAATTCGACTACCCGGCGTAATAACAACAACCTATGAAGCAGAACTACACAGTCCGACATGGTGCGCTGGAGGGCATCGAGGCGTTCCTGGCTGTCGCCAGGCACCGCAACTTCCGCCGCGCCGCAGCGCAACTCGGCGTGACACCGTCCGCCGTGAGCCAGGCGGTGCGCGCGCTGGAGGCACGCATGGGTGCGGCGCTGTTCGTCCGCACGACACGGAGCGTCGGCTTGACCGAGCCTGGCCAGCGGTTCCTCGATCGTGCGGGCCCTGCTTTCGAAGAACTCGTCGCGGCCGGCGAGGCCGTGCGTGACATCGGCCAACGGCCGACCGGTCTGCTGCGCCTGTCCGTGCCCCGCGCTGTCGTGCCGTTGATCCTGGAGCCGATGATCGCGTCGTTCTGCCGGGCTTACCCCGAGATCGAACTGGAGATCGCCGCGAGCGACGAGATGGTCGATCTCGCGGCCGGCGGGTTCGATGCCGGCATCCGTCTCGGCCAGTTCATTGCGGTCGACATGGTCGCGGTGCGGCTAACCCCATCGTTTTCGTTCGTGGTCGTCGGCAGCCCTGACTATCTCAAACGCCACGGCCGCCCCGAACGCGTCGACGATCTGCGCAACCACGCCTGCCTGCGCTTGCGCCGTTCGAATGGCGCCATAGCGCCCTGGGCTTTCGTCGACGGCAACGAGGCGATCGAGGCGATGCTCTCAGGCCCGCTGATAGCGCACGATTATCCGACATTGCTCGGGGCCGCGATGCGGGGCGTCGGGCTGGCGCAGACGCCTCGACCAATCGCTGAAGCTCCGATAGCCGAAGGTAAACTGGAACCGGTGCTGGACGGCATCGCCGCCACGACGCCGGGCGTCTTCCTGTATCATCCCGGCAAGCGCCAAGTCCTGCCGAAGCTGCGCGCCTTCATCGACCACCTCAAATCCGCGGCGTGAGATATCGGAATCCGGCCCCCTTGCGGTGGTCTCCCTACTGCCGGCGTCGGGCGAGATTGATGCGGCGTGAGTGTCGCGTCTCAACTCGATCCCGCAGAGCACATGGATTTGATCTCCAGCTACGCCGGCGCACCGGCGACTGACCCTCTCACCACCAGGTCGACCGGCCAGACCTCGCCTCGCGCGCCCTCCTCCAGTCCTGAAATCCGTGCCGCCAGCCGCTCGGCGACACGGGCGCCGGCGAGACGGATCGATGAACGCGTCGTCGACAGCGGCACCGAGAAATTCTCCGGTCTCAGCCAGGGGAAGACATCGTCATGGGCGATCAGCGAGACGTCGCCCGGAATGCTCAAGCCGAGGTCGCGCACCGCACGCACGACGCCCAGCGCCATGATCAGGCTGGAGCAGGCGATCGCCGTCGGCGCATCGTCCCCTTCCAGCAAACGCCTGGTGGCGCGATAGCCGTTCTCCTCGGTCATATCGACCGAGCAGACATGGCGTTCGCTCAATGTCAGTCCGCTCGCGGCGAGTGCCCGGCGCACGCCGCGTTCGCGATGGATGGCGAAGGTCTCGCGGTCGTCACCGTTGATCAGCGCCAGCCGCCGATGACCGAGCTGGATCAGCAGCCTGGCCGCTTCGTGGAAGGCGCCCTCATTGTCGATGTCGGTGAAGGCATAGTCGAAATCGAAGCCCTCACTGCGGCCATGGACGATGAAGGGAATGCCGAGCGTGTTGACCAGCGCCACGCGCCGGTCAGCGGGCCTTGGAGAGGAGATATAAACAGCGTCGACCTGCCGGTTGGCGACGATGCGCCGGTAGGTCGTCTCCTGGTCGTCGGCGTCGGCCGGCGACAGCACAAGGTCGAGCTCGTGCGAGCGAGCATAGTCGCCAAGGCCGGACAGGAACTCGACGAAATGCGGATCGATGTCGACGGACGCACCGGTCGGCAGGACATAGCCGATCATGCCGGTCTTGCCGGTCGCCAGCCGGCGCGCGCTCGGGTTGGGCCGATAGCCATGGCGCTTGGCGGCATCCATGACACGCCTGCGCGTCTCCTCGTTGACCTCGGGATAGCCGTTCAGCGCGCGGCTTACCGTGGTTTGCGAAAGTGCCAGCATGTGGGCGAGCTGCTTGAGGTTCACGAAAGTCTCCATTCCCTCAAAGCGCTTTTAAATTGAATCGACCCAAGTGCCATCGGGGCCGAGCCATACGAAGCCCAACCATAGACGCGGTTTGGGCATGTTTGAAACAAAAATTGCTGCTGCACTGCCATAATAGCGTGCTGCGACGCACTTTTAGGGCGCAAATGCGCGAACCTAAATCGATTGATTCGCCAGCCTCTTGACTTCCCCGCGATTCAATGGCGTGATCGAAAAAGCCAAAGCGCTTTGGAAGACTCTTCGAAAGGTTGCGGTTCCTTTCCGACTGAGTCACAGTCCTGCGGCGTCGGCGGGCGGAATGGAGGTTCCGTCCGGTGTGTGAGACCCACTGGGAGGAATACCGATGAAGAAAATGCTTTTGCTGGGTGCTGCGTTTGCCACGTTCGCCCTGAACGCGCCCGCGCAGGCCGAACTGAAGTTCAAGCCCGGCGAAGACAAGCGCTTCAACTGGGCGAACTACGAAGAGCTCAAGAAAGTCGACCTCAAGGGTGAGACGCTGTCGATCTTCGGACCGTGGCGCGGCGAGGACGAAGGCCTGGTGCGCGGCGTTCTCGACTATTTCTCGGAAGCCACCGGCGTCGAGATCAAATACTCCTCCTCGGAGAATTACGAGCAGCAGATCGTCATCGACACGCAGGCCGGCAGCCCGCCCAACATCGCCGTGCTGCCGCAGCCGGGCCTCATCCAGGACCTGGCGTCGAAGGGCCTTTTGACGCCGCTCGGTGACGACACCGCCAAATGGGTCAAGGACAATTACGGCGCCGGCCAGTCATGGGTCGATCTCGGCACCTTCAAGGACAAGGACGGCAAGCCGGGCTTCTTCGCCTTCCCTTACAAGGCCGACGTGAAGTCGCTGGTCTGGTACTCGCCGGATAATTTCGAGGAAGCCGGCTACAAGGTGCCGAAGACCCAGGAAGAACTCGCCGATCTCGAAAAGAAGATCATCGCCGATGGCGGCAAGCCGTGGTGCATCGGCCTCGGCTCCGGCGGTGCCACCGGCTGGCCGGCAACCGACTGGGTCGAAGACCTGATGCTGCGCACCCAGCCTCCGGAGGTCTACGACAAATGGGTGAAGAACGAGATCCCGTTCAACGATCCGGCGGTGGTCAGTGCCATCGACATTTTCGGCAAGATCGCGACCGACGACAAGATGGTCGACGGCGGCGCCAAGGCGGTTGCGGCGACCGACTTCCGCGACAGCCCGAAGGGCCTCTTTTCGGTGCCGCCGAAATGCTACCTGCACCACCAGGCATCGTTCATTCCGACCTTCTTCCCGGAAGGCACCAAGGTCGGCCAGGACGCGGACTTCTTCTACTTCCCGCCCTATGCCGCCAAGCCTGAACTGGGCACGCCCGTGCTCGGCGCCGGTACGCTGGCGATGATCACCAAGGACAGCAAGAGTGCGCGCGCGTTCATCGAATTCCTGAAGATGCCGCTCGCCCACGAGATCTGGATGGCCGAGGGCGGCTTCGTGACGCCGCTCAAGTCGGTCAACAAGGATGCCTATGCCAGCGACGCGCTGAAGAAGCAGGGCGAAATCCTCGCCAATGCCTCGACTTTCCGCTTCGACGGTTCCGACCTGATGCCGGGCAAGATCGGCGCCGGCGCCTTCTGGACCGGCATGATCGACCTGGTCGGCGGCAAGTCGGCGCAGGACGTCGCCACCGACATCCAGAAGAGCTGGGACGCCATCAAGTAGACGGCTGGCACGTAGACGACCAACCATTCTCGCACTGGATCCGGACCGTACCGGCCCGGATCCGACGGCGGCCCGTGCCGCAGCCTTTCGTCATGAGCGCATTGACATGAAGCGCGATCGGCAATGTGCGCAAGCCGCCGATGACGCGCTCCAAACAACTGAATCGGCGCCTGGTCCCCGTCACCAAGGTCATTCCTTGTCGGGTCATGCGCAGGGGGAGAGGGACCCATGGCGGCTCAGATTTTCTCGGCCATATTCGTCATCATCGTCGGCGTCGGCGGTTGCGTCGCCTATTTCTGGGGCGCCAACAAACTGGTCGACCTGATATTCCCATCACGCGGCGTCGCCGGTGCCGCGGCCATCGACAATCTACGCCGGCAAGGGTTGGTCCGCCCATGGCTGTTCGTCGGCCCGGCGATGATCATCCTCACCATCTACCTGATCTATCCGGTGGTCGAGACGCTGCGGCTGTCGTTCCTCGATCGCGGCGGCATCAATTTCGTCGGCCTGGCGAACTATGAATGGGCGTTCGGCGACCGCGAGTTCCGCAACTCGATCCTCAACAACATCGTCTGGCTGGCGGTGGTGCCGGCCGCCTGCACCTTCCTCGGGCTGATCATCGCCGTGCTTACGGACAAGATCTGGTGGGGCACGATCGCCAAGAGCCTGATCTTCCTGCCGCTGGCGATCTCCTTCGTCGGCGCCAGCGTGATCTGGAAATTCATCTACGAGTATCGCGGCGAGGGCCAGACGCAGATCGGCATCCTCAACGCCATCATCCAGCATTTCGGCGGCCAGCCGCAGGTCTGGATATCACTGCCGTTCTGGAACAATTTCTTCCTGATGATCATCCTGATCTGGATCCAGACCGGCTTTGCCATGGTCATCCTGTCTTCCGCCCTGCGCGGCATCCCCGAGGAAACGCTGGAAGCCGCCGTCATCGACGGCGCCAATCCGTTCCAGATCTTCTGGAAGATCATGGTGCCGCAGATCTGGGGCACCATCGCCGTGGTCTGGACCACGATCACCATTCTGGTGCTCAAAGTATTCGACATCGTGCTGACCATGACCAACGGCCAGTGGAACAGCCAGGTGCTGGCCAATCTGATGTTCGACTGGATGTTCCGCGGCGGCGGCGATTTCGGCCGCGGCGCCACCATCGCCATCATCATCATGATTGCGGTCATTCCGATCATGGTCTGGAACATCCGCCAGGCGAACAAAGAGACGGGAGGACATTGAGATGGCAGTCGCGACCGGAAATTCCTTCGCCAGCCGCTTTGGCGTCCACATCGCCGTGCTCATCTTCGTCGCCATCTGGACCATACCGACCCTCGGCATCCTGGTTTCATCGCTGCGCGACAAGAACCAGATCATCGCCTCGGGCTGGTGGAACTCGTTCGCCAGTTCCACCCAGACCGAAGCCGGCCGGCTGCCGCCCGCCTCGGCGCAAGTCGAGAAGGACGGCAAGTTCGTGCTCGAGGGCAATATCTTCGGCGACGGCGCCAAGCGCGACATCAGCGCCTTCGGGGTCAAATCGGCGGCACCGACGCAGTATCCCGCCGGCACCACAGCCGATCTCGGCGACGGCGTGACCTTGCAGCTCAATGCCGACGGCAGCTTCGTCATGCAGTCCCCGAAAGCGTTCGAAGGCGATCGCGGCCAGCGCGTCTATTATGCTTCGTCGGCGCCGCCGAAATTCACCACCGATAATTACAAAACCGTGCTGTTCTCCGAAGGCATCGGACGGTCTTTCATGAATTCCCTGACCGTCACCATTCCGGCGACCGTCATCCCGATCCTGATCGCCGCCTTTGCCGCTTATGCGCTGGCCTGGATGCGGTTTCCCGGCCGGGCGCTGCTGATCGCGGTCATCATCGGCTTGCTGGTGGTGCCGTTGCAGATGTCGCTGATCCCGCTGTTGAAACTCTACAACGGCGTCGGCGCTTTCTTCGGCATGCCGTCGAAGACCTATCTCGGCATCTGGCTGGCGCATACCGGCTTCGGCCTGCCCTTCGCCATCTACCTGCTGCGCAGCTACATTGCCGGCCTGCCGCGCGAAATCATGGAATCGGCGCGCATCGACGGCGCCAGCGATTTCGAGATCTTCGTCAAGATCGTCTTGCCGCTGTCGTTTCCGGTGCTGGCTTCGTTTGCCATCTTCCAGTTCCTGTGGGTATGGAACGATCTGCTGGTGGCGATGGTTTTCCTCGGCACAGAGGCAGACCAGATCGTGCTGACCGCCAAGCTCAACGCGCTGTTGGGCTCACGCGGCGGCGACTGGGAGATTCTGACGACATCGGCTTTCGTGACCATCATCGTGCCGCTGATCGTGTTCTTCTCGCTGCAGCGCTATTTTGTCCGCGGGCTGCTTGCCGGCTCGGTGAAAGGAGGCTGAGACGATGCAATCCGCTTTGAAGGCCAGCTCGAAGCCTGACCTCGCCATCGATCGCGACTGGTGGCGGGGCGCGGTGATCTACCAGATTTATCCGCGCAGCTACCAGGACTCGAACGGCGACGGCATCGGTGACCTTAAGGGCATCATCGGGCGGCTACCCTACATCGCGGCACTCGGTGCGGACGCCATCTGGATTTCGCCATTCTTCAAGTCGCCGATGAAGGATTTCGGCTATGACGTGTCGGATTACTGCGACGTCGATCCGATGTTCGGCACGCTGGCCGACTTCGACGCGCTGACCGCCGAGGCACACAGGCTGGGCTTGAAGGTGATGATCGACGAGGTGCTGTCGCACACCGCCGACAACCACCCGTGGTTCAAGGAAAGCCGGTCGAGCCGCAGCAACCCGAAGGCCGACTGGTACGTCTGGGCAGACGCCAGGCCGGACGGCACGCCGCCCAACAACTGGCTGTCGATCTTCGGCGGCTCGGCCTGGCAATGGGACACCAGCCGCCAGCAATATTACATGCACAATTTTCTGGCCGAGCAGCCCGACCTCAACTTCCACAACCACGAAGTCCAGGACGCGTTGCTCGACGTCACCCGCTTCTGGCTGGAGCGCGGCGTCGATGGTTTCCGGCTCGACACCATCAATTTCTACTTCCACAGCCAGGGCTTGGAAAACAACCCGCCGCTGCCGCCGGAAGAGCGCAACGACCAGACCGCGCCGGCGGTCAACCCCTACAACTACCAGGACCATCTCTACGACAAGAGCCGGCCCGAGAACCTCGGCTTCCTCGAACGGTTCCGTGCCCTGCTCGATGAATATCCGGCAACGGCAGCGGTCGGCGAGGTCGGCGATTCGCAGCGTGGGCTTGAAGTGGTGGCCGCCTACACCGCCGGCGGCAAGCGCGTGCACATGTGCTACTCCTTCGATTTCCTGGCGCCGGAAAAGATCAGCGCGGGCAAGGTCCGCTCGGTGCTGGAATCCTTCGGCAAGGTCGCCAGCGATGGCTGGTCGTGCTGGGCCTTCTCCAACCACGATGTAATGCGCCCGGCCTCGCGCTGGGCCGCCAATGAGCCCGACCCGACCGCCTACCTCAAGGTCATCTCGGCGCTGCTGATGTCCTTGCGCGGTTCGGTCTGCATCTATCAGGGTGAGGAACTTGGGCTCGGCGAGGCCGACCTTCGGTTCGAGGATTTGCAGGATCCCTACGGCATCCGCTTCTGGCCTGAATTCAAGGGCCGCGACGGCTGCCGCACACCGATGGTGTGGGACGGCGGCGCCAAGAATGGCGGCTTCTCCCAGGCAAAACCCTGGCTGCCGGTGCCGGCCAAGCATTTGGCGCAAGCGGTCAATGTCCAGCAGGGCGACGAGGCTTCGCTGCTCGAGCACTACCGGCGCTTTCTCAGCTTCCGGCGTGCCCATCCGGCGCTGGCCAAGGGCGACATCACCTTCATCGAAAGTGAGGGAGATACCGTGGCCTTCACGCGCCGCGCAGGCAACGAGCAGATCGTCTGCGTCTTCAATCTGGGAGCCGGGCGGGCCAAGGTTGACCTTGGCGGCCGATCGCTGCAACCTCTGCCCGGGCACGGATTTTCGGGGCAGGCGAGCAGCGGTTCCATCGAGCTTGGCGGCTACGGCGCCTGGTTCGGGCGTCTCGACTGAATTTCCAATCACTGGAGGAAACCAATGGCCGATGTCACGCTAAGACAAGTGAAGAAGTCCTACGGCAATCTGAACATTCTCCACGGCATCGACCTCGATATTAAGTCGGGCGAGTTCATCGTCTTCGTCGGCCCGTCGGGCTGCGGCAAGTCGACATTGCTGAGGTCGATCGCCGGGCTCGAGGAAATCACCTCCGGCGAACTCAGAATAGCCGGCGAAGTGGTGAACGACGTGCCGCCGTCGAAGCGGGGCATCGCCATGGTGTTCCAGTCCTACGCGCTGTACCCGCACATGACCGTCTACGACAACATGGCGTTCTCGATGAAGATCGGCAAAGAGAACAAGGCCGAGATCGACCGCCGCGTGCGCCAGGCCGCCGAGATCCTGCAGCTGACCAAATATCTCGACCGCCTGCCCAAGGCGATGTCGGGTGGCCAGCGCCAGCGCGTCGCCATCGGCCGCGCCATCGTGCGCAATCCGAAGGTGTTCCTGTTCGACGAGCCGCTTTCGAACCTCGACGCCGCGCTGCGCGTCGCCACCCGCATCGAGATCGCCAAGCTCAAGGAATCGATGCCCAACACGACCATGATCTACGTTACCCACGACCAGGTCGAGGCGATGACGCTGGCCGACCGCATCGTGGTGCTCAAGGACGGCCATATCGAGCAGGTCGGCACGCCGATGGACCTCTACAAGAAGCCCGGCAATCTGTTCGTTGCCCAGTTCATCGGCTCGCCGGCCATGAACATCCTGCCGGCGACCATCGAAAAGACCGGAAACCCGACCGTCGTCAGCCATGTCGGCGGACGCAAGGCGACCGTGCCGATTGCGACGCCGGCTTCGGCAAAGGGCGCCGCGGTGAGCTTTGGCGTGCGGCCGGAGGACCTGATCATCGCCAGCGGCGCGGACTATCTGTTCGAGGGGACGGTCGACTATGTCGAGCAACTCGGCGAGGTGCAGCTTGTCTATGTCGACATCGGCCGCGCCGATCTGCCGCTGGTGACCAAGCTGCCCGGCAATGTCGAGGTCAAGCGCGGCTCGACATTGCGGCTGAGCGCCAATGGCGAGGACCTGCATATCTTCGACGCGGATGGACGTTCTTTCGCGTTGCATGAAGTGGAAGCAAAGGCGGCTTAACCGCAATTACCGTGTCAGGCACAAAAAAGAGCGGCGGGCCGGGCCCGCCGCTCTTTGACTTGGAGATCGACTTCGGTTGTTAGTTGTTGCCGAAGAGGTTGCGGTCGGCACCTTGCGGAGCAGACTTCTGGGTGGTGTCACCCGACGAGTTCAGCAGCTTGTAGACCGGCGAGCCGGTGTTGCGTACCGAAGAGGTGCGCGTGCTGTCGACCGAAGTCGTGGCGGCAGGCTGATTGGCACCATTGGAGCCAAAGTTGTCGCTGCCGGCGAAGGCACTGCCGTTGATGGCCAGAACGGCGGCGGCAGCAATAAGGATCTTGTTCATTTTAGTCTCCTGAATTCTGGATTTCGCCAGGACGGCAGACACAGCTGCCGTCGGTTGCGAAATTGGTTGTTAGCGACCGAAGAGGTTACGGTCGCTGCCCTGAGCGGGCGTCTGGGCAGCCGGTTCCGAGGTCTTGGTGGAAGCCGTGTACGACTGGTCCACAGCGGCGGCAGGCTGGTTCGGGCCGTTCGAACCGTAGTTGTCGCTGCCCGCGAAAGCGCTGCCGGTGATGGCCAGAACGGCGGCGGCAGCAATGAGGATCTTGTTCATCTTGAATACTCCTGAATGTCTGAATTTCGCCAGGGCGGCGGGCGAGCCCGCCGTCGACCGGGAAACTGGGAATCGGCTGTTAGTTGTTGCCGAAGAGGTTGCGGTCAGCACCCTGGGCAGGCGCCTGAGCAGCCGGTTCCGACTTCTTGGTCGAAGCGGTGTACGAGCTGTCGACAGCAGTGGCTGCCGCGGCGTTGGAACCGTAGTGGTCGCTACCAGCGAAGGCGCTGCCGGAAATGGCCAGAAGGGCTGCGGCAGTGAGAATGATCTTTTTCATTTTTGGTACTCCAGTATCGTCTTTTTTCCGTCCGTCTAGCGGCGTGTCTTGGAAATGAAATCGCGTCGTTCGGACAGCCCCGATGTGGGAGGGCAAGGTCGTCTTTTCCAATCACGAAGTTGTTCCGTGTGGACCATGAATCCACACCTTGAAATTGTGCCAATGGAATCTAAGGATGCATTTTTCTTCTTCATATCAGTGCGTTAGCTGTAGCCACCTGATGGATCACCGACTGTTTCAGAGGCCCAGCGTTCACACCGTCCTGCACGCACCGTCAACAGAAACGAACCGTTCGGTTCGATTTTAGGGCGAGCTAATAGTCACTTTTCGAAACCATTAACCTTTTTTGACCCCCGCGAAGGGTCGGATTCGGGAAGATCGCAGCCGGCAAATGGCCGCCCGGGAGGTGGGATCTCGGCCCGCGACGATCTGCAGTAGCGTTTCGCATGCCGTGTCGCGCCGCATGGATACGATGTCGTTTTCATGCCGACGGCGCGCCCGCGATCGTGGTTAGATCATACCATCTCAGGTGCCGCTTCGTGACGACGAGGCGGAGAATTGGGAAGCCGGTCAGAATCCGGCGCTGCCCCCGCAACGGTGGTGGAGTTCAAGTCGCAACGGGAGACCACTGGGCAACCGCCTGGGAAGGTGTCGCGATGGTCCGCAAGGACAACTCCAGAGCCCGGAAACCAGCCCGAGATTTTTAGACTCGACTGATCGCGGTGGGCGGTCAAGAGGTGGATAGCGCATGTCCGGCACACAGCCGGCCTGCGTTTCAATCCTTCCTCCGTCACCACCAGTTCAGTCCTTAGGAACGAGGACAGGACATGGATATCCGCAACGACATGCTGAGGCTCCTGAAGGGGCGCCGGCAAGGCTTTTCGCTGGAGCAGCCCTTCTACACCGATCCGGACTACTTCAAGCTCGACATGGAGCTGATCTGGTATCGCGACTGGCTGTTCATCGGCCATGATTGCGAACTGCCGAAGCCGGGCAGCTACATCACCGTGCAGGTCGGCGATTATCCGGTCGTCCTTGTCCGCGACCAGCACGGCAAGATCAACGCCTTCCACAATTCCTGCCGCCATCGCGGCAGCCGCGTGTGCAACACGGAGAAGGGTACCGCGGCAAAGCTCGTCTGCCCGTATCATCAGTGGACCTACGAGCTGGACGGCCGCCTGCTGTTTGCCCGCCAGATGGCCGACGGTTTCGACAAGAGTGATTTCGGCCTGAAGCCGGTCGCCTGCGAGAGCGTCGGCGGCTACATCTTCATCTGCCTGGCCAAGGAACCGGCAGATTTCGCGCCGATGCGGGCGATGATCGAACCCTATCTTTTGCCGCACCGGCTGCGTGAAGCAAAGATCGCCTTCGAGAGCACGATCGTCGAGAAGGGCAACTGGAAGCTGGTCTGGGAAAACAACCGCGAGTGCTACCACTGCGCCGCCAATCATCCCGAGTTGTGCAAGACCTTCCCCGAGGCTCCAACCATAACCGGCGTCCATGGCGCCGACAGCGACCCTGAAATGGTCGCACACTGGGCCAGATGCGAGGCATCAGGCTTGCCGAGCAAATTCCGCATCGATCCGGCAGGGCAGTACCGCGCCACCCGCGCGCCGCTGCTGCGCGATGCCGTCAGCTACACCATGACGGGAAAACGGGCGGTCCAGAAGAACCTGTCCGACAGCGTTTCAACCGACCGCATCGGCTCCTTGCTGCTCTATCACTATCCGACGACCTGGAACCATATCCTCGGCGACCACGCCGTTACCTTCCGCGTGCTGCCGATCAGTGCCACGGAAACCGCGGTGACAACGAAATGGCTCGTCCACAAGGATGCGGTCGAAGGCGTCGACTACGACCTCGCTGAACTCACCCATGTCTGGACCGAGACCAACGACCAGGACCGCCGCATCGTCGAGGAAAACGCCTTCGGGATCCTGTCGCCGGCCTATGAACCAGGCCCCTATTCGGAGCTGCATGAGGGCGGCGTGATCCAGTTCGTCGAGTGGTACGCGTCGTTCATCGGGCCGCGCCTTGCCGAAGGCGGCCGGCCGGCCCTGCGCAGCGTCGCCTAGCCCAGGGGACAAGAGGATGAATGCGATGACGGACCTTGGCCTCTATCGCCATCTCGACCAGATGACGCCCTGGAACGACAGGCTGCAGGTGCTGGAAGTGATCGGCGTCAGCGACGAAGCGCCTGACGTGAAGACCTTCACCTTCCGCTCCGACAACCAGACCTGGTTCCGCTACAAACCGGGGCAGTTCGTGACTCTGGAACTGCCGACATCGGACGGGCCGCTGATGCGCACCTACACGCTGTCGTCCTCGCCGTCGCGGCCGTTCTCGATCGCGGTGACGGTCAAGGCGCAGGCGGGCAGCACCGGTACGCGCTGGATGTTCGACCATCTGACGCCCGGTTCGCACGTCAAGGCCTATGGGCCGACCGGCGACTTCTCGCTGCACAGCCACCCGGCCGCCAAATATCTGTTCATTTCGGCCGGTTCCGGCGTGACGCCGATGATGTCGATGCTGCGCTGGCTGAACGACTGCGCGCCATGGACCGATGTCGGCTTCGTCAACTGCGCGCGCCGCCCGGAAGAGATCATTTTCCGCAAGGAGCTCGAACTGCTCGGCAGCCGCATGCCTGGGCTGTCGCTCGGCTTCATGATCGAGGAGCGGTCGAGCCGCGAGGGCTGGTTCGGCCATATGGGCCGCATCGACGCGATCCGGCTGCCATTGCTGGCGCCCGATTTCCGCGAGCGCGAGATTTTCTGCTGCGGCCCCGATCCTTTTATGCGCGCCGTGCGCGGCATGCTGGACGCCGCCGGCTTCGACATGGCGAAATACCATCAGGAAAGCTTTGCCGCGCCTGCCGTGGAGGAGATCCCGGCGCCGTTCTCGCCGCCGGCGGAAGACGGCGCCGCTGCCACCGTGGAGGCCGTGACACCGATCCGGTTCTCGCATTCCGATGTCGATGCCGAATGCGTCGCCGGCCAGACCGTGCTGCAGACGGCACGCGCCTCGGGGGTGCGGATTCCCGCCGCCTGCGAGTTCGGCCTGTGCGGCACCTGCAAGGTGAGGAAGGTCGCGGGCGACGTCGAGATGAGCCACAATGGCGGCATCCTCGATCACGAAATCGAGGACGGCTTTATCCTCGCCTGTTGCTCGAAGCCGCTTTCGGCGCTTGAAATCGAGGCGTGACCGGCAGGCACGGTCAGAGACTGTCCATGCCCGCGCGGCCTGCAGCTGCGCTCGCCCGGGCCTACGCCATCTTGCCAAAAACCCTGCAAATGGTTAGACGCCTGCAACGGTGGGGTTGACCGTAGGGCCCGAAGATCATCTCCGCGGCCTGCTTCGGCGGGGAGCAAACATGCGACAATCCGGCGTATATGCCATTGCCAGCAAGGATATCGTCTTTGAATCCTTCGATGGCGAAGCCGTCGTTCTCGACCTGACCACCGGTAAATATTTCGGCTTCTCTGATTCAGGCAGCAGGCTTTGGGATGCACTGTCGTCCGGCGTGCCTGCCTCCGAACTGGTCGGCGCCGCGACCGGAATTGGCGCCCTCGATGCCGCCGCGATTGACGGCTTTGTTTCACAATTGCTCGAATTCGGTTTGCTGGCGGCCGTAATCGATGGCGTGGCAAGACCGGTTCCCAGTGAATTGCTGGCTCAGCTCGCCGCTGCCGGCGAGCCCCTCAAGGTCGACATCCATGACGACCTTGCCGACCTCATTGTCGTCGATCCCATCCACGAGGTCGAGGAGCCCCTCGGCTGGCCCGCGGTGAAGCAGGCCAACTGAGGCGCGCCAGGCTCTCGTTGCCGGACGGCTCCGGAACAGGCAGACCATGCCGAACGTCACTCTCGAAAACCTGACTGACTACGCACGTCATGTCCTGGCGCAAGCGCAGAGCAGCGCCGCGCATTATCCACTGACCTGCAAGGTGGGCCTGCCGCATCTGGAGTTGACCGCTCATGTGAGTGCCGGCGCGTTGGCCGATGCCTTCGCTCATGGCTTTGTCACGGCTCCGGACAACCGAGCGCCTGCCGACATCTGCCGCATCTTCGTCGCACATCCCGGCATTGACGGCATCGCGGCACCGGCCAGATGGGGCCAAGGACCCTTCACGCAGCATGGCTTCGCCACCAGGCTGGCGGAAGCCGGATTGCGCGGCAACCATTTCCACGACCTGGATTTCTGGCAGTTCTATGATCCGCAACGTCGCGTTGGCGTGCAATTGATGGCCTCGGCCGATGCCTTTCCACCCTGGGAGCCGGGAGCGCCGCTGCGCCCCTTCCTCCATTGGGAATATGCGGCACGTGGCATGCGGCTGGCCCATGCAGGGACGCTCGGCACCAAGGGCAGGGGCGTACTGCTGGCCGGCGCGGGCGGCGCCGGGAAATCCGGGACCGTCGCCGCCGGCCTCCTCCACGGGCTGGACAGCGTCGGCGACGATTATGTGCTGGTCGACCTCTCCAACGGCGTGACTGCCCGCCCGTTGTTTTCAACACTCAAGCAGGATCCCCAGGGATTCGCGCGACTTGGGCTGAAGCACCGGCTGAAGGCGCACGGTCCGCTCAACTGGCAAGGCAAGCATGCTTTTCACATTGACGACATCGCGCCTCGGCCGGTGCCCGAAACTCTGGACATCGTTGCGCTGGTGGTGCCACATATCGGCGGAGGCGGGGCAAGTTCGATCGTGCCGGTGTCGCGCAGGGATGCCATGATTGCCTTGGCGCCGTCCGGCATAGCGCAGATGCCAGGCGAGCGGGAGAGCGGCTTTCGCTTCTTCAGCGACCTGACCCGCCTGCTGCCGTGCTATCGTCTGTCGCTGGGGACGCAGCCACAGGAGATAGCCGGCACGATTGCGGACTTTCTTGTGCGGGGCGCTTCGTGAAACTGAGCGTGATAATGCCCGTCTACAACCGTGAGCGCTATGTCGTTTCGGCATTGCGCTCGCTGGTGCGGCAGCGGGACGCCGCCGATCTCGACATCATCATCATCGACGACGGTTCGACCGACGGCTCTGCTGAGGCCGTACGCTCGATGATGCGCGAAAACCCCTGCATCCGACTCTTCCAGCAATCGAACATGGGCGTGGCCAGGGCGCGCAACGCCGGGCTGCGGCAACTGCCGCCGGATGCGGAGTTCGTGTCATTCCTGGATTCTGACGACATCTCGCTGGCCGGACGGTTCAAGGCCGATCTCGCCCGCTTCGAGGCTACCTCCGGGCTTGAGCTAACCTATTCGCTGATGACGCTGGTCGACCGGATCGACGACGAGAAGCTCGAGCCGGAGGCGGACTGCTGTACCATGACGCTTCGCGGAATTTCGCTGAGCACCGCTCTCTTCAGTCGAACGCTTGTCGATCGCATCGGCCATTTCGACGAGGACTTTGAGCAGTCCGAGGACACGGATTATCTGTTGCGAGTCTTCGAAACCGGTCCGCGCTACGAATTGCCGAACACCGTCGCGATCTACTACCGACGCCACGCCGGAAATGTCACCAAGGAACATAGCGGCAGGGTCCGCAACCACTTGCGTGCAATCCACAAGTCGATGCGGCGGCGCAAGGCCGATCCGTCACGGCGAGAGGTCCAGGGTATCTTCGAATTGAAGAGTCCCGCCGATTGGCGGATGCCATGATGCTCGACACAATCGGCTCGGATCAGCCAAGCCCGCAACGCTGCTGGAGACGCCGATGAGGCTGAGCGTCATCATGCCGGTCTACAATCGCGAACAATTCGTTGGCCTGGCGCTGCGCTCGTTGCTCAGGCAGCGCGAAGACATCGATCTCGACATCATCGTCATCGACGACGGGTCGACCGATGGCTCGGCAGCCGTCATACGGTCGTTGATCGACGAGGCCCCGTGCATTCGTCTTTTCCAGCAGATCAATGGCGGGGTCACCAAGGCGCGCAATGCCGGGCTGAAGCAGCTGCTGCCGCAGACGCGTCTGGTGTCGTTTCTCGATTCGGACGACATCTCCCCGATAGGCCGCTTCAAGGCGGATCTCGCCTGCTTCGAAGAGGATCCTGGCCTCGACCTAACCTATTCGCGCATGACGCTGATAGACAAGATAGATGGCGAGACACTGGAACCGGCCGCCGACAGCCACTCCATCACCGTGCGAGGGATCCACCTGTCCGCCGGGATCTTCGCGCGAGACCTCATCGAGCGCACCGGTGGTTTCGACGAAGATTTCAAACAGGCCGAGGACACCGACTATCTGTTGCGTATCTTTGAGAGCCAGGCAAAATACGTTATGCCCGATACGGTGGCTCTCTATTACAGGCGTCATCCCGGCAACATGACCAAGGAAGCCGATGTGCCCTTTCGCGAGTTCATGCGCGCCATTCACAAGTCGATGAAGCGTCGCCGGGCCGACCCCAGCTTGCGCCGGGTGGAGGGGATTTTCGACTTCAAGGATCTCGCGCAGTGGCGGTTCCTTTGATGGCAGGCTACGGCGTCGTCATTCCGGCTTTCAACGCGGCCGCCACCATAGGCGCTGCCCTGAACTCCGTTCTGGCCCAGGCGGCAAAAGCGGAGGCCATCGTCGTGGTCGATGACGGTTCGACCGACGATACGGCCGCGGTGATCGATGCGATGAACCTGCCGGTGACGGTGCTGCGACAAGACAATGCCGGACCCGGCAGCGCAACGACCCGTGGCATTGCGGTACTCTCGACGCCGCTCATCGCGACGCTCGATGCCGACGATTTGTGGCTGCCGGACAAGATCGAACAGCAACTGGCCTATCTCGGCCGTCATCCCGGGACAGCGGGCGTCTTTACGCACTGGCGGACGTTTCGCGGCGACAGCCCCGATTTGCCCGATGCGGCCAGTGGAGCCGGCTGGTCGCGCACGACGATGATGATCCGCCAGGAGGTGGTGCAGAGCGTCGGTCCCATCATCGACCCACCAGGCGGTCGCGGCGAGATGATCGACTGGATCGCCCGGGTTCGTGAGGCAGGCTTTTTACTTGCCATGCTCGACGACGTGCTTGCATTGCGCCGCATCCGTCCGGGCAGCCTTTCCTACGGCCGCGATCCGGCACGCGACCGGGGCTATATCCAGGTCGCAAGGCTCGCCATGCAGCGGCGGGCCCAGAACAAGGCGGGCTCCAGTTGAACGCCAGGCCTGTTCGCCGCATCAGCCGCCGCTTCCCGGACTATGGCTGGTCGTGGCCCACCGGCCAGTTGGACCTGTTGCTGAAGGCGGCGCTGCTCTCCGATGAGGACGCAGCCGCTGCCTGTGCCGCGCGCTGGCTCGACGAGAACGACATCGACCTCGTCTCGTTTCGAGAACATCGTCTGCTCGCCGCCATCTCCGACAGGTTCGGCAGAAAACTGGCCGGGCATACCGCGCACCCGCGCCTCGTCGGCCTGCAGAAGATGCTGTGGACGAAGTCGCGCATGGCGATGCGCGAGGCCGAGCCGGCGCTGAAGGCGATGGCCGACGGCGGCGCCGACATCATGCTGATCAAGGGCGCCAGCCGCATTGCCTTGAACGCGTCGGCGCAGCGTGGTCGGGTGGCGCATGACATCGACATACTGGTGCGCCCGCGCGACATGGCTGCCGTCTTCGACATCTTGCGCGACCGCGACTGGCAGATCGCCTCGGGCGTCAGCGCGCAATATCTGCGAACCCGGTTGGCGTCGCTGCGGTCGATGAACTTCTTCAAGGGCCGTTTCGGCGACATCGACCTGCACCAGCTCGGCTATGATGGGTCGCAGACGAGCGCGGAAGACGACCTGGCGATCTGGCAACGGGCGGTCCCGGCACAATTCAGCGGCGTCGCGGTCTTCGTGCCGTCGCCGGCCGATCGCATGGCACTGGCCATCGCTCATGGCGGCCTCGACGCCCACACCCACAGCGACTGGCTTGTCGACTGCGCGGTCGCCATCCATGCCGAAGACGTCGATTGGGGGATGTTCCTCGACATCATCGGAAGACGCGGCCTGGCGGTTCCAGCGGCGGTGGCGTTATCCTATCTGGCGTTCGAGATCGGCATTCCGGTGCCGGAACGGACAATGGCCAGAATCTTCGAGATGGCCGACCGGGCTGGCCTGTCGCGTTGGTCGTCGGTTCTGCAAGCCAAGCCGCGCACGGATTTCGGCGGCCTGGTCTGGCTGTCGCGCGGCCTTGCCAAGCAGTTGCGCCTGAAGCGGAAGAAGGGCCGGTTGCAGCAGGAGCCGCCCGCCAAACCCTGGCGCGGGAGACCGGCCGCGGGCAAGCCGCAAGCCGCATCGGCGCCTCTGGTGTTTTCGCAGGCCATCGCCTGTCCGCAAACGACCGGCGACATGATGCTCGACATCACCGTCAGGATCGGCGTTCCGCCGGTCCGGCGCCGCATCGAAATGGAGATCAATGACGGTGGCGAGCATATCGCTCGCCTGCGTGCCGTGGCTATCAGCCGATCCGGCAGGGAACGCGTGCTGCATTTTCGCGGCAAGGTGACGCTCGACGGCGCGCGAGTTGCCTTGACGCTCGAGGCGCGACCATCGCGACAGTTTCGCGAGTGGAACGACGCGGCCACGGTGGCCGCCTATGGCGCCTTGCCTTTCCAGTTGCTGTCGGCGGGTTTCTTGCCGATCGGCTGAAGGCGAATCCGACGAACCTTTCTCGCAAGGCGGCGTCCGCTCAAACTCCGTAGCGTTCGGTGCGGATGATTTCGGCTGCAACGCCGGCATCGATCAGCGCCTGGGCTGCCGCGGAAACGAAGGCATTGGAGCCGCAGACGAAGGCGAGACCGGGCGGCTCGGGCAGCCGCGCCATGGCTTGCGCCATCATCGCGACGTCCACCCGCCGCGCATAGTCGGCCGGGCGGCGTGCGGCTTCGCGGGTCAGTGTCAGCACCAGCTCGAAGCCGTCCTGACGCTCGTCGAGGGCGATCAGCTCGTCACGAAAGATCACTTCGTCCCAGACCCGGACCGAAAAGACCAGGACGACGGGCACCGCTGAATTCCGTGCGGCGCGGTGGCGGATCATCGACATCAAGGGCACGACGCCCGAACCGCCGCCGACCATCACAAGCGGCCCACTCTCATCCTTCGGCCAGACGAAATGCCCGCCAAGCGGCCCGCGCAGTTCGATTTCGTCGCCAATTGCCGCGACTTCGTGGAAGAAGGGCGAAACCTCGCCATCGTCGAGTTGTTCGATCGCCAGTTCGATTGCGCCATTCGTTTCGGGCGCGGAGGCGATGGAATAGGAGCGGCGCGCCTGATAGCCGTCCGGCGCCGTCAGCCTGACGTCGACATGCTGCCCGGCGCGATAGGCGAAGGGCCGAGACGGCTGAAAAAAGAAGCTGGTGACACGCGGCGTGCGCTTTTCGATGCGGACGATGCCGGCTGTTTGCCAGGGCGACTGCACTGCCGCCGTATCGCTCACGGATCGTCCGTGTAGCGTTGCTCGCGCCATGGGTCGCCATAGATATGGTAGCCGCGCAATTCCCAGAAACCGGGCTCGTCGCGCGTGGTGAATTGCAGGCCGTTCAGCCATTTGGCCGACTTCCAGAAATAGAGATGCGGCACCAGCAGCCTTGCCGGGCCGCCATGATCCGGTGTGATCGGCTTGCCTTCGTAGAGCAGCGCGACCATGGCCTTGCCGGCGGTGAGATCCTTGACCGGCACATTGGTGGTGTAACCGTCGAACGCGTGCGCCAGCGTGAAGCCGGTCGGCGGCTCCACACCCGCGTCGGCAAGGATATCGTCGACCAGCACGCCCTGCCACGGCGTGTCGAACTTGGTCCATGCGGTCACGCAATGGATATCGCGCGTCATCTTGGTCAACGGCAGCGCGTTGAACTCGGCCCAATTCCATTTCTTGATCGGGCGTGGCCCATGTTTCAGCGTGAAAGACCAATCCTCGGTGCGCACGCGCGGCGTCGGACCGGCCGACAGCACCGGAAAACCCTGTTCAAGATGTTGGCCGGGCGGGATGCGGGCATCGTCATCGGTTGGCGGGCGCCGTCCTGAAGAGAAACCTCGGGTGACCATCGCGGCAATCTCCCTGCATCGGGCCGACATCAACCTGATGCAATGTTCTCGAAGATGTCGTGGCGGGCAACCAAAATCTTGACGGGCGGAGGCCGGAGGGGATCGTCGCCGACGAACCCTGCCGGTCCCGTTCACGTCAAGGCCATTACTCAGCCATTGGCAAAAGGCACCGCGATGTAGATCTGAGCGTCGCCACGCTCGACCAGCAACAGCACCGACTTGCGGCCAGACTTGCCGGCTTGCGCGATTGCCTGGGTTACTTGCCTGGCGTTCTTAACCGGCACCTGATTGACGGCAACGATGATGTCGCCGGCCTGTATTCCGGAAGCGGCGGCAGCTTTGTCGGGATTGACGCTGGCAACCACCGCGCCGTGCTGCTTGCCGGCTAGGTTCATCTGCTGGCGAATGTCGGGCGTTATGTCCATCAAGCCGAGCCCTATCGCCGGAGCGCGCCCGGCGCTGGGCGTGTCGGACCCGTCATCCAGCGACGCGGTCTTCGCATCGGCGCTGTTCTGGCCGACATCGACGGAAATCCGCATCGGCTTGCCTTTGCGCCAGACGTCGACCGTTTCCGTGGCGCCCGGCGCGACATCGGCGACCGCCCGCGACAGGTCCTTGGGGTCCTTCACGTCCTGCCCGGCAAAGCTGGTGATGACGTCGCCCGTCTCGATGCCGGCCTTGGCCGCCGGCGAGCCGTCATTGACCTCTGAAACCAACGCGCCGCCGGGATGGTCGAGCCCGATGGCGCTCGCGACATCCGGTGTCACCTCCTGGATCTGAACGCCGAGATAGCCGTACTGGATGGAGCCGCCCTTCATCAGCTTGGCCACCACCTTCTGGGCCTGGTCCGACGGAATGGCAAAGCCGACGCCGACGCTGCCGCCATTGGGCGAATAGATCGCCGTGTTGATGCCGACGACATTGCCCGCGACATCCACCAGCGGACCGCCGGAATTGCCGTGGTTGATCGGCGCGTCGATCTGGATGAAATCGTCGAACGGGCCGCTATGCAGGTCACGGCCGCGCGCCGAGACGATGCCTGCCGTGACGGTGGTGCCGATGCCGAACGGGTTGCCGAAGGCCAGCACCTGGTCGCCTGGCATAAGCTTGTCGGAATCGCCCCATTTGACGGTCGGCAGGGGTTTGTCCGACTTGATCTTCAGCACGGCGAGATCGTTCTTGGCATCGCGCCCGACAAGCTTGGCCGGAAGTTCGGTGCCGTCGTCGAGCGTCACCTTGATCGAAGAGGCCCCATCGATGACGTGATTGTTGGTGACGATGGTGCCGTCGGAGGCGACGATGAAGCCGGAACCCAGCGCCTCGGCGCGCTGCGGTTGCTGTTGCGGCGGCGTCTTGGGCGTCGGCATGCCCTGGTCACCGAAGAACTGGCGGAAATAGTCGTCGAAAGGCGAGCCGCCGTCGAAAGGAGAGGCATCGCTCATCGTTTCAGGCTGTGCCTTCATGACGGTGGTGACCGTCACCACCGCCGGCTTGTCGGCGGCCACGATGGGTGCGAACGAGCCATTGGGCGCAGTGATGCCGGCAACAGGTGTCTGGGTCGTCGGAACGGTGTTGCCCGCGCTTTGGGCGAAAGACATGACGAAGGGGGATATGATCAGCGCAGCGCCCAGCAAGGCCGCGACGCGATGCCTACGAAGGATATCTGACATGGTCGTTGTCCGGGCGAGAGTTGATCCAGCGCCGTGGCCTCCCATGCGGGAAATCGGTCATCGGCGTGTCGAGGTTGCAATTGCCCGTCTCGCCTACATGGCAGCCAACCGGATCGACGGCCTTGCATCTAGGGCGCGGATTGGCCCGATTTAGGGTTTTCGGGCGACCTTACGAAGATTTAATATCCGCACGGCGGCAGGGTCGCAAAGTCGTCGGGTCGCGCCTTGCTGCCTCGCTGGAGCCTCAGCCATCGGCGGTTCGTCCGAGATAGGCCGTAGCAATCTCGCGCATGCGCTTGCCGTCGAAGCTCGGTCCGTGTCCTCCATGACCGATACGGATCGGCAGGTCGAGCAGGCGCCGCATCGTACTGATATAGGCGGCCCGGTCGGAATCCGGCAGGTCGTCTATCAGCATGGCGTCGTAGATGGCATCGCCGCTGAAGAACAGTCCGTCGGCCTCGTCGAACAGCGCGATCGAATCCAGTGAATGGCCCGGCAAATGCAGCACGCGAAATTGCCGGTCGCCAAGATCGACGACATCGCCCTCGTCCAGGGTTCGCGTCAACGGCGCGGGCGGGATCCTGTAGTCGGCCGACTTCCATCCGGGCGCCGGCAGTTTCGAGACGGCACCCTCGAGGTCGTGGAACATGTAGGCGTAGGTCGCGGCCTCATCCATGGTCTCGAACCGAGCCGCGCTCATTCTTGGCCCGGCCCGCAACGGGAATTCATGCAGCGAGCCGACGTGGTCGAGATGGATGTGGGTGGCAACGACCAGCAACGGCTTGCCCTGCGGCGTCTCGATCTGCGGCGCCAGCGGACAGATGCCCATACCGGTGTCGACGAGCAGGTCGGCATCGCGACCGCGCAGATGCCAGATATTGGCCCGAACATAGGCATGCACGAAGGGCTCGGTCAGCATCGTCGTCTTGCCGTCGACCACGCTCCTGCTGAACCAGCTCGGCATCAAGTGTGAGTCCGGCATACGAAGTGAGCCCGGCATCAGGTGTGAGCCCGGCATCAGACGAAGGGCTTCCCGACCCTGTACTTTTCCGGCACCAGCCGCTTGAGATAGGCCATGCCGGCATCCGACAGCTGATTGACGTCGGGCTTCATGAAATCGTCCGGCATGTGGCGGGTCTTGCCGGCGACGTTCTTGAGCGGCACTTTCTTCAGCACCGTTCTGGTGCCGTCATATTGCAGCGCCACCGAGCCGCCGCCCTGTTCGGCGACGGTGACGGCGAAAGCGCCGGCATCGAAAGCCTCCTGCGCGTCGACCGCGCTGATAGCGCCGATATAGCCGCGCGGCATGTAGCCGAGCGCGTCGACGCGGGCACGTTTGCCCGGCAGGCCTTCCGCCAACGCGCGCTCGAGTGCGGCCGGCAGGTCGCTGCCCGACAGCTTGACGTTGCCATGCGCGTCGCGCTCAAGCTTGTCCGGCGGCACCAGGCTTTCGACCAATGCCTTGCCGTCGGCGGTGCTGACGCCTTCCGAAACGGCGACGATGCAGCGCTTGTGGCGATCGAGCGTGGCACGCACGTCGTCGATGAAGCCAGCGGCCGAGAACGGCCGCTCGGGCACGTAGACGAGATGAGGGCCGCTGTCGGGGTCGAGCTGCCAGGCAGCGGCAGCCGCGGTCAGGAAGCCCGCATGCCGGCCCATGACGATGCCGACATAGATGCCGGGCAGCGCGCGAAAATCGAGATCGACGGACAGGAAGGCGCCGGCGACGAACTCGGCCGCCGAAATGAAGCCCGGCGTGTGGTCGTTTTCCTCGAGATCATTGTCGATGGTTTTTGGCGCATGAACAAAGGCAATTGAGCCGCCGGCGGCGTCGGTCAGGATCTGCTGGGTACCCGACGTGTCGTTGCCGCCGATATATATGAAGGCGTCGGCGCCGGCCTTCTTCAGGCCGTTGAGGATGACATCGCAATAGGCGGCGTCGGGCTTGTCGCGCGTCGAGCCGAGGGCGGCGCTCGGCGTGCCGGCAATCAGCCGCAGGCGGTCTTCCGGAATGGCGGAAAGGTCGACATAATTGCCGTCACGGATGCCGCGCACGCCATGGATCGAGCCCAGCACCTTGGCACCGGGATGCCGCTTGCGGATCTCCAGCGTCGCCCCGACAACCGTCTGGTTGATGACGGCGGTTGGGCCGCCGCCCTGCGCGATGACAAACGTTCCAGCCATGCTTGATTTCTCCCGGCGCGATGGTTTTCAAGGCACCTTGGCCTGTCTTGCCGCATCGCGCAACGGGAGTTTCGAGCGGCACCAACACGCCGCATAAGCGTCAGACGACGACGACCGGATTTTTCTTGGAGACGCGGCTGTAGAGGTCGATGATGTCCTGGTTGATCAGGCGCACGCAGCCCGACGACATCGCTTGCCCGATGCTCCACCATTCGGGCGAGCCGTGGATGCGATAGCCGGTGTCCTTGCCGTCCTGGTAGATGTAGAGGGCACGCGCGCCGAGCGGATTGGTTAGGCCGCCGGGCTGTCCGGCCTGCCATTTCACCAGTTCAGGCTTGCGGGCGATCATCTCCGGCGGCGGCGTCCAGGTCGGCCATTCCCTGCCGTACTGGATGTTGGCGCGGCCGGACCAGCGGAAACCGTCCTTGCCGATCCCGACGCCATAACGGATGGCATCGCCACCCGGCTGGACGAGATAGAGCATGCGCTCCTTGAGATGGACGACGATGGTGCCGGGCGCCTCGCCTGTCGTGTCGACGACGATCTGGCGGCGGAATTCCGGCTTGACCTTCAGATATGGCACTTCCGGCACGTTGAAGCCGCCGTCGGTCAGCCCGGCATACATGACCCCGGGGCTGGTGACGTTCTTGTCGACGCTGATGCTTGGCCGGATCGGCCGCACGGAACCCGTGGTGACGTCGTCGAGCTCGAGCGCCGGCAGGCCGCCGCCCGAGGTCGAGCAACCGGCGGCGCTCAGCAGCGCAAGCGCTCCTGCCCCGGACAGGATGGCGCGGCGGGAAAGATGATGATCGGTTTCGATTGCGTCGCCATTTCGCGGCGGCGTCAGACCTTGCGGCAACTCACGCATATATCCAGACCCTACGCTGTCGGCGGGAAGCACGGTCCGGCCGGATAGCAGGCATTTTCCTCATTCATGGTTGATAAAGCGTGAAGACCTTGCACAGCCTGCATTTGCGCATGGCCTTGGCGATGTTCGACCTTCTTGCCTGAACTTGAACGAAGGCTGCTGCACAAAAAGACCTCGGTCGAGTCATATTCCCGGCGCCGGCGTCTCCTACTCCTCGAACCATCAGCGAGGGGCCTCCATGTGCAAGACCTTAAAAACCGACATCAAGCTTTTTGCCGCTGCCATTGTCGCGGCGGCAACCGTTCTCGGTGCCAATGTCAGCCTGGCCGATATAGTGAGCACGCTGAGCGGCGCGAACTGACACCGATCTGCCGCTGGCGCAGTTAGGGAAATCGCCTCTTTACATTCTCCCGGGCCTAAGGATTTATCCTCTTCTTTAAGCTCAAAGGAGACGAGCATGTCCTTCGAAAACTGGGCCGCCTTCGCTGCCGCATCGACGATCCTTCTCATCATTCCGGGTCCGACCATCCTGCTGGTCGTGTCCTATGCGCTGGGCCAGGGCTGGCGTACCGCTCTGCCGATGGCCGTCGGCGTGGCGTTGGGGGATTTCACTGCGATGACGTTGTCGATGCTGGGTATCGGCGCGCTGCTGGCGGCCTCGGCGACCGTCTTCACCATCCTGAAGCTGATCGGCGCCGGTTATCTGATCTATCTTGGCGTGAAACTGTTTCGCGCCGGCGGCGCGTTGAAGGCCGAACCGCGCACCGACGCGGTCTCCTCGGCCAAGATGATGGCGCACGCCTGGCTGGTCACCGCGCTCAACCCGAAAAGCATCACGTTCTTCGTTGCTTTCCTGCCGCAGTTCCTCGACCGGCACGCCGATTTCTGGACGCAGATGCTGATCTTCGAGACGACCTTCCTGGCGCTCGCCTTCGCCAATGCCTTCGGCTATGCGCTGATCGCGGCACGCGCACGCAACGTGGTGCGCAATCCCAAGGCGATCCGCATCTTCAACCGCACCGGCGGCACGCTGCTGGTCGGCGCCGGCATCGCCACGATGGCGATGCGTTCCAGCAATTAAGCTGTCTTTTTGATCATGATCCCGAAACTGGTTTTCGGGATCATGACCGGCCTTACCATTTGACGCTGAAGCCCAGATTGCCTTCGAGGATCCGACGCTTGTCGCCACCGAGATTGGTGGTGTAGTCGCCGGTGGCGAAGATGCTGACCTTGTCCGTCACCTTGGCAATCACGCCGCCGCCGAACTCGAACGAGGTCGATCTGCCCTCGGTCGAGATGTCGGTGGTGTCGAAATTGACATGGCTGGTGCCGCCGAAATCGTGCCAGATGTTGGCCTTGAGATACGGCTGCAGCGCCATGCCATTGATCGCTGTTTCGCCTTGCAGCCGTGCGCCGAGCCGGCCGGTCACGCTGCCGTCCGTATCGAAGGAAACCGAAGCAAAGCGGTCCGACGCATCGTCGAGCGACAATTGCTGCCAGACCAGTTGCGCCTGCGGTTCAAGCGTCCAGCCTTGCGCCAGCGCGATGGGATAGCCGCCTTCCAGCGAAGCGGTGACGCCGGTCCCGCCGACGTCGATGCCAATGTCGCGCGACGATGTTGCGTTGCCGCCGAAGAAGGTGGCCATGAGGACGCCGTCCAGGTACCAGCCACCCTGACCGATCCGGGTCCAGTAGCCGCCGACACTGGTGCCGTTGATATCCATGCTGCCGACGGACAGATTGTCCCTGCCCAGCGCCAGGCCGCGCACGTCGCCATTCATGCTGGCATAGGCGACGAACAGGCCAGCGCGATCGGTCTGGCCCGACGCGGTTTCGCGGCCGAACAGATCGAAGCCCGCCTGGAGGCCGAACAGGGTGCCGTCAAAGGACGGCGATACCGTTCCTGAATAGGCCATCTTGCTGTCCTGACCGAAGATGCGGCCCCAGACCGGCGACAGCTCGGTGTTCGACAACAGGCTCTGCTCGCCGCGCCGTTCGTGGAATGTGCCGAGCGTCGTCATCGCCAGATGTTCGGCGACCGGCGGCAAGGCCGAATAGACCGGAACCTCGATGCGATAGAGCAGGATTTCCTCGCCCGCCGCCGGTGTCGGCAGGTCGGGCACCTCAGTTGGCACCACCGGCGGTGGCGGGGGCGGATCCGCCACTGGTGCCGGTGGTGGTGCCGGTGGTGTCGCGGGCGGCGGATCGGTCGGCACGACCGGCGGCGCCGGATCAACCGGATCGGGATCGCCGGGGGTGGATTCCGGCGGAGGCGGCGGCGCAGGGTCGATGGGCGGCGGCGGCGGCGGTTCGGCCGCCGGCGGCTCAGGTGCCGGCGGCGGAGCAGGCTCCAGCGCCGGCGGGGCTGCGGCCGGCGGGGCCGGCGTGTTCAGCGTCGAGCGCAGGTACCAGTTCTCCTCGCTGCCGGCGCTGACGCCGCCCTTGAACAGATAATATTCAAAGGCCCCGGCGGCGACCGGGGCGTCGAGCGCGAATGTCGTGGCGCCCGAGGTGGCGCCGTTGATTGCCTGGATGACCATGATGCCGTCCTGCGTGGTCGCAGCCCCCGCGCCGCCGAGATTGACCACGGAGATGCCGGTCGAACCGGAAGCCGTTCCGCTCGACAGGACCAACTTGTCGGATGCGGAGGAATCGTCACCGAGCTCGGTCTGGATAAGCAGCAGGCCACCCAGGCCGACATAATTGCCCGAAATCGTCAGGCTGTCGGTGGCGCCGGTGCTGCCATTGGTCAGGTCGATGCGGCCGGCATTGGTGACCTGCGCCAGCTGGCCTGCCGTAAACGCCTGGATCGCCGCATTGAAGCCGCCGCCGTAGAGCGTGCTTGCGGCATCGACACTGAGCGAACCGGTGCCGGTGCCGCTGTCGCCGAGCACCAGATTGCTGTCCATCGTCAGCTGGGTGTCATTGGTGGCGTCGATGCTTTCCCAGTTCTGGAGCCGGCTGACGCCATCCAGTTTGACGTTGTCCAGGGTCAGCGCATCGGTGCCGGCACCACCTGATATGGCATCCGTGGCACCGAGATTGGCGTTGGTGAGGTTGCTGAGCCTGGCGGTGTCGTTATCGCCGCCGAGATCGACGGAACCATAGATGATGCCGCCACCGTTCCAGACGAAATTGTCGGCGCCAAAGCTCATCAGTATATCGCCACCGACCGTGCCGCCGGTGACCGTGACGCTGTCATTGCCGCCGCTGACGCTGATGTTGCCGCCGATGGTGCCGCCCGACAGGATGATCGTGTCCTTGTCGAAGCCAGTGACGAGGTTGCGGTCGATGGTGCCGCCTGACATGTTGAAATAGTTCTGATCGAGCTTCATGTTGACCCGGCCGATGCGGCCACCGGTCATCACGGCGTGGTCGCCATCGTCGAAGAAATCGACGATGCGTCCGCCGGTCATGGTGAAGGTGTCGAGGCCGTCGCCCTGGTTGAGCGAGCCGATCTGGCCGCCGCTCATGTTGAAGTCGTCGATGCCGGCGCCCTGCTGGACATTGCCGGCGACGGTGCCCGCGCCAATTTTGAAGAAATCAGTGCCGCCACCCTGATCGACGGTGCCGGTTATGGTGCCTGACTGCATGTCGATGCGGTCCGTGCCGACGCCAAAGGTCACATTGCCTGATATCTGCCCGGTGCCGCCGGCGGGAAAATTCAGCGTGTTGTCGCCGTCGAGATCGGTGAGGCTGCCGCCTGAGTCGCCGCTGTCACAGGTGTAGACGGTGTTTCCGGCGGATGGAGCCAGCACGCATGCGGCAAACGCGGCGGAGTTGGGCAGCAACGCAAAAGCTGTAGTTGAGAGGATGCTAATAAGCCACGGATGTAACGGATGCGGCTTTCGCCATTGCGAAGCAATTGTCACCTGCGCATCCGCCGAACGACTGTTCGGAAGCGAGTTCTTCACATGCCGCATCGCGTCCCCTCTCGATTCGCGATTTCCAGCCCCCGCCAGCCGCCGCAATGAAGACACAATTCATTCAATTTTACAAAGCCTAATCTGCCCCGCATGGTTGCTAAACTGCAAAGACTACTGAAAGGTCTGGCGTAGCGCACGGTTGGCGTGTCCGTGGCCTATGCTTTAGGATCGGTTTGGGCCGAAGGATCAAGGGCCTGTCACGGGTCGATAAAGGACATCGCATGGCAATCAGGGACGCATTCGGCCTGGCGCTTTCGGGCGCGACGGAGGCGGGATTCACGCCTTACAGCCAGGCAGTGCGTGAACTGCAGTGCTTCATCGGCGATCCCGTAGCTTCCGTCGACCGCGCCATCGCGGAAGATCCCGGCTTCGTCATGGCCCATGTCTTCAAGGGATATCTGTTCGGCCTCGCCACCGAGCGGGAGGCGACGGCCGTGGCCAAGGCTTGCCATGAGGCCGCACTGCCGCTTGCCGCGACCACGCGCGAGCGGGCGCATGTCTCGGCCCTTGGCCATCTCGCCAGCGGGCGCTGGCATGAGGCCAGCCGCGTTCTCGAGGACATCACCATCGAGACCCCGCGCGACGGGCTGGCGCTGCAGGTCGGCCACCAGATCGATTTCTTCACCGGCAATGCCCGCATGCTGCGCGACCGCATGGCTCGTGCCCTGCCTTCGTGGCAAAGCGGCATGCCCGGCTACCACGCCATGCTCGGCATGCAGGCTTTCGGGCTGGAGGAAATGGGTGACTATGTCAGGGCCGAGCAGCTTGGCCGCGAGGCAGTCGACATCGAGCCGCGCGACGGCTGGGCGCAGCACGCCGTCGCCCATGTCATGGAGATGCAAAGCCGGCAAAGGGATGGCATTGCCTGGATGCGCGCCAATCCGGAAGCGTGGACACGGGAGAGCTTCCTGCAGGTCCACAATTGGTGGCACCTGGCGCTGTTCCACTATGATCTCGGCGAGACCGACGCGGTGCTGGCCCTCTATGACGGCCCTATCTACAGCGTGCAATCGACGATGGCGCTCAACATGGTCGATGCCTCGGCAATCCTGTGGCGGCTCCACCTCGGCGGCGTCGATGTCGGCGACCGCTGGGCGGCGCTCGCCGCCAACTGGGGCAAGGCGGGAGCGGGCCTTTATGCCTTCAACGACGCCCACGCGATGATGGCCTTCGTGGGTGCCGGGTTAGATGCGCCGGCCCTCGCCTTGCTCGAGGCTCAGCGCGAGGCCATGCGTGGCAGCGACGACAATGCGGCTTTCACGCGGGATGTCGGCCATCCGCTGACGCTCGCCATCAAGGCATTCGGTGAGGGCAGCTACGCCGAGACCGCGCGCCTGATCCGGCCGATCCGGGCGATCGCACATCGTTTCGGTGGCAGCCACGCCCAGCGCGACGTCATCGACCTGACGCTGATCGAGGCGGCCTTGCGCGCCCGTGAGGGTGCGCTGGCCAGGGCGCTCACGGCGGAGCGTTCGATGGCGCGGCCCGACAGTCCGCTGTCAGCGCTGTTTGTGCGACGCGCCGCCGATTTGTCGGAGAATTGACCCGAAGCGGATCTTGTTTTAAAAACTGACCAAGCCAGATTTTTTCGAGACCCGAAAAAATTAACTGGCGTGGGAGGAAGACATGTATCTGGGCCTCGATCTCGGGACGTCGGGCGTCAAGGCGCTGCTGATCGATGCCGGGCAAACCGTCATCGGTTCCGGCCATGGTTCGCTTGATGTTTCACGGCCGCACCCCGGCTGGTCGGAACAGAATCCCGAGCACTGGATCCGGGCCTGCGAAGACGCAATCGCCGAGCTCAAATCCTCCCATCCGCATGAACTCGCGGCAGTCAAGGGCATTGGCCTGTCCGGCCAGATGCATGGCGCCACGCTGCTTGACGCCGCCGACAAGGTGCTGCGCCCCTGCATCCTGTGGAACGACACGCGCAGCCATGCCGAGGCCGCCGTCCTCGATGCCGATCCGCGTTTCCGCGCCCTGACCGGCAACATCGTCTTTCCCGGTTTCACCGCGCCGAAACTGGCCTGGGTGAAGAACAACGAGCCCGCTGTCTTCGCCAAGGTCGCAAAAGTGCTGCTGCCCAAGGATTTCCTGCGGCTCTGGCTTTCGGGCGAGCACATTTCGGAAATGTCGGATTCTGCCGGCACGTCCTGGCTCGATGTCGGCAAGCGGCGCTGGAGTGCGGATTTGCTCGCGGCGACATCGCTCGATGAAAAGCAGATGCCGTCGCTGGTCGAGGGTACGCAGAAGGCAGGCGCATTGCGCAGCGAATTGGCATCGAAGTGGGGCGTCCAGGCCGGCATTCCGATCGCCGGTGGCGCCGGCGACAACGCGGCCTCGGCCTGCGGCATGGGCACGGTTGGCGCCGGCCACGCTTTTGTTTCGCTCGGCACGTCGGGTGTGCTGTTTGCCGCCAACGCTTCCTACCTGCCCAACCCGGCTAGCGCGGTTCACACCTTCTGCCACGCGCTTCCGAACACCTGGCACCAGATGGGGGTCATCCTGTCGGCAACCGATTCGCTCAACTGGCTGTCGGAAATCACCGGGAAGAGCGCCGGCGAGTTGACCACTGAGCTCGGCGACACATTGAAGGCGCCGAGCGGCGTGTCCTTCCTGCCATACCTCTCGGGTGAGCGCACGCCCTACAATGATTCCGCCATTCGCGGCGCGTTCACCGGGCTGGCGCATCAATCGAGCCGTGCCGTGCTGACCCAGGCCGTGCTGGAGGGTGTAGCCTTTGCCTTCCGCGACAGCCTCGAAGCGCTGGCCACGGCCGGCACAGCCTTGACGCGGGTGACGGCGATCGGCGGCGGTTCGCGCTCACGCTACTGGTTGAAGGCGATTGCCACCGCGCTTCAACTGCCTGTCGACATTCCTGCCGACGGCGACTTCGGCGCCGCCTTTGGTGCCGCGCGGCTCGGCCTGATCGCGGCGACGGGTGCCGATCCGCTCGAAATCTGTACGGCCCCGAGGACGGACGCAACTATCGAACCGGATGCGGCGCTCGGCGGCGCCTATGCCGATGCCTATCAGCGCTACCGGGCGCTTTATCCGGCAATCAGGGTCGCCACGGCGTGAGCGATCTTTCGCCCACGCCGCGGCTGTCCGGCTCACTGCGCCGGCACCTTGTCGAGAAAACCGGTGACGCTCTTGAGGCGGCCGTTCTCGATGATTCCGATGTCGGTACCTTCGATCACCGAAGGCGTCCCCTCAGGTCCGAGATTCCACGAGAAGCGGATCTTGTCGGCAAAACCGTCCGGCGTACCCTTCAGCGAGAACCGGAAACCGGCAAAGCGCTGCTGCACGCCGTCGATCAGAGCCGCGACGCCTTCATGGCCATCACCCTGCATGAGCGTGTCGCGGTAGCTGACGTCTTCCGTGAAGGTCGCCTTGAGCAATTCGGCCCGGCGGCCGGCATCGCTTTCGTTCCAGGCGGTGATGTAGTTTTCAGCGATCTTGGTGAGGTCGGTCATGGTCTGTCTCCTTCGTTTGGTGGCTTTGACATGACCCTTTTCAACCAGCGCCGGCGTGAAACCAATTACGCCTGAGGTAATGGCGTCAGAACTTTGTGAGAGGACAGAAATCATGAGCAGTGGATTTTTCGGCGACATCCAGAAGATCAAATATGAAGGGCCGGATTCGACCAATCCGCTGGCCTATAGGTTCTACAATCCCGATGAGGTCGTCGCCGGCAAGCGGCTGGAAGATCATCTGCGCTTCGCCGTTGCCTACTGGCACTCCTTTGCCTGGCCGGGTGGCGATCCGTTCGGCGGCCAGACTTTCGACCGGCCGTGGTTTCCCAAGGCCGGCGGCGTCGACACGATGGAGCTGGCAAAACTGAAAGCAGACGTCGCCTTCGAGATGTTCTCGTTGCTCGGCGCGCCCTACTTCTGCTTCCACGACGCCGATGTACGGCCGGAAGGCAAGGATTTTTCCGAGAGTGCGGCGCGCCTCGATGAGATCGCCGACTACTTCGCGGGCAAGATGAAGCAGACCGGCGTCAAGCTGCTTTGGGGCACCGCCAATCTGTTCTCGAACCGCCGCTTCATGTCGGGCGCGGCCACCAATCCCGATCCGGATGTCTTTGCCTACGCGGCGGCGACGGTAAAAAGCTGTATCGACGTCACCAAGCGGCTGAAGGGCGAAAACTACGTGCTGTGGGGCGGGCGCGAAGGCTATGAGACCCTGCTCAACACCGACCTTGCGCGCGAGCAGGAACAGGCCGGCCGGTTCCTCAGCATGGTCGTCGACTACAAGCACAAGATCGGCTTCAAGGGCACGATCCTGATCGAGCCGAAGCCGCAGGAGCCGACCAAGCATCAGTACGATTACGATGTCGCCACGGTCTACGGCTTCCTCAAGCGCTTCGGGCTGGAGAAGGAGGTCAAGGTCAATATCGAGCAGGGCCACGCCATCCTGGCCGGCCATTCCTTCGAGCACGAACTGGCTCTGGCCAATGCGCTCGGCATTTTCGGTTCGATCGATATGAATCGCAACGACTACCAGTCGGGCTGGGACACCGACCAGTTCCCCAACAACGTGCCGGAAATGGCACTGGCCTACTACCAAGTCCTGCAGGCTGGCGGCTTCAAGACCGGCGGCACCAATTTCGACGCCAAGCTGCGCCGCCAGTCGCTCGATCCGCAGGACCTGCTGATCGGCCATATCGGCGGCATGGACTCTTGCGCTCGCGGCCTGAAAGCTGCGGCGCGCATGGTCGAGGACAAGGCACTGTCGGCGCCGCTGGCCGAACGCTATGCCGGCTGGAACACGGCCGAGGGCAAGGCGATGCTTGCCGGCAAGCGCACGCTTGAGGATATCGCCGAGCGTGTCGTCAAGAAGAAGATCGAGCCGCAGCCGAGGTCCGGCCGCCAGGAACTGCTGGAAAACATCGTCAACCGCTACGTGTAGGGCGAGCGCCGCTTCATCTTTGGACCGACATCCGGCGCCACTGGCTGAAAGCCGCCGCCATCGCCATCTGCTAGTCAGCCCACTTCGCGACAAGCTGCCGAGGATCGCACAGATCTTCGGCAGCCTGCGTGAGACCAGGACGCTACACGTGTCACCGAAAGAGGACCCGTGCGGCGGCATGTCGTCGTCCCAAATCGCTGTGCACTTTGGGCGACATGCATTGGCAGGAGACGGAAATGGCAGAGGATCGAATCATCGTGCGCCCTGCGCAGGCGAGCGATATTCCGGCGCTGAAGCAGGTGCTGCAGGAAACCTTCGAAGGCACCTGGCTGCCGAACATCACCGAAGCAGCCGCGCAACGCTATGTCGAGACGGATATTGGCGGGCGCTATGTCGACCAGAGCTGGCCTGAATTCGCCGTTGCCGAGATCGATGGCGAGGTCGCCGGCTTGATCCATTGGCGCGCGGATTTCATCGAGGCCCTGCACGTGATGGCATCCCGTCAAGGCCAAGGTGTCGGCCGCAAGCTGCTTTCCCATGCCGAACAGGCGGTCAGTGCGGCCGGATTGGCGCAGGCGCGGCTGGAGACCGACACGTTCAACCTGCCCGCACAAGCACTCTACAAAGCGGTCGGCTATATCGAGAAAAGCCGCTATCCCGATGACGAATGGGACAGTGGCTTCACCACGGTGCTGTTCGAAAAGCGGCTTTGAGCAATTCCAGGAAAAGTGGGTAACGGTTTCCCCGGGAAAAGCGTACAGCGCTTTGCCTTGGGAATTGCGCAATCCAACAATAGATTTCTCGTTGACCTGACCTGCCTGGGCGCAGGAACAGCTTTGCGCATGGCCCGGTCCAGCGACATGGTTTTGCCCTTCGACGCCCTTCAATGACCTCGCTCTTGCCTTCAAACTGCCGTCACGAATCTCGTATAAGAGTGGCTCGTGGCGGGAGAGGAAGAAGGAGGCGAACCGATATGCAGAACGAACGTGAAATCGACGCCCTGCTCTCACCTGGCGAGGCTGGATCGATCATCGACCGGCTGATGGCAATGCCGCATCCGAAGGACGGCACGCGCCGCTCGAACGAATGGGATCGCGCTGTGGCCAGCCGTTTCGAGACCCATCTTGCCAAGCAAATGCGCTCGCAGATCGACGGCGGCAGCGACCGTCAGAACGCTGCCTGATTCTATCATAGTCAGCCCCGGCGCAGCCTGACCGGCGCTTCGCCGAAAGCCCTTGAAAACGCTCTTGAAAACGCCGCGGCGGATGAGAATCCGGTCCGCCCGGCAATATCGGCCATGGCGATCCTTGTATCGACCACCAGCCGGCGCGCGGCGCCCAGGCGCAGCCTGAGATAATAGGCGCCCGGTGTCTCGCCGATCGATTTGCGAAAGATGCTCTCCAGCGTCCGTGCCGTCACGCCGGCGCGCTTGGCCACCGCTTCAATGGTCAGCGGCTGGTCGACATGCGCTTCCATCAGCCGGATCGCTTGCGCCAGCCGCGGATCGTAGCCATCGAGCCGGCCGAGCGAGACCAGCGGCTGTGCGTCGGTGGCGGCGCGCGCCTGGTCGTAGATGAAGACGCTGGCGACATCGAGCGCGACGGCCATGCCGAGCCTCGTGCGGATGAGATGCAGCATCAGGTCGAAGGTCGGCGACGCGCCGCCCGAGGTGAACACCGGCCCGTCGATAACATAGCGGTCAGGGCGGACATCGACGCCGGGGAATGCCGAGGAAAAATCCTCCATGTCCTCCCAGTGGGTGGTGGCGCTGCGTCCTTCCAGCAGGCCGGCGCGCGCCACCAGCCAGGTGCCGGCTTCGACACCGCCGCACGCGCGCGCCGTGCGTGCGGCCCGGCGCAGGCCGGATAACAGAGCCGATGTCGCATAGTTCTGGGTGCCGAAGCCGGCGACGACAACAAGAACGTCGGTCGACTCGCCCGCATCGAAGCGGCCGCCGACCGCCACCGGCAGGCCGCAAGTGGTGACTGGAGCCTCGCCGGTCACCGAGACCAGCTTGAAATCGAACAGGGTCTCGCCGGAGATGCGGTTGGCCGCGCGCAGTGGATCGACGGCGGATGCGACGCACATGATCGACGAACCGGAAAATACCAGCAGCGTCACCTTGAGCGGCGAGCGCTCGGCGCGAAAGATCGCTGGTTTTTCGCTTTTCGTCATGGAAGCTTCGTAAAACGCAAAACAGTTTCCGGCAAGTCGGGCATTGTTGAGGTCTATTTCTTTCGGAGGAGAGTTCCATGCCGCTTGCGATGAACCGTGAGGTCTTCATTACCTGTGCCGTGACCGGGTCCGGCGGGTCGCAGGACCGCAGCCCGCATGTGCCGCGCTCGCCCAAACAGATCGCGGATTCCGCCATCGATGCGGCCAAGGCGGGCGCCGCCATCGTGCATTGCCATGTGCGCGATCCCGAGACCGGTATGCCGAGGCGCGACGTGCATCTCTACCGCGAAGTGACCGAGCGCATCCGCGCGGCAGAAGTCGACGTCATCCTGAACCTGACCGCCGGCATGGGCGGCGACATGGTGTTCGGATCGCCGGAAGCGCCGCTGCCGCTCAACGAAAAAGGCACCGACATGGGCGGTGCCACCAACCGCATGGAACATGTGCGCCAATGCCTGCCGGAAATCTGCACACTCGACTGCGGCACCATGAATTTCGCCGAGGCCGACTATGTCATGACCAACACGCCCGGCATGCTGCGCGCCATGGGCGGCATGATGACGGCGCTCGGCGTCAAGCCGGAGATCGAGGCTTTCGACACCGGCCATCTGTGGTTCGCCAAGCAGTTGGTCGAGGAAAAGGTGCTCAACCCGGATGCGCTGGTGCAGCTTTGCATGGGCGTGCCGTGGGGTGCGCCTGACGACCTCAACACCTTCATGGCCATGGTCAACAATGTGCCGTCGACCTGGAACTGGTCGGCCTTCGCCATCGGCCGCAATCAGATGGCCTATGCCGCGGCGGCGGTGCTGGCCGGCGGCAATGTCCGCGTCGGGCTGGAGGACAATCTGTGGCTCGACAAGGGCGTGCTGGCCACCAACGCACAACTGGTCGAGCGCGCCGCCAGCATCGTCACCAATCTCGGCGCCAGAATCCTTGGACCGGAAGAGGTACGGCAGAAGCTCAACCTCACCAAGCGGGCGCCGATCGCGGCATAATTATTCATCGGGAGGGTCGGCATGACTACCGTAAAATTCACCGCGATGAAGGATGGCGACCGGGACGACTACGAGTTCCTGACCGCGCATGAAATCGACTATGCGGCCAGGACCGGCGAGCGGCTGCTCGACGCGCTGGTGCAGCTCGACGCGGGTCTTTCCGGCTACAAGATCACCCGGCTCGGCCATTCGCTGCAGGCAGCGACACGTGCCTGGCGCGACGGCGCAGACACCGACTGGATCGCTTGCGCGCTGCTGCACGACATCGGCGACATCTATGCGCCTTACAATCACGACGAATATGCCGCTTCGATCCTGAAACCTTTCGTGCGCGAGCAATGCACTTGGGTGGTGGAAAAGCATGGCGACTTCCAGCGGCTCTATTATGCCCATCATCTCGGCGGCAACCGCCACGCCCGCGACCGCTTTGCCGGCCATGCTTATTTCGACGATTGCGACCAGTTTTGCGAACGCTGGGACCAGCCCAGCTTCGACCCCGACTATGACACGCTGTCGATGGAATTCTTCCGGCCCTTCGTGCTCGAAGTCTTTGCCCGCAAGGCCTACGATCCCTCGGTGATCCGAGCCGGCGAGCGCGTACCCCTCATCGATCCCGCAACCGCCGCGACAAGAACCGGAGCTTCAGCATGAGCATCATCAACAAGGCAGCCGCCATCGGCGGCGGCGTCATCGGCGCCGGCTGGGTGGCGCGCCTGCTGCTCAACGGCATCGACGTGTCGATCTTCGATCCCGATCCCGAGGCGTCGCGCAAGGTCGGCGAAGTGATGAAGGGCGCGCGCCGCGCCTATAAGCAGATGGTGCCCGGCGGCCTGCCGAAAGAGGGCAAGCTGACCTTCGCCAAGACCATCGCCGAAGCGGTCGCCGATGCCGATTTCATCCAGGAGAGCGTGCCGGAGCGGCTCGACCTGAAACACCGCGTGCTGGCCGAGATCGACGCTCACGCGCCGGCCAACGCGATTGTCGGCTCCTCGACTTCCGGCATCAAGCCGACCGACATGCAGGTGGCGATGAAGAAGCATCCGGAGCGGCTGGTCGTCGGCCATCCGTTCAATCCGGTCTATCTCCTGCCGCTGGTGGAGATCGTCGGTGGCGAGCAGACCTTCCCCGAGGCGATCGAGGTCGCCAAGGAGATGTATGCCTCGATCGGCATGAAGCCTGTCGTCATCCGCAAGGAGATCGAGGCCTTCGTCGGTGACCGCCTGCTCGAAGCGGCATGGCGCGAGGCGCTGTGGCTGATCAAGGACGGCATCTGCACGGTCGAGGAACTCGACGACATCATGCGCTACGGCTTCGGCCTGCGCTGGGCGCAGATGGGCATGTTCCAGGTCTATCGCGTCGCCGGCGGCGAGGCCGGCATGCGCCACTTCATGGCGCAGTTCGGGCCGTGCCTGAAATGGCCATGGACCAAGCTGATGGACGTGCCTGAGTTCAACGACGAACTGGTCGACCTGATCGCCACGCAGTCGGACGAACAGGCGCATGGCCTGTCGATCCGCGAGCTGGAAAAGATCCGCGACGACAATCTGGTCGCCATCATGGATGCGCTGTCGAAACAAAACAAAGGCAAGGGCTGGGGCGCCGGCGCGCTGCACAAGGACTATACCAGGCAGCTGGCCAAGCTGGCGGCGAAGAAGCCCATGGCCTCCAAGGCGGCCGAGAAGGCCAAAGCCTTGAAACCGGTCAAGAAAGCCGAAAAGCCGAAGAAAAAGACCGGCAAGAAGAAAGGCTGAGAGCATGGATTTCGGGCTGTCGGAGGAACAGAAGCTCATCGTCGAGACGACGCGCGCGTTCGTCGAGAACGAGCTTTACCCGCATGAGCGCGAGGTCGAGCGCACCGGCGTGCTGCGCCGCGACCTGATCGAAGAGATCAAGGTAAAGGCGATCGAGGCCGGGCTCTATGCCGCCAACATGCCGGCAGATGTCGGCGGAGCGGGCCTCGATACGGTGACCTGGCTGCTCTACGAGAAGGAACTCGGCCGCGCCAATTACGCGCTGCACTGGACCTGCGTGGCGCGCCCCTCCAACATCCTCCTGGCCGGCACGCCCGAGCAACGCGAGAAATATCTGTTCCCCTGCATCCGTGGTGAGAAATGGGACTGCCTGGCGATGACCGAGCCGGGCGCCGGCTCCGATTTGCGTGGCATGAAGGCAACCGCCGTGCAGGACGGTGACGACTGGGTGCTGAACGGCACCAAGCATTTTATCTCCCACGCCGACCTCGCCGACTTTGCCATCGTTTTCATGGCCTCAGGCGAAGAGGATTCGCCGCGCGGCAAACGCAAGAAGATCACCGCCTTCTTCGTCGATAAGGGCACCAAAGGCTTCACCGTCCGTGACGGTTACCGCAACGTCTCGCATCGCGGCTACACCAACGCCATCCTCGAATTCGACGATTGCCGGCTGCCCGCCGCCCAAGTGTTGGGCGAAGTCCATAAGGGGTTCGACGTCGCCAATTCCTGGCTCGGCGCCACCCGGCTGCAGGTCGGCGCCACCTGCCTCGGTCGCGCCGAGCGTGCGCTTGGCCATGCCGTCGAATACGCCGCGCAACGCCAGCAGTTCGGCCAGCAGATTGGCAAGTTCCAGGGCGTATCGTTCAAGCTTGCCGACATGGCGACCGAATTGAAGGCCGCCGACCTGATGGTGTTCGAAGCCGGCTGGAAGTACGATCAGGGCACCGTCACCGACCAGGACATGGCCATGGCCAAGCTGAAGGCCACCGAAATGCTCGCGTACGTTGCCGATGAAGCGATCCAGATCCATGGCGGCATGGGGCTGATGGACGATCTGCCGCTGGAGCGCATCTGGCGCGACGCGCGCGTCGAACGCATCTGGGAAGGCACGTCCGAGATCCAGCGCCACATCATTTCGAGGGCGCTGCTGCGCCCGTTCGGGGCATAACATATGCATAAACTGGAGCGTCTCCTGCGGCCTAAATCGATCGCCGTCTTCGGCGGCGCGCAGGCTGCAGCCGTCGTCGCGCAATCGATCAAGATGGGTTTTGCCGGCGAGATCTGGCCGGTGCATCCGACCAAGGACGAGGTTGCCGGTCGCAAGGCCTATCGTTCGGTGGCTGACCTGCCCGGCGCGCCGGATGCTGCCTTTGTCGGCGTCAACCGGCATTTGACCATCGAGGTGATCAAGGCGCTGGCCGAACGCGGCGCCGGCGGCGCCGTCTGCTTTGCCGCCGGCTTCCTCGAAACCGAGGCCTATGACGATGATGGCGAGCGGCTGCAGGCCGAGCTGGTCGCGGCGGCCGGCCAGATGCCGATCATCGGGCCGAATTGCTACGGCCTGATCAATTATGCCGACGGCGCGCTGCTGTGGCCCGACCAGCATGGCGGCATAAGACTGGCCGAGGGCGGCAAGGGCGTCGCCATCATCACCCAGTCCTCCAACATCGCCATCAACATGACCATGCAGAAGCGCGGCCTGCCGATCGCCTTCCTGATGACCGCCGGCAACCAGGCGCAGACCGGCCTATCCGAAATGGCGCTCGGCCTGATCGAGGATGAGCGCGTCACGTCGCTCGGCCTGCACATCGAGGCCTTCGATTCGGTAGCCGGCTTCGAACGGCTGGCGGCACGAGCCCGCGAGCTGAAGAAGCCGATCATCGCCATGAAGGTCGGCCGTTCCGAACAGGCCAGGCAAGCGACTGTCTCGCATACCGCGTCGCTCGCCGGCTCGGACGCGGCCTCGGGTGCGTTCCTGCGGCGGCTCGGCATTGCGCGTGTCGATTCAATCCCCGCCTTCATCGAGGCGCTGAAGCTGCTGCACATCACCGGACCTTTGCCCGGCTATAGGCTGTCGTCGATGAGCTGCTCCGGCGGCGAGGCCTCCGTCATGGCCGACAGCGCCGAAGGCCGCTGGGTCAATTTCCCTGTGCTGACCGACAGCCATCGCGCCCATGTCAAATCGACGCTCGGGCCGCTGGTCGCGGTCGCCAATCCCTTGGACTATCACACCTTCATCTGGAACAACGAGCCGGCGATGACCGCCACCTTCACCGCCATGGTGTCGGGCGGTTTCGACCTCAACATGCTGGTGCTCGATTTTCCGCGACCCGACCGCTGCTCGGTCACCGACTGGTGGGCGACGTTGCGCGCTTTCGAATCGGCGCTCAAGACCAACAAGGCGCATGGTGCGATCGTCTCCTCGCTGCCGGAGAACCTGCCGGAGGAATACACCGCCGAACTGATGGCGCGCGGCATGGTGCCGTTGTTCGGCATTTCGGAAGCGATGGATGCAGCCGGCGCAGCAGCCTTCATCGGCTGGGCTTGGGCTGAACCGCAGGCGCAGCCGATCGACACGTCGGCCTCCGGCGCCTCTGGCGGGGACCACGTCACGCCCGACGAAGCCGAGGCGAAGTCACGGCTGATCAAAGCCGGCCTGCCGGTGCCGAAGGGCGAGCGCGCCGCCAATGCCGTCGAAGCGGTGATTTCGTCCATGGCGCTCGGCTTTCCCGTCGCGTTGAAGGCGCTCGGCGTCACCCACAAATCCGAAGTTGGCGCTGTCAGGCTCAATCTCAGGGATGCCGAATCCGTCAGCACCGCAGCGCATGACCTGTTGCCGCTCGGCACCGGGCTCTATGTCGAGCGCATGGTGCGCGACGGTGTTGCCGAACTCATCGTCGGCTTCACCCGCGATCCGATGTTCGGCGCGGTGATGACGCTCGGCACTGGTGGCGTGCTGGTCGAGCTGTTGCGCGACAGCGTCACGCTGATGCTGCCGGCGACCCGCGACGATATCGAGGCGGCGCTGCGCGGCCTGAAACTGTTCCCGCTGCTCGAAGGCTATCGCGGCCGGCCGAAGGCCGATGTCGCGGCTGCCATCGATGCTATCTCTGGCATTGCCGCCTTCGTGCAGCAGAATGCCGGTGAGATCGAAGAACTGGACATCAACCCGCTGATCGTCTGTGCAGAGGGCAAGGGCGCCTGGATCGCCGACGCGCTGCTGGTGCTGGGAGAGAACAAGAATGTCTGACGTCATTTCGACCCGCCGCGAGGGCACCATCCTCGAAGTCACCCTCGACCGGCCCAAGGCCAACGCCATCGACCTGAAGACCTCGCGGCTGATGGGCGAGACCTTCAAGGCGTTCCGAGACGATCCGGAATTGCGCGTCGCCATCGTCAAGACCGCTGGCGACAAGTTCTTCTGCGCGGGCTGGGACCTCAAAGCAGCTGCCGGCGGCGATGCGGTCGACGGCGACTATGGCGTCGGCGGCTTTGCCGGCCTGCAGGAGCTGCGCGACCTCAACAAGCCGATCATCGCGTGCGTCAACGGCATGGCGGTCGGCGGCGGCTTCGAGCTGGCGCTGTCCTGCGACCTCATCTACGCCTCCGATCATTCCTCCTTCGCGCTGCCCGAGATCCGAGCCGGCACGCTGGCCGACGCGGCGACGATCAAGCTGCCGAAGCGCATCCCCTATCATGTCGCCATGGACCTTCTGCTCACCGGCCGCTGGATGGATGTCGCTGAAGCGCATCGCTGGGGCTTGGTCAACGAAGTGCTGCCCAAGGAAAAGCTGGAAGATCGCGTCTGGGAGATCGCCCGGCTGCTCGCAGGCGGCCCACCGCTGGTGTTTGCCGCGATCAAGGAGACGGCGCGCGTGGCCGAGGCGCTGACCTTCCAGGACGCCATGAACAAGGTGACCCGCCGGCAATTGCCGACGGTCGATGCGCTCTATGGCTCCGAGGACAATATGGAGGGTTTTCGGGCTTTTGCGGAGAAGCGGGAGCCGGTGTGGAAGGGGAAGTAAGGATTGTTGCCGAAATGACGGCGCTTACCCCCCTCTGCCCTGCCGGACATCTCCCCCTCAAGGGGGGAGATTGGCAGCTTCGATCTCTGCAGTCTTCTTGCGACGCCGAAGGTTGGCGAAAGCCTTCGCAACATCCGATCTCCCCCCTTGAGGGGGAGATGTCCGGCAGGACAGAGGGGGGCGCCCAGGCTCAGCCTTGGCCGCCTCTCCAGCACCCATGACCGACTACATCAAGCTCATCGACGCCGAGACCTGGGCCTTCATCGAGCGCACCAATTCCTATTACCCGCCCGATACGATCGACTACACGATCGTGCAGCAGCGCGAGATTTACGACCGCATGTGCCGGGAATTCTTTGCCGGCTACCCCGAGGGCGTCGCTGTCGAGACCTCCGCCATTGCAACGCCGACGCATGACATCCCGATCCGCATCTACCGAAGCACACTTCAGGCAGCCGTGACGGTGCTCTATGTCCATGGCGGTGGCTTCATCCTTGGTGGGCTGGACAGCCATGACGATGTTTGCGCGGAGCTGTGCTCGCGCACAGGCTATGAGGTGGTCTCCGTAGATTACCGGCTGGCGCCGGAACATTTGCATCCAGCCGCCTTCGACGATGCCATGAGCGCCTTCGAATGGGCCGCCGCCAATCGCGATCATCCTATCGTGCTCTGCGGCGACAGCGCCGGCGGCAATCTCTGCGCCGCCGTCAGTCACGCCACGCGCGGCCATTCGAAAAGGCCGGTCGGCCAGGTGCTGATCTATCCCGGCCTCGGCGGAAACCGCTCGAAAGGCTCCTATGTCAAGCACGCCGAAGCGCCGATGCTGACCGTGCGCGATCTCGAATTCTACAAGCACATTCGCACTGGAGGGCAAGACCGTAGCGGCGATGCGACGCTGGCCCCGCTTGCCGACACCGATTTCTCCAACTTGCCGCCGACAGTGCTGATCACCGCCGAATGCGACCCGCTGTCATCGGATGGCGAGACCTATCGCGACCTGATCATCACGGCAGGTGGCCACGCGACGTGGTTCGAGGAGCCGGGATTGGTTCACGGCTATCTCAGAGCCCGGCACACGGTTGGCCGCGCCCGCACCAGCTTCACCCGGATCGTCGGTGCGGTGACCGCGCTTGGACGGGGCGACTGGCGCTGGTGATCGCGGCCAAACTCTGAGGACCAAGTGGCGCCCCATCACGCCACCGAGGCAGCCGCTGCCCGGCCGGCGCTGCGGCCGGAAAAGATGCAGCCGCCGAGGAAGGTGCCTTCGAGCGCCGCATAGCCATGCACGCCGCCGCCGCCGAAACCGGCGGCTTCGCCGACGGCATAAAGCCCGGCTACCGGCTGGCCATCTGCCCCCAGCACGCGGCTGTCGAGATCGGTCTGCAGGCCGCCCAGCGTCTTGCGGGTCAGGATGTTGAGCCGCACCGCGATCAGCGGGCCATTTGCCGGATCGAGCATCTTGTGCGGCTTGGCCGTGCGGATCAGCCGGTCGCCGAGATAGGCGCGCGCGCCGCGCAGAGCGGTGATCTGCATATCCTTGGAGAACGGGTTGTCGAGCTGCCTATCGCGGGCGCGGATCTCGCGCTCGACTTGAGCCACCCCAAGCAGCGCCTCGCCGCCGGCCAGCGCGTTCATGCGCGCGACCAGCGCCGGCAAATCGGCCTCGACGATGAAGTCTTCGCCCTTTTCCATGAACGCCTTGACGGGGCCCGGAATGCCCGATGTGGCGCGGCCGAGCACCTGGCGCCAGCTCTTGCCGGTCAGATCGGGGTTCTGCTCGGAGCCCGACAGCGCGAACTCCTTCTGGATGATCTTCTTGGTCAGGATGAACCAGGAATAGTCGAAGCCGGTGCTCATGATGTGGGAGAGCGTGCCCAGAGTGTCGAAGCCGGGATAGAGCGGCACCGGCAGGCGCTTGCCGCGCGCATCGAGCCACAGCGATGATGGGCCGGGCAGGATGCGTATCGCATGGTCGGTCCAGATCGGCGCCCAGTTCTTGATGCCCTCGACATAGTGCCACATGCGGTCGCGGTTGATGATCGAACCGCCGGCCTGTTCCGTGATCGCCAGCATGCGGCCGTCGACATGGTCGGGCACGCCGGTGATCATGCGCTTGGGCGCCGCGCCCAGCCGCTGCGGCCAGTTTTCCCGTACAAGCTGATGGTTGGCGCCGATGCCGCCGGAAGCGACGATCACGGCTTGCGCGCGAAGCTCGAAATCTCCTGATATTTCGCGCGAACTCTTGTGGCCGCGCTCGGCGGTGCTCGGTTGCAGGATGTCGCCGCGCACCCCGTCGACAGTCGCACCCGTGCGGGTCAATTCATCGACCCGATGGCGGAATTTGAAACTGATCAGTCCGCGCTTCTGCGCCTCGCGCACGCGCTGTACGAAAGGTTCGAGAACGCCGGGGCCCGTGCCCCAGGTGATGTGGAAGCGCGGTACCGAATTGCCGTGGCCGATGGCATTGCCGCCGCCTCGCTCGGCCCAACCGACCACGGGAAAGAATTTCAGGCCGCGCTGTATCAGCCAGGAGCGTTTTTCGCCGGCGGCAAAGCCGACATAGGCTTCCGCCCATTTGCGCGGCCAGAAATCCTCGGGCCGATCGAAAGCCGCGGTGCCCAGCCAGTCTTCCAGCGCCAGGTCATGCGAATCGCGGATGCGCATGCGCCGCTGCTCGGGCGAATCTACGAGGAAAAGGCCGCCGAACGACCAGAATGCCTGGCCGCCGAGCGACTGCTCCGGCTCCTGGTCGACGATGATGATTTTCTTGCCGGCCTCGGCAAGCTCGGCGGCGGCAACCAGCCCTGCAAGGCCGGCGCCGACAATGATCACGTCCGCATCGTCAGCCATTTTTCCTCCCAGAATTAGCCGGCTATTTCAATGCGAGGAATTCAGACGGTCTCCCAGCCTTCTTTGCCGCCGGCGCGGAAGATGGCGTCGATGACTTTCTGGTTGAGCACCGATTCCTCCAGCGTGAAGACGCGCTCCTTGCCGCCCTGTGCCGCGCGCGCGAAGGTCTCGACCTCCAGCCGGTACTGCTGCGTGCCGGGAAAGCGGAAAACCTGCGCCTCGGTGTGGTTCTGGTTGTGCAGTTCGACACGGTGATGGTCGTAGAGGCCGGCATTGAAAGGCGAGAACAACTCGATGAAACCCTTCTCGCCATGGAACACCATCACCTGGCGCGCCGCCATCTGCGTCGACAGATAGAACGACAGCTCGAAGTCACCGAAATCGGCACGGATCGAGGAGTAGATGTCGGTGCCGAATGTCTTGTCGCGCTCGATCGTCGCCTGCACGCGCAGCGGCTCCTTGCCGGTGGAAAAGCGCGTCGACACGGTCGGGTAAACGCCGATGTCGGGCAGCGCGCCGCCGCCGAGGTCGAGCTGGTTGCGCATGTTGCTGGGGTCGACGTTGTAGTAGGAGAACGCGCCCTGCACATGGCGCAGCCGGCCGATGGCGCCGCTGGCGATGAGCTCGCGCACCTTGATCCATTGCGGGTGGTAGATGACCATGAAGGCTTCGCAGACCAGCACCTTTTTCTGGTCGCGCAGCTTGATCAGCGGCAGGATGTCCTTGGCGTCGAGCGCCAGCGGCTTTTCGACCAGCACATGCTTGCCGGCTTCGATGGCCTTGGCCGACCACTCGACATGCTGCGAGGTCGGCAGCGGGATGTAGACGCCGTCTACTTCTTTCGAGGCGAGCAGTTCCTCATAGGAGCCGAAGGCATGGCGTGCACCGAAGCGGTCGGCCAGCGCCTTGGCCTTCGACAGGTCGCGGCTGGCGATCGCCGACAGCACGCCATTCTCCGCCTCGACCATCGCCGGCAACAAATGCTCGCGGCCGATCTTGGCCGTCGACAACACACCCCATCGGAACATCAGGCTTCTCCATCACGATTACAGGCGACGAGGTTTGCCCGAAATCGCCGGAAAAGCCAATGACGAGGTCAGCCCCTTTTGCCGGTCAGCGTCATGTCGAAGTCGACGATGTTGGAATAGATCGGCGTGCCGACATCCATGCCGTAGCGCGACCTCAGCACCTTGCCGGTGACATGGAATTTGATCATGCCGGCCTTGAGACCGCCGAGCTCGGCCGTGAATTTTTCCGGGAACGTCTTGCCGCGCGCCGTCAGCCGGCCGCTGACCAGGGCCGTGGTGTCGCTGGTTCGGGTCACGCTGGTAGAGCGGAACTGGATTTCCGGGCTGTTGGCGGCATCAAACACCGCGTCGGAGCGCAGGAAGGCATCGATACGGCCCTGGCCGGTGCCGACGCTTTCGGGAAAAATGGTGAAATTGACAGCTGAGCGCCCGACATCGCTGTTGTCGATGCGGATCGAGCCCTTGAAGCGGGCGAAGGTGCCATTGAGGCCGCCGCCGCCGACCTTGCCGATGGAGAAGCGGATGCTGGAACTGGCCGGGCTGATCGAATAGCTGCCGGCGGCGTCACCCAGCGCGACGGCCGCAGAAACAGGCATGGCAAGGCAAGCGGCGACCGCCGCAAATCCGAGGATGCGCGTGTACATGAGGATGTTCCTTGTTGGAGGCAGCGCATTTCTTGCGCCCTCACTTCATGAACGAATGAACCGCTCGCTCTATTCCGAATCTGACGAAGGCGTGACCATGCGCGTGAGCACGCCATCCCTGAGCTGGAAATGATGCCGCAGCGCCGCCGCGACGTGGAGAGCCACAAGCGTCATGCCGGCATAGGCGAGATACCAATGTGCCGCCGCCCAGAAGCTCTCGGCACCATCCGATTCGGCCAGCGGCAGGTTCGGCATGACGAACAGGTTGAATGGCAGGCTGGGGATCTCCAGCATCGAGACCGACACCAGCGCCCAGCCGGACAAGGGCAAGGCAAGCTGAAACGCGTAGAGCGCAAGATGGGCCAACGGTGCTGCCCGACGCTCCAGGGTTCCGACCGAGCGCGGCAGCGCCGGCGTTGCATTGCCAAGACGCCAGGCGATGCGCAGCAACACAAGCCCGAGCAGCAGGAAGCCGAGAGATTTGTGCAGTTGGATCAGCTCGAAGGCGGTGCGCTGGCTGGTCAGCCGCACCATGACGAAGCCGAGCCCGAACTGGCCGATGAAAATGAGCGCAATCAGCCAGTGGAGAAGGATCGCGCCCCAGCCATAGCGGGTGGCGCTGTTGGTGATCGATGTTTGCATGGGGAGTGAACGAATGTTGGTTCGGCTTTCTTCCAGCGCGCTTCACCCTCCCCCTTGTGGGGAGGGGCGCGCAGCAAATGCCGCGAAGCGGCTTTTGCGAGGCGGGGTGGGGGTCTCGTAGGGCGCTACCCACCCCGTCCCTCAGCCGACCTATCGGGGCGAGCCGCCGATCTCGCCCGTCCTTCGGACTCCCATCAGGGCCCTCCGGAGGGAGACGAAAGGCGCGAGCTTATCACAGCCGGTGCCCTTCCTCTCCCTCCGGAGGGCCACAAGGGGAGGGGCGAGCCCGCTCTATCCACTCACCTTGAAGAAATCGACAAACGCCCGGAGCGCCGGGCGCATTTGCCGGCGGCTCGGATAATAGACGAAGAAGCCGTCGAAGGAGGGGCACCAGTCCTCCAGCACACGGATCAGCCTGCCGTCGGCGAGCGGCGCGCGGACATAATCCTCAAAGACGAAGGCGAGCCCAGCGCCGTCGACCGCCGCCTGGGCGATCAAGTGGTCCTCGTCGAGGATCAGCGGTCCCTCCACCGCCATCTCGATCGCCTCGCGGCCTTTCTCGAACTCCCAGCGGTAGAGGATGCCGCTGGAGAAGCGGAAGCGGATGCAGCGGTGGTCAGCCAGGTCGCGCGGGTGACGCGGCTTGGGGTTGACCTCGAAATAGACCGGGGCGCCGACCACCGCGCCGCGAAGGTCCGGCCCGATGCGCACCGCGATCATGTCGCGCTGCAGGCTCTCGCCTAGCCTGACGCCAGCATCGAAGCCCCCTTCCACCACGTCGGTGAAACGGTCCTCGATGACGATCTCCAGCACGATATCGGGATAGGCCGACGCAAAGGCGCCCAGCCGTGGCGTCAGCGCCAAATGGGCTGCGGTGCGCGGCACGGTCAGGCGCAGATTGCCGGCCGGCCGGTCGCGTGTCTCGATTGCCGTCTCCAGCGCCAGATCGATCTCCGACAGCGCCGGTCGCAGCCGTTCCAGCAACTGCGCACCTTCTTCGGTCGGCGCGACGCTGCGTGTGCTGCGCGCCAGCAGCCGAACGCCAAGCCGCGCCTCTAGGCTGGACACCGCATGGCTGACCGCCGAAGGCGCGATGGCCAATTCCCTGGCCGCGCCGCGAAAGCTGCCGCATTGGGCAACGGTTGCCAGCACGGCCAGTTGGGAAAGATGCGCGCGATTCATTGATCTATCTTTTAGAACAGCCCGTGCAAATGAGAGCCGATTATCGAACACAAGGCAAGGCGCTATTTCTGCCGCATCGCAACAAGGAGACGCGTTATGCAAACCCGCAAGCTAGGAACTGAATTGAACGTCTATCCCGTCGGCCTCGGCTGCATGGGCATGAGCTTCGCCTATGGCGGCCAGGCGGAAGCCGACGCAATCGCCACGCTGCACCGCGCCATCGATATCGGCGTCAATTTCTTCGACACGGCGGAGGTCTATGGCCCGTTCGAGAACGAGATCCTGCTCGGCAAGGCGCTGAAGTCCGCGCGTGACAAGGTGACGATCGCGACAAAATTCGGCTTCAGGATTTTGGAGGAAGGTACAGGCCTCGACCGCATGGCCGGCGTCGACAGCCGCCCCAAGCACGTCAAGGCGGTCGCCGAGGCGTCGCTGAAGCGGCTCGGCACGGATGTGATCGACCTCTACTACCAGCACCGTGTCGACCCCAACGTGCCGATCGAGGACACGGTCGGTGCCATGGCCGAGCTGGTGCGCGAGGGCAAGGTGCGCGCGCTCGGCCTGTCGGAGGCGAGTGCGGCGACCATCCGCCGGGCCCATGCCGTGCATCCAATTGCTGCCGTGCAGAGCGAATATTCGCTGTGGAGCCGCGACCCGGAAGACGAGGTGTTCGCCGTCTGCCGCGAACTCGGCATCGGTTTTGTTCCCTACAGCCCGCTCGGCCGTGGCCTGCTGACCGGCACGATCGCCAAGCCCGAGGCGCTGAGCGACGACGACTGGCGCCGGACCTTGCCGCGCTTCCAGGCCGAGGCGATGGAAGCCAACGCCGCTGTCATCGCGACGCTGGAAAAGCTGGCAGCTGAAAAGGGGGTAACTTCGGCCCAACTGGCGCTGGCCTGGGTGCTGCACCAGGGCGATTTCATCGTGCCGATCCCCGGCGCAAGAAGGATACGCCATCTGGAGCAGAATGCGGCGGCTGCCGGGATCGCGCTGAGCGCGGTCGAGGTGCAGGCGATTGGTGACGCGCTGTCGCCCGACAAGGTGGTCGGTAGGCGCTATGCGGAGAAGGAGCTGACGCTGGTCAATGGTTGAAAACTGGTGAGTAATCGGAAGGGGCGCCGCGCGCCCCTTTTTCGTACGCAGCGCGGTGCAGAAGGTGGGGACGCTGACGTGAAGCGCCCCCCTCTGCCCTGCCGACATTTTTACCAAGGCTCGACACTAATCTCCGGCCAGTTCTCCCTTGCACGCTTACCCTTCGCCTCATGCGTGCGCTGATTGTCCATCACCCGGTTCGGCGTGATGCGAAACGAGAAAATGTCGTCAAGACCAAACGGTGCCACGATCTCGAGCTGCCCGTCAGCGTCGTATCGAACCCCGACGGCGTGCGTCTTCGAGGCAAAATGGCTGACGGATTCGCTGGCGCTCGAATAGCGCGGGCACGGCCGTCCGAACTTCTGCGGATACCACAGATGCACCCGCGCCTGGTTGCGCACCTCGACCGGCAACGCCAGCCCCTCGAAATGCTTCTCCGCCCGGCGGATCACCGCGTCCTCGGCCTCATAGGACAGGTCGCTGTCATCGAAGTAGAAAAGATCAACATCCTTGATGCCGTAGCCCGACGGTTTGCCGGTCAGGTGGTTCCAGATGCTGTTGTAGAGAGCGCCGGATACCACCAGCCAGTCCGGCAGGTCGAGCGTGCGAGCCCGCGCCACCGCGTCGCATAACAGCGGGTCGGCAGACACGATGGCGAGAAACGCCGCGCGCTGTTCTTCAAGGGGAAGGCCGGAATACCGCAGATGGTCCATCGCCCTTTGGAGGGCGATTCGCCATCTGCTCGCAAGTTTTTTAGCCCCGCAGAACGCCCCCGGTCTGCTTGCCGACATTCTCGATGATGCGCTTGGCCAACGCCTCGAAATCCTCGTCGGTGAGCGTCTTTTCGACCGGCTGGATCGACACTTCGATGGCGATCGATTTTTTGCCCTCGCCCAGCGAAGCGCCTTCGAAAATATCGAAGACCGAGACGGCGGTGATGAGCTTCTTGTCGGCGGCGAGCGCTGCGCGCACCAGCGTGCCGGCCTCGACCGACTTGTCGACGACGAAAGCGAAATCGCGCTTGACCGCCTGGAAGGGCGACAGTTCCAGTTTCGGCTTGGTTTTCGTCGGCTTGGCCTTCGGTTCAGGCACGGCATCGACGAAGACCTCGAAGCCGCACAGCGGGCCGGAAACATCGAGGCCCTCCAGCGTCTTCGGATGGAATTCACCGAAAGTGCCGAGTACGGTTTTCGGGCCGAGCTTGATCGTGCCGGAACGGCCGGGATGATACCAGGCCGGGCCGCCGGCCTCGATCTGCAGCCGGTCGACAGGCGCACCGCAGGCTTCAAGTGCGGCGATCGCATCGGCCTTGGCGTCGAACACGCCGACCGGGCCGGAATTGCCGGCCCAGTTGCGGCCGGAACCGTCGAGCTTGGCGGTGCCGCGGCGCACGCCGGCGGCGACGCGCCGCTGCTGGTCGGCGCCGTCGCCCTCATAGGTGCCCGACACTTCGAACAGCGCCACGTCGCCAATACCCTTGTCGGCATTGCGCTGGGCAGCCGCGATCAGCCCCGGCAGCAGTGAGGGCCGCATGTCGGACATGTCGGCGGCGATCGGGTTGGCGAGCTTCAGCGCGGTCTGGCCGCCGCCGAACAGCTCGGCGTGCTTGGCCGGAATGAACGACCAGGTAACGGCTTCCATCATGCCGCGCACGGCAAGCGCGCGCTTGGCCGTGCGGGTACGGACCTGCAGCGTGGTGAGGATCTTTGCATTGACCGCGTCATGCGCACCGAGCGGCTGCGGCGCGATGTTGTCGACACCGTGGATGCGCATGACCTCCTCGACCAGGTCTGCCTTGCCATCGACGTCGGGGCGCCAGGACGGCACGGCGACATCGACGACATCGCCCGAGCCCTCCGGCTTGAAGCCGAGGCGCGACAGGATGTCGAGGCTTTCCGCGCTGGGAACCTCGATGCCGGTCAGCCGCTTCACTTCCGAAAGCGGGAAGGAAACGATCTTCGGCGTGTGACCGGCATAACCGACGACCTCCATTTCGGTCGGCGTGCCGCCGCAGAAATCGAGCACCAGTTTCGTTGCCAGTTCGACGCCCGGAACCATGAATTCGGGGTCGACGCCGCGCTCGAAGCGGTAGCGCGCATCGGTGATGATGCCGAGCGTGCGGCCGGTGCGCGCCGTGGTGATCGTATCCCAAAGGGCGGATTCGATCAGCACATCTGAGGTGTTCTCGTCGCAGCCCGAATGCTCGCCGCCCATAATGCCGGCGATCGACTCGACGCCGTTGTCATCTGCGATGACGCACATTTCCGGCGTCAGCGTGTATTCGCGGCCGTCGAGCGCCTGCACCTTTTCGCCATCGCGCGCGCGGCGCACGACGAGATTGCCGGCAACCTTGCTGGCGTCGAACACATGCAGCGGGCGGCCGCGGTCGAAGGTGACGTAGTTGGTGATGTCGACCAGTGCGCTGATGGGTCTCAGCCCAATGGCGATCAGCCGCTGCTGCAGCCATTTTGGCGAGGGTCCATTCTTGACGCCCTTGACCAAGTTGAGCGCGAAGCCGGGGCAAAGCTCCGGCGCTTCGATCGTCACCTTGACCGGACACATGCCATTGCCGACATGCGGCATGATGGCGCCGCCGACGAGGCGGCCAAGCCCGCTCGCCGCCAGATCCCTGGCGATGCCGTAGACGCTGGTGGCATCCGGCCGGTTCGGCGTCAAGTTGATCTCGATGACCGGATCGTCGATGTGCGCATAGGCGGCGAAGCTGGTGCCGACCGGCGCATCCTCAGGCAGGTCGATGATGCCATTGTGTTCGTCGGACAGCTCCAGCTCGCGCTCGGAACACATCATCCCGTGGCTTTCGACGCCCCTGATCTTGCCGACCGTCAGCGTTACGTCGATGCCGGGCACATAGGTGCCGGGCGCGGCAAAGGCGCCGATCAGGCCCGCGCGAGCGTTTGGCGCGCCGCAAACGACCTGCACCGGAGGCTTGCCGTCGCCGGTGTCGACGGTCAGCACGCGCAGCCGGTCGGCATCGGGATGCTGAACCGCCGTCAGCACCCTGGCGATGACGAATGGTTTCAGGCTCGACTTGTCGTCGACATGCTCGACTTCGAGACCGATCGAAGTCAGCCGCTCGACGATCTCGTCGAGCGTGGCGTCGGTCTCGAGGTGGTCCTTGAGCCAGGAGAGGGTGAATTTCATGGGACTGTTCCGTCTGGTCTTTTGACGCTTGATTTCAGATGTCTCGGCAGGTCGTCGGACATATGCAGGAAGGCAAGCTGCTCGCCGATATAGGCATGCAGCGTCGGCTGGAAATCGGCCGGCATGTCCATGGCGCCGAGCATGAAGTAGATGTCTTCTTCCAGCCGCTCGTCGACATAGGCGATGGGTGAGCCGCAGGTGCCGCAGAAAGAGCGCGTCACCGGGCCGTTCTCATACATCTTCAGCGCCTTGCCGGTGAACGCGACCTGATCGACCAGGAAGCCGACAAAGGCCGACACCGGCGCGCCGCTGGCCCGCCGGCAATCGCCGCAATGGCAGTAGCTGACGTGATGCGGTTCGGCAGAGGCCTCGAACCGCACGGCGCCGCAGCGGCAGCCGCCGGCATAGGGCGCTGTCATGCGCTCAGGCCTCCGAACAAAGTCGGCATGTCGAGCGGCCGGAAGCCGTAATGCGACAGCCAGCGCACGTCTGCATCGAAGAAGGCGCGCAGGTCCGGCATGCCGTATTTCAGCATGGCGATGCGGTCGATGCCCATGCCCCAGGCAAAACCCTGATATTCGTCCGGATCGAGACCGCCATGGCGCAGCACGTTGGGATGCACCATGCCACAGCCGAGGATCTCCATCCAATCGGAGCCTTCGCCGAAGCGCACTTCGCCGGGCCGCGAGCGATCGCACTGGATGTCAACCTCGAGGCTTGGCTCGGTGAACGGGAAGAAGGACGGCCGGAAGCGCATCTTGACCTGCGGCACCTCGAAGAAGGCCTTGCAGAACTCCTCCAGCACCCATTTCATGTTGGCAACGTTGGCGGTCTTGTCGATCACCAGCCCCTCGACCTGATGGAACATCGGCGAGTGGGTGGCGTCCGAATCCTGCCGGTACGTCTTGCCAGGTATGACGATGCGGATCGGCGGCTTCTTCGTTTCCATGGTGCGGATCTGCACCGGCGAAGTGTGCGTGCGCAAAAGCTTGCGCTCGCCCTTCTCGTCCGGCTGGAAGAAGAAGGTGTCGTGCATCTCGCGCGCCGGATGGCCTTCGGGGAAATTCAGCGCGGTGAAATTGTAATAGTCGGTCTCGATGTCGGGACCTTCCGCGATGGAAAACCCGAGGTCGCCGAAGATCGCAGCAATCTCGTCGATGACCTGGCTGATCGGATGGATACGGCCGCGCTCGGCCGGCGACTGCCGCACCGGCAGCGTCACGTCGACCTTTTCGGCGGCGAGGCGGGCGGTGATCGCCACATCCTTGAGCTCAGCCTTGCGGGCAGTCAGCGCGTCGGTGACGCGGTTCTTGAGGCCGTTGATGGCTGGGCCTTTGATCTGGCGCTCCTCGGCGGTCATGGCGCCAAGTGTCTTCAGCATCTCGGACACGCTGCCCTTCTTACCGAAAGCAGCGATGCGCACGGCCTCGATGGCCGGCTCATCGGCGGCCGAGGCGATCTCGGCCAGAAGTGAGTTTTCAAGCGTATCCAGGCCAGTGGTTGCGTCGTTCACGGTCAAACTCGCTGCGTTGGGAGGTCGGCCTCAAAGTGAAAGTCACTCCTAAAGTGAAATCACTCCAAGGATCAGGCAAAAGAAAAACCCGCGCCAGCCGTGCCAGCGCGGGTTCCCCAAATCAGAATTGCGAATGCTTGGGAAGCGCTGGTCTTAGGCGACAGCGCTTTCAAAAGCGTTCGGCGTGGTGTTCTTCAGATATTCGAGCGCCACCTTGGCCTTGGCGACCAGGGCCGCGAAAGCCTGCGGCTCGTGGATGGCCATGTCCGACAGGATCTTGCGATCGATCTCGATGCCCGACTTGTTGAGGCCGTCGATGAAGCGGCCATAGGTCAGGCCATGCTCGTGGGTCGCGGCGTTGATACGCTGGATCCACAGCGCGCGGAAGGAGCGCTTGCGGTTCTTGCGGTCGCGGTAAGCGTATTGCAGCGACTTTTCCACCGCCTGCTTGGCGATGCGGATGGTGTTCTTGCGGCGGCCGTAGAAGCCTTTCGCGGCTTTCAGGACCTTCTTGTGCTTGGCGTGCGAAGTGACGCCTCTTTTTACGCGTGCCATGTCATGATCTCCTTAAAAGCAATTCCAGGAAAAGTGCCTTGCGGTTTTCCGTTCGGAATTGCGTAAAACAAATGCGTGTCCGGACCGAATGCCTTAGAGGCCGTTCGGCAGAAAATTCTTGATGACCTTCTTGCCATCCGGTTCAGCCAGAACCATCGTGCCGCGGGCATTTCGAATGAACTTGTTGGAACGCTTGATCATGCCGTGACGCTTGCCGGCCGCAGCCGACAGGACTTTACCCGTACCTGTGATCTTGAACCGCTTCTTGGCGGCCGATTTGGTCTTCATCTTGGGCATTTTGCTACTCCGTATTGTTGGCGCACTATCGCGCTTCTTGTTCGCTTCAGGCCGACCAAAGCCCGAAAAGCAAATGAAACCGCCACGGCATGCCCTGCCGGGCGGTTTTCTTGAACGGCGGTGCTATACGTCAAAGACGGCCCGCGCGCAACACCTGTGGAGATGCGGCGCTGTGTCCTCGTCAGGGCAGCGTGAACCAGACCGGCAACATGCCTGACAGCTGGGCGCCGTCGATCAATTCGAAGGCCGGCAGCGCGATCAGAAACACCAGGCCGTCGAGCAGCGTGGTCAACAGCAGGCGCGGCTTGAAGTTTCCGGTATCGCCCTCCTGGTAGAGCGACAGTTTTGGGAAGAAGCGCGGCACCCGCGCCAGATAGGCCTGATACGGCGCGCCGAGCGCTTCCTTGAGGAACTTCTCCTCGCGCAGGATGACGATATGGAACGCCCCCGCGCACAAAAGCCCGAAGAGGATGATACCGGAGAACGAACCGATCTGCGCGCCGACACCGGCTGCGGCTACGGTCGAGAACACATAGAGCGGGTTGCGAGTGATCGAGTAAGGCCCGCCAGTCACCACCTCGGACGATTTGCGCCCGCCTATGTAGAGTGTCGCCCAAAGGCGGCCCACGATGCCGAGGAAAATCAGCAGCACGCCGAACATTTCGATCGTCTCGTGCACGGCTGTGTCGGGCGGAAACGTCGATTGGCCAAATAGCAATGCTGCAAACAGCACGACCACGAGAACGGCAAGCACTATCCGGCGCATATGCTGGTAATTGCCCAGCCCGTGTTTGAAGTCCACGTCCGAAACCTTGACTTCATCGACCATAGTGAATCCGATCGTCAGGAATTTTGCCGGCGATCGCAGCGTCTGAACAAGAAGAAGGCGTCCCGCCGATCGCCGGGACGCCTTGCGATGTGATTCAGGCGGATTTAAGCGCGATGGCCAAGCCTGACGTCATCGTGATCCTAGATACGCGCCGATGCAGATCTTAGCGCGGCGACAGCACCATCATCATCTGGCGGCCTTCGAGCTTCGGTTCCGCTTCGACCTTGGCAATCGTCGCCACTTCCTCGCGGACCTTGTTCAGAAGCTGCATGCCGAGTTCCATATGCGCCATCTCGCGGCCACGGAACCGCAGCGTCAGCTTGACCTTGTCGCCTTCCTCGAAGAAGCGGCGAACCGCCTTCATCTTGGTCTCGTAGTCATGGCTGTCGATGTTCGGGCGCATCTTGATCTCCTTGATCTCGATGACCTTCTGGTTCTTGCGCGCCTCGGCCGCCTTCTTCTGGTTGGCGTATTTCAACTTGCCGAGATCAAGGATCTTGACGACGGGGGGCACCGCGTTGGGCGATATCTCGACGAGATCGAGCCCGGCCTCTTCGGCCAGCAGCAATGCGTCGTTGATGGAAACATCGCCGCGGTTCTGGCCTTCGGCGTCGATAAGCTGGACCCGGGGAACCCGGATGTCACGGTTGGAGCGCGGGCCATCCTTGGTCGGCGCCGCTGCTTTGAAAGGTCTGCGAATGGTCGTGGTCTCCTTGGCCGTTTCGTTCAGGATTTGTCAGTGTTGATGCATGGACGCGCCAATGTGGTGAGCGCGCGGGCGGAGTCAATAGCACAGCATTGACAGAAAATCACCCTGATCGCTGCCCTGCACCAAACAAAGAACATAGTGAGCACTTTTCGCCACGCCACCGACCGTGCCACAAGAATCCCGCGCCAGAAGAGGGCCTGAGGAAAAAGCCATGACCGCAACGCCCCCCGTCTTTATGGATGTCGACGGATCGCGCATCGCGGTGCGCCATACTGCTGGCTCTGCGCCCGGCATCGTCTGGCTCGGCGGCTACAAGTCGGACATGCTGGGCGCGAAGGCGCAGACGCTGTCGGGCTGGGCGGCAAAAGAAGGCCGCGCCTTTCTGCGCCACGATTATTCCGGCCATGGCGAATCCGGCGGCGCCTTTGCCGACGGCACGATTTCGACATGGCTTGCACAAAGCCTTGCCGTGTTCCGGCATTTCACCAAGGGCAAACAGATCCTGGTCGGCTCCTCGATGGGCGCCTGGATCGCGCTGCGCATGGTGCAGGAATTGCGCAAGGCTGATGACAGCAACGTCGCCGGCCTGGTGCTGCTGGCGCCGGCACCGGATTTTACCGCTGAACTGATCGAACCGGTGCTGACCAAGGCGCAGAAGCGCGATCTCGCCAAAAAAGGTTTCTTCGAAGAGCCGTCGGACTATTCCACGGAACCCTACATCTACACCCGCGCCCTGATCGAGGACGGGCGCGACAACCTGACAATGACAGGCCCGATCGACACCCATTGCCCGGTGCATATCCTGCAGGGCCTGGCCGATGCGGATGTGCCGGCAAGCCATGCACTGAAGCTGGTCAGCCTGCTGCCCGCCGACGACGTGACCCTGTCGCTGATCCCTGACGGCGACCATCGCCTGTCGCGACCGCAGGATCTCGACATGCTGGTGCGGGCCGTCGATGCGATGGCGCAGAGGGGAAACTGATGCGCCTTTCCATTCCGATATCCGCCTTCGTCGCGGCGATCGTCGGCTTCGGCGGCACGCTGGCCATCGTCATCGCCGCCGCCAACGCAGTCGGCGCGACGCAGATCGAGACGGCAAGCTGGGTGACGACGATCTGCCTGGCCATGGCGATCGAGAGCCTGTGGCTGTCATGGCGCACGAAAATGCCGGTCATCACCGCCTGGTCGACACCGGGCCTGGCGCTGATCGCGGCATCGAGCGGCTTTTCGATGGGTGAGGCCGTCGCCGCCTTCATCGTCACCGGCGTCCTTCTGATCGCCACCGGGCTGTTTCGGCCCCTGACGAAGCTGATCTCGAGAATACCGCCTTCCGTCGCCTCGGGCATGCTGGCCGGTATCGTCGTCACCTTCGCGCTCAATGCGGTGAAGACCATTCCCATCGACCCGTGGCTGATCCTGCCGCTGATTGCAGCCTTCTTCGTCATCCGGCTGTTCAACCCGGCGCTGTCGGTGCTGGCGGTGCTGATCGGCGGTGGCCTTGCCGCTTTCCTCACCGGCCGTGTCGGCGGCCTGCCGACACCGGAACTGTCGACGCTGACGCTGATTGCGCCTGATTTCACCGCCAAGGCGATGATCGGGCTGGCACTGCCGCTCTATCTCGTCACCATGGCTTCGCAGAACCTGTCCGGCCTCGCCGTGCTGCGCGCCGCCGGCTACCATCCGGAGCCCGGCCCGCTGATCGGCGTCACCGGCCTGTTTTCGCTGCTGTCGGCGCCGTTCGGCGGCTCGACCACAAATCTGGCGGCGATCTCGGCCGCGATCTGCACCGGGCCGGACGTCCACCCCGACCCCGCCGAGCGCTGGAAGACCGGGCCGTTCTATGCGCTCGCCTATCTCATCTTTGCGATTTTCGGCGCTTCGCTGGTGGCGATCTTCGCGGTGCTGCCACAGAGCCTGATCGTGCTGGTGGCGGGCCTGGCGCTGATGGCTTCCCTCGCCAACGCGCTGTCTATCGCGCTGAAGGAAGAGGCGGATCGCATGGCCGCCACCGTCACCTTTGTCGTCACCGCGTCGGGTCTGACGTTGTTCGGCGTTGGCGCCGCATTCTGGGGCCTGGTTGCCGGGCTGGTCGTGCTTTTCCTCGATATGATCAAAAAGCGATAAACATTTCAGATGCTTGTCCGGATTTGGCGGACATTGTCTTGAATCGCCGTTTTTCTCTTCCCATTTCGATTCCACGCAGCCGGGTTTGGCTGTCTCCAACCGAAGGAATGGGAGAAAATGAACACATCCGCATTGATCCGTCCGGCCTGGACGCCGGCAACCATCGCGTTGATGGTTGTGGGTTTCATGGTGTTCTGGCCACTCGGCTTCGCCATGCTCGCCTACATCATCTGGGGCGACCGCCTCGATGGCTTCAAGCGTGACGTCAACCGCGCGACCGACGGCATCTTCGCCGGTTGCCGCCGCGGTTCCGACAAGGCCGCGCGCTGGGGCAATGGTTCCGCCCGCACCGGCAACGTCGCTTTCGACGACTGGCGCGAAAAGGAACTTGAGCGGCTGAACGAAGAGCGCCGCAAGCTCGACGAGATGCTGACCCAGTTCGACGAATACGCCCGCGAATTGCGCCGCGCCAAGGATCAGGACGAGTTCGACCGCTTCATGGCCAACCGCAACAAGTCGACGGCGCCGACGAAGACCGATCCGAGCACCGGAACGACGACCACCAAGCGTGGCAAGGGTTCGAACCTGCTTGACGACTGAGATCCGGCGACTGGTCACATCGTGAAAAAACGGCGTCGCGCGAGCGGCGCCGTTTCTTTTTTGTTCTAGTCGTTTTTCTCGAATCGCGTATCGTCCCGCCATGACTCTCGGCTTCTTTCGCAATCTGACAAAGCCCAAGCCCACGCCTGTCGTGGAGCGCGAATATTGCGTCGCCGGTCGCACGCTGCCGCTCAAGATCGTCGAGAGCGCCAGGGCGCGCCGAATGACGCTGCGTATCGATTCAGGCGGCCAGGGTCTGCGCATCACCGTGCCGCCAGGCCTGCGCCGCGGCGAAGTAGACAGGTTCCTCGAGCGGCATCAGGACTGGCTGGAGCAGCGACTGGCCAAGGTGCCGACGCGGCCGCAGGTGCGGCCCGGCATCAGGATCCCGGTGCGCGGCGTGCCGCACCGCATCGTCCATGAACCGTCAAAGCGCGGCACCGTCACCGTGTCGCGCGACGAACGTGGTCCGCTCTTGATCGTGCATGGCGACCGCATACATCTGCCGCGCCGCCTCGCCGATTTCCTCAAGCGCGAGGCCAAGAAGGAAATCGAGAAGCTGGTGGCCAAGCACACCGAGGCGCTTGGCAAGCGCGCCAAGGCGATCCGCTTCAAGGACACGTCAAGCCGCTGGGGGTCATGCACCTCCGAAGGCAATCTGTCCTTTTCCTGGCGCATCATGATGGCGCCGTCGCCGGTCATCAACTATCTCGTCGCGCATGAAGTGGCGCATCTCAAGGAGATGAACCACGGCCCGAAATTCTGGAAACTGTGCGAAAAGCTCTGCCCCGACACCGATCGCTGCAAGGACTGGCTGAAGCGCAATGGCGGTGCGCTGCAGGCGATCATGTTCGAGTAGATCGCTCAATCGTCGTTGGCGGCGTTCAAGTCTTCGGGCCGCAACCCCTCATCGCCATGATGCGGCCACGGCAGGAAATTGCCGTCGAACTCATCGCCGCCGAAATAGTCGAGCGCGCGGTGCGCCTCGGCGCCATTGAAGGCGGCCTTGTCGATCAGGTGCGCGATGACCTCGCGCGCCTGCGCAATCTTCTGCCTGAGTTCGGCTACGGTTCTGTCGGCCATGATCGTGCTCCCGCCTTGCGTCCTGTCCATCCATAGGTAGCGCCTTTGGCCGTGCCGGCAAACAGCATGCTTTTTCTCGACTCTTATCGCTTTTCATGCCAATTCCCGCGCCATGGCACTCGACATCAAAATCTGCGGCTTGAAGACCGACGCGGCAATGGCCGCGGCGCTGGCCGGCGGCGCCAGCCATGTCGGGTTTATCTTCTTCGCCAAAAGCCCGCGCTATGTCGAACCTGCCGAGGCTGGCCGTCTGCGCGAGGCCGCGCGCGGCAAGGCGATGGCGGTTGCCGTCACCGTCGATGCCGGCGACGCCTTCCTGGATGAAATCGTTGCCAAAATGCAGCCCGACATGCTGCAGCTGCACGGCGCGGAAACGCCCGAGCGCGTCGCCGAGGTCAAAGCCCGCTATGGCCTGCCGGTGATGAAGGCGCTGCCGCTCAGCGAGGCCGCCGATCTCGAACGAATGAAGCCATTCATCGGCATAGCCGACCGGTTCCTGTTCGACGCCAAGCCGCCGAAAGGCTCCGAACTGCCGGGCGGCAATGGTGTTGCCTTCGACTGGCGCATTCTCGCCGGCCTTGACGGCGGCGTCGATTACATGCTTTCCGGTGGGCTCAACGCCGCCAATATCGGCGATGCCCTTCGGCTTGCCAACCCGCCTGGGATCGACATTTCTTCAGGCGTGGAAAGCGCGCCGGGCGTCAAGGATCCGGCGCTGATCGAACAGTTTTTCCGGGCCGTCAGGGCCGCGCGGAACACCCGCGCAGCCTAGTGGTGCCTCAAACCAGAGCATGTCCCGGAAAAGTGGGAACCGGTTTTCCGACAAGGACATGCCTCATAGTCAAGATGCCAGGAGATCGGCGATGAACAAGCCGGCGACACCCAATTCCTTCCGCACCGGGCCCGACGAACAGGGCATGTTCGGCATTTTCGGCGGTCGTTTCGTTGCCGAAACGCTGATGCCGCTGATCCTCGATCTGGAGCGGCACTGGAACGAGGTCAAGAACGATGCGGATTTCAGGGCTGAGCTGACTGACCTGTCGACCCACTATGCCGGACGGCCGTCGAAGCTTTATTTCGCCGAAGGCCTCACGAAGCATCTTCGTGAGGTTTCCTCGGCCAGGGGCCTCGCGGGCGGCGCGAAAGTCTACTTCAAGCGGGAGGATTTGAACCACACCGGTTCGCACAAGATCAACAACTGCCTCGGCCAGATCCTGCTGGCCAAGCGCATGGGCAAGAAGCGCATCATCGCCGAGACCGGCGCCGGCCAGCACGGCGTGGCCTCGGCCACGGTTGCGGCCCGCTTCGGCTTTCCCTGCGTCGTCTACATGGGCGCCACAGACGTTGCCCGGCAAAGCCCGAACGTCTTCCGCATGAAGCTGCTCGGCGCCGAAGTGCGCCCGGTGACCGCCGGCCACGGCACGCTGAAGGACGCCATGAACGAGGCGTTGCGCGACTGGGTCACCAATGTCGAGGACACCTATTACCTGATCGGCACCGCCGCCGGCCCGCATCCCTATCCGGAGCTGGTGCGCGACTTCCAGTCGGTGATCGGCATCGAGGCGCGGGCACAGATCCTCGAGCAGGAAGGCCGGCTGCCCGACACCATCATCGCCGCTGTCGGCGGTGGTTCGAACGCCATCGGCCTGTTCCATCCCTTCCTCGACGACAAGGAGGTCCGCATCATCGGCATCGAAGCCGGCGGTCGCGGTCTCGACGGCATCGAGCATTGCGCCTCGATGAATGCCGGCGCGCCGGGCGTGCTGCATGGCAACCGCACCTATCTCCTGCAGAATTCCGACGGCCAGATCATGGACGGCCATTCGATCTCGGCCGGCCTCGACTATCCCGGCGTCGGGCCGGAGCATTCCTGGCTGCGCGATTCAGGCCGGGTCGAATACGTGCCGATCCTCGATGACGAGGCGCTGGAGGCTTTCAAGCTGACGACGCGCGTCGAAGGCATCATCCCGGCGCTGGAATCCGCGCATGCCATTGCGCATGCGGTGAAGATCGTGCCCGCCATGGACAAGGATCAGATCGTCATCGTCAACCTGTCCGGCCGTGGCGACAAAGACGTGCACACGGTGGCTTCGATGCTGGGCATGGAGATCTGATCATGGCCACCCGCATCGACCGCCGCATGGCGAAGCTCAGGAACGAAGGCCGCCCGGCGCTCGTCACCTATTTCATGGGCGGCGACCCCGACTACGATACCTCTTTGTCGATCATGAAGGCGTTGCCGGGCGCAGGTTCCGATATCATCGAGCTCGGCATGCCGTTCTCCGATCCGATGGCCGACGGCCCGGCGATCCAGGCGGCGGGCTTGCGGGCGCTGAAAGGCGGCCAGACGCTGGCCAAGACGCTGAAGATGGCGGCCGACTTCCGCGCCGGCGACAATGAAACGCCGATCGTGCTGATGGGCTACTACAATCCGATCTACATCTATGGCGTCGACCGCTTCCTCAAGGACGCGATCGCCAGCGGCATCGACGGGCTGATCGTCGTCGACCTGCCCCCGGAGATGGATGAGGAACTGTGCATTCCGGCATTGAAAGCCGGCATCAACTTCATCCGGCTGGCGACGCCGACCACCGACGACAAACGCCTGCCCAAGGTGCTGCAGAACACGTCGGGCTTCGTCTATTACGTGTCGATGACCGGCATCACCGGCTCGGCACTGGCCGACACCGGCAAGGTGGCGGCGGCGGTCAAGCGCATCAAGGGCCACACCGACCTGCCGGTCTGCGTCGGCTTCGGCGTCAAGACCGCCGAGCAGGCCCGGGTGATCGGCGCCAATGCCGACGGCGTCGTCGTCGGCACCGCGATCGTCAATGCGGTGGCCAATGTGCTGGGGCCGAAGGGCGAGAAGACCGCCGATCCGGCCGAGGCCGTCGCCACGCTGGTCAGCGGGCTTGCGCAAGGCGTGCGCTCGGCCCGCCTTGCTGCTGCCGAATAGTTTCCCTACGTCAGGTCTTGTGCATGTCGTTATCCCAAAACCGGTTCCCACTTTTGGGCGACATGCATTAGCAACTCTTCGTCAGGACAGGAGCCGAAGCGATGAACTGGATCACCAATTACGTTCGCCCGAAGATCAATTCGATGCTCGGCCGGCGCACCGACATGCCCGAGAATCTCTGGATCAAGGATCCGGAGACCGGCGAGATGGTGTTCCACAAGGACCTGGAATCGAACCAGTTCGTCATTCCCTCGTCCGGCCATCACATGAAGATCTCGGCCAAGGAGCGGCTGAAATTCTTCTTCGATGGCGGCAAATACGAGACCCTGGACAACCCCAAGGTCATGCAGGATCCGCTGAAATTCCGCGACGAGAAGCGCTATGTCGACCGGTTGAAGGACGCCAAGGCCAAGACCGGCCTTGAGGACGCGATCATCAATGCGCTGGGCACCGTCGAGGGTCTGCCGGTTGTGGTCACGGTGCAGGACTTCGCCTTCATGGGCGGTTCGCTCGGGATGGCCGCCGGCGACGCCATCGTGCACGGCTTCGAAGTGGCCCTGCAGCGCAAGCGGCCGCTGATCCTGTTTGCCGCCTCCGGCGGCGCCCGCATGCAGGAAGGTATTTTGTCCCTGATGCAATTGCCGCGGACAACGGTCGGTGTCGACCGGCTGAAGGAAGCCGGCCTGCCCTACATCGTCGTTTTGACCAACCCGACCACGGGCGGCGTGACCGCCTCCTACGCCATGCTGGGCGACGTGCACATCGCCGAGCCCGGCGCGCTGATCGGCTTTGCCGGACCGCGCGTCATCGAACAGACCATCCGCGAGAAACTGCCCGATGGCTTCCAGCGCTCCGAATATCTGATGGAGCACGGCATGGTCGACATGGTCGTATCCAGGCTGGAAATGCGTGAAACGATCGCGCGCCTGCTCAAGATGCTGCTCAAGCTGCCGGAAGAGCAAAAAACGCTGGAGCCGGAAATCCTGCCGCCGGCGGTGGTTGCCGCGGAAGCTCGGCCGCAAGCCTGAAGCGACACGAAGCGCCGCGACCGCGATTGCACGAGGGCTTCGGCGCGCTGTAGCCTTTGATTGCCATGGCCATTCGAAACCGATTCTGGTTTTCAGGCCCATGCGCTAGGATTCCACCATGACGACGCTTGCCGCCGACCGCGAAATCGAAGCCCTGATGGCGCTTCATCCGAAAGGCTTCGACCTTTCGCTCGACCGCATTTCGCGGCTGCTGGAGCGGCTTGACAATCCGCAGGACCGGCTGCCCCCGGTCATCCACATCGCCGGCACCAACGGCAAAGGTTCGTGCGCAGCCTTTTCACGCGCCCTGCTCGAGGCTGCGGACTACCGCGTCCATGTCCACACCTCGCCGCATCTGGTCAACTGGCATGAGCGTTACCGGCTGGCCGCCGATGGCGGCGGCAGGCTGGTCGAGGACAGGGTTTTCGCCGATGCCATTGCCCGTGCGGCCAGGGCCAATGAAGGCGAGAAGATCACCGTCTTCGAGATCCTCACCGCCGTCACCTTCCTGTTGTTTTCCGAACACCAGGCCGACGCTGCGATCATCGAAGTCGGGCTCGGCGGCCGCTTCGACGCGACCAATGTCATCAAGGAGCCGGCCGTGTCGGTGATCATGCCGGTGTCGCTCGACCACGAGGCCTATCTCGGCGACCGGGTCGAACTGATCGCGGCCGAAAAGGCCGGTATCATCAAGCCCGGCTGTCCGGTGGTCATCGGCGCGCAGGAGAGCGAAACGGCGCTGCAGGTGCTGATCGAAACCGCCGAGCGGCTTGAATGCCCCACTTTCGTCTACGGCCAAGACTTCCTTGCCTTCGAGGAAAACGGCCGCATGGTCTACCAGGACGAAGACGGCTTGATGGACCTGCCGCCGCCCAGGCTGCCCGGCCGCCACCAGTTCGCCAATGCGGCGGCGGCGATCGCCGCGGTCAAAGCGGCCGGTTTCGAGATCAGCCATCGCGCCGCCGAAAAGGCGATGGTCAATGTCGCCTGGCCCGGCCGCATGCAGAAGCTCGTGCAGGGCCGGCTGGCCGAACTGGCACCCAAGGGCGCCGATATCTGGCTCGACGGTGGCCACAATCCGGGCGCCGGCGTGGTGGTTGCCGAAGCGCTGGCCGAGCAGGAAGAGAAGAACCCGCGTCCGCTGTTCCTCATCTCGGGCATGATCAACACCAAGGACCAGAGCGGCTATTTCCGTGCCTTCAAGGGCCTCGCCCGGCATGTCTACACGGTGCCGGTGAGCCTCAGCGAGGCCGGCGTGCCGAACGACGAACTGGCGATCCGCGCAACGGAAGCCGGGCTGACCGCCGAGCCGGTGAGTTCCGTCGCCAGCGCGCTGATGCTGCTGCGCGACACCTGGGACGGCCCGTCGCCACGCATCCTGATCAGCGGTTCGTTGTATCTGACCGGAGCGGTGCTGGCCGAGAACGGCACCCCGCCGACCTGAAGCAGGCGGCTATTCATGCCTTGGGTGGCTGCGGCGGCTGAGGCCGAACCTTGGCTTTCGACCTTCAGAAATCCCACGGTGAGATCAGATCAAGGCTGGTGGTGCCAAAGTCGCTGAGATTGCGCGTTGCCAGCCGGCCACCGTTCACGCGCGCTATCGCCGCAATCATGCCATCGGGGGCTGACATACCGCGACCTTGGCGTGTCGCGGCCCCCATGATCTCGCCGTAAGCCAAGGCAGCATCTTCAGTCAGTCCAAAAATCCGGCCGGCAAATCGATGGCGCCACCGGGAAAGTCCCTGCTCCAGCCGATCGGCACGCTCATCAGGCCGTATTTTTTGGATGCCGAAGGCGATTTCAGCAATCGTCACTGTGGGAAGGGCCAGTTCAGCGTCATTGCGGACAAGCCATGCCAGGACAGCTTGGTCCGGCGCCTTCTTCAGACTCTCCGAAATCACGTTGGTATCGACGAAAATCAAAGCTCAAGTCCCGAATGAACCTGGCGGCCTTCGCGAATGATCTTTTCCAGATCGATGTCGGCGCCATGGTTTGCAGTCAAGCTGGCATAGAAGGTGGAAGCAGGTTCACGGCCAGCTTCACGAATTTCGTAGGATTCGAGGGCACGTTCGACCACATCGGCTATCGAACGATTTTCACGACGAGCAAGTCTATGAGCCAGGTCGCGTGCTTTTGCGCTTCGGACTGAGAGTTGTGGTTCGGCCATTTCGAACTCCCTTTTAGAACGGATATAGGCCGATCCACTGCTGCCATCAAGGTGGCAGCTGATGGCGTGCCATCACGCGGTGGATTTCCAGCGCATTGATAGGCGACGTTACTTCAGCTCGATCTCGATAAAGGCGTATTCGCCTTCATTGGCGTTGATGACGTCGTGCTCTACGCCCTCCTTGCGGAAATAGGGCGCGCCCTTCTTCATCTCGGCGAAGGATTCGCCGTCCTTGGTCAACAGCTTCACCTTGCCGTCCATCAGCGGCACGACGACGTAGTCGTGGCCGTGGCGATGCCAGCCGGTGTTCTCGCCCGGCGCGAAGCGGTATTCGGTGACGATGACACGCTCGTTGTCGATGAAGACGGTGGCCTTGGCGGATCCGGTCATGGAGTTCTCCTGTCTGGCTCAAGCAGATGACATGGAGTGCCCGGATGCGAGAGCCAGAGCCACGCACCGATGACGCCAACAAAAAGCCCGGCGCGAGGCCGGGCTTGATATCAGGAATTTCAGATGGGTCAGGCGAGGTTGCCATTGATCCAGTGCGACAGCGCGGTCTTCGGCGCGGCACCGACCTTCATGTCGGCCATTTCGCCGCCCTTGAAGATCATCAGCGTCGGGATCGAGCGCACGCCAAACTGGGCGGCAAGCTCCGGATTCTCGTCGATGTTGAGCTTGGCGATCTTGACCTTGGCGCCAAGTTCGGTGGCGATATCTTCGAGCGCCGGCGCAATCATCTTGCAGGGACCGCACCATTCCGCCCAGAAATCGACGACGACCGGTACGTTGGCGTCAAGCACGTCAGCCTGGAAGTTGCTCTTGTCGACCTTCACGGTTGCCATATGGAAAAATCCTTTTGAAAGTTTTTGTCCCACCAAATGTGGTGGTGATCGCGCCCTTCTTCAAGCAGGTGTTGTGTCACGCTCCCGTGAGTCGAGCAAGGGCGTCGTCCATGGCGCTGGCAGGCAGTTCGATCAGCCGCGGCGCCTCGGTGAACAGCAAGGCCGCCTTGACCGTGCGGCCGGGATAGAGCGGCTGCAACAGCGCGCGGTAGAGCGCCAACTGCAGGACATAGGCCGGCGGCACCTCGGCCAGAGTGGCGGGCGCCGGCCGGTTGGTCTTGTAGTCGACAATCGATACCGTGTCCGGCGTTACCGCCAGCCGGTCGATCTTGCCGGAAATCGAGCGCTTCTTGCCCTTGACCTCCAGGCTGCCCATGATCGCAACCTCGGCACGCGACGATGGCGCAAACAGCTGACCGAAGCCGGGGTCGGCAAGGATCGATGTGACCGACGCCAGGGCCTTTTCACGCTCTGATGGCGGCCAGTCCGCACCAGTTCGCAAGAGATAGCGTTCTGCCGCTCCCGCACGTTCGGGCTCGGCAATACCGGGCAGCATCTGCAGCAGTTTGTGGAGGGCGAGCCCACGCAGCACGGCAAAGCCGGGCTCGGCATCGGCGTCGAGCACCGGCGACGCCTTGTCGACAACGGCTTGCTTGCCTTCGTCGATCAGCGCCGAGGCGCCCGATGGCGACAACGGACGCGGCAGATCCTCGAAGGGCGGCAAGGGCCGGAACAGCGTCGCCGGCAAAGGCCCGAAAGCGTCGGCCTGCCGTACCTGATCGGCGGAACTTGGCGCGACGGGGGGCAGCTTGGTGACATGGAAACGGTGCACCGGCTCGCCGCCGGCGGGATGCGCACGCTGCTCGCTCTCCGGCGCACCGATCAGCGCGCGGCTGACGATCGAGTGCCAGGTGCCGGCGTTCGGCGCCCGCTTGCCATGATAGCCGCAGACGATCAGCCGGTCCTCGGCACGGGTCATGCCGACATAGAGCAGCCGGCGGTATTCGTCGTCGGCGAGTTCCCGTGCCCTTGAGGCCGCCGCTTTCGAAAAACCGTTGGCGACCTCGCTGGCCGAGCGCCAGAGATAGCCCTTGCCGTCCCAGTTCGCGCCGGAGCCATCGAAGGGCATCAGGCGCGGCAAATGCTGGTCGCTGAACGGCGCGGAACCGCCATCGACCAGGAACACGACGGGCGCTTCCAAGCCCTTGGCGGCGTGCACGGTCATGACCCGGACCTCGTCGCGGGTCTGGTCCATCTCGCGCTTGATCTCGGGACCGGCGTTTTCCAACGTCGACAGGAAGGCTTCCAGCCCCGGCAGGCCGGTTCGCTCCTCGGCGAGGCAGAAGCTCAGGAACTCGTCGAGAATATCGCCGGCTTCGGGCCCGAGCCGCGCGATCATCTTGCGGCGCACGCCATCGCGCGCCAGCAGGGCGGCATAGAATTCGAACACCGGCTTAAACGCGGCTTCGTTCGTCCAGATGTCGACCTGGGCGACGATCTTCGCCAGTCTCTCGCTGTCGCCGGCGTGCTGTCGCAGCGACGCGATCAGCGACAGACCCGACGGCCTCTGCGCGGCGAGCATGAACAGCGTCTCTTCCGGCAGATCGAAGATCGGGCTGCGCAACACGGCGGCAAGCGACAAATCGTCCTGCGGCTGGATGAGGAGGTGACCGAGCGCGATCAGGTCCTTGACCGCGATGTGCCCGGGCAGGCTCAGCCGGTCGGCGCCGGCAACCGGAATGTCGCGGCGTTTGAGTGCGCGGGTCAGGGCATGGACGAAGCGATCGCGCTTGCGCACCAGCACCAGCACATCGCCCGGCCGCAGCCGCTTGCCGCGGCCTTCGATGATTTCGCCACTGCCGATCCAGCCGGCGATGGTGGCGGCGACGTTCTCGGCCACGCGCACCGCCGGCGCATGGGCATGGTCGATGGCTTGTGTCCAGTCATCTGGCTCATCGACGGCTTCAGCGCCGACCGACGGCCACACCTCGACATAGCCCGGCGCGTCGGTGCGGATCGCCTGGTGGCGAAGCGGATCGGGATCATGACTGATGCCGCGCCGCACGGCTGGATCGGCGAAGACGCGGTCGACCGCGGTCAGAACATCGTCGGTCGAGCGGAACGACCAGGTCAGCTTGAGATCGGCGAAGGACGCCTCGGCGTCACGCACTCGTCCGGCAAACAACAGCCGGCTGTCGGCGAAGGAGTCCGGGGCCGCACCCTGGAACGAATAGATCGACTGCTTCTCGTCGCCGACGGCGAACACCGTGCGATGGACCCTGTCGCGTGCGCCAAAGCCGGCAAAGAATTCCTCCGCCAGCCGTTTCACCACTTCCCATTGGTCCGGACTGGTGTCCTGCGCCTCGTCGAGCAGGATGTGGTCGATGCCCTGGTCGAGCTTGTACTGCACCCAGGGGCCGGCGTCCGGCCGCGCCAGCAGGTTGACGGTGCGGGTGATCAGGTCGTTGAAATCGAGGAAGCCGCGGCTGCGCTTCAGCATTTCGTAGCGGGCGATCAGCCAGTCGGCGATGGTCAGCGCGGCAGCCGTGCCTTCGAGCATCCGGAACAGGGCCAGCCGATCGGTGGTTTCGACGATGGCATTGGCGGCCGAGAGATAACGCTCCGCCAGATTCGGCAACCGGTCGACCAGGGCCTTCTTGAAGGCCTTTGCCGGGTCGTAAGCGTCGCCATCGGTCTTGAGGAAGGCTCGCGCGAGCAGTTGCAGGCGGCGAATGGGATCGCCCTCGGCAAAAGCCTGCCGCGCATAGGGCAGGATGTTGTTCAGTACCGATCTGGCGTCGGTGGCCTCGGCGGCGTGGGCGAAGCCGGCAAAATAGTCGGGCAGGAGGCCCGGCAACGGCCATACCGAAGTGGCTATGCCCTCGGCCGTCTGGCCTGGATGGAAATGGAATTCGTCGAACAGGGCCTGGAAGTGCGTGCCATCGCGCCCGACCGCGTCGATGAAATGGCGCAAGCCGTCGCGCTTGCGCACAATCTCACCCAGCAAGGCGTCGAGCCCGGCTTCGCCGCCCCGATCGAGAATGGAGGCAAAAGCCTCGGCCAGATCCCTGTCACCGGCGGACGTGCCCGAAATCATCTCGCGGCGCGCCGCGGCAAACAGCGATGCCTCCATCTGGCCGTCGAGCATCTCGAAATGGGCCGGGATGTTGGCCTCCAGCGGGAACTGGTGCAGCACCGATTCGCAGAAGGCGTGGATGGTCTGGATCTTCAGCCCGCCGGGCGTTTCCAGCGCCTCGGCGAACAGGCGCCGCGCCCGGCGCATGGTCTCGAGATCGGGCCGGCGCCCCTCCAGCGCCTCGACCTTTGCCGTCAGATCCACGTCACCAAGCGTCGTCCACTCCGACAGTGTCGAAAAGACCCGGTTCGACATGTTGGCGGCGGCGGCGCGCGTATAGGTCAGGCACAGGATCTTCGACGGATCGGTGCCGCGCAGCAGCAGCCGGATGACGCGCTGCGCCAGCACATGGGTCTTGCCGGAGCCGGCATTGGCCGACACCCAGGCGGAATTGCCGGGGTCGGCGGCGCGGGCCTGGCTGGTCGCGGTGTCGCTGGGAATGGGATAGGCCTTCTTCATGCCTCCCCTCCCTCGTCGCCGGCATCGCCGCCTGCCGACCATTCGAGCACGCGGGCAAGATGGTCGTAGTCGCCATCCGTCTCGCCTTCGCGGAACGGCAGCGCGCGCGACAGATACCCGGTCGCAGGGTCCGCATAGTGGATCAGCAGCTTTTCCAGCCGTGCCCAAGCCTCTTCGGCAAGATCGGTCGCGGTCCGCGGCTGGCGGTTGTGTTCGAGGATGGATTCCTCGAACACCTCGCCATTCGGCTTCAGCCTGATGAAAGCCAGTTGAGAGGGCTCACGCACGCCCAAATCCTTGAAGGCGCCGCGCCTGAGCAGCGCGCCCTCGAGCGCCAGTTGCGGCGCAAGCAGTGTGTGCGCCTGCGCCTTGGACGGCGAGGAGCCGGTCTTGTAGTCCAGTATGTCGGCCATGCCGCCGGCCAGAAGGTCGACCCGGTCGGCGTAGCCGGACAGCGTCACGCCGGACTGGCCGACAACGGTCTTTCCGGCGCGCTCCTCGGCATGGCGCCTTGTCACAGCATCAGCGCGCGTGCGCTCCCACTCGATGATGTTGACGGCGAGTTTTTCGAAGCGCGGCCACCACACCGCCTCGACGTCGGCCGGAAGGGCGGCTTCGGCAAAGCAGGCGCGGCCGGCGGCGATGAGGCCCGCAAGCGCATCGGGAGCGCGCGGATCGGCGACGCTGCCTGAGAACAGGTGCAGGATGGCGTGAAACAGCGTGCCGCGCTCGGCCGCACCGGGGTCGCGAATAACCGGATCGAGCGGCATCAGGCCGAGGATGCGTCTTGCATAGACGGCGTAGGGGTCACGGCGCAGGGTCTCGATCTCGGTGACCGAGAAATGCGTCGGGCGCACCGACAGCGGCGGCTTCGGCTGCGGCCGTGGCGCGAAATCCTGCCTTGGGCCGGCATCCAGCGCGCGCGCCCAGGCGAGCAGCTCGTCGCCACGCCGGCGCAGCTCCGCTGCCTGGTCGCTGCCGATGAAGGTCAGCAGCCGCTGAAGCCAGCGCGACGGCACGGCGGGTGCATCGCCGGCACGTGCCGAGCGGGACAGCACCACCTTCCCGGCGCCCATGGCCATCTGGAAATCATGCGCGGCAAGGCCGATACGCCGCTCGGGCGGTTCGAGGTCGATGCCGGTCTTCATCAGCCGCGACATGAAGCGGTCGCTCTCTGGCTTGCGCGGCCATACGCCCTCGTTGAGCCCGCCGATGACCAGCGTGTCGACCGTCTGCAACCGGGCTTCCAGCGCGCCCCAGATGGCGATGTTCCGGTCGGTGCCTTGTGCCGGCTTGACCGTTTCAGGCGCGATCAGCGCCGCCATGATGTCGGGCCACTCGGTCGCCGCGAAGGACAGCGAAGCCGAAGCCGCGACCAGCCCGCGCAGCAGTTCGGCAAGCTTCTCGCCGGCGTCACCGGCATAGATCTCGCCAAGACCCCCGTCGGCGGAGCGGCCGAGATTTTCGAGTGTCACGACACTGGCCCTGACAAGCGCGGCAAGGTCGGCGTCATCCTGGCCTCGGAAGGCTGCGAGCGGCGCCAGCGCCTGCTTGAGACGTTCGAGCAAATTCCGCGCAGTTTCGATAGAGCGCACGGTCAGCCGGGAAAACCAGAAGGGCTGTCGGCTGCCGCCGCCCAAGCCGGTGAGGCGGGCTTCGAACAGTTCCGGTAGCGAAACGATGTCGGGGCGGCCTGTGCCGCCGCGCAACGCCACCAGTTCGATCAGCTCCGACGCGTGGCGCACATCGGCCCGTTCGAGGCCGAGGCCGAGCAGCGGATGCTTGAGCAGCGACAGCAGGCCAACCGGATCGCCTGGCCGGAACAGTGCCTCGAGCGCCAGCCTGAGCAGGCTGGCCGCCGGGGTGTTGGCGAGCGGTGTGCCACCGGAATCGTCGGCAACGACGCCGAAGCGCTGGAGCTCGATCGAGACGCGCCGCGCCAATGCGCGGTCGCCGGTGACGAGAGCCGCCCTTTGGCCGGGATGTTCGACCGCGCGCCTGAGCGCGACGGCGATGGCGACGGCCTCATCACGTTCGCTGGCGGCTTCGAGCAAGGTCACCTCGGCGAAGGCGCCGGCAATGTCGGACGCCGGGAAACCGGCACGTGTCTCGGCCCAGAGTTCGGTGGTTTCGGCCGGCCGCAGCGCTTCGCCGACAAGGGCAGCGCGAAGCGCACGTCGCGGTTCGGCCACGCCAATCTCCTCGACGTCGCCGCGCAATACGCCGATCTTGCCGATCAGCCTGGCCAAGCCATATTGCGGGTGGCCGAGTACGGCTGGACGCGCGCCAGGCGCGGCAATCGCCTGGAACGACGCTTCGTCCAGCGTCCGGTCGAGACCCGGCAGCACGATGGCGCCGCCGGGCAGGCGCGCGATCGCGGCAAGCAATTCGGCCGTCGCTGGTATCGAGCCGGTCGAGCCTGCGGCGATGACCGGGCCGGCGGGCGGATTGCGCTGCAGCCGCGCCGCCTCGGCGCGGATCAGCGCACTGCGATGCGCGGCCGGATTGGAGCGGTCGCTTTCCGCGAGGAATTTCGGCCAGGCTTCGGTGACGATGCCGAGGAATTCGAGCGTCACCTGCCACCATCCGGCGAGATTGCCGGTCACCAGATCAGTGAGCTTGGCCCAGTCGGTGCCTTCCGTTTCGATCTCGTCCATCAGCCGGGCGAGATCGCGCGCCAGCCAGATCGCGTCGGCGGTGGAAGCCGGGATGACGATCTCCTCGGCGAAAAGGGCGGCGACATGCGCCGGCAGCCGGCGTTTCCAGGCGCGCACCAGCGGCGTTAGCAGCAACAGGCGTTCGGTTGCCGAAATCGGCGGCGCCAGATCGATGGCCGCCGATGCCTCGGTCTCGAACGCGGCCTCATCCTCGTCGAATTCGCCGAGTGGCCGGATGACCGGCAGGATCGCCGAGCCGCCGCCGCCGCGTGCCGCCAGGCTGTCGACGAAGACACCCCGCAAGGCACGCGCGGCACGGCGTGTCGGCACATAGATAGTGACATCGACCAAAGCGAGCGGGTCGCCGTCGAATCGAAACCCCGGAACAAGACGACCGGCAAGCAGCGCCTCGGCAAGCGTCGGCAGAAACGGCGCTCCGGGCGGGATCGAGAAGACGCGGCTGGAGCCGCTCATTGCGACTCGATGAGCGCACCGGCGACCGCCGCTTCCGCGAGCGGTACGGCATCGGGCGTGCCGACGGTGATCCAGTGGCCATGCATGGGCATGCCGAACAGGCGCCCTGCGGCGATGGCGGAATCAAAATAGGCGTTGAGCGAGTGCGGCCCGGCCGGTGCGCCCTTGAACAGGCGCGGATGGACGATCGCCGCGCCGGCATAGATCAGCCCCGCCGGGTCGCCTTTCGAACGCCGCAAGCCGCCATCCGGCGCCACCAGGAAATCGGTGCTGCCGCAGTGTCCGGTCGCCTGTTGGAGATCCGCCAGCATCAGCAGAATATCCATTTTCGCCGCGTCCCATGCAAGGGCGAGGCGCTGGAGATTGAGAGGACCGTCATCGATCCAGAAGGTGTCGGCATTGAGGATGTAGAAGGGTCGCTCGCCCAGTTCCGGCAGCGCCTTGACGATGCCGCCGGCGGAATCGAGCAGTTGTTCGCTCTCATCGGAAATGACGATTTTTGGCGCGCGGCGGGCGGCGACATGGGCGAGGATCTGTTCGGGAAAATAGTGGACGTTGACCACGGCCTTCGCGACACCGGCGGCAGCCAGGCTGTCGAGGCTCCAGTCGAGCAACGTCTTGCCGGCAATCCTGACCAGCGGCTTGGGAATGGTGTCGGTAATCGGCCGCATGCGTTTGCCAAGGCCGGCGGCAAGTACGATGGCGGTGTCCGGTCCTGCTGTCACAGCGCTCGCTCCTCCAGCAAACCGTGGGCGTCGTAGAACTCGCGCAGGCTTGCCAGCGCCGGATGAGACAAGGCCCGGCGCAGATAATCGCGAATGCGCGGCAGGTGTTTTAGATAATAGGGCTTGCCGTCGCGCTTTTCGAGGCGGACGAAGATGCCGAGGATCTTGGAATTTCGTTGCGCCGCCATGATGGCGTAGGATTCCAGGAAGCTTGCCTCGTCGAAAGCACCGGCTGCGTGGCGCGCCGCGACATAGGCATCCAGCGTCTTTCTCTCGATCTCGGGCGACATCGTAACACGCGCGTCCATGGCCAGCGAGGCGACGTCATAGGCGGACGGGCCGATCAGCGCATCCTGGAAATCGACGATGCCCAGCCGATCATGCCCTGAACGGTCGCCGCGCCAGATGATGTTGGGCGAATGAAAGTCGCGCAGCATCAGCGTATATTCGCGGCCGTGCAGCCGGTCGAGGAGCGCGCCCCATTGCTTGTGGTAGCCGGCGCGCAAGGCACCGCTTGCCGGGCTGCCCGTTATTGCCGGCACGTACCAGTCGACCAGCAGATCGGCCTCGATCATCATGGCCTCGCGGTCGAAAGGCGGGACATCGTGGAAGCCGCCATGCCCTGTTTCCAGGCGCTGCGGCCAGGTCCTGCCATGCATCATGGCCAGCAGCTCGGCCGCCGCCGCGCAGCGCTCGGGCAGCGGCTGGCCATCGCTGCCGAGGAACCCTTCCGAGCCAAGATGTTCGAGTAGCAGGAATCCCTGCTCCTGGTCCTCGGCATGGATTTCCGGAACGCTGACGCCGCCTGCCTTCAAGGCGCGGTCGATGGCGACGAAAGCGGAAACCGACTGGGCGGTGTGGGCGATCTCGGCATAGGGCTTGCCGTCGCGGACCGGCGGGCCGAGCACCAGCCGTGGCGAGTTCATCAGCACTTGCGGCTTTTGGCCCGGCAGCGAAACGATCTCGTAAGAGCGGGCAGAAGCATCGCCAATGAAATGGCGGCGCTGCGCTTGCGCCCAGCCGGCGCTCACGAGAAAGTCGCGCATGGCCAGCGACCGTGCGGCCCGATCGAAGGCAGGTCCCTGCCCCGACAATCGTGCCAGCCGGCCGTTGCCATGCTGGACGAGCTCGATCAGGACCGTGGTTTTCGGCAGATGGGCTTCCGCCCGCTCCGGCCATTCGACCAAAGCAGCACCTTCCGCCAAGGCTTCGTCGAACCCAAGCTCATCGATCTCGTCGGCCGAGGACAGGCGGTAGAGATCGAAGTGATGCACCGGAATGCGGGTGTCGTAGCTCTGCACCAGCGTGAAGGTCGGGCTCGGAACGTCGAGGCCGGCATCGTCGGCCAAGGTCCTGATCAAGGCCCGCGCCAGCGTCGACTTGCCGGCGCCCAGATCGCCCTTCAGGGCAAGCACGTCGCCTGGGCGCAGCGACAGCGCCAGATCTTCGCCCAGCCGCGCTGTCTGGGTCTCGTCGGCGAGTAATCGCTCCAGCACCAATCCGGTCATCGAACGCGCTACTCGGCCGCGGCACGGATGCCCGGCATGTCTGGAAAGGTGCAGATGACGGTCGTGCCCTTGTCCTTGCCGGTTTCGATGCGAACGCTGCCGCCATGCAGCTCGACGAAGCTCTTGACGATCGACAGGCCGAGGCCGGCGCCGCGCCGGCGGCCACCATTGGCGCGCGGCTCGAAACGGCGGAACACCGAATCGAGCACATCGGGCGGCATGCCGGGACCGTCGTCATGGACCGAGAATTCCACCCCATCCGCCAGATGGCGGCAAGTGAGCCGGATGGTGCTGGCTTCCGGGGCGTAATTGGCGGCATTGCTGAGCAGATTGTAGAGGATCTGGCGGACGCGGACCTCATCGCCGTGAAACGTCTTCGGCGCCGAGGCTGCTTCGACCTCGAGCCTGATCGAATGCTCTTCCAGGCGGTCGGCCACCAGTTCGGCCGCAGCGGCGATGGTGCGATCGACCTGCACCTCGGAAATATCGAGCTGCATGATGCCGGCGTCCACCGTCGCCAGGTCGAGTATGTCGTTGACGATGGTGAGCAGGACCGCGGAGGAGGAGCTGACATGCTCGACATATTCCCGCTGCTTCTGCGTCAGCGGACCGGTCGTGGGCTGTGACAGGAGTTCGGTGAAGCCGATGATGTTGGTCAGCGGCGAGCGCAGTTCATAGGAAACATGCTGGACGAATTCGTTCTTGAGCTGGTCGGATTTTTGCAGCGCCTCGTTCTTGTCCTTCAGCGCCCGCTCGACATGGACGCTGTCGGTGACGTCGACGAAGGTCATCATCACCTGCCCGTTGGGCAGCGGGATCATGGCGTAACTCAACACGTTGCCGTTGTTGAGCTCGGTCTGTCCGTGGCGGTCGCGGCGCTCGTCGTCGAAGCCGGTGACGGCGGCAACAAAGCCGGGCCAGGGGCTGTCCGCCGCCTGCCGGTCGCAAAGGTCGCGGATGGTGGAAACATGGACGCTGGGCTTGGCCGCTTCGCCGCTCAATCCCCAGAGCGTGGCAAAGGCAGGATTCGACAGCCGGAGCCTGCCGTCGGGTCCGAACACCGCTACGCCTTCGGCAAGATTGTCGAGCGTCTCGCCCTGGACCCGCACCGCTGTCTGGTAGCGGCTCTCGAGGTCCATCTTCTCGGTCAGGTTCTCGAACACCCAGGTCACGCCGCCCTTGGGCTGGGGGTTGGCGACGACGCGGATGGTCTTGCCATCAGGCAGATGCCACCAATGTTCCTGGGATTCCACAGCGCGATAGGCGCCGAGCAGGCCTTCCTTCCAGCGGCGCCATTCAGGCTGTTCGGCGATCTTGCCTTCGCTGCGCAGCCGGTCGAGCAGCAAGGCATTGTCTGGAGCGCTGTGCAGGAAGCCTGCGTCCAGGCCCCAAAGCTTCTGGAAGGCCTGGTTGAAGAACCGCAGCTTCTCGTCGGTGTCGAAAATGGCGACCGCCGTGTTGAGCTGGTCGAGCGTGTCGGCGTGGCTTCGCACCGTCCGTTCGTATTCGCCGCGAACGGCTTCGATGGCACTGGTGTCGCAGGCAAGGCCGGCCGAGCCATCGCTGCCGGCGAAATCGGTGACCGCGAACACACGGCGATCGCCTTCGATCACGGTGGACAGCGATTGCTCGAAAACCGGATGCGTCCTGTGCTGGGCGGCAATCGCATCGCGCGCCTGGCCGCCGAGGAACTCTTTCTTCTCCCGAACCGCGGCTTCGGCATTTTCGGCTTCGACGGCATCGGCATAGGCGCGGTTGACCCACCTCAGCCCGCCATCCTCGCCGCGGAGCCATGCCGGCATGTTCAGCGCGTCGAGCAGGCCGATCATCGTGTCGTGGTCGGCGGCCAGCCGCTGGTTCTCGATCTTCAGCCTGGCCTGGCTGCGCTGCGTCTCCGAGAGCGAGACGAAACGCACGAGCACATGCGCGGCACTCTTGCGGCCATGCACTTCGAGCGGCGCACCGGCCTGCGATTCGATGACCAGGTCGAAGGGTTTGGCCTTTTCGCGCAATCCCGCGACGGCATGTTCGAGTGCCGCCGCCGAACGCGGCATCAGCCAGCGGCCGAAAGCAAGAAAAGCGGCCCTATCCTCGGGAGCGCCGCTTTCGACGGGCAATGTGCCGATGAGCTCGGGCTTCTTGTTTTCCGCAGCCCAGACGACGACGCGCTGGTCGCGCAGATTGAGCAGCGCCTCGGAACGGCGGAGCGCCGCGTTGATGTCGGCGAGGCGGCTCCTGAGTTCGACATTCTCCGCCGAGGTGCGGGCTCTTTCGCGGATGAGAACGATGGCCGATATCAGTGCGGCACCCGTCACGCCGACGAACACTGCAAGCTGCATGACATCAATGGCACTCACCGACAGTCCGGCGACGCTGGCAACAGCGGTCTCGGCATGCGCGGCGGCGCCGGCCAAGGGCCCCGCGAGCGCGGAGGTGGCAAGGAATGTCAACGCGCGGGCGCGCCAGGACAGGCTCCCCCCTTCCAGGGCGGAGCCAGCAATCCCCGAATCGTCATGGCCGCCGGAAACGGCCCGTCCCGCTCTGTGCGGGTGTTGCCCCGGCATGTCTTGGTCCTCTCCGCCGCCTGAATGCAAGACCGCCCTGATGCGTGCCTCTCTTGACCCTCTCGGGCTGGAAGCATCGCCGAATCACCTGACAATAACCCCTCGCCGAATCGGCGTGAAGGCTGATGGCGCGCAAAAATAAGGCCGGGCGAAAAGTCAATCGCCCGGCCTCAATATCTGGTAGTAATTTTAGCTTTGGTTAATAGCGGTAGTGTTCCGGCTTGAACGGACCCTGCGGCGTGACGCCGATATAGGCGGCCTGTTCACCCGACAGTTCGGTCAGGCGGGCGCCGAGCTTGTCGAGATGCAGGCGGGCGACCTTTTCGTCGAGATGCTTGGGCAGGACATAGACCTGGTTCTCGTACTGGCCGGGCTTGGTGTAGAGCTCGATCTGCGCCAGCACCTGGTTGGTGAAGGATGCCGACATGACGAAGCTCGGGTGGCCGGTGGCGTTGCCGAGATTGAGCAGCCGTCCTTCCGACAAAAGGATCATCCGCTTGCCGTCCGCGAAGGTGATCATATCGACCTGCGGCTTGACGTTGGTCCATTTCAAATTGCGCAGCGCGGCGACCTGGATCTCATTGTCGAAGTGGCCGATGTTGCCGACGATGACCATGTCCTTCATCGAGCGCATATGGTCGAGGGTGACGACATCCTTGTTGCCGGTGGTGGTGATGACGATATCGGCGGTGGGGGCTGCATCTTCCAGCGTGACGACTTCAAAACCGTCCATCGCCGCCTGCAGGGCGCAGATCGGATCGACCTCGGTGACCTTGACGCGGGCACCGGCGCCCTTGAGCGAGGCCGACGAGCCCTTGCCGACGTCGCCATAACCGCACACGACAGCGACCTTGCCGGCCATCATCGTGTCGGTGCCGCGGCGGATGCCGTCGACCAGCGATTCCTTGCAGCCATACTTGTTGTCGAACTTCGACTTGGTGACCGAGTCGTTGACGTTGATGGCAGGGAAGGGCAGCAGGCCCTTCTTCTGCAGCTGGTAGAGCCGGTTGACGCCGGTGGTCGTCTCTTCGGTGACGCCGCGGATCGCCGCCTTCTGCTTGGTGAAGAAGCCGGGCGAAGCCTTCAGGCGCTTCTTGACCTGGGCATAGAAATATTCCTCTTCCTCGCTCTGCGGGTTGGACAGCACGTCCTCGCCGGCCTCGGCGCGGGCGCCGATCAGGATGTACATGGTGGCGTCGCCGCCATCATCGAGGATCATGTTGGAGAGGCCGCCATCGGCCCACTGGAAGATCTTGTCGGTGTAGTCCCAATACTCCTCCAGCGACTCGCCCTTGACGGCAAACACCGGGATGCCGGCCTCGGCGATGGCCGCGGCCGCATGGTCCTGGGTCGAGAAGATGTTGCAGGAGGCCCAGCGGATATCGGCGCCAAGCGCCTTCAGCGTCTCGATCAGCACCGCCGTCTGGATGGTCATGTGCAGCGAGCCGGTGATGCGCGCACCCTTGAGCGGCTGCTTGGGACCGAATTCCTCACGGCAGGCCATCAGGCCCGGCATTTCGGTTTCGGCGATCTCGAGTTCCTTGCGGCCCCAGCCGGCAAGCGAGATGTCGGCGACCACATAGTCCTTGCTACCCGTCATGGCAGTACTCCGATGCGAATGTTGTGCTTGCGAATTTGTTGCGGACACGCCCGCGCCGGTCGGCGCGTCCAAGGGCGCGAATTGCCGGCCTGACTAGCAGATCAGAGCAAGGACGACAATGGGATATAAAGAAATCTTTATTCGTGCATGTGTCTCGGACATGCTTTGGCAGTGTCCTAAATCAGCATTCCTCGCCGAAGCGGGACGCCACCAGTTGCTCCAGGGCGTCGATGACCTGCTGGGCCTCCGGCCCGCTGGCGGTGACGCGGATCGAATAGCCGGGGCTTGCCGCCAGCATCATCAGGCCCATGATCGAGGTGCCGCCAACCTTGACGCCATCCTTCTCGACATGCACCGAGGCATCGAAGCCGCTGGCCAGCTGGACGAACTTCGCCGAAGCGCGCGCATGAAGGCCGCGCTGGTTGATGATGGGAAAATCCCGGACTATCTGATCTTTTTCCGGGGACAGCGCGGTCATTTGCTGCTCAGGAGCTGGCTGGCAACATTGATGTATTTGCGACCGGCGGCCTGGGCCTCATCAAGGGCGGCCGCCATGTTGTCGCCCTTGCGGATCGAGGAGAGCTTGATCAGCATCGGCAGATTCATGCCGGCGATCACCTCGGTGCGGCCGGACTCCATCACCGAGATGGCAAGATTGGAGGGCGTGCCGCCGAACATGTCGGTCAGCACGATGACGCCCGCCCCGGTGTCGACACGGGCAACCGCGTCGACAATGTCGCGCCGACGCTGCTCCATATCGTCGTCGGCACCGATCGCCACGGTTTCGAAATTGTCTTGTGGCCCGACGACATGTTCGACGGCATGTCGGAACTCGGTGGCCAGTTGACCGTGCGTTACAAGCACGAGTCCGATCATTCTTTGGTGGCTCCCGTCATCGCCGCTTCACAGGCGCATTTTATGCTCGCCAGCCAATCCAGGCGGCGGGAGCGCTATCTTGTCGACGCGCGGCCCGTTGACAAGCCCAAAATTGCGCAGGCGCATGCCATTTTGACGCATTGCAGCAAAAAACCCGGAGCGGATCATAGAAAAGGCGCGATCGACAGCCGCGCCATCACGACCGGTAAGGCCGCCGGGATATTGCGTTCGACCACATCGACCTGTGGCACCAGACAACCCACGATGCTGCTAGCGGCATCCTCCTGGAAGCGCGGCGCTTCATCGGCCGGCACCAGGTGGACATGCAGGTCGACGAGGCCTGCCGGCTCGAATGGCAGAGGCCGGGGGCCGAGCCCAGGCACCTCGACGAGGCCTTCTATGGCGGCGGGAGCGCGGCACAGAAGCCGCCCGGCATGCGCCTCGACAAAGAGCTGATCGTCACCGACGAGCCGCGCGAACGATCCGCGCTGGCGACAATGATCTATGAGCGCCAGCGCCAGCGCCGTCTTGCCCGAGCCGGAGGCTCCGGTGATGAGAATGCCGCGCTCGCCGATCAAAACCATTGTCGCGTGAATGTTTTCAGGCTGCACGGCTGGACCAGGCATGGTTGGAATTCATGCCCTCAGCCTTCGGCCGGCAACGTCACCACAAAACGCGCGCCCTTGATCTCGCCGGGTTTGGTGCCGGGGATGTTTTCGGCGGTTAGCGTGCCGCCATGGGCCTCGACGATCTGCCTGGATATCGACAGGCCAAGGCCCGAATTCTGGCCGAACGCCTCGCCGGCCGGCCGGTCCGTGTAGAAGCGTTCGAAGATGCGGTCGATGTTGTCGGCGCGGATGCCGGGGCCATTGTCGTCGACGGTGACGATGTTGAACTTGCCGGCACGCGCCAGCGACAGGCTGATGTGGCCATGATCTTCGGGAACGAAGGAACGGGCGTTCTCGATCAAATTGGTGATGACCTGGCCGATGCGCAGATCATGGCCGACGACGACATAGCCTTTGACGCCCTGCGGCAGTTTGGCGGCCTTGAACTCGATCTCGACCGCCTTCTTGTTGCGCGTCGCCTCGCGCGAAACGGCGACCAGATCGGTGATGAATTTCTTCAAATCGACCGTTCCCGCATCTTCACGCGCAAGCTCCGCGTCCAGGCGCGATGCGTCGGAAATATCGGTGATGAGCCGGTCCAGCCGCCTGACATCGTGCTGGATGATATCCATCAGCCGGCCGCGCGAATCGTCGTTCTTGGCCAGCGGCAGGGTCTCCACCGCGCTGCGCAGCGACGTCAGCGGGTTCTTCAGCTCGTGCGAGACATCGGCCGCGAAGCTTTCGATCGCCTCGATCCGGGCGTAGAGCGCGTTGGTCATGTCGCGTATGGCGATCGACAGATTGCCGATCTCGTCCTGGCGGTCGGAAAAGTCGGGGATCTCCTCACGGCTCTTGACGCCGCGCCGCACTCGCACCGCCGCCGCCGACAGCCGGCGCAGCGGATTGGCGATGGTCGAGGCGAGCAGCATCGACAGGATGGCGGTGACAAGGGCCGCGATGCCGAAGACGCGCAGGATCGCCTTGCGCTCGGCGGCGACGATCTTGTCGATGTCGCCGCCTTCGGTCGACAGCATCAGCACGCCCAGGACGGCACGAAAGCGCTGGATCGGCACCGCCACCGAAACGATCTGCTCGCCCTGCTCGCTGACGCGCACGATGGTCGAAGGGCTGCCGGTGAGCGCCTTGACCACTTCCGGGAAAGCGGCACCATTGCCGCCCGGCTGCTCGTGATAGACCGGCAGCTCGGTGTTGCGGAAGAAGTCGAAGACGAATTTCTGGATGCGCTCGACCAGATCGGGCTCTTCTTCCTCGACCGGCGGCAGGTCGTAGCGCAGGATCTGGCCACGCGAATAGAGGTGGCGCGAATCGAGCAGCAGATTGGCGTCGCGGTCATAGATGCGGGCGCGGGTTCTGGTCGGCGAGATCAGCCTTCGCAGCACCGGGGCGACACGCTCCGGGTTGATCGGGAAATCGAGATTGTCGAGCTGGTCGGAGCCCGGCCCTAGGCTTTCGCCGGCCTGCAGTTCAAGCAGCTTTTCCGGGTCGATGCTGATCGAATCCGTCTCGACCGTCGCCGAAGCGGCGATGGCGCCGGCGATGATCTCGCCCTGGGTCATCAGGCTTTCGACGCGGGCGTCGATCAGCCCGTCGCGGAAGGTGTTGAGATAGAGGATGCCGGTCACCAGCACGGCGAGGCCGGCAAGGTTGAGGAACAGGATACGCCGCGTCAGGCTGGAAAAGATGTGATGGCCAAGGAAGCGGCGCATCGGCACCGTGATCTTCGAGACGAAGGACGGCATGATCCGCGACGGCCGCCTGGAGGCGCCCGCCGGTCTTGTTCGCTGTGCTTCCACTGCCATCGAATAGCAGGCCCTGCTACTTATGCTTCGCGGAACCGGTATCCGACTCCGTAAAGGGTTTCGATCATCTCGAAGTCGTCGTCGACGGCCTTGAACTTCTTGCGCAGCCGCTTGATGTGGCTGTCGATGGTGCGGTCGTCGACATAGACCTGTTCATCATAAGCCGAATCCATCAGCGCATCACGGCTTTTTACGACACCGGGACGCTGCGCCAGCGAATGCAGGATCAGGAACTCGGTGACGGTGAGCGTCACCGGCTCGCCCTTCCAGGTGCAGGTGTGGCGCTCCTGGTCCATGACGAGCTGGCCGCGCTCGAGAGAGCGGGCCTGCTGGCTGGGTGTCTTGGCGGCGGCCTCGCGGGCACTGGCGCGGCGCAGCACGGCGCGCACGCGCTCGACCAGCAGGCGCTGTGAGAAGGGTTTGCGGATGAAATCGTCAGCGCCCATCTTGAGACCGAACAATTCGTCGATCTCGTCGTCCTTGGAGGTCAGGAAGATCACCGGCAGGTCGGACTTCTGGCGCATCCGGCGCAGCAGTTCCATGCCGTCCATGCGCGGCATCTTGATGTCGAGAATGGCAAGGTTCGGCGGGCGTGCCGCCAGGCCTTCCAGCGCCGACGCACCATCCGTGTAGGTCTCGACGCGATACCCCTCGGATTCCAGGGCGATCGACACCGATGTCAGAATGTTGCGGTCGTCATCGACAAGCGCGATTGTTGCCATTTCAAGCGGCTCCCTCATGAGCTGTCCCTTCTGTCGTAGAGAAGGGGCTTTTGCAGGACAAATTAGGTACAAAATGTGGCATAGGCCTTGTCCGCTGTCACGCGCGGCATGCCGGCGGCCACAATCCTACCTCGACATGGATTGGACGAACGTACATCGCCGATCCTTTGGGCAACCGCGAAACTTTTTGCACATATAAACGATTTAAACAACTTTCAAAATATTTAAATCGATTAATGATTTGATATCATTTGGCTTTTCTGGTTCTGACCATCTCAGCCCGCGTAGTGGGCGTGCCGGGAAGGTGCCGGCAAAGATGCGGCAAATCCAAGAGGGACACTCGATGTCGGAAGTCGGCAAACGCAATTCCGCCTGCGCGATCGATCATATCGGCCTGAAAACCACCGGCGTGGTGCGCTATAATTTCGGTGCGGCTGCTCTTTATGAGGACTCGATCCGGCGCGGCGAAGCCCGCTTGACGGCACATGGCGCGCTGGTCGCCGAAACAGGCCAGCACACCGGCCGCTCGCCCAAGGACAAGTTTGTCGTCCGCAACAGTGACACCGAACCGCACGTCTGGTGGGACAACAACAAGGCAATTTCACAAGCCCAGTTCGACACGCTGCTCGCTGATTTCCAGGCGCATGCCGCGGACAAGGATCTATACGTCCAGGACCTGATCGGCGGCGCCGATGCGGAGCTGAAGCTGCCGACCAGGGTGGTCACCGAATTTGCCTGGCACTCGCTGTTCATCCGCAATCTGCTCATTCGTCCCGATGCCGCCGAGCTCAAGCATTTCGTGCCTGACATGACGATCATCGACCTGCCGTCCTTCCGCGCCGATCCCGCCCGCCACGGCAGCCGCACCGAAACGGTGATCGCCGTGGATCTCACGCGCAAGGTCGTGCTGATCGGCGGCACCTCCTATGCCGGCGAGATGAAGAAGTCGGTGTTCACCATGCTCAACTATCTGCTGCCGGCGAAAGGCGTGATGCCGATGCATTGCTCGGCCAACGAGGGTACGTCCGGCGACGCCGCCATCTTCTTCGGCCTGTCGGGCACCGGCAAGACGACACTCTCGGCCGATCCCTCGCGCACGCTGATCGGCGACGACGAGCATGGCTGGGGACCCCACGGCATCTTCAATTTCGAAGGCGGCTGCTACGCCAAGACGATCAAGCTGTCGGCGGAAGCCGAGCCGGAAATCTTCGCCACCACGCAGCGCTTCGGCACGGTGCTGGAAAATGTCGTGCTCGACGCTGATGGCGTGCCGGATTTCAACGACGGAAGGCTGACCGAAAACACACGCTGCGCCTACCCGCTGGATTTCATTCCCAACGCCAGCAAGACCGGCCGCGCCAACCATCCGAGGAACATCATCATGCTGACCGCCGATGCGTTCGGCGTGATGCCGCCGATCGCGCGGCTGACCCCGGCGCAGGCGATGTATCATTTCCTCTCCGGCTACACCGCCAAGGTGGCCGGAACCGAAAAGGGCGTGACCGAGCCCGAAGCGACGTTTTCGACCTGTTTCGGCGCACCGTTCATGCCGCGCCATCCATCGGAATACGGCAATTTGCTGCGCGAGCTGATTGCCCGCCACGGCGCCGATTGCTGGCTGGTCAACACCGGCTGGACCGGCGGCGCCTACGGCACCGGCAAGCGCATGCCGATCAAGGCGACGCGCGCCTTGCTTGCCGCCGCACTCGACGGCTCGCTCAAGACGGCCGAGTTCCGCACCGACCCTCATTTCGGTTTCGAGGTGCCGGTGGCGGTTCGAGGCGTCGACAGCGCCATTCTCGACCCGCGCTCCACCTGGGCCGACAAGGCCGGCTATGACCGGCAGGCGGCAAGGCTGGTCGGCATGTTCGCCATCAATTTCGAGAAATTCGAAAGCCATGTCGATGCCGTGGTGCTGGGTGCGGCGCCGCGCATGCAGGAAGCGGCGGAGTAATCGCGCTACGGGGTTCAGCTTTCGTTGAAAGGCCCGGCTTCGATCGGGCCTTTTCTTTTTCGATCCGCCGCGCCATGACTGCGGCATGGCGAGCGACGACAATATCTTCATATCAGGCGATGCGGTGATCCATCCGGGCGACCTGCACGAGGATTTCATCCGCTCGTCCGGTCCCGGCGGCCAGAACGTCAACAAGGTGGCGACGGCGGTGCAACTGCGCTTCGACGCCGCCAACGCAGCGGGTCTGTCGGAGCGCGTGCGCGAGCGGACGATCAAGCTTGCCGGCCAGCGTGCCACCAAGGACGGCGTCATCGTCATCGAAGCGGGCCGCTTCCGCACCCAGGAACAGAACCGGGCGGATGCGCGGGCACGGCTGACGGCATTGGTCGCCAAGGCCGCCGAGCCGCCACCGCCGCCGCGCAAGAAGACGCGGCCGTCGAAAGGTGCCGTGGAACGGCGGCTGAAGAGCAAGGCCGGGCGCGGCACGATCAAGAAACTGCGCGGCCGGGTGGAGAACGATTAAGCACCACACCAATCACGCGCACAAAACGACTTCCCAAGCACGCTCACTCAAAGGAAATATTGCGCCCTGGCGGAAATTCTCCCGGATCGGGCAGAGCGTCCGTAGACGCGGCGCGTCCACGTCTGATTGCATTGCATTCATGAAAGTTGGCTTGCAAATAGCAAGACCGTATGCAGAACGCCGGACGCCGGCGGGAATATTCCATAGCTTGGCTCTCGGCCCTGCGAGCAGCGGGAGTGCCGCAGCATCGGTCAAACAAGACCGGGGATCGGCCTCGTCTTGCCGCTCATATGGGCGCCCAGTGTCAATGCTCGCGGGAAATTCCGAACAGCCGCCGCCATCAAGGCGGGACCGGCGGGGCTGAGGGCTATTCGGGCGAGGACTGCAGCTGCGTGAACCCGCGTCGAAAACAATTCTCTCCAGGCCGCTTGATAGCGTCTGCCGGCCAGTTCGCGCCCGGCTCGGCCGCGTGGCGCGCGCGCGAGTTCCTCGGCCAGCAGCCAACCGGACTGAAGCGCCATTGAAATGCCTTCGGCGATGATCGGATGCGACTCGCCTGCGGCGTTGCCGACGCGGAAGATATCCCGCTCGTAACAGGAGCGGATGCCAGGCTGGATTGGACCTGCGGCAAGCCACGGACCATCGAGGTGGACTCCATCCAGAGCATCGCTCACGCCTCGGCAAGAAGCCATGAGATGGCGAAACACCGCTTCAGCAGCCGACACTTGGCCATCCTGTTTGGGGCCATCCCATCCGGAGCTACGGTTCCTGCGCAGTCGGGCGAGCATGTCGCGCCTTATGCAGCACGAGATCGACAGCCGGCCATGATCGGCCAGGACCATGCCGCCGTAGCCGCCGGGAAACGCCAGCAACGGCATCAGATCAGGCGCGAGTGACGACCCGGTGAAATGCGCCTTGAAGCCAAGCAAGTCCGACGGGTGGCTGGTCTTTTGGAGTTGGCTTGGCAGCGGTCCCGGTTCCCAGGAACCGTGCGCTCCAACAATTACCGGCGCCCGCAAGGTCGTCGTCTCGTCGCCCGAATTCTCGTCCCTCGCCTGAATGCGCACCCTTTGCATGTCCTCGTCCCGCTCGATGGCGACCGCCCGGCAAGGCTGGAATATCTCGGCGCCCGCCGATCGCGCCGCCTGCAAGAGCAGAGCGTCGAGAACGTCCCGGCCCAGCGCCCGGCCGAAGCCGTCGTTTGCAGCGAGCCCATATTTTGCACCCGGCATAGGCGCCTCGACGCAGGTCTCGCTGGAAAAGAAACCGACGCGGCGGACTTCGGGGCCGGCGTTGGCGCGCCAAGCATCGCCGATGTCCAGACGGTCGAGCAGAGCGATGTTACTCGCCGAGATGTACTCGCCGCAGACTTTGCGGCGGGGGAATGCACTCTTTTCCACAATGGCCACGGCCCATCCGCGCAGGGCCAGCGCCAGCGCGACGGAGGAACCTGCGGGGCCTGCGCCTATGATGATGGCATCGTAGGTCGACAATCGCGTCATGGGTCACTACCGGCATTGGTACTGGCGCCGACGAATACGTGCGAAAAGGGACCAACGCGCCGCTCTCTCAATGACTTGCCATTCGCTGCAAGCCAGAGAGCAGATAGCTCCCTGCCGCGAAAGCCGGCGCGCACGCTCTGGGCCGCGTCATGTCGGGTGACGTCGTTGGCGCCGATCGCCAGGAGAAGCCGGGCTGCGGCGAGCGCCGACATTGCCCTCTGCGGTTCGATCGCCAGGAACAGCGGGGCCTTCGGCGCCAGCAGCAAAAACAGACGCACCAGCTCTGCGTCGTCGAAATGATGCAGGAAAAGATTCACAGTGATAGCGTCGAAGCCCCTGCCGTCAGTTCTTTCCATCCAATCGAAGACGTCGGCGGTGATACCTTCGACAGCCCATCCCAGCCTGTCGAACTCGGCCGAAAGTTCAGTGGTGACGAGGCCGACGCGATCGAGGAGCGTCAGTTCGACCTCAGGCCAATGCCTGGCGATGCGCCGCGCCACTGCGAGCATGGAGGTACCGTCGCCAGCGCCGATCTCCAGAATACGACGTGGTGGCGTTGGCACGAATTTCCGCAACAATGACGCCATGATCGGCGCCTGAAACATCAACACATTAATACGTCGAAGGTCACGGCGCGACGCGCGCGCCCGCGGATCGTCGGCTGCAAGCCCGTCAAGGATTTCCGGGACAAGGCTGCGGTGGCTGAGCGAATTCATGACACGGTTCGAAAAAGCATGGTTTCGGCCGTCAATCCGGGTCCGAACGACATGCCGCAGCCAAGCAGTCCGGACGGCGCCCTCAGCATCTCTTCCATCACAAACATGACCGTCGCCGACGACATGTTGCCGTATCGGCGCAGCACATCGCGCGATGGAGTGAGCGCGGTGGGCGCGAGGTTCAGCGCCCTTTCGACGGCGTCAAGAATCGAACGTCCGCCGGGGTGTATGGCCCAGAGATCGATCGCTTCGGTTGGCCGGTTGCCGAGGATGGCGCCCTGGTTGGTCCGCACAATTTCATGAACCGTCGCCGGCACCTGACCGGAAAGAACCATATCGAAGCCGTGGTCGCGAATGTCCCACCTCATCAGGTCCCGCCGCTCGTAGGCGACGGTGCAATGAAAGCTGTCGAGTTCGATGCCGGGCGGCTCGGCGGTGACAAGTGCTGCCGCGCAGCCGTCGCCCCAGAGGCAGAAGGACAGCAGTTTTTCCAGCTCGGCGGTTTCCCTGAGATGCAACGTGCAGAGTTCGATATTGACCAGCAGGACCCTCGATTGCGGGTCGGAGCGAACGATGTGACGGGCCAGCTTGAGGGCGTTGACCGCGGCATAGCAACCCATGAACCCGATCATCGTGCGCTCGACCCTGTCCGACAGACCGCAGCGCTGAATCAGGTCCAAGTCGATACCTGGCGCGGAAAACCCTGTGCAGGTGGTGACGATGAGATGGGTGATGCGTGATGCTTCGTCGCCAAGCTGCAATCCGTCGACGCCTTTTTGTGCCAGCACAGGCGCGGCTTCGCAAAACATCGCCATTCTCGCGGCCGTTCCGGGGAATGCACCACGGACAAAGGTTCCGGCACGATCTACATAGGCCCCCTCGGGGTCGAGGGCGGGCGCAAAGCAGGAATAACGGCTTTCGATGCCGGCAAGGCCGGCCATGCGTTCAAAAATCCTCCGGTGATCGGCAGCAAGCATGGAAGCCGCGAATTGCAGATAGAATTGATGAACCTCATGTTCCGGAACCACTGTCGCGATCCGGTTGATATAGGCGTTGGCAGACATTTCCGGTCTCCCTGGGCGTCGTGCGGCGTCGCGCTGCCGCCAAAGGGTCTTTGCTCAATAGGCACCAATGTTGGTCGCCGGGCTTGAGCGTTGCCTGTTCCATAAACGTTTCAGAAAACGAGTTTCGTCCCGGACGGGGCGGCCGCCTGCCGGCCCGGCTGACATTGCAGCAGCATTTCTGCTCAGGGCTGATGTCAATGGGTGGCGCAGCTCATCCCAGCGTACCACCAAGGACGGTGTCATCGTCATCGAAGCGGGCCGCTTCCGCACCCAGGAACAGAACCGGGCGGATGCGCGGGCACGGCTGACGGCACTGGTCGCCAAGGCCGCCGAGCCGCCACCGCCGCCGCGCAAGAAGACGCGGCCGTCGAAAGGTGCCGTGGAACGGCGGCTGAAGAGCAAGGCCGGGCGCGGCACGATCAAGAAACTGCGCGGCCGGGTGGAGAACGATTAAGCACCGCGAAGCTGCAACGCGCGGGTGGCTTCCAATTCTGGGTTGCAGATGGCAAGCTGCGATCACCCACCACAGCAATGGAGACCAACGATGGGCATGTTCGATTTCGTCAAGAGTGTCGGCAAGAAACTGGGCATCGGCGGTGACGACGAAGCCGCACCCACGGCCGACACACTCAAGAAGGAGCTCGATTCGCACAAGCTCGGCACCGATGGCGTCGAGGTCGTCGTCAACGGCGATACGGCAGTGCTGAAGGGTGTGGTCAAGGACCAGTCGATCTTCGAGAAGGCGGTCATCGCCGTCGGCAACACGCTCGGCGTCTCCAAGGTGCAGGCGGACGAATTACAGGTCGCGCCAGCACCTGGCACGGCCGCCGCCCCGGCCAAGGAGCCCACCTTTTACACCGTGAAGAAGGGCGACAATCTCTGGAAGATCGCCGAGAAAAGCTACGGCAAGGGCCAAGGCGTCAAGAACACGGTCATATTCGAGGCCAACAAGCCGATGCTGACCCATCCCGACAAGATCTATCCGGGCCAGGTGCTGCGCATCCCCGACCTCGCCTGATCGGCGACTGCCAATTCGACAAGAGCGGCGGCTTTCGGGTCGCCGTTTTCATTTGATCGTGACATTTTACGGTTCCGAACCATCCAAAAGGTGATCGAATCCGTGCTCGTTCTGCCCAAAGGCGTCCGCCACATGCCGGCCTACCTGTCACGCACCGTGCAGGAAGAACTGGTCGACGAGGTGAGACGGATCGTGCAGCAGGCGCCGCTGTTCGTGCCGGCCATGCCGCGCACCGGCAAGGAGATGAGCGTGCGCATGACCAATTGCGGGCCGCTGGGCTGGGTCACCGACAAGGAGCACGGCTATCGTTACCAGCCGGCGCATCCGCTAACCGGGGCGCCTTGGCCGCCAATTCCGGATGCGCTGCTCGACCTGTGGCGCGAGGTCTCGGGCTATCCGCATCCGCCGGAAGCGTGCCTGATCAATTTCTACACGGCGGATGCGAAGATGGGCCTGCATCAGGACCGCGACGAGGCCGACTTTTCGGCGCCGGTCGTCTCCGTCTCGCTCGGCGACGACTGCCTGTTCCGGGTTGGCCAGACCACGCGTGATGGCGCCACCAAGTCGTTCAGGCTGCAAAGCGGTGACGTCGTGGTGCTCGGCGGCGAGGGGCGGCTGTGCTTTCACGGCGTCGGTCGGATCTATCCCTCGACCTCGGCGCTGCTGAAAAACGGTGGGCGGATCAATCTGACATTGCGACGGGTGACGAAGCCGGCCGTCACAGCTTCCTGAGCGCCACTTCCTCGATCAGGTGGTCGGCCCCCTTGCGCAGGATCAAGTCGGCGCGGGCCCGCGTCGGCAGGATGTTCTCGCGCAGATTCTTCAAATTGATGTTGGTCCACAGGCCTTCGGCGATGGCGCGCGCCGAACCCTCCGACAGCTGCGAGTAGCGGTGAAAGAAGGAGTCCGGATTGCGGAAGGCGGTCTCACGCAGCCGCATGAAGCGGGAAATGTACCAGTTGTGGATCAGCTTCTCGTCGGCATCGATGTAGATGGCGAAGTCGAAGAAGTCCGACAGGAAAGGCACGATCTTGCCGTCCTGCGGCAGCTTGCCGGGCTGCAGGACATTGATGCCTTCGAAGATCAATATGTCGGGCCGGTCGATGGTGACGAACTCGCCGGGAATGACGTCATAGGTGAGGTGCGAATAGACCGGCGCGCGGACATCGGGCAGCGCCGACTTGATGCCCGACAGGAAGCGCAGCAGCGCGCCGACATCGTAGCTGTCTGGAAAACCCTTGCGCTCCATCAGGTTCTCGCGGCGCAGGACCTCGTTGGGCAGCAGGAAGCCGTCGGTGGTGATGAGATCGACCTTGGGGCTCGACGGCCAGCGCGCCAAAAGCTCCTTCAGCACGCGTGCGGTGGTCGATTTGCCGACCGCGACGGAACCGGCGATGCCGATGATGAAGGGCGTCTTGACCACGTCGACCGCGTTGAAGAAGGCCTGGCGTTGCCGGAACAGCAGCTGGCTCGCTTCGACATGAGCCGACAACAGCCGCGACAGCGACAGATAGATGCGCGTGACCTCTTCGAGATCGACCGGATCGTTGAGCGAGCGCAGGCGGCGGAATTCGTCCGCGCTCAGCGTCAGCGGCGTGTCGGCGCGGAATTGCGACCATTGCTCGGCGGAGAAGAAGCGAAACGGGGAATACTTCTCGGTCGGCGCGAGCTGATCCATCGAGATACCTGCCCTTCCTCGCGGTCAGCCCTTGGGCCGTGACGCCTTCTCGGCGATGCCCGAACGCCGGGTGCGGCCTTCAAGCTCCTTGAGCACGTCGCTCAGCGAAACCCCCGAGAGGCCGAGAACGACGAGCCAATGATATATAAGATCGGCACTTTCCGAAACGAGGGCCTGTTTGTCGCCCTTGACGGCGGCAATCACCGTCTCGACCGCTTCCTCGCCGAGTTTCTGCGCCGCCTTGTCGATGCCGCGCGCGAACAGTTTTGCCGTCCACGAGTCCGGGTCGCCGGAATGGGCGCGTTCCCTGATGGTTTCTTCAAGATCTGACAGCGAAAACTCAGCCATGGCGCCATCTATCTGCTTGTTTAGGCATGATCTTTTCCGAAAACCGGTTCCCACTTTTCGGGATCATGCTTTAGGGCCGATTATTCACAGAGTCCAGCCGCATCGGCAGCCCTGCGGCGGCCATATGCGCCTTGGCCTGCGCTATTGTGTAGGTACCGAAATGGAAGATGGACGCGGCCAGCACCGCACCGGCATGGCCGTCGCGAATGCCTTCGACCATGTGGTCGAGCGTGCCGACGCCGCCGGAAGCGATGACCGGCGCGCGCACGGCGTCTGATATCGCGCGGGTCAGCGCGATGTCGTAGCCGGCCTTGGTGCCGTCGCGATCCATCGAGGTCAGCAGGATCTCGCCGGCGCCGCGATCGACCATTTTCCGCGCGAACTCGACCGCGTCGATGCCGGTCTTTTCGCGCCCGCCATGGGTGAAGATTTCCCAGCGGTCGGCCTCACCGGTGGCGGACACTTTCTTGGCGTCGATGGCGACGACGATGCACTGGTTGCCGAACTTGTCGGCGGCCTCGGCAACGAAATCCGGGTTCTTCACCGCCGCCGTGTTGATCGACACCTTGTCGGCGCCGGCCAGCAGCAGCTTCCTGATGTCGGCGACCTGGCGCACGCCGCCGCCGACGGTCAGCGGCATGAAGCATTGTTCGGCGGTGCGTGCGATGACGTCGAAGATGGTTTCGCGATTGTCCGACGAAGCAGTGATGTCGAGGAAGCAAAGCTCGTCGGCGCCGGCCGCGTCATAGGCCTTGGCCGCCTCGACCGGATCGCCGGCGTCGACGAGATCGACGAAGTTGACGCCCTTGACGACACGGCCGTTCTTGACGTCGAGACAGGGGATGACACGGGCTTTCAGCATCAGCGGCCCTCTATCGTGGCGATGAGATCGTTCAGCAATTGACCGACCAGCGGCGGCACATCGGCCTGCGCGTCGAAAGCCGGGTCGTAGGCGGAGACGGTGATGCCGACGACCGGCACCGCAATCGCCATGGCGCAAGTGGCGTCGCGCAACTGCTCCGGGCTCGGGCCGCCCGAAGTGATATAGCGGTTGGCCTGCAACTCGCGGGGATCATGCACGTCCATGTCGAGATGCATGTGCACGCGTTTGGCGCCGGCGATCTTCAGTCTTTCGGTCGCCTGGGCCACCCCGGAGCATTCCGTCCGCACGATCGGCAATGTCTCCAGCAGCCGCTTCTCGTCCGGATCGAGATCGCGCGCGTTGACGAGCACGCAACGCGACGGATCGATCGGCTTGAAGCCGGGAATGGCCGACGCCATCGGCCTCCAGCACAGGCCAAGCACCGTCGCCAGCGCCATGCCGTCGAGAAACCCGTACGCCGATGTCTCGGGCGTGTTGAGGTCGCCATGCTGGTCGGCCCAGATGATCGCATCGGCGTCCTCGCCGGCGACCGCACCGGCTGATGTCAGGCAGTTTCCCGCAAGGACGATGGGAAACCGGCCGGCGTCACGGGCAAGGCGAACCTCGGTCGCAACCGCGTTGCAGACAGCAAAGCCGGTGGCGATCTCGCGCTCCTGGATGTCTCCGACCCTGCCGATGTCTTTCACCGTAACGTCATGGCCGGCCATGCTCAGCGCGTCGACGAGCCCGCCTGATATCAGTGCGTCCGGGCCCTGGCCCATGCCGCCATGGTAATGGCCGCTGTCGTAGGAGGCCAGGATGATGGAGATTTTCACGTCCGCGTCTCCGCCCTGCCCTGCAGGATCGCCAGGGCCTCGGCCGGATCGATGCGGCCGTCATAGAGCGCGCGCCCGGAGATCGCCCCTTCGAGCTTCTGCGCATCGGGCATGGTCATGCGCACGATGTCGGCGATCGAGGCGAGGCCGCCCGACGCGATGACCGGGATCGATACGGCATCGGCGAGATCGATGGTGGCGTCCCAGTTGATGCCGGTCAAAACGCCGTCGCGGTCGATATCGGTGTAGATGATGGCGGCGACTCCGGCGCCCTCGAATTTCCTCGCCAGTTCGACGACGCCGAGGCTCGACGCCTCGGCCCAGCCCTCGACGGCGACCTTGCCGCCCTTGGCGTCGATGCCGACGGCGACCTTGCCCGGAAACGCCTTGCAGGCCTGTCTGACTAGGTCCGGGTCACGCACCGCCACCGTGCCGAGGATGACACGGGCCAGCCCGCGATCGAGCCAGTCCTCGATCTGCGCCAGCGTGCGGATGCCGCCGCCGAGCTGCACAGGGTTCTTCGTCGCCTTGAGGATGGCGCCGACCGCCGCGCTGTTGACGCTCTGGCCCTGGAAGGCGCCGTTGAGGTCGACGACATGCAGCCATTCGAAGCCCTGTTGCTCGAAGGCCCGCGCCTGCGCTGCAGGATCATCGTTGTAGATGGTCGCGGTGGCCATGTCGCCGTGCTTCAGGCGCACGCACTGGCCGTCCTTGAGATCGATGGCGGGGAAAAGGATCATCCGTTCAGGCGCCTTCCACAATGGCGAAATGCGATGTCGAATAGAGACGTCGGAACTTCAGCGCCGCCTGGTATTCGGGCGAATGGAAGCAGGCGAGTGCGACCGCGTAGCTCTCGAACTCGATGATGACATGGCGATTGCCCGACGACCCTTCCGGGCTCGACGACTGACCGCCGCGGGTCAGGAATTTTGCGCCATATTTGTCGAAAGCCGCTTTGTTGGCGGCAATGTATAGCGGATAGTTTTCCGGATCGGTCACCTCGACCATCGCCATCCAGTAACCCTTCTTGCTCATCGGTTTCCCCTTTGCTTGAGCATGATCTCGGGACAAACGGGACCGTTTGTCCGAGAAAACCGGGGTCCACTTTTCGGGATCATGCTCTAGGGCCTCCAGCGCAGGAAATTGGTGATCAGGGCGAGGCCCAGCGCCTGGCTCTTTTCCGGGTGGAATTGCGTGCCGACGAGATTGTCGCGGGCGACGGCCGCCGTCACCGGGCCGCCATAATCGGCGACCGCCAGCACTTCGTCCGGCTTGCGCGCATCGAGGTGGTAGGAGTGCACGAAATAGGCGTGCAGCCCGTTGGTCCCGGTGGGAATGCCGGCAAACAGTGGATGCTGGCGTTTGAGTTCGATCGTGTTCCAGCCGATCTGCGGGATCTTCAGCGCCGAATCGGAAGGCATGATCTCCTTGACGTCGCCCGATATCCAGCCGAAGCCCTCGGTAATTGTCTTTTCAAGGCCGCGCTGCGACATCAGTTGCATGCCGACGCAGATGCCGAGGAAGGGCCGGCCCTTGACGATCGCGACATCCTCGACGGCTTCCCGCATGCCTTCGACGGCCTGCAGGCCGGCCGCGCAATCGGCATAGGCGCCGACGCCGGGCAGGACGATGCGATCGGCCGTGCGCACCCGCTCGGCATCGGCCGTCAGGTCGATCTGCGCCGCGATGCCGGCTTCGCGCGCGGCGCGCTCGAAGGCCTTGGTGGCCGAGCGCAGATTGCCCGAGCCGTAGTCGATGATCGCAACCCGCATATCAGCTTCTTCCCGGAATCATGTCAGTTTCTTCCCGGTATGTGGGTCAGCCCCAGCGCAATGCCCGGCTGCGCTGGCCGCGCGAAGGCAGCATCGGGGACCATGCGCGGCGCCGGCACAACCTCATCGGCAAGCGCTTCCGCCTCCAGCGCATAGCGTGTGTCGGCATCGTCGAGCCAACCGGCTTCGACCGCGCCCCACTCGTGCCAACCACGCCGGCGAAGTGCCGCGATGCGCAGGCCTTGCCCTTCCAGGCCGACATAGAGCGAAACCAGCAACGACAGCAGCGACCCGGCCAGACCAAGGCCGAGCTTCTGGCCCAGCATCGAAAGCAGGCCCATGACGACGAAGGCAAGTGCTGCTTCGATCCACAGCCGATGCCAGGCGAACCATAGCGGCGGCACCAGGAGGCCCAGCCAGGTGAAGCCATCGCGGACAAAGGCCGTCGCATCAGCCTTTTCGCTGCGGCCTGGCGGTTCCATCACGACGTAGGTGGCCATGGCCTTATCCCTTCAACGATCCCTTGGTGGAGGGAACCGCATCCGGCTGGCGCGGATCGCGTTCGAGAGCAGCGCGCAGCGCGCGCGCCACCGCCTTGAAGCAGGTCTCGGCGATGTGATGGTTGTTGGCGCCATAGTGGTTGGTGACATGCAGCGTAATGCCGGCATTTTGCGCCAGCGCCTGGAAGAACTCGCGCACCAGTTCGGTGTCGAAGGTGCCGATCTTCGGCGACGAGAAGGAAACGTTCCAGACCAGGAAGGGACGGCCGGACACATCGATCGCGGCGCGCGTCAGCGTCTCGTCCATGGCAAGGTCGATCGAGGCATAGCGCATGATGCCGCGCCGCTCGCCGAGCGCCTTGGTCAAGGCCTGGCCGAGCGCGATGCCGGTGTCCTCGACCGTGTGGTGATCGTCGATATGCAGGTCGCCCTTGGCCCTGACCGTCATGTCGATCAGGGAATGGCGCGACAGCTGGTCCAGCATATGATCGAAGAAGCCGACCCCCGTGGCGATATCCGACTTGCCGGAACCGTCGACATGGACCGACACGGAGATGTCGGTTTCCTTGGTCTTACGGCTCGCTTCGGCGGAACGGGGCGGCATCACTCTATCCTTGTCCAGAGGTTCACATCGTGACCGGCTCAGAGGCTTCAAGCGCTCGCAGGCTTGAAAACGAAAGCCTTCTAGCAGCATGATCCGGCGATTGCCAGTTGCCTCCGGCATCGGTATCGGCCTTGCCAGAGAACGATTTGCAATCACCGGCCCCATGCATACATATGGCCGATCAAAGTTACTCGTACCGCGCCAATCGCCTTATCGGGATGGCGCTGCTCGGAGCCCAAGAAATGTCCAATGAACTGACCATGCACGCCACGACCATCGTGACGGTGCGCAAGGGCAACAAGGTGGTGATCGCCGGCGACGGCCAGGTCAGCCTTGGCCAGACCATCATGAAGGGCAACGCCAAGAAGGTGCGCCGCATCGGCAAGGGCGGCAATGTGATTGCCGGTTTCGCCGGCGCCACCGCCGACGCCTTCACGCTTCTGGAGCGGCTCGAGGCCAAGCTCGAACAATATCCCGACCAGCTGACGCGCGCCTGCGTCGAGCTCGCCAAGGACTGGCGCACCGACCGCTATCTGCGCCGGCTGGAAGCGATGATGCTGGTGGCAGACAAGTCAGTCTCGCTGGCGCTGACCGGCACCGGCGACGTGCTCGAGCCCGAATTCGGCGTCATGGCCATCGGTTCGGGCGGCAATTACGCGCTGGCCGCGGCCCGCGCGCTGATGGACAGCGACAAGGATGCCGAGGAGATCGCCCGCAAGGCGATGCAGATCGCATCCGACATCTGCGTCTACACCAACAACAATTTCGTCGTCGAAACGCTCGATGCCGCCTGAAGAGGTGGTGACCTATGATTTTCGGCCGGTGACGGAGAAAGACCTGCCGATGATCGCCGGCTGGCTTGCCCAGCCGCATGTTGCAGAGTGGTGGGACGATCCGGAGACGGAAATCGCCGGGATTAGCGATCATATCGACTCGATTTCCGTCGAGCCGCTGATCGTCGAGCTCGACGGCAAGCCGATCGCCTATCTGCAGAGCTACGATCCGCATCTGGAAGACGACCACCCCTACGCCGACCAGCCGTTCGGCACGCTCGGCATCGACGTGTCGATCGGCGTGCCGGAGCTGGTCGGCCGTGGCCATGGCTCGGCGATCGTGCGCCAATTTGTCGAACAGCTTTTCGAGGAAGGTGTTCCGCGCGTCATCATCGACCCGGATCCCGCCAATGTCAGGGCGATCCGCGCCTACGAAAAGGCCGGCTTTGTTGCCTTTGACACCAGAACATCGGAGTACGGGCCAGCCCTGTTGATGGCGCGCGACGCGACGCAGGAGCCCAATTGATCAGCGCCGAAACCCTCGACAAGGCAGTCGCGAAAGGTTTGATCTCGCAGACCTTGCGCGATCAGTTGGAGGCCATGGAACGCGCGGTCGCTCTCGCCCCCGAGGCCAGGCCCGCCGATGACGAGGGTGACGAGGAAAACCTGCGGCTGGTCGGCGGCGGCAACGATCTGTTCGTCACCGTGGGAACCGTTCTGCTCAGCGCCGGCTTCTTCTTTGTCCTAACCACCTTGCTTCCAGGCCAGACATTCTGGATCGCCGGCATCCTCGCGGTTTTCGCCTGGGGGCTCGCCGAAATCGTCACGCGTCAGCACCGGATGAAGCTATCGTCGTCCGTGCTTGCCCTGATTTTCATGGCCGCCATTCTGGCCGCTCTGGCGCTGCAAGTGGAGGCCAGCTTCGGCATACGCAAGCCGGAAACCATCTGGCAGCTATTGGCGTTGCGCCAGACGGCGTCCCGGGCCGGATATCTGTTCCTGGGCGGAGGAATAATCGCGGCGGCGATCTATTTCTGGCGCTTTCGCGTCCCCATCCTTGCCGGGACCATCGCCATCGCCTTCACACTGCTTGCCTTCCTGCAAACGGCGATAATCCTGTATGACAGCGTGACAACCGGCGCGATTGCGCCGCCGCGCCTCGAGGACGTTCCCGAATTGCTTCGCGCGGCCCTTTACATGCCGCTGATCTGCGGCCTGATCGTGTTCGCAACGGGTGTCGCTTTTGACATTTACGACAGGGATCGACGCAAGATCTGGTCCGATTGCGCTTTCTGGCTGCATGTCGTCTCGGCGCCGATGCTGGTGCATCCGCTCTTTATCATGGCAACCGGCCAAAACGTCGTATTCGGACATATCGCGCCGGATGCCAATGCAACCATCATGCTGACGATTCTGATCCTTGGCTTCCTCTATGTCGCGCTGGCCATAGACCGCCGTTCGCTTCTGGTTCCTACATTGGCTTACTTCGGCTCGCTGGGCATCTATTATCTGGTGAATTCCGCCTCCGATTCGACGGGCATCCCGCCTTTTGCCTTGATCCTGGTCGTTGTTGGCGCACTGATTATTCTGTTCGGGGCCGGCTGGCAGCGTATCCGGCGGATTGTGGTCAACCCCACCTTGCCGGCGGCCGTGATCCGCCGGCTACCGCCGCTGAAGGCGTGACAGGACTTTGTGATGGTCGAGACGGCGACGCGAAACGAGGGGGAATGAACCGATGACGACACCGGCCACGGAAAACAGCTATTCGGCCTACGAAGACAGCTGGCGGATGGGGCTTCTGCTGGTGCTTGCCCTGGTCATCTTCCAGGCCGGGGCGCTCTACGGCATGGGGCGGACGCCGATCTGCACCTGCGGCTACGTCAAGCTCTGGCATGGCGTGGTGAACAGTTCGGAGAATTCCCAGCACATTTCGGACTGGTACACCTTCTCGCACATCATCCACGGCTTCCTGTTCTATGCGCTGGCGCGGTTCCTGTTCCCGCGTTCGCCGATCGGCCTGAGGCTGGCGTTCGCCGTCTTCATCGAGGGCGGCTGGGAGCTGCTGGAAAACAGCCCGTTCATCATCGACCGCTACCGCGCCGGCACGATTTCGCTCGATTACTATGGCGACAGCATCATCAATTCGGTGTCGGACACACTGGCCATGGTGCTGGGATTTGTGATGGCGCGAAGGCTACCTATATGGGTGATCGTCAGCCTCGCCATCATCTTCGAACTCGGCACCGGCTACCTCATCCGGGACAATCTGACACTCAACGTGATCATGCTGCTGCATCCGTTCGAGGCCATCAAGCAGTGGCAAAGTGGAATTTAGTGATATGAGCACATTTTCTCCCCGCGAAATCGTTTCGGAACTCGACCGCTTCATCATCGGCCAGAAGGACGCCAAGCGCGCCGTGGCCATTGCCTTGCGCAACCGCTGGCGCCGCCAGCAGCTGGAAGGCCAGATGCGCGAAGAGGTGATGCCCAAGAACATCCTGATGATCGGGCCGACCGGCGTCGGCAAGACGGAAATCTCGCGCCGCCTGGCGCGGCTGGCCGGTGCGCCCTTCGTCAAGGTCGAGGCGACCAAGTTCACCGAAGTCGGCTATGTCGGCCGCGATGTCGAGCAGATCATCCGCGACCTGGTCGAGATCGCCATCGGCCTGGTGCGCGAGAAGATGCGTGAGGACGTCAAGGCGCGCGCCCACGTCAACGCCGAGGAACGTGTGCTGGAAGCACTGGTCGGCAAGACGGCGAGCCCGGCCACCCGCGACAGTTTCCGCAAGAAGCTGCGCGACGGCGAGCTCGACGACAAGGAAATCGAGGTCGAGGTTGCCGACACCGGCAGCGGCGGCATGCCCGGATTTGAAATCCCCGGCATGCCGGGCGCCAATATCGGCGTGCTGAACATCAACGACATGCTGTCGAAGGCGATGGGCGGCAAGAAAACCAAGATGCGCAAGACGACGGTGAAGGAGTCCTACGACCTGCTGGTCAATGACGAGTCCGACAAGCTGCTCGATCAGGACGAGGTGGTGCGCCGGGCGCTCGATGCCGCGGAAAACGACGGCATCGTCTTCCTCGACGAGATCGACAAGATCGCGGCGAGATCGGACATTTCCGGCGGGCCCTCGCGCGAAGGCGTGCAGCGCGACCTGCTGCCGCTGGTCGAAGGCACCACGGTGGCGACCAAATACGGACCCTTGAAGACGGATCACATCCTGTTCATCGCCTCCGGCGCCTTCCACGTCTCGAAGCCGTCCGACCTGTTGCCGGAATTACAGGGCCGCCTGCCGATCCGCGTCGAACTGCGGGCGCTGGAGAAGGACGATTTCGTGCGCATCCTGACCGAGACCGAGGCCAGCCTGATCAAGCAGTATATCGCGCTGATGAAGACCGAGGGCGTCGAGTTGACCTTCACCGAAGACGCCATCGATTCGCTCGCCGGCATCGCCGTCGATCTCAACGCCAGCGTCGAGAACATAGGCGCCAGGCGCCTGCAGACGGTGATGGAGCGGGTGCTGGACGAAATCTCCTACGATGCGCCCGACCGCAACGGAACGAGCGTCACTATCGACGCCGCCTATGTCGAAAAGCATGTCGGCGATCTGTCCAGGAATACCGACCTGTCGCGGTTCATCCTTTAAACGACGGCGCCGAAACATTCCGGCGCCGGTCCAGGCAACATTTTCCGGCAAGCAAAATCATGTGTGGCCAGATGGTACCATCTGGCCACCTTTCGTCCTGCCGGGTGAACGGGCGCTCTCGACTCGACCAAGAGCTTTACCTAGTTTGCGCGGCAATTCTCGATCTCTTGGTTGACGCAATTCCGGAAAACCGTTTCACACTTTTCCTGGAATTGCTTGGGCGGCGGGTGCATGAAAAAACTGATCCTGGTCATTCTCGGCTTGACGCTGGCGGCGACGCTGTTCGCCGCCGAGGCAGCGACATTGGTGCCGCCGGGAAATCGCAATGCCGTGCAGCCCGACATTCCCGGCGCCTCCAGCCGGCGCACGCAGGCGACCAACACCAGCTTCCAGGCGAAGTACCGCAAGGTCTATGCCCTGCTGCAGAACGACGCCGAATTGCGCGGCAAGATCAGGAAGGCGGCGGCCGCCTACGGCATCGATCCCCTGCACATCGTCGGCGCCATCGTCGGCGAGCACACCTACAATGTCGATGCTTATGACCGGCTGCAGACCTACTATGTCAAGGCGATCTCCTATCTCTCCAGCAAGCTGTCCTTCGCCTATGACGGCGAGGACATCACCGACTTCGTCCAGCGGCCGGAATTCAAGAAATGCGCGGGGATGTCCGACAGCTACGATCTGTGGGAATGCCGCGAACAGGTGTGGAACCGTTCGTTTCGCGGCAAGTCGGTCGGCGGGACCAGCTTTCCCGACGACCGCTTCGGCGCCACCTTCTTCCAGCCTTATTATGCCGGCCAGACCTTCGGCCTCGGCCAGCTCAATCCGCTGACCGCCCTGCAGATGAGCGATCTGGTGCACAAGGTTTCGGGCCTGCCCAAGCTCGACGTCGGCGATCCCAATTCGGTCTACAAGACCATCATGGATCCCGACCTGACGCTGCCCTACGTCGCCGCGACGATCAGGAAATCGATCGATGCCTATAAAAGCATTGCCGGCTTCGACATTTCGGGCAATCCCGGGCTGACCGCCACGCTCTACAATGTCGGCAATCCGGAGCAGCGCGCTTATGAGTTGAAGGCGGAGAACGACAGGCGCCGCGCCGCCGGTGAGCCCGAAAAGCTGCCGGAAGAGAATTATTATGGTTGGCTGGTGAACGACAAACTGCCGGAGCTGAAGGCGCTGTTTTAGGGCTGAGGTTCAGAGCCTTTACCTCCGCCTTGTAGTAGGTCGGACCGAAGGTTAGGGGCGGTGCCGCACTCCCATCCCGCAGCTGCGCAGCGGCCCCCAAAAGGGGGAGCGTAGGCTCAGGCGGCCAACAACGACTTCAGCTTCACATCCTGTGATCCCAGCGCTTCCGGCGCCGGCTTGGCCCGCTTGGCGATCAGCATTTCGGCCAGCCTGATGTCGCGGGCGACCGCGTTGCCGGGGCCGATGCCGCTCGCCGCGACCAGCCTGCCGTCTTCAGCCAGATGGAAGAGGATGAAGGCGCCGTTGCCGAGATCGCGGCGCACGGTGTTTTTGCCCTCGTCGGGGAGCCCGGCGATCTGCAGGGACAAACCATACTGATCCGACCAGAACCACGGCACCGCCGCATGCGCCTCGCCGGCGCCGAGCATGTTCCTGGCCGCCAGCGCGCCCTGCTCCTGGGCGTTGCGCCAGGCTTCCAGCCGCACCCGGCGGCCGCCATAGACGGCGAGCGGAAACGAGCAGCAATCGCCGGCGGCAAAGATGTCGGGATCGCTGCTGCGCAGCTCGGCATCGACTGCAATGCCATTGTCGATCGTCAGCCCCGCTTCGGCCGCAAGCCCGGTCACCGGCACGGCGCCGATGCCGATGATCGCGAGGTCGGCTGATATCTCCCGTCCGCCGGCAAGGGTGACGCGCACCTCGTTGCCATCGTCGGCGATGGACGCGATGCCGTCGCCGCACAGGACGTCGACGCCCTCGGCGACATGCGCCTCATGGATGATTTCCGCGATCTCCGCCGGCACGCCGCGCATCAGGATTCGAGGCTGCGCCTCGATGACGGTGACCGCGGCACCGAGCTTGCGGGCCGCGGCGGCGAATTCGAGGCCGATAAAGCCGCCGCCGATGACGGCGATACGGTTGCCGGGGGTGAGATGCGCGCGAATGGCGAGCGCATCAGCGAAGGTTCTGAGATAGACGCAGCGCGGGCCCAGGCCCGGCATCGGCAGCTTGCGCGGCGTCGAACCGGTTGCCAGCAGGAGCTTGTCGTAAGGCAGGACCGATCCGTCCGACAGGCGCACAGTATGCGCCGCGCGATCGATCGCGACGGCCTGGACGGAATGGACATGCCGGATCGATTTCTCGGCCAGAATTGCGTCGCTGGCGATCGCCTTGATCCCGGGCGCATCGCTGGCCATCGCCTCCTTGGACAGAGGCGGGCGCTCATAGGGCAGATGCGGCTCGTCGCCGACCAGCGTCACCGGCCCCTGATAATCGAGGTCGCGCAGCGCCAATGCCGCCCGCCCGCCGCATTCGCCGGCGCCGATGATGAGCATTCCCCGCGCCATACCGGTCATCCGATCTGGATCAGGACCTTGCCGGCGTCGACCTTGACCGGATAGGTCTTGAGATTGACGCAGACCGGCGCACCGCGGGCGTCACCCGTCTTGTAGTTGAAGCGGCCATTGTGCTTGGGGCATTCGATGATGTCATCCATCACCAGCCCGTCGGCCAGGTGCACCTTTTCATGCGTGCAGAGGCCGTCGGTGGCAAAGAACTCGTCGTCGGGGCTGCGATAGATGGCGAAGGTGCGGCCGCCATGGTCGAAGCGCATCACATCCTCCTCGTCTATGTCGCCGGTGGCGCAGGCCTCGACCCAGTCGCTCATTCAAGTCCTCCCAAAAAAGCAAATCCAGGAAAAGTGCAGGGGTTTTCCGTCCGGAATTGCGTTAAATAAACAGTCTAGATCGGATGGAAGCACGATCATTCCGCCGCGGCGGCGACAGTGTCGTTGTGGAATTCTTCGCGATATGGCCGTGCGGTCGGCGGCAGCTCGCGCTTGAGGAAATAGTCCTCGTTGCGCAGCTGGCGCAGGAAGACCGGGATCATCTCGCGGTAGCCGGCCAGGATCGACGGTGTCGGTTCCGGCAGATCGTGCTTGATCAGTTCGTGCAGCCTCGGCAGCGCATGATAGGGCACCATCGGAAACATGTGATGCTCGACATGGTAGTTCATGTTCCAGTAGATGAAGCGGCTGATCGGGTTCATGTAGACGGTGCGGCTGTTCAGCCTGTGGTCGGTGACGTTGTCGGCGAGGCCACCATGCTGCAGCAGCCCGACCATGACATGGTGCCAGGCGCCGTAGAGCCTGGGCAGGCCGACCAGCATCAGCGGCAGGAACGAACCGGTGTAGAGCGCCAGCCCGACGGTGGCGGCATAGATCGCCGTCCAGATGCGGGCGACGCGGATCGCCTTGGGCTGTTCCTGTTCTGGAATGAAGGTCTTTTCGGCGGCGCTGACGGTGCCGGCGGCGTTGCGCAGCATATCGCTCATCGCATGCCAGGCGTCGAGCACGCCGACGAAGCCCAGCATGGCGCGAACCAGATCCGGCGGCCGCATCACCGAGATTTCCGGGTCGCGGCCGACGATGATGGTGTCGGTGTGGTGGCGCGTGTGGCTCCAGCGCCAGGTCACCGGATTGCGCATGATCATGAAGCAGGCGATCTGATAGACCGCATCGTTCATCCATTGCGTGCGGAAGGCGGTGCCGTGACCGCATTCGTGCCAGCGTGAATCCGTCGAGGAGCCGTAGAGGACGCCATAGACGAAGAAGAACGGCACGCACCACCATGTGCCCCAGAACCAGGCGCCGCCGGCCCCGCTGACGATCAGCGCGGCGAACCAGATCGCCGTATCGCGGATCGCCGGCCCGTCGGAGCGCTGCATCAGCTCTTTCATCTGCTTGCGCGGTACCTCGGTGTGATACCACTCGGCCGCCGACAGGCCGGTCTCGACGGCGAGCTTGGCGTCGCGGCCGATCAGGCTGTAGTCACGCCGGGACGGCGCAGTGGACATGATTGCCTCCCTCGGCAAAGGCATCCGCCAGAGCGAATGCCATGAAATCCCTTGGCTTCGGGCGTCAAAGTAACGCCGACTGATGATAGACTCAACATCATAAAGATAGTTTCTATCATTTCCCATCAGGATGATGTACGAAGGGCTCGAGCAAACCCGACGAGGCAAGCATGGTGAAGCGGCCGACAATATCCGATCTGGCGCGCATCTCGGGCGTCAGTGTCGCCACCGTCGACCGCGTGCTGAACAACCGGCTGCCGGTGCGCGAAGAGACAGCGCGCCGCGTCTACGAGACCGCTACCGACATCGGCTACCACGCCGCCGGCCTTATCAAGCAGCGCATGCGCCAGGAGTTGCCGGAGTACCGCCTGGGCTTCCTGCTGCTGCGGGGCAACGATGCCTTCTACGGTGACTTCGCGCGGGAACTCGAACTGGCCATCTCGCAATCGCAGCGCTTCCGCGGCGTTGCGAGCATCGATTTCGCCAGCTCCCTGGCTCCCGACGAGATCGCCTCCCAGATGCGCAGGCTGGCGGCGAAATCGAGGGCCATCGCCGTTGTCGGTCCGGACCATCCGACCCTGACAGCGGTCGTGGAAACCTTGAAGGCGAGAGGACAGCCGGTCTTTTCGGTGCTGTCCGACTTTGCCGCCGGCATCCGGGAGGGCTATATCGGCCTCGACAACCGCAAGGTCGGGCGCACCGCCGCATGGATGATCTCCAAGGCAGCCAAGCGGCCCGGCAAGGTCGCCCTCTTCGTCGGCAGCCACCGCTTCCACGGCCATGAGCTGCGCGAGATCGGCTTTCGCTCCTTCTTCCGCGAGCATGCGCCGGAGTTCAGCGTGCTTGAAACGCTGGTCAATCTGGAAGCCAACCAGGTGACCCATGACGCGATGATCGATCTTCTGGCGCGCTATCCGGATCTTGCCGGCTGCTACGTCGCCGGCGGTGGCATGGAAGGCGCGGTCTCGGCGCTGCGGGCAGCGAAGCCCGCGACCATGCCGGTGGTCGTCTGCAACGAGATCAACGCCGAGTCGCGCGCGGCGCTCGCCGACAACATCCTCACCATGGTGATCTCGACCCCGCTCGCTGCTTTATGCCGTGAGCTCGTCGACCTGATGGCGCATGCCATCGAAACCGGTGCCGCCAACGCTCCGGGCCAGACCTTTCTGCCCTTCGACATCTATCTGCCGGAAAACATCTAGCCAGCCGCCGCGCAAGGCGCCGAGGCAAATGATAGAATCCATCAGAGCGATGCGTAAATCGGCCCGCAGGCCGCGGAATCGCCCTTGACGCCCCGATGTGAAATGGAATAAATATTTCATCATCTGTATATTTTGGTTCTTTCGTTCCGGAATATCTGTTTCAAACAGAGGGTTTGACGTTCCAGCCAACGGCAAGCGTCACCCGGAATAGAAACGACATCAGGGAGAGATTCCCCGGGGAGATCGGGGATTCCGGATAAATCGGTGAAACCGGACACCAATATGTGGAGGAGAAACACAATGAAGAAATTGATTTTAGGCGTCGCCTTCGCGGCGCTGATGAGTTCATCCGCCCTGGCCGCCAAGGTTGGCGTGTCGATGGCCAAATTCGACGACAACTTCCTGACCGTGCTGCGCAACGGCATGATCGAGCAGGCCAAGGGCATGAGCGGCGTCGAGCTGCAGGTCGAGGACGCGCAGAACGACGTTGCCAAGCAGCTTGACCAGATCAAGAACTTCGCCGCTTCGGGCGTCGACGCCATCATCGTCAACCCGGTCGACACTTCGGCCACGCAGGCGATGTCGGATGCCGCCGCCGCAGCCAAGATCCCGCTGGTCTATGTCAACCGCGAGCCGGTCAATGTCGACACGCTGCCCGACAATCAGGCCTTCGTCGCCTCGAACGAAGCCGATTCCGGCACGCTCGAGACCAAGGAAGTCTGCCGCCTGTTCAAGGAAGCCGGCAAGAAGGAAGCCAATGTCTATGTGATCATGGGCGAGCTTTCCAACCAGGCCGCCGTGCAGCGCACCAAGGACATCGACGACGTGATCGCGACGCCGGATTGCAGCTTCATCAAGATCATCGACAAGCAGACGTCGAACTGGAACCGCGACGAGGCGCAGAACCTGATGACCAACTGGCTTTCGACCGGCAAGCCGTTCGATGGCGTCATCGCCAACAATGACGAAAGCGCCATCGGCGCCATCCAGGCGATGAAGGCCGGCAACATCGACATGAAGGCGGTTGTCGTCGGCGGCGTCGATGCCACCCAGGACGCGCTGGCGGCCATGCAGGCGGGCGACCTCGACGTAACCGTGTTCCAGGACGCGGCCGGCCAGGGCGCCGGCGCTCTCGATGCGGCGCTCAAGCTCTCCAAGGGCGAGAAGGTCGAGCACAAGGTCTACGTGCCCTTCCAGCTGGTGACGCCAGCCAACATCGACAAGTTCCTGAAGAAGAACTGAGCCGCCAGCGGTTCGATACGGAGCGGCGCTCTCGATCAAGACAGCGCCGCTCCCCTCTCTCCCTCAGCGCCGGCACGGCGCGAGGGCGACCGCGGCTGATGGAGGACAGAATACGTGGCACAGACATCTCATGGCGTCGGCGGCGTCGGTTATGATGCGAAGAAGCGCACATGGCCGGCCGAGTTCAATGTTTTTCTGGCACTGGTCATTCTCGTCGTCATCTTCGAACTGATCGGCCGCATCTTTCTCGGCGACAGCTTCCTGTTCAACACACGCAGCGATGTCGGCGGCATCTTCAACGAAGCGCGCCTGCAGATCATCATCCTGCAGGTGTCGATCGTCGGCATCATCGCCATCGGCGTGACACAGGTCATCATCACCGGCGGCATCGACCTGTCCTCGGGCTCGATCGTCGGCGCGACCGCCATGATCGCCATGAGCTTCGCCCAGGTGGCGACGGTCAACGGCAACCCCAATCCCAAGGCGATGTTCCTGGCGCAAGGCTGGACCGACCTGCCTGTCATCGTGCCGCTGCTGGTGGCGATCGCCTGCGGCCTCTTCGCCGGCCTGGTCAATGGCGCGCTGATCGCCTACACGCGCATTCCGCCGTTCATCGCCACGCTCGGCATGATGGTGACCGCGCGCGGCATCGCCAAATGGTGGTCCAAGGGCCAGCCGATCTCGTTTCCCACCGAGAGTTTCGCCAGCATCGGCAAAGGCCTGATGCCGGTCGTCATCTTCCTGTCGCTGGCCATCCTGTTCCAGCTGATCATGACCTATACGAGGTACGGCAAGCACTGTTACGCGATCGGCTCCAACGAGGACGCCGCGCGCATGTCCGGCATCAAGATCGCCAATCACAAGATCCTGGTCTACGTCATCGCCGGCATTCTCGCCGCGCTCGCCGCCGTGGTGCTGAGCTCCAAGAACCTGACCGCGCAGTCCGGCATGGGCGTGATGTACGAACTCGACGCCATCGCCATGGCGGTCATCGGCGGGGTCTCGCTGTCGGGCGGCCGCGGCTCGATCATCGGCACGGTGATCGGCTCGCTGATCTTCGGCGTCATCATCTCCGGCTTCACCTTCCTGCGCCTCGACGCCTACTACCAGGAGATGGTCAAGGGCGTGATCATCGTCGGTGCGGTGGTTCTCGACCAGTGGCGCCAACGCCTGCGGGCAATGAGGGCATGACCATGTCAGACATCGTCCTGAAGACCGAAAACCTGACCAAGCGCTATGGCGGCGTGCATGCGCTGGAAGGCGCGAACTTCGAGCTGCGCAAGGGCGAGCATGTCGCCATCATGGGCGACAACGGCGCCGGCAAATCGACCTTCGTGCGCCAGATCACCGGCGTCGAGCAGCGCACCAGCGGCCAGATCTGGTTCGACGGCAAGGAAGTGAACTTTGCCGGGCCGATCGAGGCCCGCACGGCGGGCATCGAGACCGTGTTCCAGAATCTGGCGCTGGCCGACGATCTCGACGTGCCGTCGAACCTGTTCCTCGGCCGCGAGAAGGTTTTGTTCAACCTCGGCCCGTTCTCGATCCTCGACCGCAAATACATGCGCAAGGCAACCGAGGCGGCATTGGTCCGCACGGCGGTGAAGATCCCCAATCTGTCCAACACCATCCGCCACATGTCAGGCGGTCAGCGCCAGTGCGTGGCGATCGCCCGGACCGCGACCTTCGCCTCCAAGCTGATCATCATGGACGAGCCTACCGCCGCCCTTGGCGTGCAGGAGACCGCCCAGGTCGAAAACATCGTGCGTACGCTGAAGGACAATGGCGAGCCGCTGATCCTGATCAGCCACAATATGCGCCAGGTGTTCGATCTCTGCGACCGTATCGTCGTGTTCCGGCGCGGCCGCATCGTCGCCAATCTGCGCAAGGAGAACACCGACGGAAACGATATCGTCTCCTACATCACCGGCGCCAAGACCGGGGAGGCGGAACTCGCGGCCTAAAACAGGATGGTCATCCTGTTTTCTGGCGCGCTCGAAAAATAGCCTTGCCACCTTTCCCCAAAAGCAAGGTGCGGACAACTCTCTCCAACCCATTCCCCCAGAGGAAATACCCATGACCGTTCGCTTCGCTCTCCTCGGTGCCGGCCGCATCGGCAAGGTCCACGCCCGTGCCGTCGGCTCCAATCCGCAGGCCAAACTGGTTGCGGTTGCCGATGCGTTCGAGAAGGCGGCCACCGAACTGGCCAGCGCCTATGGCGCGGAGGTGCGCAGCATCGAGGACATCGAGAAAGCCGGAGATATCGACGCCGTCATCATCTGCACGCCGACCGACACCCATGCCGATCTGATCGAGCGCTTCGCCAAGGCCGGCAAGGCGATCTTCTGCGAGAAGCCGATCGACCTCGACGTCAAGCGCGTCGAGAAATGCCTGGCCGTGGTCGAGAAGACCAAGGCGACGCTGATGGTCGGCTTCAACAGGCGCTTCGATCCGCACTTCGCCGCCGTGCGCAAGGCGATCGACGACGGCGCCATCGGCACCGTCGAGATGGTCACCATCACCTCGCGCGATCCCGGCGCGCCGCCGATCGACTACATCAAGCGTTCGGGCGGCATTTTTCGCGACATGACCATCCATGATTTCGACATGGCGCGCTTCCTGCTCGGCGAAGAGGTCGTGGCGGTCAGCGCCCATGCCTCGGTGCTGGTCGACAAGAAGATTGGTGATGCCGGCGATTTCGATAGCGTCAGTGTCATCCTCGAAACCGCTTCCGGCAAGCAGGCCGTCATCTCCAACTCGCGCCGCGCCACCTATGGCTACGACCAGCGCATCGAGGTGCACGGCTCGAAAGGCATGGTCGCGGCCGAGAACCAGCGCCCGGTGTCGATCGAGCTGGCCAACGAGAAGGGCTATACCCGCCCGCCGCTGCACGACTTCTTCATGACCCGCTATCTCGACGCCTATGCCAATGAGATCGCTGCTTTCATCGCCGCAGCGACGTTAGGCAAGAAGGCCGCGCCGAGCGGCGCGGACGGACTGGTGGCGCTGAAACTGGCCGACGCAGCGCTGAAATCAGCGACGACCGGCAAGACCGTCCGTCTCGAATAGGTGTGTTGATATTCGGCTGAGGCCGGCCTGCAAATGGTGGCTTCCTGCGCTTCCGGTGCTCACGTACCCAAAAGTACGCTCCGCTCCGGTTCTCGGAAACCACCATTTTCGACTCGGCCTGACCCGAATCTGAAACACACCTTGGGTTATCTGGTATTGAACACAGGAGCAGAGCGATGAGCGCATCAGCCGATCGCAATTCACAGACACGCGCCATCGTCACCGGCGGCGCGCAAGGCATTGGCTTTGCCGTCGCCGAAGCCTTGGCCGATGAAGGCTGCCGGGCACTGGCGCTCATCGGCCGCTCGCAGGAGAAGGGCGACAAGGCTGTCGCCCATTTCAAGAAAGCCGGCGTCGATGCCATTTTCATCAGCGCCGATGTGTCAAAAGTGGCGGACTGCAAGCGCGCGGTCGCCACCGCGATCTCGCATTTCGGCACCATCAACGCGCTGGTCAATGCTGCTGCAACATCGGCGCGCGGTTCGCTGGTCGAAACCTCCGAAGAGTTGTTCGATACGATTTTCGATACCAATGTGCGCGGCCCGTTCTTCCTGATGCAGGGCGTGGTGGCGCATCTCCTTGAGAAGAAGGCACCCGGCTCGATGGTCAACGTGCTGTCGATGTCGGCGCATACCGGCCAGTCGTTCCTGACGCCCTATTCGACCAGCAAGGGCGCGCTGATGACGCTGACCAAGAACGTGGCCAATGCCTATCGCTACAACCGCATCCGCTGCAATGCGGTGCTGCCCGGCTGGATGGACACGGAAGGTGAGGACATCGTGCAGAAGAAGTGGCACGACGCGCCGGACGACTGGCTGGCGAAGGCCGAAGCGACGCAGCCGATGGGCCAGTTGGTCAAGCCGGACCAGCTTGCCCGTCTGATCAGCTACATGGTCAGCCCGCAGTCCGGTGTCATGACCGGGTCGCTGGTCGACTACGATCAAAGCATTGCGGGGGCGTCACCGGAGTAACGCCGGCGAGTCTCAAACGCCCATCACTTCGTCATCCACGGGCGGAGCAAGGAGCGTAGCGACGCAGCGCAGACCCGAGGATCCATGCCGCGACTTCTGAGCGTTGCTGCGGTGCGGAATTCTGCTCCGCTGCACCATTCGGCCAAAGTCACGGAATGGATCCCAGGGTCTCCGCGACGGAGCTTTGCTCCTGCTCCGCCCAGGGATGACGAAGTTTGGGTGCTTCGGCCATCCCGAATTGTCTCCGCATCAGGGCACGTGACAAGTGCCTCCGCATCGACTATATGAGCCTCATGATCAACCTGACCGCCACATATTGGTACTTTAGGAGCTCGCTGGCGGCGGGAGGATTGCGCTCGATCTGAAGATTGCAGCAACAAGATCCGAACAGCCGCCATACCTGGCGGCTTTTTTGTTTTCAGCCGGCAGGTTTCCTCTAAATCAAAGAGGAGCATGATGTCGTCCGAAAACCGCTTCACACTTTTCGGCATCATGCTCTCGACAGGAGCAGAAAGCCGTGTTGACCACCACAGACGACCTCCGGGTCAAGGAAATCCGAGAACTGAGCACACCGGACGAGGTGATGCGGGAGATACCGCGCACTTTGACGGCGACGCGCACCGTCAGCGCATCGCGCAACGCAACCCATGCCATCTTGAACGGGACCGACGACCGGCTGCTCGTCATCGTCGGCCCGTGTTCGATCCACGATCCGGTCGCGGCCGTCGACTACGCCAGCCGTCTGGCGGCGCTGCGCGAGAGCCTGTCGGACCGGCTGGAGATCGTGATGCGGGTCTATTTCGAAAAGCCGCGCACGACGGTCGGCTGGAAAGGCCTCATCAACGATCCCGACCTCGACGGCAGCTTCAACATCGACAAGGGGCTGCGGATGGCACGCAATGTGCTGTCGGCCGTCAACAATCTCGGCCTGCCGGCGGCGACCGAATTCCTCGACATGACCACCCCGCAATACATTGCCGACCTCGTCGCCTGGGGCGCGATCGGCGCGCGCACGACCGAGAGCCAGATCCACCGCGAACTGGCCTCGGGCCTCTCCTGCCCGGTCGGCTTCAAGAACGGCACCGACGGCAATCTGCGCATAGCCGCCGAGGCGGTGAAATCCGCCGCGCAGCCGCATCATTTCATGGCGGTGACCAAGGGCGGGCGCAGCGGCATCGCCACGACCGCGGGCAATGAGGACTGCCACGTTATCCTGCGCGGCGGCGTTCAGCCGAACTATGACACGGCGAGCGTCGAAGCCGCCGCTGTGGAACTCGCCCGCATCGGCGTTGCGCCCCGTCTGATGATCGATGTCAACCACGCCAACTCGGCCAAGAAGCCCGAGAACCAGCCCAAGGTGGCGGCAGATGTCGCCGGCCAGGTCGCGGCAGGCGACGAGCGCATCATCGGCCTGATGATCGAGAGCAATCTCGTCGCCGGCCGGCAGGACGTGGTGCCGGGCAAGCCGCTGGTCTATGGCCAGAGCATCACCGATGGCTGCATCGACTGGGCGACCACCGAGACCGTGCTGCACGGTCTTGCCGGCGCCGTCGAGTGGCGCCGCTCGGCACGCCGCGCCATGATCGAGAACCGGCAGGGAGCTGCCTGACAGGGCATAGGGAAGTGGGCGGCGGTGACCGGGATTACGCCGCCCTTAATCCTTCCCATGCCGTGAACACCGATACGGCAAAGAGCAGCAGTCCGGCCGCCCGGCCGGCAAAAATGGTCGCCCGCGGATTGGCGATCAGAAGGTTGCGGCTGCGGCCGGCCGTGATAGCCAGCCCGCCATAGATCGCAGCCTGCGTCACCACGGTCAGCAGCCCCATGACCGTCGCCTGCATCCAGATCGGACCGTAGTCCGGTTTCAGGAACTGCGGGTAGACGGCAAGCACGAACAGGTATGCCTTCGGGTTGATCAGGCAGGTCACAAACCCCTGGCGAAACGCCTTCCATGCGGAACGGCTGCCGGCAGGCCCCTCCTGACCGACGATGATGGAACTGCGCATCAGCGTGATGCCTATGAAGGCCATGTAGGCGGCGCCGGCAAGCAGCAGCGGCTTGAACAGGATCGGCACGAAATGCATCAGCAGGCCGACGCCGATGGCGCCGTTCAGCGTGTGCACCATGCCGCCGACCATGATGCCGCCGGTCGCGGCAAGGCCTCGGTCGCGGCCGCCGGTCAGTGCATTGGCAAGCACGAAGAGCATGTCCATGCCCGGAACGGCGATGATGCCGAACAGCAGGATAAAGAAAAGCCAGAGATTTTCCGCATAGCCCATGTCAGTTGCCTGCCGCCTCGCTCCGCCAAACCGCAGCGGAACCTGTTGATTTTCAATTCGATAGGCGCTCCTATAGGTCAGCCCAACTGACGATGGTGTGTCAGTTGTGATGGAAACCGGGCGAAAAAAATGCGCAAGGCGTCGCGCCTGTTCGAGATCATCCAGATCCTGCGGCTGGCGCGGCAGCCGGTGACGGCGGCGACGATTGCCGAGCGGCTGGAAGTGACGGTGCGCTCGATCTATCGCGACATCGCAGCGCTGCAGGCGATGCGCGTGCCTATCGAAGGGGGCCGCGGCATCGGCTACATCCTGCGCCCCGGCTTCGACCTGCCGCCGCTGATGTTTTCGATCGAGGAGATGGAGGCGATCGTCCTGTCGCTGGCGCTGCTGGAGCGCACCGGCGACAGCGAGCTCAAGCAGGCGGCCAAGCGCGTCAGCGCCAAGATCGCCGGCGCGGTGCCGCCGCCCTTGCGCCAGGTATTCGACGCCAATGCGCTGCATGCGTGGGGGTTCGCCGCGCCTTCGACCGGCGCGATCGACCTTGCGCTGGTGCGACGCGCCATCCGCGACGAGGAAAAGCTCGACCTCTCCTATCGAGACGAAATGGGCCGCGCCTCCGAGCGCCTCATCCGCCCGATCGCGCTCATCTACTACGCCGAAACCGCCAACATCGTCGCCTGGTGCGAGCTGCGCCAGGCGATCCGCAATTTCCGCAGCGACCGGATCGCGGATTGCCAGGCGACCGGGTTACGCTTCAAGGGCGAAGGCGACCGCTTGCGGCAGGTCTGGGTGAATGGATGGGAGACGAACGTCGCTGCCACGGTCGTCTGAGCGGGCTTATATCACCGTACGTCCACCCAGCGCTTTTCCTCGAACGAGCGCGCCATCGCGTGCACCGTGCGCTCGATCTCCAGCCCTTCGGCAAACTCGATGAGCCGCGCCGGCTTGCCTTCAAGCCGCGTCAGCAATTCGTGGCACTCGATGATCTTGAGATCGTTGAAGCCGAGGCCATGGCCTGGCGCCGGCACGAAGAGGTCATAGGGCTTGTGGTGCGGCGCCACCAGGATGGTACGGTAGCCCTGTTCGGTCGGCCGGTCTGATGTGAGATAGAGCTGGAATTCGTTCGATCGTTCCTGGTCGAACAGGATCGACCCTTTAGAGCCGAAGATCTGCACGGCGATGCGGCCCTTGCGGCCCCAGGCCGAGCGGTTGACCAGCAGCGTGCCGGCAATGCCGTTTTCCAGATGCATCAGCACGCTGGCGATGTCGTAGGTCTCCACCGCGCGACGACCGCCGCTGGCCAGCTTGCGATCGGCATAGGGTTTGGCCATGTCGCAGATGACACTGGCGACGCGGCCGAACAGGGCTGAGACCAGAGACAGCGGATGCACGGCGAAATCGTCGAGCGCGCCATAGCCGGAAGCTGCTTCGTGCTTCCAGAAGAACAGCGCTTCGGGGTCGGCCATGAAGTCCTCGTCCATCTCGATGCGCAGATGGTTGACCTCGCCGATGATCTTCTCGTCGAGCAGCGCGCCGATGTGACGGATGGCCGGGCTCTGGATGTAGTTGTAGCCGAGCGCCGCGACCTTGCCGGACTTTTTCGCCGCAGCCGCCATCGCCTCGGCCTCGGCAAAGCTCGGCGCCATCGGCTTTTCGCACCACAGATGCTTGCCTGCCTGAAGAACCGCGATGGCCATTTCCGGATGGAACTGGTTGGGCGTGGTCAGCGAGACGATGTCGACTTCGGGATCGTTGACGACGGCGCGCCAGTCGCCCGACGCCTTGGCGAAACCGAACTCGCCCGCCTTGCGCCGGGCAAGCTCTTCATTGACCTCGCCGAGATGGACCAGCCGTGGCTTGGCCACGTCGGGAAAGACAGCGCTGACGGCACTCCATGCGATGGCGTGACACTTGCCCATGAAACCCGTACCGATGAGACCGACGCCGACCATTTTCCGTTTCTCCACTGCTTGAAGCGCTGCGTGGATGAATTAGTCCATTTTCTCCTGAAATGGAATGTCTGCCTCATTTTTTATGGTGTTCTTGCGCAGGCTCGCTATGATGAGGCACAGAGGACGCTTCACGCATGAGCCTGGACAGAGCGACGATGGACGAACGGGTACCTCGCGATTTCGAGACGCTGCGCACCACCATCCTGGAGCGGCGCGAAAGCCTGCCGAAGCGCATCGCCCAGATCGCTGCCCATGCGCTCGACAATCCCGACGATATCGCCTTCGGCACCGCCGCCAGCATCGCCGCTTCGGCGGGCGTGCAGCCTTCGACCCTGATCCGATTTGCCCAGCAGCTTGGCTTCGATGGTTTCACCAGCCTGCAGCAGGTGTTTCGCGAGCGGCTGCGCGAGCGCAACTCATCCTATGACGAAAGGCTGCAGGCGCTGCGCGTCAAGGCTGAGGGAGGCGCCGGCCACCGGGCGATCTTCGACGGCTTCGTCGCCGCCGCCTCGACCTCGCTCAACGATATCTCGCGCACGCTGGACGAAGCGCATCTGGAAGACGCTATTTCCCTGCTGGCAAAGGCGGAAACCATCTATGTGCTGGCCAAGCGGCGCTCCTATCCGGTGGCGTCCTACATCGCCTATGCACTGGGCAAGCTGAAGATCCGCAACCAGCTGATCGAATCGGCGGCCGGGCTGAATGCCGAGATGATCGGCTTCGCCACGCCGGCGGATGCCGTCATCGCCATCTCCTTCTCGCCCTACGCGCCCGCCACGATCGAGGAGGCGCGCAGCATTTCGGAACAGGGCGTGCCGATCGTCGCCATCACCGACAGCTCGTTTTCGCCGCTCGCCCAGTTCGCCAAGGTCTGGTTCGAGGTTGCCGAGGCCGATTTCGCCGGCTTCCGCTCACTGTCGGCGACAATGGCGCTGGCCATGGCACTGACCGTCGGCGTCGGCGAGAAGCGGCGCGATACGGGCCGCAAGCGCAAGGCCTGATCCACCGCCGAAAAGGTACTTTTCACCGAAGGAATGCTCATTCCATATTGACTATGGATTGGAATTATTATTTCATATTCCCGGCGCCACGCTGCCGCTCGCGCGTGTACCCCAACACAACAAGGCCGACGGGAGGTTCCAATGAGCGAAGCCGTGGACGCTGAATACGCGCCGCTCGACGTGATCACCATCGGTCGCGCTTCCGTCGACCTTTACGGCCAGCAGATCGGCTCGCGGCTGGAGGACATCACCTCCTTCGCCAAATCGGTCGGCGGCTGCCCGGCCAACATCTCGGTCGGCACCGCCAGGCTCGGCCTGCGCTCGGCGCTGCTCACCCGCGTCGGCGACGAGCAGATGGGCCGCTTCATCCGCGAGCAGCTGACGCGTGAAGGCGTCAATGTCGACGGGCTCAAGACCGACAAGGAACGGCTGACCGCGCTGGTGCTGCTGTCGGTCGAGGACGAAGGCGTCTCGCCGATGATCTTCTATCGCTCGGACTGCGCCGACATGGCGCTGGCGCCGGAAGACATCGATGAGGCCTTCATCGCCTCGGCGCGCTCGATCGTCGTCACCGGCACGCATTTTTCCAGGCCCAACAGCGATGCCGCGCAGCGCAAGGCGATCCGCATCATGAAGGCCAAGGGCGGCAAGGTGGTGTTCGACATCGACTACCGGCCGAACCTGTGGGGTCTCGCCGGCCATGCCGAAGGGTTCGAGCGCTATGTGAAATCGGACCGCGTCTCGGCCCAGCTGAAGACGGTGCTGCCCGACTGCGACCTCATCGTCGGCACCGAGGAAGAGATCATGATCGCGTCGGGCGCCGATGATTGCCTGAGCGCCTTGAAGACGATCCGCTCGCTGTCGTCCGCCACCATCGTCCTGAAGCGCGGCGCGATGGGCTGCATCGTCTATGACGGACCGATCAGCGACGATCTCGAGGACGGCGTCGTCGGCAAGGGGTTTCCGATCGAGATCTACAATGTGCTCGGCGCCGGCGACGCCTTCATGTCGGGCTTCCTGCGCGGCTGGCTGGGCGGCGAAGACCATGCGACGGCGGCGACCTGGGCCAATGCCTGCGGCGCCTTCGCCGTTTCGCGGCTGCTCTGCGCGCCGGAATATCCGACCTTCGAGGAGCTGCGGTTCTTCCTCAAGAACGGCAGCAGGCATCTCGCCTTGCGCAAGGACGAGGCGATCAACCACATCCATTGGGCAACGACGCGCCGGCGCGACATTCCCTCGATGATGGCGCTCGCCTGCGACCACCGTGTGCAGCTCGAGGATGTGGCGGGGAAGGCAGGTGCCGATCCCGCACGCATCCAGGATTTCAAGGTGCTGGCGGTCAAGGCGGCGGCGAAGGTTGCCGCCGGCCGCGACGGCTACGGCATGCTGATCGACGAGAAACACGGCCGCAAGGCGATGTTCGAATTCGCCAGGCATTCCTTCGCCTGGCTCGGGCGGCCGGTGGAGCTGCCGGGTTCGCGGCCGCTGCGCTTCGAATTCTCGCAGGACATCGGCTCGCAGCTCACCGAGTGGCCGGTCGACCATTGCATCAAATGCCTGTGCTTCTATCATCCCGACGATCCGGCCGCGCTCAAGGACGAACAGCAGCAGAAGTTGCGCGCGCTGTTCGAAGCCGCGCGGAAGGTAGGCAGGGAGCTTCTCATCGAGATCATTGCCGGCAAGCATGGCAAGCTCGACGACACGACGGTCCCACGCGCGCTGGAGGAACTCTATGCGCTCGGCATCAAGCCGGACTGGTGGAAGCTCGAGCCGCAGGCGTCGAGCGGCGCCTGGGCGAAGATCGAGGCCGTGATCCTGAAGCACGACCCCTGGTGCCGCGGCGTCGTGCTGCTGGGCCTGGAAGCGCCGCAGGACGAGCTGGAAGCGGCGTTCGCCGCCACCGCCAAGGCACCCATCGTCAAGGGCTTCGCCGTCGGCCGCACCATCTTCGTCCATGCGGCCGAACAATGGCTGGCCGGCAAGATGTCGGACGACGAGGCGATCGCCGACATGGCGCAGCGCTTCGAACAGTTGACGGATGCGTGGCTTGCCGCGCGCGGCCGCAAGGCGGCATAAGAAGGCGCGGAACAGGACTGCGGAGGAAAACATCATGAGCAAGACAATCCGCCTGACGATGGCGCAGGCGCTGACCCGCTTCCTGTCGCGCCAGATGACTGAGATCGACGGTAGCAAAGTCCCGATCTTCGGCGGCGTCTGGGCGATCTTCGGCCACGGCAATGTCGCCGGCATCGGCGAGGCGCTCTATCAGGTGCGCGACGAACTGCCGACCTTTCGCGCCCACAACGAACAGGCGATGGCGCATGCGGCAATCGCCTACGCCAAGGCCAATTTCCGCCGCCGCTTCATGGCCGCGACCTCTTCGATCGGCCCCGGCGCGCTCAACATGGTGACGGCGGCGGCGCTCGCCCATGTAAACAGGTTGCCCGTCCTGTTTTTGCCAGGCGATGTCTTCGCCAACCGCATCCCCGACCCGGTGCTGCAGCAGGCCGAGGATTTTTCCGACGGCACGGCGACGGTCAACGACTGCTTCCGTCCGGTTTCGCGCTATTTCGACCGCATCACCCGGCCGGAGCAGATCATTCCTGCGCTGAGCCGCGCCATGGCCGTGCTGACCGATCCGGCCGAATGCGGCCCGGTGACGCTGTCGCTCTGCCAGGACGTCCAGGCCGAGGCCTATGACTATCCCGAGAGTTTTTTCGCGGAGCGGGTCTGGCACCAGCGCCGGCCGCGCCCGGATCGCCAGGAACTGGCGGCCGCGGTCGCCGCGCTCAAGGGTGCAAAAAAGCCGTTGGTGATCGCCGGCGGTGGCGTCCTCTATTCGCAGGCGTCGGACGAACTGGCGAAATTCGCCGAGGGCGCCGGCATTCCTGTCTGCGAGACGCAAGGCGGCAAATCCTCGCTGCCGGACGACCACCCGCTCAACATGGCGGCGGTCGGCGTCACCGGCACTTCTGCCGCCAACCGGCTGGCTGAGGAAGCCGATGTCGTGCTGGCCATCGGCACGCGCCTGCAGGATTTCACCACCGGTTCGTGGGCGCTGTTCAAGAATTCGGGCAAGACCATCATCGGGCTCAACGTGCAGCCCTTCGATGCCGGCAAGCACCGCGCCCTGCCACTGGTGGCCGATGCGGCCGAGGGCCTGGGGGAACTCGGTGCTGCGCTGAAGGGTTGGGAGGCGCCGGCAAGCTGGACCGACAATGCGTCCTCCGGCAAGAAGGCCTGGGCGGTCGAGGCGGCCAAGGTGACGGCGTCGACCAATGCCGCCTATCCGTCCGATGCGCAGGTGATCGGCGCGGTGCAGCGCGCCATGGGCTCCGGTGTGACGCTGCTGAATGCCTCCGGCGGGTTGCCGGGCGAATTGCACAAGCTTTGGCAGGCGGGCGCGCCCGGCTCGTACCATGGCGAATACGGCTTCTCGACCATGGGCTATGAGATTGCCGGCGGGCTCGGCGCCAAGATGGCGAAGCCCGGCGAGGAGATCGTCGTCATGATCGGCGACGGCTCCTACCTGATGATGAATTCGGAGATCGCCACCTCGGTGATGCTCGGCCTCAAGCTGACCATCGTGCTGCTCGACAACCGCGGTTACGGCTGCATCAACCGGCTGCAGATGGCGACCGGCGGCGCCAACTTCAACAATCTGCTGAAGGACTCGCGCCACGAGGTTCTGCCCGACATCGACTTCGCCGCGCATGCGGCGAGCATGGGGGCGATTGCCGAGAAAGTGCCGTCGATCGCCGGGCTGGAAAACGCGCTGGCACAAGCCAGGAAGAATACGCGCACCACGGTGCTCGTCATCGACACCGACCCGCTGGTTTCCACCGATGCCGGCGGTCACTGGTGGGATGTGGCGGTGCCGGAAGTGTCAGTGCGGCCGCAGGTCAACGCGGCGCGCAAGGCGTATGACGAAAAGCGGCAGATGCAGACCATCGGCGATTGATAGAGGCGCCGAAGCTCCTCCTTCTCCCTGTCTCTACACGGGGAGAAGATGCCGGCAGGCAGATGAGGGGCGGCGCCAACGAGCAAGAAACTGTTTTAGGACCGGAGTGACGACTTGAAAGCCAAACTGGGCATGTCCCCCATTGCGTGGTGGAACGACGATCTTGCGGAGCTCAGCGATGACGTGTCGCTGGAAGAATGTCTGCGCCAGTCGCGCTCGGCCGGCTTCACCGGCATGGAGATGGGCCGGCGTTTTCCCAATGACCCCGAAATCATGCTGCCGATCCTGAAGGCCGCCGACGTCACGCTGTGCGGCGGCTGGTTCTCGGGCACGCTGGTCGATGGGGAGATGGCCGACAACAAGGATCGCATCCAGCCGATGATCGACCTGTTCAAGGCGGTGAACGCGCCTTGCATCGTCTATGGCGAGGTTGGCCGTTCGATCCAGGGCGACCGCTCGAAGCCGCTGGCGACCAAGCCGAAGCTGTCGGACGACGAGATGAAAGCCTATGCGAAGCGCCTGACCGAATTTGGCGAATGGTGCGCCGAACAAGGCATGCCGCTGTCCTACCACCACCACATGGCGGCGGTGGTCGAGACCGAGCCGGAACTCGATGCCTTCATGCGCTATTCCGGAGCCGGCATTCCGCTGCTGCTCGATGCAGGCCATCTGGCATTCGCCGGCGGCGACGTGCTGCGCGCCATCGACAACCACCATACCCGGATCAGCCATGTGCATGTGAAGGACGTCCGCATGGGGGTGATCGAAAAGCTCGACCGCACGAAGCAGTCCTTCCTCGACGCGGTGGCGCTCGGCGCCTTCACCGTGCCGGGCGACGGTTCGCTGGACTTCGGCGCCATCGTGCAGCGCTTCGCCGACCATGGCTATGAGGGCTGGTTCGTGGTCGAGGCCGAGCAGGACCCGAAGAAGAACCCGCCGCTCAAGATGGCGCAAGTGGGCCACGAGGAATTGATGCGCGTCATGACGGCGGCCGGATACACGGTCGAGACGCAAGGCTTTCCAAATGTCTAGTCTCCCAATGGCTGGTGCGACGGGTTCCCGGCGAGGCCGATTGCTGTAGATTGGCCCGATGAAAGATTCCGAACACCCCTTCTTCCGGCCTTTGTGGCGGCGTGTCGCCGTCGTCGCGGTCTGCGTCATCTGGTCGATCATCGAGTTCGCCACCGGCACGCCGTTCTGGGGCATGATCGCGCTCGGCTTCGCCGGCTACGCCGTCTGGCAGTTTTTTTATCTCTACAAGCCTGCTGACGAGGCGAGGCCTCCGGTCGGGCCCGAGCCGAAGGAGTGACTGATCGCATGCGTCGGCGGTTAGCTTCCAGTGCTTCTAACTTCGTCATCCTAGGGTCTCCGCGACGGAGCTTCGCTCCTGCTAGGCCCTAGGATGACGAAGTTGAGAGGCTTCGGCCGATCTCGAAGATTTGCGATAGGAGAGACAAAAATGTCGAAGCTGCTCGTCAAAGCCGACAAGGGCCACGGTCGCGTCGCCCATGTGACGCCGAAAAGCGCCGGCTGGACCTATGTCGGTTTCGACCTGCATCGGCTGAAGCCGGGCGAGAGCGCCTCCGGCAAGACGGAGGATCGCGAAGTCTGCCTGGTGTTCGTTACCGGCAAGGGCAAGGCTTCAGCCGGCGGCAAGGATCTCGGCCTGCTCGGCGAGCGCATGTCGCCCTTCGAGGGCAAGCCGTGGTCGGTCTACGTGCCTGAGGGTTCGGACTGGTCGGTGACCGCGGACACCGAGCTGGAGCTCGCGGTCTGCTCGGCGCCGGGTCTTGGCAGCGGCCTGCCGGTTCGCGTCATCGGACCGGACGATCTCGGCCAGGAGGTGCGCGGCAAGGGCACCAACACGCGCTATGTCACTAACATATTGCCGGAGGGCAAGCCGGCCGATTCGCTGCTGGTGGTCGAGGTCATCACGCCCGGGGGGCATACGTCGAGCTATCCGCCGCACAAGCACGACCAGGACAATCTGCCCGCTGAATCCTACCTCGAGGAAACTTACTATCACCGCCTCAACCCGCCGCAGGGCTTTGCCTTCCAGCGCGTCTACACCGACGCCGACAAGAACGGTCATCGCGCGCTCGACGAAGCAATGGCGATCGAGGATGGCGATGTCGTGCTGGTACCCAGGGGTTATCACCCCTGCGCCGCCTGCCATGGCTACGACCTCTATTATCTCAACGTCATGGCAGGACCGAAGCGGACGTGGAAGTTCCACAATGCGCCCGAGCATGAATGGCTGATGAAGGCCTGATCGGTCGCTGCGTGAGCACTCGCTCCCTGGTCCAGCACGAAAAAATCGTCGGCTAATGACCCCGCCGCAGCGTTTTGTTACCTGAAAGCCAGCAAGGCTTCGTCAATTCGTCATGGAAATCACCTATGGCAGCGAAGCTGACAAGGACTTTCCATGCGCTACGCCCTCTATTTCACTCCCCGGCAGGACGAGCCACTGGCGCGGATTGCCGCCGACTGGCTGGGCCGCGACCCGTTTGGCGCCGCCACGAGGCCGGTCGAAGCGGTGGCCGACCTGTCGGCGGCGGAAGTCGCTTTCCACACCGCTTCGGCGCGCCGCTATGGTTTCCATGCGACGCTGAAAGCACCGTTCCGCCTGGCTGCCAACGAGACGGAAGTCTCGCTGCGCGCCGCACTCGACCATTTTGCCGAGGTGACGCCGGTGGTGACCATCCCCCGTCTCGTGGTCAGCCAGATCGACGGCTTCTTCGCACTGGTGCCGGAAGGGCCAGTGCCTGCGCTCAACCGGTTCGCCGATGACGTGGTGCGCGACTTCGACCGGTTTCGCGCACCGCTGAGCGAGGCGGAAATCGAGCGGCGCAGCCCGGATTCGCTGAAGCCGGCCGAGTTCCGCAATCTCTGCCAATGGGGCTACCCCTATGTCTTCGAAACCTTTCGCTTCCACATGACGCTCTCCGGCCGGGCGGGGTCACAGGAGAGCCCGCGTTTGCGCGCAGCGATCGACAGCCTGTTCGCGGAAGTGCTGCAACAGAAGGTGCTGGTGGATGCGCTGACCTTGTTTGTCGAAACCGAACCGGGTGCGCCGTTCATGGTGCTCTCGCATCACGCGCTCGGGCGCCGCCCGGCCAGAAAAACCGCCTGAAGGACTGCCTGAAATGACCGCCGAGACTGTTCTCCACAATGCCCGCATCGTGCTTGCCGACGAGATCGTCGAAGGTTCGCTGGTGCTGCGCGACGGCTTTATCGTCGGCATCGAAGCCGGCGCAAGCTCTGGTTCTAGTCGCACCGGCGAGGATATGGGCGGCGACTATATTATTCCCGGGCTGGTCGAGTTGCACACCGACCATCTCGAAGGCCATTACGCGCCGCGGCCCAAGGTGCGCTGGAATCCGATCGCCGCCGTGCTCGCCCATGACGCGCAGGTGGCAACCGCCGGCATCACCACCGTGCTGGACGCCTTGCGCGTCGGCATGGACGAAGACGCCGACCTGACATCGGCCGACATCCGCAAGCTGGCCGACGCGATCGAGGACAGTGTGAAGCAGGACCGTCTGCGCGCCGACCATTTCATCCACCTGCGCTGCGAGGTTTCGGCTCCGGACTGCCTCAGGGCTTTCGCCAATTTCGACGGCGACGAGCGGGTTAAGCTGGCATCGCTGATGGATCATGCGCCAGGCCAGCGCCAGTTCGTCAATCTCGAAACCTATGCCTACTATTACCAGCGCAAGCTGAAGCTGACCGATCGCGACTTCAAGGTGTTCTGCGAAAAGCGGATGGCCGAATCGGCGCGCAATTCGGCGCCGAACCGGGCGGTGATCGCCGCCGCCTGCCAGGAGCGCGGCATCGTGCTGGCCAGCCACGACGACGCCACATCGGGCCATGTCGACGAAGCGATCGAGCAGGGCGTGCGGGTCGCCGAATTCCCGACCACGGAAGAGGCCGCCAGGGCCTCGAAAGGGGCCGGGATGGGTGTGCTGATGGGCGCGCCAAACGTTATGCGCGGCGCCTCGCATTCGGGCAATGTCTCGGCCCGTACGCTGGCCAGCGACGGCCTGCTCGACATCCTGTCGTCCGACTACATTCCCTTCAGCCTGATCCAGTCGGCGTTCTTCCTCGGCGATGTCGTCGAAGGCATTTCCCTGCCGCAGGCCGTCGCCATGGTCTCGAAGAACCCGGCCGATGCGGTTGGCCTGACCGACCGCGGCGTCATCGAGCAGGGCCGCCGCGCCGATCTGGTGCGGGTGCGCGTCGACGACCATGTTCCGGTCGTGCGCACCGTCTGGCGGCAGGGACGCCGGGTGGCATGATGGTGTCGGCACTGATCGAGCGGGAACTTTCGGCCGAGACGTTTCCGATCCGCGATGGCGTTTTCGTCGCCGTCGTCGGCCCAAGCGGCGCCGGCAAGGACACGGTGATCGGCTACGCCCGCAACCATTTTGCCGACGAAACGCGGCTGGAGTTCGTCCGCCGGGTCATCACCAGGCCGAGCGATGCCGCAAGCGAGGATCACGACACGCTGGCCGACGCTGCCTTCGCCGAAGCCGAAGCCGATGGCGCCTTCGCCATTTCCTGGGAAGCACACGGCTTGCGCTACGGCATCCCCGCCGATGTCGACTGGTCTGTCGCCAATGGCCGTGTCGCTGTCGCCAATGTGTCGCGCGCGATCATCCCCTCCTTGCGCGAACGCTATGCCAACCTGGCCATCGTCGAGATCACTGCCTCGCCTGAAGTGCTGGCCGAGCGTCTGGCGATGCGCGGCCGGGAGTCCCGCGGCGAAGTGCTGGCGCGGCTGGCACGCAGCGCCAATGTCACTCTGTCCGGGCCCGGCGTCACCTCGATCGACAACAGCGGCCCGCGCGAAGCCGCCGGCGAACGCTTCGCCGAGGTGCTGCGCAAGGCGATGGCCTTTTCCGACATGTCGGGCCTGATCTAGGCTAGCTATTCCGCAGCCTGGCCCGCCACGCCCTTGCGGGTGGCGTCGACCATCAGCCGCCGTTCCCGGAACACGCCCCATTGCTGGTCGACCAGCACGCCGATGAGGATGACGCCGCCCATCACCGCGAAGTTGAGCGAGGACGGGATGCCGAGCAGGTTGACGAGATTCTGCAGCTCCTGCAGCAGCACCGTGCCGAGGATGACGCCGATCAGCGAGCCTTCGCCGCCGCGCAGCGAGAAGCCGCCGAGCACGGCGGCGGCGATGGCGTAGAGCTCGTAGAACTGGCCGTGGCTGGCCGGCGAGATCGAGCGCGTGTACATGGCGAAATAGATCGCCGACAGCGCCGTCAACACGCCGCAGATGACATAGGCGGCGATGACGACACGGCCGGTGCGGATGCCCGAATATTTCGCCGCCTCCTCGTTCTTGCCGATGGCGTAGAGATAGCGGCCGAACACCGAGCGGTGCAGCACCACCCACATGACGATCGAAATAACGATCAGCGCGATGAAACTGTTCGGCACGCCATAGGAGCGGCCGGCGGTGAGGAATTCGAGCTCGGGAAAATTCTGGCCGAACGCAAAACCCGCCGTGCCGTCGGCAGTGTAGAAGCGGGCGACACCGCGGTAGATCAACAGGCCGCACAAAGTGACGACGAAAGGCTGCAGCTTGAGCCTTGTGATCAGCCAGCCATGCACCAGGCCGATGATGGCGCCGAGGAACAGGATCAGCACGAAGGCCAGCGGCCAGCCCACCTCGCGCACGGCGATGAAGTCGATGAACAGCGTTCCAAGCAGCGCGACCACCGAGCCGACCGACAATTCGATGCCGCCGGTGATGATGACGAAGGCCTGGCCGATCGACAGGATGCCGAACAGGCCGATCAGGTTCGAGGTGTTGGCGAGGTTGATCGGCAGCAGGAAGCGCGGATTGATGATCGCCACGATCGCCCCGACCACCAGGATCAGGATCAGCAGGCCGAGATCTTTCTTGCTCATCGTCGTCTCCCCAATGCCTGAGCAGATCGCGCTTGCGCGACCCCGGCAAAACTACTTCGGCTGCTTGCCCACCGCCAGCAGCAGCACGTTTTCCTGGCTGAACCGGTCCTTGTCGAGAATGCCGGAGATCTGGCCCTCATGCATGACGGCGATGCGGTCGGACACGCCGATCACCTCTTCCATGTCCGACGAGATCATCAGCACGGCGACGCCGGCATCGGCCAATGCGCGCATCAGGCCGTAGATTTCCGCCTTGGCGCCGATGTCGATGCCGCGCGTCGGCTCGTCGAGGATCATCACCTTGGGGTTCATGGCCAGCCACTTGCCGAGCACGACCTTCTGCTGATTGCCGCCCGACAGCGTGCCGGTGCGCGTCTGCACCGAAGGCGCCTTGATGCCGAGATCTTTCTTCTGCTTCTCGGCGGTGGAGGTCTCGGCGCTTGAGGACACCAGGGAGCGGCGCGCATGCGCGGGCAGATTGGGCAGCGAAATGTTCTGAGCGATCGACAGGTCGAGCAGGATACCGGTCAGCTTGCGGTCTTCCGGCACCAGGAAGATGCCGTGCGCGACGGCGTCGGCCGCGGAAGCCAGCGCAAGCGGCTTGCCGTCGAGTTCCAGCGCGCCGCCGAGCTTCGAATCGATGCCGAAGAACACCCGCGCCAGCTCGGTGCGGCCGGAACCGACAAGACCGGCGAGGCCGAGGATTTCGCCGCGCCTGACGTCGAGATCGACCGGGCGGCCGGGATAGGCAGGGGTGCGGATGGCCTTGGCCGCAAGTGCTACGGCGCCGGGCGCACGCGCCGCTTCCGAGGCCTTCTCGCGCTCCTTCAGCATGCGGCCGATCATCAGCTTGACCATCTGGTCGTGGCCGATATCGCTCTTCGGCAAAGTGCCGGCCAGCATGCCGTCGCGCAGCACCACGACGCGGTCGGCGACGCGCTCGACCTCGTGCAGGCGGTGCGAGATGAAGATGACGCTGATGCCGTCGGCCTTCAGCGCCTTGATGACGTCGAGCAATTTGTCGGTCTCGGCGAGCGGCAGGCTCGATGTCGGCTCGTCGAGGATGACCAGCCGCGCCTCGATCGACAGCGCCTTGGCGATCTCGACCATCTGCTGCTGCGCCAGCGACAGGGTCGCGACCGGCGTGTCGGCGGAAAAATTGGCGCCGACGCGCTTCAAAAGCGGCGCCACCATGGTGCGCAGCTTGGCGCGGTCGACGAGCTTGAGCGGCCCGGCGCGCAACGGCTCGCGGCCGAAGAAGATGTTGGCGGCGACGTCCAGATTTTCGAACAGGTTGAGTTCCTGGTGGACGAAGGCGATGCCCGATCCCAGGCTGGCTTCGACGGAGAGCCTGTCATGCGCGGTGCCGTCGACGGTGATCGTGCCGCTGTCGGGCCTGGTGACGCCGCCAAGGATCTTCATCAACGTCGATTTGCCGGCGCCGTTTTCGCCGACAAGGCCGATGACCTCGCCCGGCCTGACCTCCATGGAGAAGCCGTCGAGCGCGACGACGCCCGGATAGGTCTTGCGCACGTTCTCAAGGCTGAGGAACGGGGCGGTCACGGATGCAGCAATGGATGTGTCGGAATAATTCATCATGCCTGACAGCGATTGGCGGGCCAATTTCTGAGCATGATCTTTTCCGAGAACCGGCTTCCACTTTTCGGGATCATGCTCTTGGCTTTTGGCAGACTGACGATCCTCGCGGTGTTCGTCAATGCGAGCAGCCGGCCCAAGCGACGTTGAGCCGGCTGAACTGCTTCAAGTCTTAGTTTCCGGCCATCGCCTTCAGATTGGCGGCGTAGGCGTCGACGTCATCCTTGCCGATGATCTTGGTCGGGATGATGATGAGGTTGCCTTCCGGGATGCCCGACTTGTCGCCCTTGAGATAGGCAGCCATCAGTTTCATGCCCTGATAGGCCCATTCGAAGGGCTGCTGCACGACGGTGGCGGCAATGGTGCCTTCCTTGACGCCGCCCAGCGTGATCGGATCGTCATCGAAGCCGACGACGGTGATCGAGCCGAGCTTGCCGGCATCGCGCAGCGCTTCATAGATGCGCGGCGTGTTGTAGGAGTAGAAGCCGACCATGCAGGTGACGTCGGGGCTGGCGACCAGCGCGTCCTCGACGTTCTTCTTGGCGCGCGCCTGGTCGATGTCGTCGCCGCGCACGTCGATCAGCTCGATCTTGGTGCCGGCCAGGCCGTCCTTCATGCCCTGGATGCGCTCCTTGGCATTGTCGGCGCCGAGCAGGCCGACGAAGCCGAGGCACTTGCCGCCATTGGGCATCGCCTTCTTGGCGATTTCGGCCGCCTGCTTGCCGGCATCGACGTTGGACGAGCCGATATAGGCGACGCGCTTGGTCTGCGGCGCGTCCGAGTCGGTGGTGAACAGCGCGGTTTCCGAGGCGATCTTATTCAACCCATCGGTCGAGGTCTTGGGATCGACGGCCGAGACCATGATGCCCTTGACGCCGGCCGTCACCAGATCGTCCATCAGCCGCTGCTGGATGGCGACCGAGGACTGTTCGGGATATTTGAGCTCGAGCGTGTAGTCGGGCAGTTCGCCCTGCGCCTTCTTGACGCCGGCTTCGGCGGCCTTCCAGAAATCGGAAGCGCCGTTGACCACGAAGGCCAGCGTCGGCTTGTCGTCGGCGCGCGCGATTGCCGTGGCCGACAGGCCAAGCAGCAGCGCGGTCGCGGCTACGGATGCATTGCGTATCAAGGATTTCATGTTCAACCTCCCGTTTGGCTCAGTCGTTGGACCGGCCGATCTTGCACTGACCTGATTTGCCGTTTGCAGCGTGGACGCCCTCCTCCTCAAAGGGGTTCCCGGCACCGAAAGAATGGCGTCGTTCCAGCCACGACAGCGACCTTAGAGACTCATCCTTCATTCGTAAATAGTCCGATTTGTCTGACATATCACATATCCGAGACAAGGCTTGCGGAGATAGGATCCGCTCGCCACCGGGCCATTTTTCGTACTCTCCCGTCGCCCCGGACGTGACCGGCCGGATGCGACGATTGACGGTACAGCGCATTTTTGTATTAGTAAACAGTATTAGTTCCGAGCCAATGCCAGCGGTTTCGCGGTGTGCCCGCCGGCGTGCCGCCCTCACCGCTGGGCAGCCGCCCAGGCCTTTTGTTAATTGAGCTTTCGCTTGTATGGAGATGCGTGGCGGATGGACCTCCGGCATACTAATAGTTATAAACGAGCTTGACGTTATTCCGATAAATCGACGGCGTCACGCCACCTTGCCGGCCTGACCGGCCAGCCAGACTGGGATTTGCCATGAGCGAGACGACGGATCGGGCCAGCGACACGGCGAGGCGGCGCAAGGCGCCCGCCAAGGGCGCCAAGGGCCGCGTCACCATGATCGATATCGCCAGGGCCGCTGGCTGCTCGCAGGCGACCGTGTCCTTCGTGCTCAACAATTCGCCAGGGATCAAGCTGTCGCAGCAGACCCGCGAACGGGTGATCGAGGCCGCACGGACGCTTGGCTACACCGCGCCCGCTTTCGAGGCGCTTCACCCGGCATTGCCTGCCTTCGAGGGGCCCGCCTTCGAAGGGCTGGACGGGGTGATCGGCTTTGCCGTCGACCAGCTCGCCACCAGCCCCGAAGCCGTGGTCGCCATCGAGGGCGCGCGCCAGGCCTCGTGGAATGCCGGCAACGTGCTTCTGGTGGCGCAGACGCTGGGCGATTCCGTCATGGAGCCGCGCGCCATTTCAGCGCTGACCAAGCGGGGCATTTCGGCGCTGATCTACATGACCATCTTCACCCGCGAGATCACGGCGCCCGACTATCTCTACGGCCTCGACATCCCGGTGATCCTGCTCAACTGCTACACGGCGGACTACGCCTTCCCTGCCGTGGTGCCGAGCGAGATCGCCGGCGGCCAGAGCTCGACCCGCCATTTGATCAGCCACGGCCACCGCCGCATCGCCACCATCACCGGCGAGCCGTGGATGCAGGCGGCACAGGACCGGCTGAAGGGCTACCGCCGCGCGCTCGCCACGGCCGACATTCCGTTCGATCCCGAGCTGGTGGTCGAGGGCGACTGGTCGGCCAGCGCCGGCTATGCCGCCACCGTCAAGCTGCTGGCACTCAGGGACAAGCCCACCGCCATCTTCTGTCAGAACGACCGCACCGCGATCGGCTGCTACGAAGCGCTGAAGGAAGCCGGCCTGCACATTCCGCAAGATATTTCCGTGGTCGGCTACGACGACGAGGAAATCGCCAGGCATCTGTTCCCGCCGCTGACGACCTCGATCCTGCCGCACATGGCGATGGGCCAATGGGCGATCGAACAGCTGGAAGCGCCGGCGGCGCCTGGGCGCGGGCGGTACCCGATCACGAAGCTGGAGTGCCCGCTGGTGGAGCGGGAGAGTGTGCGGGGAGTGGTAGGGTAACGCGACTCGGCGGGCCCGCGCTGGCTTACCTTCGACCGTTAGGGAAACCTGACCAGTGGGACGAAGAGCTGATGGCGGCAATGCAGACAATTCTTGCGCGGAAGGGGGTCAAGGTCGAAGCCCGAGACATTCATTCCCATTGGTGCAACAGACCGGCACGGTTGCGAATTTGGGGTTGGACACGCCGTGCCGGCCAGTGCTGGACACCCCAGCCCGATTACGCTACCGGCACAACAGGAATCCAGCAATTAAGCCTGATGGTCTAGATCGCGAGTACAGAGCCTGTTCTCGCGCTTCAGGGGGCCTTTTTACCACGGGCATTACTTCTCCTCCGGGCAGTCCAGCAGCTTCGCATGGCGATGCATTTCTTCGCACCCGTCCGACAAGGCCGGGCTTGAACCATTCCGCTTTGTCTTTCTTCAGGCCTTCGGCACTGGTCCGCTAACGTGCCCTGCACGCGGTCCCACAGGCAGTTGCGTCTGCCGAACTTGAAATTGACGTTGGCGGTGCCGACTTGCGGAATCGGCTGTCGTTTCCTGGAGAAAGCAAAAAGCCCGCCACCTTTCGGCAGCGGGCTTTCCAAAACTGTAACTCTCTTGGTTAATCGATAATCCCGGATGAGCTGGGCGAAGCCGTCACTGACGACAGTCGCTCACGCTTCGTGAAAACGGGCTTCTGATAGATTTTCTTCATCGACATTCCCCTTTGCCAATAATGTGTCACTCTTTGCCTTCCGCCGGGCAGCGTGTCAATCGCGCAACAAAATGCCGCCACCTTTCGGCAGCAGGCCGGTCACGGCGGTATGTCGATGGCCGTCACCGCCTCCACGGAAGGGACGCTGATGGCATTCCAACTTGCCCATCGTTTTCGGATGATTAACAAAAAGGGCAATTATGTAACTGACAAACCCGGCTCTTATTGGCGCTGGCTGTCAGGAAAGATCTGCCTGCGCCTTGCCCTTGCCGATAACCTTTGCTTGCCTACTGTCCCGACCATGAGAGGAGGCAAACATGGAACGGCTTTACCCGGTAGCTCTCGTGACGCTGTTTTGTAGCTTGATGATATTCGGAATGGCGGTGACGGTCGCGAGAACCCATAAGAAGACTGGCATACTGGCGCCCGCAATGACCGGCGACCCGCTCCTTGAACGAACCATCCGGGCACATGCCAACGCGGTGGAATGGTTTCCTATCTTTATGCCGTCGATGTGGCTGTTCGCGATCTACTGGAATGCCGCGTGGGCTTCCGGCCTTGGGCTGCTCTGGATGATAGGTCGGATTGCATATTTCGTAGGGTATCGCACCGCGCCCTTGAAGCGCTATCCCGGCTTCTTCGTCCAGTCGATTGCAGCTTTCGCGCTGCTTTTTGGCGCTCTGGGCCGGATCATCTATCTGATGCTCTAGGCGCTCCCCAGCCGCGGGAGAACGGCACGGTACCTCATAAGTGGAGATAGGGTGCACCCACTCCGGTCGGTGTCGGGTCGGTAACATTGCTGGACGCGTTCGAGGGGCGCCAAATGCTCATCGCCTACTATTACATGTGGTTCGACGGCTGGCCGGCAGCCGAGCAATGAGGGGTGCACCTTCTTCACGACGCAGGTGGCCCATTCGCGGGCTCGCGACACCCTCGCCGCCGAACGCTGGCGGTTGCCCTGGCTGGCGGTTGAGAAGAATTATGCCTTTGAAGGGCTGAAGGGCCGCGTGAGCCTGCTCGACCGCAAAGCTGCCCACGACAAACGCAGTGCCCCGAAACGGTCCCAGAAATAATTGGCGCACCCGACAGGATTCGAACCTGTGACCTCTGCCTTCGGAGGGCAGCGCTCTATCCAGCTGAGCTACGGGTGCTTTCCGGAATCCGGAAAACGAACCAGCCGGTGAACCGGCAAGTCACGGCTTCTTAGCGGAAGCCGGGGCGGGCTTCAACGGGCAATTGGAGATTGGCGTAGCGACTTGGCTCGATGCGTCCGGGCTGCGGCCTATGAGGTTTCCGCCCCCGCCTTCACCGTCCGCCTTCCACGCACCGCCCGCTTCGGCTTCTTAGCGCCCGCCAGTTCGTGCATCGCGTCCAGCTGCATCTGCTGCATTTCGGCCAGGCGCGTCCATTGGCGCGAGATGAGGTAGTCGAGCTTTTCGTGCAGATGGCGCACTTCGAGCTCGGCCTTGAGGTTGACGCGGTAGTCGTTGAAGGAGCGCAGGCGGTCCTTGGACTCCTGCCGCCGCTGGCTCATCATGATGATCGGCGCCTGGATGGCGGCAATGCAGGAGAGCAGCAGGTTGAGCAGGATGAAGGGATAGGGATCGAAAGCGGCGCTCATGCCGGCGACCAGATTGATGCCGATCCACACCAGAAGCACGCTGCCGAACGAGATCAGGAACCACCAGCTGCCGCCGAAGGCCGCCATGTTGTCGGAGACGCGGTCGGCGAAGGTGCGGTGCTCCTCGAATTCTTCTTCCGAGTTTTCGGAAATCGTGTCCTGCCTGGCGATCGATTCGACCACCTGACGGTCGAGCTCGGAGAATTCGCCGTGCTCCTGCTGCAGCAACTCCTCCATGTAGCGCATGCGGTAGCGGCCGAGCTCGGCGCGGCTGATGCGGGCGCCCGCCGGCAGGTCGGGATGGTCCGAGCGGATGCGGTCAGCGAGGCTCGGGCGCAGCGTGTCGATGCGCACCAGATCGCGCTTGCGGAATTTGCGGCCCGATATCGCCGACGGCTTTTTCTTCGGCTTGCCACGGTGGGCGCCTGGACCAGCGGGGTCGGAGTCCGGCACTTCGGGCGTGTCGAAGTGTTCGTCCGATACCGGATCGGCCTCCAGCTCACCGACGATCGGCGCCTCGAAATACTCGCCGCCGTCATCGTTCTGATTGTCTGCCGCCTGTTCGGGCGTTTTGGGGACGGTGCTCATGGTGGGCTCCTGAGGGTGCTGGGCGACGATAGACAGAGGTGGCGGCGCATAGCCAGCGCCGGGCACGGATTTCGCAGGCCGGACAAGTGTTTTTGATCGGAGAAGGCGATGTGGCTGGCGGCGGCTCGCCTCTCAGGGCGGGTGGAGACGTTCCAGATTGGCCGGAGCGGGAAGAACTTGCCCGATGTTTGCGCCAATCACCCCCCGCTGTCCTGCCGGACATCTCCCCCTCAAGGGGGGAGATTGGCTGTTGTCCCGGCTTTCGCCAATTTCCACCGTCACAGGAGTGAGCGGAGCGCCGAAGCTGCCAATCTCCCCCCGGGTTGAGGAGCGGTCCGCGCAGCGGGCGGAAAGCCAATTGCTTGGCTTTCCGAGCAACGAATATCCGGCAGGACAGAGGGGGGCGCTGTCCCGCCAACGTGCACAAGGTTCTGCAGGGCGGCGGGCAACAAAAAACCCGCCTTGCGGGCGGGTCACGTTTCCAGTCGATCAATTGGCGCGACTCAGCACCATACCGAAAATAGTAGCATAGCTGCCCTCAGAGTCAAGAAAAAATTCCTATCGACATCCATCCCCGCGCAGCCAAGCGCGATGCTTGCTACCGGCAGCTCGCCCTTCGCAGGCTCAGGGCGTTCGTCGTTCAAAAAGCCAAGCAATTGGCTTTTGTCCGCTACGCGGACCACTCCTCACTGTTCCGCGAACATCAGCCTGGTCTTGGCGCCGTCCGTGGTCGGCGACAGGCTGCGCTGGATCAGCGCTTCGACATGGTCGTTGCGCTGGCGGGCTGAGTCGGCGCCCATCACCACGACGATCAAATTGCGGCCGTCGGCATTGTAGGAGGTGACGATGTTGAAGCCGGACGCCCTGATGTAGCCGGTCTTGATGCCGTCGACGCCGCGCACGCGGCCGAGCATGTCGTTGTGGCCGCGCACCAGCCGGCCGCGGAACATGAAGTCGCTTTCGGAGAAATAGTGGAACTGCTGGGGAAAGCGCTGATGCAGCGCCATGCCGAGCACCGCCATGTCGCGCGCCGTCGTCATCTGGCCATCGTCGGGCAGGCCCGACGCGTTGCGGAAGGTGGTGCTGGTCATGCCGAGCTGGCGCGCCTTGGATGTCATCATGGCGGCGAACTGATCCTCCGAGCCGCCGAGATATTCGCCGACCGCCACCGCCACGTCATTGGCCGATTTGACGACGATGGCGCGGATCGCGGAATCGACGTCGATGCTTTCGCCGCGCCGGAAGCGCATCTTGGTCGGCGGCTGCGAGGCGGCATGGTCCGAAACCGGGATCTGCGTCTGCTTGCTGACGCGGCCGGACTCCAGCGCCTCGAACAAAAGATACAGCGTCATCATCTTGGTCAGCGAGGCGGGGTAGCGCTGCGCCGTCGAGCTGACCTCGAACAGCTGCTTGCCGGTCCTGGCGTCAACCACGATGGCCGCATATTTCTGCGCCGGCGCCGGCACGGCCAGCACCGAGTCCGGCGGCGTCGTGGTCGAGCAGCCGGCCAGCAGCACCAGCAGGGCTAGTGCCGCAAAAACTCTCTGGATGAGCGGAAGGGGACGCAGGTAGGACAAGGGCTGGACTGTTCTGGGTCGGCTGTTGCTGAGATGAGACGACGCTAACGTAACGCGGCTGTTGCGTCCATTTGGTTAATGCCGGTTAGCCCCAGGATTGTCGAGCCGCGCAAGCTTGGCATCCGCCGCGAAAACGCCGGTTTTCCCGTGTCTTTGCTTGCCAAGGCCGCGTTTCCCGTGGGAAGGGGCGTGGTATCGAGGGCTTGGGGGCTTGGCATGACGAACATCGGGGCCGGGGGCGCTGCGCCCTCGCTTATCAGGGCATCACTCAGCCGCACCGGCAAATGGGCCGGCAGCGTCGCCTTTGTCGGGGGTGCCGTATCCGACATCCTCAATCCGCTGGCGCCGTTCGCCGCCTATGTCGCGCTGGTCGCCGCGGTCGCCGCAATCATCATCGCCATTGCCATCGTGCTCCGGCTGGTGCTGGCGGCCAAGGCGCTGCCGGCCTTGATCTTCGCCACCAGTGCGGCGGCCGTCGCCGGCGGCGTCTACGGCCTGCAGCAGCAGACCAACGCCCAGCACGGGGTGATCGCCAGCCTGGTGCCGGCCATTGCCGGGTTGCAGCAGTCGATGGGCATCGTTACCGAGAAAGTTGCGAAGATCGAGCAGACCGTCACGCAGACGCAAAAGACGGTGGAGGCGGTCAAGCAGTCGACCGACACGGTGGCGAAAAAGACCGACGAGATCGCGTCCGTCCAGCAGCAGCAGACTGAGCGGACGGCGGAAGTGCAGAAGACCACCGACGAGGTGAAGAAGGAGACCGAGACGCTGGTCGCCGGCCAGGCGCAGCAGCAGGCCCAGACCGAGAAGCTGCAAGCGACGACCGTGCAGATCGCCGCCTCGATCGACATCATCGCCAAGGGCTTTGCCGCCTTGGCCGCGCAGGGCGGGGCGATCGCCGAGCCGAAGCGGCCGGACGAGTTCTACCACAATGCCCGAGTCTACGAGTTGTCCGGCGACATGCTCAATGCGCGGCGCTCCTACCTCGCCTTTGCCGGCTTCGACGTCGACGCCATCGACCCCTATACGCGCTTTGCCACGCTGCTTCGGGTGCAGGACGGCAAGGCCGGCGCGCGCGAGGTGTTCGGCGCGTTTGCCGACAAGGGCAAGGCGCTGTCGATCAAGCTCGTGCATATCCAGCAGTTCGACGACGCCCAGCGCCTGGACAAGCTCAACGCCTTCATATCAGCCAATCCGGATTTCGCGCCGGCCTATTTCCTGTTGGCGCAGGAGTTTTCCGAAGACCGCCTCGGCGCCCAGACGCTGGCCGACAAGCGCAACGAGGCCAAGGCGCTGACCAAGTTCACGTCCTACGAACAGGATGGCGGGTTGCTCAAATATTTCGTCGACCAGACGCAGTTGGCCGACTGGCTGGACCGCAGCCGCAGCCGGCTGGCGGCGCTTGGCGACGTGCTCGACCCCGCCCGCTTCGTGCCTTCGCTGACGCCGATGCGCTCCAACCAGGGCTGGTCGATGACCATCTCGCTGCCCGAGCCGGCGACCGCCATCTCCTGGCGCATGGGCGACAGCGGTCCGTTCACCGACACCGGTTTCCTGGCCATGAACGACCAGACGACCGGCAAGCCGATGGCCAATCCGAGCTTCGAGATGCCCGACAGCACGGTGGCGGGGATCATTGCGATCAAATATCTCGACATCAGGGGCCGCGAGACCGGCCCGTTCGACATCCGCTTCGACCCCGAGACAGCGCTTCAGCAAGGCAACAAGCAGATCCTCGACCAGTTCTGGACCTCGTGGATCGCCTTCGATGCCAGCGGCAACCACGGCCTGGTCTATTTCACCCAGATGCTGTCCTACCGCTGCGCCATCAAACAGGTGCATTACAGCTTGAACGGCGCGGCACTCGACAAAGAGATCAAGATGCCGCCTTGCGACAAGAAGGACCCCTACGCCATCCCCTACGACTACCAGCCCTATTTCAAGGTCGCCGACAGCGTGAAATCGATGTCGGTGCAGGTTACCTACACCGACGACACCAAGTCGCCGGTGCGGGAATACAAGCGACAGTAGCTCACCCTCCCCTTTGTGGGGAAGGTGAAAGGGCGCTGATGCAAAATGCCTGTCGCGGCGCTTGCGCAACCGCCGCCGAACGGTTCAGTTTGCGCCTTCAGAATCGGTGACAGCGCAAATGACCATCCACACCATCAAGGCCAGAGGCATTTCGGTTTCGCTCGACCTCACGGTCGGCCACATCGCCGACATGGTCGTCGAGGGCGATGGGCGGCAGCTGAAGCCGCTGCATCGCGCGCGCTGGGTCGATGCGAACGAGACGCTGCCGAAAGACCTGCCGGAAGGCACGGTTCGGCTGTCCGGCGATTTCCTCTGCGCGCCGTTTTCGCGCAGCGATGTCGAGGAAGCGCCGCTGCATGGCTGGACGGCCAACAGTGCCTGGGATGTCGTCGAAAGTGTCGCGACCGACGATGGCTGGCGCGCCGTCTATCGCCTGCGGCACGAGGTGATGGGCGCTTCGGTCGACAAGATCCTGACGCTGCGCGACGGCCATCCCTTCCTCTACCAGGAGCATGCGTTTTCCGGCGGCCATGGTGCGATCTCGATCGCCCATCACCCGATGACGGCCATGACCGGCGGCGGCAGGCTGGCCTTTTCGCCCAAACGTTTTGCCGCGACGCTGGACGATCCGCTGGAGCCCGATCCCGCACGCGGCCGCTTCATGCTCGCCTATCCGGCTCGCTCCACCGATCTCGGTCATTTTCCCGCCGCTGGCGGCGGCACGCTCGACCTGACGGAATACCGCATGGATGACCGCCGCGAGGATTTCATCACGCTGGTCGAAGCCGACCATGGCGGGCCGGGATGGACCGCGCTTGCACGACAGGCCGAGGACGATCTGGTGCTGGTGCTGAAGAACCCGGCCGAACTGCCAATCACCATGCTGTGGTTCAGCAATGGCGGGCGCGACTACGCCCCATGGAGCGGCCGCCACCTTGGCGTGCTCGGCATCGAGGATGGCCGCGCTGCCGTCGGCCATGCCGCCTCGATCGGCGACAACTGGCTGAAGCGCGAAGGGGTGGCGACCGCTTTTGCGCTGGGCGAAGGCCAAAGCGTGTCCTTTCGCCACGTCATCGGCGTCCTGCCGCTGTCGGGCGGCGAGCCGCCGCGGGACGTCACGACGGCGGATGGCCGCATGCGGCTGCAAGCCGGTGGTTCGACGCGGGAGGTTCCCTTCGACAGCGATTTCCTGCGCATTGGCCAGCCGCTGGCCTCGTAGGTGTGATTGCGCGGCCGCAGGGTTTGAAATTTCCGTGAACTGTCGCCAAGATGTGGCCGAAATCATCATGCGGAACATGGTGGATCTGAAGCTCTGCCAGAGAGGCTCTCATGTCCGAAATCGCCCATCTCGCCGCCACCATCTTCAAGCGTGCCGGCAAGGCAAACCGCTTCATCGTCGCCATTGCCGGTCCACCGGGCGCCGGCAAGTCGACGCTGTCGGCAAGGCTGCATGAACTGCTGCCCGAAGGTGCAGCGGAGGTCGTACCGATGGACGGCTTCCACTATGACGACGCCGTGCTCGAGCGGCGCGGTCTGCGCGCGCGCAAGGGCGCGCCGGAAACCTTCGACTTTGCCGGTTTTGAGGCCTTGCTGAAGCGTATCCGTGCCGGTGAACCCGACATCGCCATTCCGGTCTTCGACCGCAGCATGGAACTGTCGCGCGCCGCAGCCTCGATCGTCGCCACAGAAACCAAGTTCATCCTGGTCGAGGGCAATTACCTGCTGCTCGACGAAGAGCCGTGGTCGCGGCTGGCGCCGCTGTTCGATTTCTCGATCTTCGTCGACGTGCCGCGAAACGAGCTCGAGCGCCGCCTGATGGAGCGCTGGCACGAGCATGGCCGCTCCGATGAAGATGCGCGCGCCTGGATCGCTTCCAACGACCTGCCCAACATCGAGCGCGTGCTCGCGCGGCGCAGTGCCGCCGATCTGGTGATCGGCCTTTCCGCTTGATTCGACGGATTGTGCAAGGGGAACCTTAAGACTTTCAGGCCGTTATCCCGACACGACAATTGTGCCAAAAGAGGGATTCGGTCCAATGGCAACCAAGGCAAAAAAGCCTGCGCCCGCCAAGGGCAAGGCGACCCAATCCAAAACCGGCGCCGGCCCGGCGATGACAGCCCGTTCAAAGGACGCCAAGCCGGCTTTCGGCAAGGCAGCGCCGAAGAAAGTGGTGCCGACCGCAGCGAAAGCCGCGCCAAAAGCCCCAAAGCCGAAGAAGCCCGCGAGTTCCAGCGACTCCTTAGGCGGCAGTGCGATGCGCACGGCCAAGGCCACGGCCAACGTCGCTGCCGGCGCGGTCATGGTCGCCGCCCGAGGTGCTGCGTCGCTCGCTGCTTCCGTCATGGGCAAAGGCGGTTCGAAAGCTAAAGCGAAGGCGAAATAGCCGCACTTCGGAGGCTGGTTTTTCTATCCCTTGGCCGGGACGGTCAGGCCTTTTTGCACCGCCGGCCGCGCCAGGCCGCGCTCCAGCCATGTTCCCAGATGGGCGAAATCGTCAAAGCCGACGAGTTCGCGCGCTTCGTAGAATCCGATCAGGTTGCGCACCCAACCGAGCAGCGAGATGTCGGCGATGGTGTAGTCATTGCCCATGATCCACTTGCGCCCTTTCAGCCGGCCGTCGAGCACGCCGAGCAGTCGCTTTGACTCGTCGCGATAGCGCTCCAGAGGGCGTTTGTCGGCGATCTCGCGGCCGGCGAATTTGTGGAAGAAGCCGACCTGGCCGAACATTGGCCCGACCGAGGCCATCTGGAAGAACACCCACTGGATGGTCTCGTAGCGGCGCGCGCCATCAATGGGCATGAGCAGGCCGGTCTTTTCAGCGAGGTAGAGCAGGATGGCGCCGGATTCGAACAGGCCGATCGGCTTGCCGTCCGGGCCGTTGGGATCGATGATCGCCGGTATCTTGCCGTTGGGATTGAGCGACAGGAATTCCGGTGTCCAGCTTTCGTTCTGGCCGATGTTGACCCAATGCGGCTCGTAAGGAAGGCCGAGTTCCTCCAGGGCGATCGATATCTTCACCCCGTTCGGCGTTGTCGCCGAATAGAGCTGGAGCTGGTCCGGATGCTTGGCCGGCCAACGCGTTGCGATCGGAAAGGCGGACAGGTCTGCCATGGAAACTCCTGGATGAGGATTCGCGCCGAGCGGCGCGGTTTTGGCGGGTCGGCCAAGGATTAGACGCGGCGCACGGCACGATCAATATGGCGGCGAAGGGTTTCATCGAGCACGGACAGTCAACGGAATGGCCGGCCTGGGGCAGATCCGCCCGCCCCTTAGATCAGACAGCCTTGAAGGCCAGCACGGCATTGGTGCCGCCGAACGCGAAGCCGTTGCTGATCGCGGCGCGCACCTTGCGCTCGCGCGGCACATTCGGCGTGACGTCGAGGTCGCAATCGGGATCGGCCTCACGAAAATTGGCCGTCGGCGGCACGATGCCTTCGCGGATCGCCATCACGCAGGCGATCATCTCCAGCGCACCCGATGCGCCGAGGCAATGGGCGTGCATCGACTTGGTCGACGACACCGAAAGCTTGTAGGCATGGTCGCCGAAGACGCGCTTGATCGCTGCCGTCTCGATCTGGTCGTTGGCCTTGGTGCCGGTGCCATGGGCGTTGAGGTAGTCGACATCCTCGGGATTGAAGCCGGCATCGGCGAGGCAGGCGCGCATGGCCGCCGTCGGCCCTTCGACGGTCGGCGCGACAATGTCGGAGGCATCGGCGGAGAGGCCGGCGCCGGCGACCTCGGCAAGGATGGTGGCGCCGCGCGCCATGGCGTGCTCGTACGTCTCCAGGACCGCCATGCCGGCGCCCTCGCCGAGCGACAGTCCCTGGCGGTCGGCCGAAAATGGCCGGCAGGTGTCGGGCGCCAGCACGCGCAGTGCTTCCCAGCCCTTCAGGATGCCCCAGACCAGCGGCGCATCGGTGCCGCCGGCGACCATCACGTCGGCGCGGCCAAGCCTGATCTGGTCGACGGCCGAGGCGATGGCGTGGTTGGACGATGAGCAGGCCGAGGTGACGCCGAAGACCGGGCCGCGCAGGCCCAGATTCATGCTGACATGGCCGGAGGCCGCGCTTGGCATGACCTTTGGCACGGTGAAGATGCCGGCGCGGTTCTTGCCCTCGACCAGGATGGCGCGATAGCTCTCCTCGATCGCCTCCCAGCCGCAGACGCCGACACCGACGACGGTGCCCATCCGATAAGTGGTGGCTTCATTCGAAACCAGGCCGGCGTGCTGCATGGCTTCCCTGGCTGCGATCGTCGCCAGCAGGCTGAAGCGGTCCATCGACACGGTCTGCTTGCGGTCGATGCCGTGATCGGGAAGCGTCTTGATTTCGCAGCCGACCTTGACCTTCAAATCATGCAGTTGGGGACTTGTGATCTGGCCGATGGCCGAGCGGCCGGCGCGCATCTCATTCCAGATCGCGGGCGCGCTGGTGCCGAGCCCGCAAATGCCGCCCATGCCGGTGATGACAACGCGCTGCCGCATTCAGTTCAGGCTTTTTTCGCGATCAGCGCGCGCACAGCTTCGACCATGTCGCCGACGTTCTTCAGATTGCTCCAGGCGTCGACCGTGTTCATCTCGATCTCGATGCCATACTCTTCCTCAAGATCGAAGATAATCTCCGTCAGCTCGAGCGAATGGATGCCAAGCGAGGTCAATTCGGTGGTGGTGGTGATTTCTTCGCCGCCCGGCTCGGCATGAGCCTTGATCTTCGCGATGATATCCGTTGCCAGCTGGTCGGCCATTCGGTTCCTTCCCCACTATCTCGCGTTTCCCGACGCCGACTGAGCAGCGCCCCTTTTTCTCCTGGTATCAAGCCGCCGTCGTCGTTTAATACCCCCGCCAAGCGCAGCATGACCGTACCAAGGTGGTTCCCTCTATAGAAACCGAAACGTTGTCAAGCAACAAGCTATATCGAACTCCATATCGACAAAGCCGCCGGAGTGCTTAACGTGCAGGCATGGATATGGCCGAACATGGCGGGATTTCGACGCAGCGCGTTGCGGGCGTGGCGCGGCTTTCCTGTGCGCTCAGTGAGGGCCGCACGCGCCTGCGGCGCCTCTATCAGGACGGCGCCGCCAAGATAAGAATGCCGGCCGTCTCGGCCGATCCGCTCGAAGCGGTGCTGATCAACACCGCCGGCGGAATGACGGGCGGCGACCGTATCGCCTGGGACGTGGATGTCGGCGCGGCCGCTTCGGCATCGATCACCACGCAGGCCTGCGAGAAGATCTACCGGGCGTCATCCGACCATGCCGAAGTGCGGGTCAATTTGTCGGTAGGCGAAAACGGCCGCATCGCCTGGCTGCCGCAGGAAACCATCGTCTTCGACAGGGCGGCCTTTGCCCGTACGCTCGACGTCGAGCTTGCCGTCGGCGCCGAGGCGCTGGTGCTGGAAGCCGCCGTCTTCGGCCGCCTGGCGATGGGCGAACGCGCCACGCAGGGCAACTTCCATGACCGCTGGCGTGTGCGTCAGGATGGCGCCCTCGTTCATGCCGAGGATTTCCGCATCGGACCCGATATCGCCGCAACGCTCGATCGCCCGGCGGTTGCCGGCGGCGCGATCGCGGTGGCGACATTGCTTCTGGTATCGCCACGCGCCGAAGCCCTGCTCGATCCGGTTCTGGAGATCGTCGGCGACCAGGGCAGCGCCAGCGCCTGGTGCGTGAAGAAATCTGGCAAGCTTCTTGCGAGGCTCTACGCCGGGGATGGCTACCGACTGCGCCAGCGGCTGGTTCCACTCGTCGAATTGCTCAACGGAAGGGCGGGGTTGCCCAAATTATGGTCACTATAGGCCTGCCTCTACCAATCCAGGGAAACGCATGAACCTGACGCCGAGGGAAAAGGACAAGCTGCTGATCGCCATGGCGGCGATGGTGGCGCGCAAGCGGCTCGAACGCGGCGTCAAGCTCAACCATCCGGAAGCGATTGCGCTGATCACCGATTTCGTCGTCGAAGGCGCCCGCGACGGCCGTCCGGTCGCCGAACTGATGGAAGCCGGCGCTCATGTCGTCAGCCGCGCGCAAGTCATGGAAGGCATCGCCGAGATGATCCATGACGTGCAGGTCGAGGCGACGTTTCCCGACGGCACCAAGCTGGTGACCGTGCACGAACCGATCCGTTGAGGAGGACAGAATGCTGGAGCTGCGTCCCAACTGCGAATGCTGCGACAAGGACCTGCCGCCCGAGGCGACGGATGCGCTGATCTGCACCTTCGAGTGCACCTTTTGCGCCGGATGCGTGGAACAGGTGTTGGGCGGCATCTGCCCCAATTGCGGCGGTGGTTTTTCGGCGCGGCCGATCCGCCCGGCAGCGATGCTGAAGAAATATCCGGCGTCGAGCAAACGCGTTCTCAAGGCCGAAGGCTGCGGCCCCCGCAAGGCGGCGTGAACACCAGACCGAGCAAAACGAAAGGCAAACAGAATGATATCCGCCAAACGCCTCTGCCTGTCGGCGATCCTGCTGCTGGCCGCCGCCCTGCCGGCCCATGCCCATGTCGGCCTGGGTACCACCTCCTCCTTCACGGCCGGCTTCATGCACCCGCTCTCCGGCCTCGATCACATGACGGTGATGATCGCGGTCGGGCTGTGGGCGGCGCTCAAGGGCGGCAAGGCGGTTCTTGCCTGGCCGGCTGCCTTTGTCGGCGTCATGCTGGTCGGCGGCGCGCTGGGCATGCTGCATATGCCGCTGCCCTTCGTCGAACCGGGCATACTGGCATCGGTCGTGACACTCGGACTGCTGGTGGCGCTGGCGATCGATCTGCCGGTCTCGGCCGGCGTCGCCATCATCGGCCTGTTCGCACTTTTCCACGGCCACGCGCATGGCACCGAGGTGCCGGAGAATGCCGGCGGGCTTGAATACATGGCCGGCTTTGCCATCGCCACGCTGTTGCTGCATGCCACCGGCATCGCCGCCGGTCTCGGTCTCGGCATCCGGTTTCGTGGCCTGGCCCGCGCTGCCGGTGCCGCCTGCGCGGCGATCGGCATCGGTCTCGCCTTCGGCATCGTGTGAGGGTGACCATGATCCCCGGTGAAATCATCACGGTGGGCGGCGACATCGAGCTCAACAAGGGCCTGCAGACCGTCACCCTGAAAGTCGCCAACAGCGGCGACCGGCCGATCCAGGTCGGCAGCCACTACCATTTCTTCGAAACCAATGAGGGGCTGAAATTCGACCGCGAACGGGCGCGTGGCATGCGCCTCGACATTGCCGCGGGCACGGCCATGCGCTTCGAGCCGGGCCAGGAGCGCGACGTCACGCTGGTGCCGCTCGGCGGGAAGCGCGAGGTCTACGGATTTCAGCAGAAGGTGATGGGCAAGCTGTGAGATCTTCCGGCGCGCTCAGCTCAGTTCGATGGCTTGGCCGCGGCGTAGATGACGATCTTTCCGGGATTGTCGAATTCGACGGCGAGGACATCCTGCGCCTGCACGCGCCGCGATTCGATGGCGTTGAACAGCAGCGCGTTGGCCTCGATCTCCTTGCGCAGCTCCGTAATGTCGTCCTGATGCTGCTTGACCTTGGCCTCGATCTCCGGCGGCGGGCCGCCTTCGCTGCGCGCGGCGTCGGTGAGGAACACGATGTCGACCTTGTCGAGCTTGGATGTCTTGCGCACCGTGCCGATGTTTTCACGCGTGCGGTCGATCGCCGTGTTGACGTTGCCGGCCTCAGTGTTGGCCTTGGCCTCTTCCTGCTTGACCTGCGAGCCAACGATGCGATTGACGGTCTCCGTGCTTTCCAGTCCTTGCGCCTTCAGTCCGGCAGCAGGACCAGCCGCCGCCAGGAACGCCATGGCGGCGACTGCCTGCATTCTGGTCGAGAAAGAAGTGATCGCCATCGCTCGCTCCTGAGAGAAATCGTTTCGGGGCGCGGGTTAGCGCGAAAAGAACAAAACGAATCCGGCCCGGCGAAGGTTCCTTTCCCGATGCGGCCGGCCGGCCGGATGCCGGCCCGCCATGCCGTGGCGTCAGCTCGCCTTCTTGGTGATCAGGGTCAGTGCGCCATTGGGTTCCATACTGGCTGCGACCACCTGCGCCGAGGTCATTCCCTTGGCTTCGAGCGCCGACTTGACCTTGGGTGTGGCGTCGATCGAGCTGCGCAGTTTCTTCAAGCCGTCATCGCCGCGCTGGGCGATCACCTGGTTGACCTGCGTCTGGGTGTCCTTTGGCAGCTCCGTGATGTCGACGATGTTGACGCTCTGGATCGTCGGAACGGCCGGCTGAGCCTGGGGCGTGGCTGGAGCAGGCGTTGCCGGCGCCGGAGCGGGCTGTGGCGCGGGTTGCTGCTGGGCACTGGCGGCGCCCGCCAGCATCAGGCTGGCTGCGGCGGCAAGAGCTATCGTTTTGCGCATGGATTTTCCTTTCCATCGATTGGCAAACGGTCGGTCTGGGGTGACCCCCTAACCTCAACCGCCAAATGGGATCAGAAGGTGTCGCCCAGCAGGTCATTGCGTGACCATAGGATGGCAGCAATGTGCAGCCGCGCTTCAATCCAACCGCATTTCGGCAAACCGCATTTCGGGAGCAATCGCTGATGGCCAGAATTACCCGCGCCGCCTACGCGCAGATGTACGGCCCGACGGTCGGCGACAGAGTACGGCTTGCCGACACCGAACTGTTCATCGAGGTCGAGAAGGATCTCACCATCCATGGCGAAGAGGTGAAATTCGGCGGCGGCAAGGTGATCCGCGACGGCATGGGCCAGAGCCAGGTTTCCAAGGCGCAAGGCGCCGTCGATACCGTGATCACCAACGCGCTGGTGATCGATGCCAGTGCAGGCATCTTCAAGGCCGATGTCGGGCTTCGCGACGGGCGCATCGCGGCCATCGGCAAGGCGGGCAATCCGGACACGCAGGATGGCGTCACCATCATCATCGGCCCCGGCACCGAGATCATCGCCGGCGAAGGCAAGATCCTGACATCAGGCGGCTTCGACGCGCATATCCACTTCATCTGCCCGCAGCAGATCGAGGAAGCGTTGATGTCAGGCATCACCACCATGCTCGGCGGCGGCACCGGTCCGGCGCACGGCACGCTGGCCACCACCTGCACACCGGGGCCATGGCACATGGCCCGCATGATCCAGTCCTTCGACGCCTTTCCGATGAACATCGGCCTGTCGGGCAAGGGCAATGCCTCGCTGCCCGCCGCGCTCGAGGAAATGGTGCTGGGCGGCGCCTGCTCGCTGAAGCTGCACGAGGACTGGGGCACGACGCCGGCGGCCATCGATTGCTGCCTGTCGGTCGCCGACGATTACGACGTGCAGGTGATGATCCACACCGACACGCTGAACGAATCCGGCTTTGTCGAGAACACGGTCGCCGCCATCAAGGGCCGCACCATCCACGCCTTCCACACCGAGGGCGCCGGCGGCGGCCACGCGCCCGACATCATCAAGGTCTGCGGCCTGCCCAACGTCATTCCGTCTTCGACCAATCCGACGCGGCCCTACACGGTCAACACGCTGGCCGAGCATCTCGACATGCTGATGGTCTGCCATCATCTGTCGCCCTCGATCCCCGAAGACATCGCCTTTGCCGAAAGCCGCATCCGCAAGGAGACCATCGCGGCGGAAGACATTTTGCACGACATCGGCGCCTTCTCGATCATCTCGTCGGATTCGCAGGCCATGGGCCGCGTCGGCGAAGTCGCGATCCGCACCTGGCAAACCGCCGACAAGATGAAACGCCAGCGCGGCTCGCTGCCGCAGGAGACCGGCAACAACGACAATTTCCGCGTCCGCCGCTACATCGCCAAATACACGATCAACCCGGCCATCGCGCATGGGCTGTCGAAAGACATCGGCTCGATCGCGGTTGGCAAACGCGCCGACCTGGTGCTGTGGAACCCGGCCTTCTTCGGCGTCAAGCCGGACATGGTGCTGATCGGCGGTATGATCGCCGCCGCCCCGATGGGCGACCCCAACGCCTCGATCCCGACGCCGCAGCCGATGCATTACCGGCCGATGTTCGGCGCCTATGGCAAGGCCAGGACCAACTCGTCGGTGACGTTCGTTTCGAAAGCAGCGCTCGAGTCGGGACTGCATGGCAGGCTCGGTGTCGACAAGCAGTTCGTCGCCGTCGAAAACACCCGCGGCGGCATCGGCAAGCATTCGATGGTGCTCAACGACGCAACGCCGCATGTCGAGGTCGATCCGGAAACCTACGAGGTGCGCGCCGACGGCGAGTTGCTGACCTGCGAGCCGGCGACGGTGCTGCCGATGGCGCAACGGTATTTTCTGTTTTGAAGCGGCGCTTCCACCGGGCGAGCATTATCCGTTGCAGCCCTTGGTGGAAGGCAGCACTATGCGGCCAACCAACAGCTGCATTGTGATCGAGCATGACCACCGAAATCGCTTCCGCCCACGACATCTTCCCGCACATCCGCATCGTCATGGGCATGGTGATCGGGCTTGGTGTCGCCCGCCTGCTGTCGGGGGTGGCGCGCATCGTCCAGCATCCCGGCCAGTACAAGCTCTATACCGTGCATCTGGCCTGGGTCGTCTCGGTGCTCCTGATGCTGGTGCATTTCTGGTGGTGGGAGTTCGGCCTCTACGCCGTCGAGACCTGGACCTTCGGCAAATATTTGTTCATCATTTTCTACGCGATCACGCTGTTCCTGCTGTGCGCGCTTTTGTTTCCCGATTCGATGCTGGACTACACCAGCTACGAGGATTTCTTCTATTCGCGCCGGGCGTGGTTCTTCGGCCTGCTGGCGGCGACCTATCTGCTCGACGTGGTCGACACGCTGCTGAAGGGTCCGGAGCATTTCGCCCGCTTCGGCAGCGAGTATCTGTTCCGCACGCCGGTCTTCGTCGCGCTCTGCATCATCGCGATCCTGGTGCGCGACCGCCGCTTCCACATCGCCTTTGTCACGGCGGCGCTTATCTACCAGATATCGTTCATCCTGCGGCTCTTCGACACCATCGTCTGAACGAACGCGATGATCTAGCTTGTTGGGGAAAGGCAGGGTTCGACATGTACAAGGCCGTTGGATCCGCGTGGATCCCGGGTCAGCCGCGCGTCAACGCTTATTTCGACCGCTGGCGCGGCCTGCGCGTGTGCGGGCACAAGCAAATGGGAAATCCATGAAATGAAACTCAACCTCAACACCGACTTCACCAAATTCCCGCGCGCCGTCTCGGTGCTGTCCGCCGGCGCTGCCGGAACCACCCTACCGTCCGGCCGGGCCATTCTCGCCCATGACGAGCGGCATCTGCGCCGCCGGGCCATCGAACTTGCCGACGGCGGCAAGGTGCTGGTCGACCTGCCCGAACCCGTCGCCTTGAACGATGGCGACCGGCTGGTGCTGGAGAATGGCGGCCATATCGAGATCATCGCGGCACCGGAAGAGGTCTACGACATCCGCGCCCGCGATGGCGTGCATCTGGCCGAGCTCGCCTGGCATATCGGCAACCGCCATCTCGCGGCAGGCATCGAGGCCGGACGCATCCTCATCCTGCGCGACCATGTCATCAAGGCGATGCTGGAGGGGCTGGGCGCCACGGTGAGCGACGTTTCCGAACCGTTCAAGCCGGTGCGCGGCGCCTATTCCGGGCATGGCGGGCAAAGCCACGATCACGGCCATGCGCATGCCCACAGCCACGCCGAAGCGCACAGCCATTCTCATGGCGAAGCGCATTCCCATTCGCACAGTCATGCCGGCCATCACCACGATCATGACTGACCAGCCTTCGAACATCGCCCTGCTGCGGCTGATGGCGTGGCTGTCGCCTGCCTTTCCGGTCGGCGGCTTTTCCTACAGCCATGGTCTCGAGCGGGCGGTGCAGGACGGGTTGGTTGCCGATGCCGGGAGCCTCGCCGGCTGGCTGGAGACGCTGGTCGAGATGGGCTCGGGCTGGAACGACGCCGTGCTGTTCGCCGAGAGCTGGCGCCGAGCATGCGGCACCGGTGATCTCGATGAAGTGGCGGCACTCGCCGAAGCCCTGGCCGGCTCGCGCGAACGCCATACCGAGACCATGCTGCAGGGTGCGGCCTTCCTCAAAGCGGCGGCCGCCTGGCCTAATCCGGTGCTGGAGCGCTTACCGGCCGAATGCGCCTATTGCGTCGCCGTCGGCGCCATTGCGGGTGGCAACGGCATCGCGCTTCAGGATGCGCTGTCAGCCTTCCTGCAAACCTTCTTCTCCAACCTTGTGCAGGCAGCGATCCGGCTTGGCATCGTCGGCCAGAGCGGCGCGACCACGTTGTTAGCCGGCTTCGAGCCGCTGGCCCTGGCGACCGCAAGCCGCGCCGCGCGCTCGACACTCGACGATCTCGGTGGCTGCGCCTTCGTCTCCGATGTCATGGCGATGAAGCATGAAACCCAATATTCGCGACTGTTCCGCTCATGATTTTTCTCGCCTTCTCGCTATCCTTTGTCCTGCTGCTGATCACCGTTCTGCATGTCTATTGGGGCCTTGGCGGCATCTGGCCGGGCCAGGACGCAGCCTCCTGCGCTCGCGCCGTGGTCGGCTTTCGCGGCGTCGATGAGATGCCAACGCCGTTTGCCAGTTTCGCCGTTGCCGCGTGCTTGTGCCTGGCGACACTATGGCCGCTGGCGCTCATGGGAGTCTTCGCTTCACCCTTCCCCAAGGAGGGTCTCGCCGCCACGTCGCTGCTCATCGGTCTGGTGTTCCTGGGACGCGGCATAGCCGGCTTCACGCCATGGTGGCGGCGGCTGACGCCTGAACAGCCTTTCGCGCGGCTCGATGTCCGCTATTATTCGCCGCTGTGCCTGTTGATCGGGCTCGGCTTTGCCATCCTCGCCATCACGGAGTTTCCCGCATGACACAGACAAATGGTCCGCTGCGCGTCGGCATTGGCGGCCCGGTCGGTTCGGGCAAGACGACGCTGACCGAAAAACTGTGCAAGGCGCTGCGCGACGAGTTTTCCCTCGCCGTCGTCACCAACGACATCTACACCAAGGAAGACGCCATGATGCTGGCGCGGCTGCAGGCGCTGCCCGAGGACCGCATCATGGGTGTCGAGACCGGCGGCTGCCCGCATACCGCGATCCGCGAGGATGCCTCGATCAATCTGCAGGCGATCGCGCAGATGAACAGGAAGTTCCCGGATCTCGACATCGTCTTCATCGAATCCGGCGGCGACAACCTTGCCGCCACCTTCTCGCCGGATCTCGCCGACCTGACGCTCTATGTCATCTCGGTCTGCCAGGGCGAGGAGATTCCGCGCAAGGGCGGGCCGGCGATCACCCGCTCCGATTTCCTGGTCATCAACAAGAGCGATCTGGCACCCTACGTGAACGTCAATCTCGATGTCATGGAGAGCGACGCCGGCCGCATGCGCGGCAAGCGGCCGTTCGGCTTCACGGACCTGTCGCGCGGCAAGGGACTGCAGGAGGTGATCGATTTCATCATCGAGCATGGCGGCCTGCGAGCCGGCGCTGCCGCTGCCAGCACGGCGGCGTGAGCATCCCTGCACCAACCAAAACCGGTTGCGGGAATGGGCTGGCCACGGCATTCTTGCCGAAACCGGAGAATTTTTCGATGAGCCTTGCCCGTCTGCAAAAGGAAACGCTGACCAACCTGCCCTACTATGAGGAGCGCGTCGATCTCGCCTGTGCCTTCCGCTGGACGGCGCGGCTCAACATGCACGAGGCGGTGGCCAATCATTTCTCGCTGGCCGTCAACGATGAGGGCACACAATTCCTCATGAACCCCAACCAGGTGCATTTCTCGCGCATCAAGGCGAGCGACCTTCTGATGATCGATGCCAACGATCCGGAAACGCTCTCCGGCCCCAATGCGCCCGACCCGACGGCGTGGGGGCTGCATGGCGCCATCCATCGCAATGTGCGTCACGCGCGCTGCGTCATGCATGTGCACTCGATCCACGCCACGGTGCTGGCATCGCTCGCTGACTCGAAATTGCCGCCGATCGACCAGAATTCGGCGATGTTCTTCAACCGCCATGTCGTCGACGCGCACTATGGCGGGCTGGCCTTCGAGGAGGAGGGCGAGCGCTGCTCGCAGCTTCTCGTCGATCCCAAGGTCAAGGTGATGGTGATGGGCAATCACGGCGTGCTGGTCATCGGCGACACGGTCGCCGATGCCTTCAACCGCATGTTCTATTTCGAACGCGCCGCCGAGACCTACATCAAGGCGCTGTGGACCGGCCGCCCGCTGCGCACGCTGTCGGACGCGATCGCCGAAAAGGCGGCGAGCGAGATGGACGATTATCCCGGCCAGGCCGAACGCCATCTCAGCGAGTTGAAGGCGATCCTCGACGAGCAGGAACCGGTCTACCGGAATTGAGCGTCCTTCTCCCCGTGCCGTCACTATACGGGGAGAAGGTGCCGGCAGGCGGATGAGGGACGGCGCCGACCTGGGCGGTTTTCCTCAGAGCCCCAGCTCTTTCCCCAATTCCTCGGCGCTGTTGATGACGACGGCGCCAGTCGGGCCTTCCATCGGCTTTTCCGGCCAGAAAATCGTCTTCATTCCCGCTGCCAGCCCTGCCATGGCGCCCGGCCAGCTATCGTCGATCGCCACCGCCTGCGCGGGGTCGACATCGGCCAGATACGCGGCGCGCAGGAATGGCTCGGCGTGCGGCTTGCCTTCGCGCACGTCGTTGCGGCTGATCGTCTTCATGCCGGGGTAGATCAGGCCGACCATGCTCAGATTGGCGTCGACGATCATCCGGTCCGAATTCGAGACCACGGCCTGCTGGATGCCTCTTGCACGCAGCTCGTTGAAGATCTCGATCGCGCCGGGGCGCGGCTTCAAGCTCTCCACCAGCGGCAGGTAGTGTTCGTATTTGCGCAGGATCCAGTCGTCGAAAGGCAGGTCCAGGCCGAACTCGTCGCGCATCATCTCGTAGACCGGCCAGGCGGCGACGCCGAGCACGCGCTCATGCAGATCGTCCGGCGGGACAAGGCCGACATTGCGCATCGCCGCCACCAGGGCAGCTTCGTGCAGCGGTTCGCTGTCGACCAGCGTGCCGTCCATGTCCCAGAAAACCGCTTTCGGCGTCATGCGAGGCTCCTTTTTGCCATCCCTTAAAGGGTTTGAGCCGGGAGATAAACCTTCGGAGCGCAAGAACGTGCCGCCTGCCGGGACCGCAGCCAAGTCTCTTGGCGAGACAGACATCGTGGGGAGACGAGAAACTGGGCCGTGCCTACGCCGAGGGACAGCAAGCAATTGCCCCCGAGATTTGACAATTGCGCAGCAGGCCGTTCCCTGCGAAAGTGGGCATGGGCCGCTCTCATGACCGGCGGTCTCGGGAGGCAGGACTTTGAATAGCCGGCAGGATGGTGGCAGCAACAGGCTGGACGATGCGGCACGCGCCGGCTGGCTTTATTATGTTGCCGGCAACACACAGGACCAGATCGCTTCGACGCTTGGCATCTCGCGGCAAACGGCGCAGCGGCTGGTATCGCTGGCGGTGTCGGAGGGCTTGATCAAGGTTCGCGTCGACCATCCGATCGCCAACTGCCTCGATCTGGCGGCACGGCTGAGATCGCGCTTTGCGCTCGATCTGGTCGAAGTGGTGCCGAGCGACCCCAACTCGTCCTCGACCACGATCGGCATCGCCGAGGCGGCTGCCGCCGAGATCGAGCGACGGTTGCGTTCACCGACGCCGATCGTCATGGCGATCGGCACCGGGCGCACGCTGAAGGCGGCGATCGAGCAGCTGCCGCCGATGGAATGCCCGCAGCACAAGGTGGTGTCGTTGACCGGCAACATCTCGCCGGACGGCTCGGCCGCTTTCTACAATGTCATCTTCACCATGGCCGACAGGGTCAAGGCGCGTTCGTTCCCGATGCCGCTGCCGGTCATCGCCTCGTCGCCGGAGGAGCGCGAGATGCTGCTCAACCAGCCGATGATCCAGCCGACGCTTGCGCTTGCCGCCGAGGCCGACGTCACCTTCATCGGCATCGGCGACCTCGGCCCCAAGGCGCCGCTCTACGAGGACGGCTTCATTTCGGAGAGCGAATTGAAGGCGCTGCAGAAGGCCGGCGGCATCGCCGAGATCGTCGGCTGGGTGTTCGATAGGGAAGGCCGCATGATCGAGGGCATCACCAACGACCGGGTGTCGTCGGCGTCGCTGCCGTCACGCGAGAAATCGCTGGTCATCGCACTGGCGATGGGAGAACGAAAGCTGCCGGGCATCCTGGCGGCCGCGAACCGGCGGCTGATCAACGGCCTCATCACCGATGAACGGACCGCCGCCGCGCTGCTCGCCAGCATCTGACCGGAAGCACAACTGATTTGCGATAAAACCAACCGCGCTAGCTGTGCCGCCCGAAAGGGTCGTTGCCATCGAGAAAACCGAGATCGCGCTGCAGATGCGGCGACAGGTCCCTGATGTCGAGATGTGCCCGTTTTTGGGCTGCGAACCAGCCGAATCCATCCGTCAGCCACGAAAACCAGCGATGATCGGGTGCGGAAGTGCATTTTTGCTGCGCCATGGTCATGATCGTCAACCTTCGCTATCCTGAACCCGAATGACGGGTTGACTGGAAATGTCGGTCTTGACGGCGGCCTTTGCCAATCGAACGTCGATAAGGACCCATAAGGAGGCTTTATGCCGGACCTCAGCTCTCGGCAGGTTTCACAGCTTCCGCCGCTGCAGGCGATCCGGGTGTTCGAAGCGGTGGCGCGGCATCTTTCCTTCACCAAGGCGGCCGAGGAACTTGCCATGACGCAAGCGGCGGTCAGCTATCAGATCAAGGTGCTGGAGGAACGGGTCGGCGCGCCGCTGTTCCTGCGCCGGCCGCGCCAGATCGCACTCACCGAGGCTGGACAGCGCCTTGCGCCAGCGGTCAGCGAGGCCTTCGCCATTCTCGGCCAGGCCTATGCGGCGGCGCGTGGCGGCGCCGACGGATTGCTGTGCGTCACGACGGTGCTGACCTTTGCCTCGAACTGGCTGGCGCACCATCTGGGCTCATTCCAGATCGCTCATCCCTCCCTTGCCGTGCGGCTCGAAACATCGAGCCGGCTGACGGATTTCGCCCGCGAGGATGTCGACCTCGCCATCCGGTCGGGCGGCGGCAAATGGCCGGGGCTGGAAGCCTACAAGCTGCTCGATGCCGATTTCACGCCGATGCTGAGCCCGAAGCTCGCGGCAAGCATCGGCGGCGTCAGGGAACCGGCGGACCTGTTGCGGCTGCCGATCCTCGATCCCGGCGACATCTGGTGGACGCAATGGTTCGAGGCTGCCGGCGTGCACTCGCACGATCTCGCCAAACGGCCCGGCAGCAGCATGGGCGCGCAGGCCTATGAGGCCAATGCGGCGATCGCCGGTCATGGCGTCGCGATCCTGACCAGGGCGCTGTTCAAGGCGGAACTTGCCGGTGGGCGCCTGATCCAGCCTTTCGATCTGGTTGGCGACGACGGCCATGCCTTTTGGCTGGTCTACCCCGAAGCGCGCCGCAACGTGCCGAAGATCCGTGCCTTCCGCGACTGGCTGCTGGCCGAGATCGCCTGCTGACCGGCAGGCTTGCGGGCTGCACCTGGTCTCACAGATCCATCCGCTGTTGCCGCACTGTATCCGGCCAGGACGCTCTTCGTCCTGGCAATTTCCGCTCGTCCCGGCCTGCGGTGTCGCCCGGGTGCTGCGCTGCAGCATCGAATCCGACTTGACATAATTCACGCCAAGTGAGTAATTGCCCAAAGCCAAGGCAAATGCTCATCTTGGTTCAAGGGAGGAATTTGATGAAACTTCGCACGCTCACCCTGGGCTTGTTGTCGGCCAGCACGCTTGCGTTCGCCGCACACGCCGAATCCATCACCATCGCCACCGTCAACAATGGCGATATGGTCCGCATGCAAAAGCTGACCGAGGACTTCACCAAGGCGAACCCCGACATCCAGCTCAACTGGGTTACGCTCGAAGAGAATGTACTGCGCGAGCGCGTCACCACCGACATCGCCACCAAGGGCGGCCAGTACGACGTGATGACCATCGGCACCTATGAGGTTCCGATCTGGGCCAAGCAGAGCTGGCTTTTGCCGCTCGACAAGCTCGGCGACGACTACGACGCCAAGGACATCATCCCGGCCATTGCTGGCGGCCTTTCGGTCGACGGCAAGCTCTATGCCGCGCCCTTCTACGGCGAAAGCTCCTTCGTCATGTACCGCAAGGACCTGATGGACAAGGCCGGGCTGAAGATGCCCGACGCGCCGACCTGGGACTTCATCAAGCAGGCCGCCGACAAGATGACCGACCGCGCCAATGGCGTGAACGGCGTGTGCCTGCGCGGCAAGGCCGGCTGGGGCGAGAACATGGCTTTCCTGACCGCCATGTCGAACTCCTTCGGCGCCCGCTGGTTCGACGAGAACTGGAAGCCGCAGTTCGATCAGCCGGAATGGAAGAACACGTTGCAGTTCTATGTCGACCTGATGAAGGCCGACGGCCCCGAGGGGGCTTCCTCCAACGGCTTCAACGAAAACCTGGCGCTGTTCCAGCAGGGCAAATGCGGCATGTGGATCGACGCCACGGTCGCCGCGTCCTTCGTTTCGGACCCGAAGAACTCCACCGTCGCCGATAAGGTCGGCTATGCGCTGGCGCCCGACAATGGCCTGGGCAAGCGCGGCAACTGGCTGTGGGCCTGGTCGCTGGCCATCCCCGCCGGCACGCAGAAAGCGGATGCCGCCGAGAAGTTCGTCTCCTGGGCGACCAGCAAGCACTATGCGGAGCTCGTCGCTTCGAAGGAAGGCTGGGCCAACGTTCCTCCGGGCACGCGCTCCTCGCTCTACGCCAATGCCGAGTACCAGAAGGCGGCTCCGTTCGCCAAGATGACGCTGGACTCCATCAATGCCGCCGATCCGACGCATCCGACGGTCAAGCCGGTGCCCTATGTCGGCGTCCAGTTCGTCGCCATCCCTGAGTTCCAGGGCCTTGGCACCACGGTCGGCCAGCTCTTCTCGGCGGCGCTTGCCGGCCAGTCGAGCGTCGACGACGCGCTGAAGCAGGCCCAGGACGCTGCCACCGCGGCAATGACCGAGGGCGGATACATCAAGTAAGGCTCCTCCCGGTGCCGACTGCCGGTCGCCTCCTTGACCGGCAACGGCCGCCCGAGTTCCCAGTTCGGGCGGCCGCCTTTAACGCCTTTGAAAATTCCGTCTGACCAGTGAAGGGTGACCGTCATGGCTACTCAGCAGACCCGTTCGCTTGCCCGTTTCATGATGGCGCCATCCGTGGTGCTGCTGTTCGTCTGGATGATCGTGCCGCTGGTCATCACCATCTGGTTCTCCTTCCAGCAGTACAACCCGCTCAATCCGATCCGCGACGGCTTCGTCGGCTTCTCGAATTACGCGCTGTTCTATTCCAACCCGGCCTTCCTGCAGTCGATCCTCAACACGCTCACCTTGGTGGTCAGCGTGCTCCTGATCACGGTGATCGGCGGTATCCTTCTGGCGCTGCTGATCGATCAGCCGATGTGGGGCCAGGGCATCGTGCGCATCCTCGTCATCTCGCCGTTCTTCGTCATGCCGCCGGTGGCCGCATTGGTCTGGAAGAACATGATCATGCACCCGCAATACGGGGTGTTCGCTGATATAGCCCGCTTCTTCGGGGCCCAGCCGATCGACTGGTTCGGGCAACATCCGATGCTGGCGATCATCATCATCGTCGCCTGGCAGTGGCTGCCCTTCGCGACGCTCATTCTTCTGACCGCGCTGCAGTCGCTCGACGGCGAGCAGAAGGAAGCCGCCGAGATGGACGGCGCCGGCTTCATCAGCCGCTTCATCTATCTGACGCTGCCGCACATGTCGCGCGCCATCACGGTCGTCATCCTGATCCAGACGATCTTCCTTCTCTCGGTCTATGCCGAGATCCTCGTCACCACCAATGGCGGCCCGGGATACGCCTCCACCAACCTGCCCTTCCTCGTCTACCAGAAGGCGTTGCTGGAGTTCAAAATCGGCCAGGCATCCGCCGGCGGTGTGATCGCCGTCATTCTCGCTAACATCGTTGCCTTCTTCGCCATGCGCGCCGTCGGCAAGAACCTGGACAAGTAAGGGAGGCTACGATGGCACGCTCAGTCACCACCCGGCACAAGACGATCGCGACGGTTGCCGCCTGGATCGTCGCCCTGCTGATCTTCTTCCCGATCCTCTACACGATCATCACCTCGTTCAAGTCGGAGCAGGAAGCCATCCAGGGCTTCAGCATCATCCCGTCGGGAACGTTCGAGAGCTATACCGAGGTCCAGGCACAGAGCGGCTACTTCAAGTTCTTCTTCAACTCGGTGCTGCTCTCGGTCGGCTCGACCATCCTGGCCCTGCTGGTCGCCATACCGGCGGCATGGTCGATGGCCTTCTCGCCGACCAAGCGGACCAAGGACATCTTGATGTGGATGCTGTCCACCAAGATGATGCCGGCGGTCGCGGTGCTGTTCCCGATCTACCTGATCTTCCGCGACACAGGCCTGCTCGACAGCCGCATCGGCCTCATGATCATGCTGATGCTGATCAACCTGCCGATCGTGGTGTGGATGCTCTACACCTATTTCCGCGAAATCCCTGGCGAGATCCTGGAAGCGGCGCGCATGGACGGCGCATCGCTGTGGAACGAGATCGTCTATGTGCTGACGCCGATGGCGGTGCCGGGCATCGCCTCGACAATGCTGCTCAACATCATCCTGGCCTGGAACGAGGCGTTCTGGACGATCCGGCTGACGACGACGGAAGCCGCACCCCTGACCGCCTTCATCAGCTCGTTCTCAAGCCCGCAAGGCCTGTTCTGGGCGAAGCTTTCGGCCGCCTCGACGCTGGCCATCGCGCCGATCCTGATCATGGGCTGGTTCAGCCAGAAGCAGCTGGTGCGCGGCCTGACATTTGGTGCGGTGAAATAACGGAATTGCCCGAAGCAATCGGCAGAAATAACCCCTCGGGGAGGAAACCATGGGAAACATCACGCTCAAGAACGTCTCGAAATCCTTCGGAGCGACGTCCATCATCCCCGGTCTCGACCTGGTGATCGAGAATGGCGAGTTCGTCGTCTTTGTCGGCCCGTCGGGTTGCGGCAAGTCAACGCTGCTGCGCCTGATCGCCGGGCTCGAGGACACCAGCGGCGGCTCCATCAACATCGACGGCCGCGACGTCACCGGCGAGGCACCGGCCAAGCGCAAGCTCGCCATGGTGTTCCAGTCTTACGCCCTCTATCCGCACATGACGGTGGCCAAGAACATCGGCTTCCCGCTGAAGATGGCCGGTGAGGACAAGGCGACCATCGACAAGAAGGTGGGAGACGCGGCGCGCGTGCTCAACCTGACCAACTACCTCGAACGCCGGCCCGGCCAGCTTTCCGGCGGCCAGCGCCAGCGCGTCGCGATCGGCCGCGCCATCGTGCGTCAGCCGACCGCCTTCCTGTTCGACGAACCGCTGTCCAACCTCGATGCGGCACTGCGCGGCACCATGCGGCTGGAGATCAGCGAGCTGCACCATCAGCTCAAGACCACCATGATCTACGTTACCCACGATCAGGTTGAAGCGATGACCATGGCCGACAAGATCGTCGTGCTGAACGCCGGCAACATCGAGCAGGTCGGCTCGCCGATGGAGCTCTACAAGACGCCGAAGAACCTGTTCGTCGCCAGCTTTATCGGCTCGCCGAAGATGAACCTGATCGAGGGCGCGCCGGCTGCCAAAAACGGCGCCAAGACCATCGGCATCCGTCCCGAACACCTGGAGATCTCGACCACGGCGGGCGAATGGAAGGCGGTCGTCGGCGTCGCCGAGCATCTCGGCTCCGACACCTTCCTGCACGTCCAGGCCGACGGCGTCGGTCCGCTGACCGTGCGCGCCGACGGCGAACTCGGCGTCCATCACGGCGACACCATTTACCTGACACCAGACAAGGCCAAGCTGCATCGCTTTGGCGCCGACGGAAAGGCAATCTGAACATGCGACTGGCCGGCAAATCCGCGCTGATCACGGGTTCGGCCCGCGGCATCGGCAGAGCCTTCGCCGAAGCCTATGCCGGCGAAGGCGCAACCGTCGCCATCGCCGACATCAATCTCGAGGCGGCGCAGAAGACGGCCGCAGAGATTGGCGGCAAGGCCTATGCGGTCAAGCTCGACGTCACCGACCTCGCCTCGATCGAGGCGGCGGTGAAAGCCGTCGAGACGAAGACCGGTGGCCTCGATATCCTGATCAACAACGCCGCCCTGTTCGACCTGGCGCCGATCGTCGAAATCACCAGGGCAAGCTACGACAAGTTGTTTTCCGTCAATGTCGCCGGCACGCTGTTCATGCTGCAGGCAGCCGCCCGCTCGATGATCGCGCGAGGCAAGGGCGGCAGGATCATCAACATGGCGAGCCAGGCCGGACGCCGCGGCGAGGCGCTGGTCGGCGTCTATTGCGCCACCAAGGCCGCCGTCATCTCGCTGACCCAGTCGGCGGGGCTCGACCTGATCAAGCACCGCATCAACGTCAACGCGATTGCCCCTGGCGTCGTCGACGGCGAGCACTGGGATCACGTCGATTCGCTGTTCGCCAAATATGAGAACCGGCCGAGGGGCGAGAAGAAGAAACTGGTCGGCGAGGCGGTGCCGTATGGCCGCATGGGCACGGCACAGGACCTCACCGGCATGGCTGTGTTTCTCGCCAGCAGCGACGCCGAATACATCGTCGCCCAGACCTACAATGTCGATGGCGGCCAGTGGATGAGTTGAGGGCGGGGGACGGCCTCTGCTCCTCGTCCCTCCGCGGGGAGCAGAGGCCGACTTCAGCGGGCGCGTAGCAAGTGCCACCCCTTATCCTCTCCCCGACGGGGAGAGGAGCGTAACGAAGGCCGAAACCCGGCCAAAGGGTAAAACAGATGACCGTGAAACTCTCGTCCTCTAACCTCTCCAAGCTGCCCGCCAACGTCGCAGGTCCTAAGTATGACCGCGCGACGCTGAAGGCCGGCATCGTGCATTTCGGCGTCGGCAATTTCCACCGCTCGCATCAGGCCGTCTATCTCGACGATCTGTTCAATGCGGGCATCGGCCATGACTGGGCGCTGATCGGTGCCGGCGTGTTCGACGGTGAAAAGATCGGCCGCGCCAAGCTGGAAGAGCAGGACTGGCTGACCACGGTGGTCGAGCAGGACTCTGGCCATATGAATGCCCGTGTGACCGGCGCGATGATCGACTTCCTGATGCCCGGCGATGCGGCCGCTATCATCGAACGGCTTACCGACCCGGCGATCAAGATCGTTTCGCTGACCATCACCGAAGGCGGCTACTTCATCGACCCGGCTTCCGGCGTGTTCAACCCGACCCATCCCGACATCGTTGCCGATGCGCAGCCCGGCGCCACGCCGAAGACGGTGTTCGGCATCATTCTTGCCGGGCTGGTGCGCCGCCGCGATGAAGGCACCGTGCCGTTCACCGTGATGTCGTGCGACAACATTCCCCACAATGGCCATGTCACCTCCGACGGCGTCATCGGCCTGGCCCGTTTGATCGACCAGGATCTGGCGAACTGGGTCAGCGAGCATGTCGCTTTTCCGAACGGCATGGTCGATCGCATCACGCCGGCCACCACCGACCGCGAGCGCGGCATCCTGGCCAAGGATTTCGGCCTCGAGGACAACTGGCCGGTGTTCTGCGAGCCGTTCCGGCAGTGGGTGCTGGAGGACCATTTCACCGATGGCCGGCCGCCGCTGGAAAAGGTCGGCGTGCAGTTCGTCAAAGACGTTGCGCCTTATGAACTGATGAAAATCCGCATCCTCAATGGCGGCCATGCAGCGATCGCCTATCCGGCCGGCCTGATGGACATCCATTTCGTGCATGAGGCGATGCAGGAGCCGCTGGTGAGCGGTTTTCTGGCCAAGCTCGAACGGGACGAAATCATCCCGACGGTGCCGCCGGTGCCGGACACGGTTCTGGAAGACTATTACCAGCTCATCGAGAGCCGCTTCTCCAACCCGAAGATCGGCGACACGGTGCGCCGGCTCTGCCTCGACGGCTCCAACCGCCAGCCGAAGTTCATCATCCCGACCATCGCCGACCGGCTGAAGGCTGGGAAAAGCGTCGCCGGCCTGGCCCTGGAATCGGCATTGTGGTGCCGCTACTGCTTCGGCACGACGGACAGCGGCGCCGTCATCGAGCCCAACGACCCGAGTTGGGACCGGCTACAGGCGACGGCAAAGGCAGCAAAGGACGCTCCCGCCGCCTGGCTCGCCATGGAGGACATCTATGGCGATGTCGGCCGCGCAACGGCGTTTGTCGAGGCCTTTGCCCATGCGCTCAACGTGCTGTGGGCGAATGGCGCGCGCGCCACGCTGACGCGCTACCTCGCCGGCAAGCTCTGAGAGCCATTCTCGGCCATGACGCCTGAACTGGTCATTTTCGACTGCGATGGCGTGCTGGTCGACAGCGAGGCGCTCTCCGTCTCGGCGCTGCTCGGCATGGTCAGGCTTGCCGGCGGCAGCGTCAGTGAGGATGCCGCCTACGAGCATTTCCTCGGCAAGAGCATGAAAAGCGTGCGCGAGATCCTCGGCCGCGACTTCGGGCTCGATATCACCGACCTGCACCTGACCGAGATGCGCGTCGAATTGATGCGCAAATTCCGCGAGGAGCTGAAGCCGATCGCCGGTGTCAAGAAGATGCTGCCGAAGCTTGGGCTGCCGTTCTGTGTCGCGTCCTCGGGCACGCTCGACCGCATCCGCTACGCGCTCGACGTCACCGGATTGCTTGGGCTGATGGAACCGCACCTGTTCAGTGCCACCATGGTGGCCAAGGGAAAGCCCGCGCCGGACCTGTTCCTGCATGCCGCCGCCAGCATGCGGGCCCATCCACGCAAATGCCTCGTCATCGAGGACAGCCCGGCCGGCATCATTGCCGCGCGGGCGGCGGGGATGCGCGTGTTTGCCTTCACCGGCGGCTCGCATGCCGGCAACCCGACCTTGAAAGCGCGGCTTGCGTCGAGTGAACCGGACTTTATATTCGCTGACATGCTGCAATTGCCCGATCTGATTGCAGGCCTGGGAGCGAGAGACAGAGCATCTTGACGAAACAGTTCGTTTGCGCGGTCGATGTCGGCACCGGGAGCGCTCGCGCGGGCATTCTCGACACCAACGGCACCTTGCTCGGCCGCGCCGAGCGGCCGATCGCCATGAACCAGCCGAAGCCCGATCACGCCGAACATGATTCGCGCGATATCTGGTCGGCCGTCTGCGCCGCCGTGTGCGCTGCCCGCGAAAAGGCCGGCATAGCTGCCGAGGAGGTCGTCGGCATCTCCTTCGATGCCACCTGTTCGCTGGTGGTGCGTGACCGGCAAGGCGGCCAGCTCAGCGTCTCGACCACGGGCGACAAGCGCTGGGACACCATCGTCTGGCTCGACCACCGCGCCATCGCGGAGGCCGACGAATGCACGGCAAGCGGCCATGCCGTGCTGAATTACGTCGGTGGCGTCATGTCGCCGGAAATGGCGACACCGAAGCTGATGTGGCTGAAGCGCAATTTGCCGGAGACCTGGAATGAAGCCGGCTATTTATTCGATCTCACCGATTTCCTGACCTGGCAAGCGACAGGTTCGCTGGCCCGCTCGCAATGCACGCTGACCGCCAAATGGACCTATCTGGCGCATGAAGAGGCCGGCTGGCGGCGCGACTTCTTTGCGCTCGTCGGCCTCGGCGATCTTTTCGAGCACGGCAATTTGCCGGAAAAGGCCAGCCCGGTCGGCGCTTATATTGGCCAACTGACCGCCCAGGCAGCGGCCGAGCTTGGGCTGAGCGAGAAATGCCGGGTCGGCGCCGGCGTCATCGATGCCTATGCCGGTGCGCTTGGCGTGCTCGGCGGCTTTGCCGGCGACCAACAGGACATCGGCCGGCATTTGGCGCTGATCGCCGGCACGTCGAGCTGCGTCATGGCGATGTCACCGGATCCGCAGCCCTTCGCCGGCGTCTGGGGTCCCTATTACGGCGCGGCGCTGCCCAGGCTGTGGCTGTCGGAAGGCGGCCAGTCGGCGACCGGCGCCCTGCTCGACCACATCATCCGCTGGCACGGCGCCGGCGGCGAGCCGGATGCCGCCATGCATGCGAAGATCGCCAGGCGTGTCGCCGAGCTGCGCGCCACCGAGGGCGACAACCTTGCCGCGCGGCTGCATGTGCTGCCCGATTTTCATGGTAACCGCTCACCGCTCGCCGATCCGCATGCCGTCGGCGTCGTCAGCGGACTGACGCTGGACTCCTCCTTCGACAGCCTGTGCAAGCTCTACTGGCGCACCGCCGTCGGCATCGCGCTCGGCGTGCGCCACGTGCTGGAGGCGCTGAACGAGAACGGCTATCTGATCGATACGCTGCATGTCACCGGCGGCCACACCAAGAACCCGCTGTTGATGGAGCTCTATGCCGACGCCACCGGCTGCACGGTGATCGAGCCGCTGGCCGACGAGGCGGTGCTGCTCGGCACCGGCATGATCGCCGCCACCGCGGCCGGGCTGTTTCCCGACCTCAACGCGGCCTGTCTTGCCATGCAGCAAGGCGGCAGGAAGCGCGCGTCGAACCCGAAATCATCAGGGCGTTTCGACCGCGACTACAAGGTTTTCCTCGAGATGCACCGCCAGCGGCGGATGCTGGACGCGATCCGCTAGAGCATCGGGGCCGGTCCCTGGCTCAATCCGTTCCCGTCCCTCCTCTCTTGCCTTCATGTCGCGTTTCGTCCAGAAGCTGACGCAAACGCCGCGAAACCGAAGGTTTTGCCGTTTGACATGCGGCTTCCGGCTCTGGCCGACGCGCCGTAGCTGGAAAGAGCGGAACAATGTCTGCGATCGAAGCCGGCGCTCGCGCGCCGGAAAATCTTTGGCGTCAGGAAATCAGGGCGACGCTGGCGCTCGCCTGGCCGATGGTGCTGACCAATCTCGGTCAGACCGCGATGACGGCCACCGACGTCATGATGATGGGCCGGCTGGGGCCGGATACGCTGGCCAGTGGCGCGCTTGGCGCCAACCTCTATTTCATGCCGCTGATCTTCGGCCTCGGCCTGATGCTGGCGACATCGCCGATGATCGCCACCGAGCTTGGCCGCCGCCGCTATTCGGTGCGCGACCTGCGCCGCACCGTGCGCCAGGGCCTGTGGCTGGCGATCCTGATCTCGATCCCGATCTGGCTCGTGCTTTGGCACGGCGAAGGCATTCTGCTGGCCATGGGCCAGGAACCGGCGCTGGCGCATCAGGCCGGCATCTATCTACGCTGGCTCGAATGGGCGGTGCTGCCCTTCTACGGCTATATCGTGCTGCGCTCGTTCATCTCGGCGCTGGAGCGGCCGGGCTGGGCGCTGGTCATCGTCTTTGTTGCCGTCGCCTGCAACGCCTTCTTCAACTGGGTGTTCATGTTCGGCAATCTCGGCGTGCCGTCGATGGGCATTGCCGGGTCGGGCCTTGCCACCTCGCTGTCCTCAACGCTGATGTTCATCGGCCTGGCTGCCGTGGTGATGCTGGAGAAGAAGTTCCGCCGTTATCGTCTGTTCGGACGGTTCTGGCGATCGGACTGGCCACGCTTCAAGGGCCTGTTGCGGCTCGGCCTGCCGATTGCCGGCATTCTCGCCTTCGAGGTGACTATCTTCAATGCGGCCGCCCTGCTGATGGGCCTGATCGACGCGGATTCGCTGGCCGCGCACGCGATCGCCATCCAGATCGCCTCGATCTCCTTCATGGTGCCGCTTGGCCTCAACCAGGCGGTGACGGTGCGCGTCGGCCTTGCGCATGGCGCCGGCAATCCGCAAGGCGTGTCGCGCGCCGGCTGGACCGCCTTCGTCATCGGCGTCTCGTTCATGGCGCTGATGGGGCTGGTGATGATCCTGTGGCCGCATCCGCTGATCAGCGCCTTCATCGATCTGAGCAATCCGGCCAATGCCAGGGTGATCGAACTTGCCGTGTCGTTCCTGGTCTTCGCGGCGCTGTTCCAGGTCTTCGACGGCGCCCAGGCGGTGGCCGCCGGCATGCTGCGCGGCCTGCACGACACAAAGGTGCCGATGATCTATGCCGCGATCGGCTATTGGGGCGTCGGCCTGCCGCTCGGCGTGCTGCTCGCCTTCCATTTCGGCCTGCATGGCGTCGGCATCTGGATCGGCCTGTCGACGGGGCTGGCCGTGGTGGCCGCGCTGCTGCTGGCGCGCTGGCTGCGGCGCGACCGACTGGCGCCGCCGCTCGCGTTCGGGCATTGAACAGGACGGTTGGGCTCGGCGGCTGTTGTCCTGTGGACGTTGGCTCATTGAACGACGTCTTCAGAACTCCCTCGAAATCCGGCGCCGCGCTGGAGGCGGTCAGAATGTCGGCGGCGTGTTGACCCAGAGGATGCGGACCGTGGTCGAACCGATATTGCGGTAGCCGTGGCCGAGTTCGGAGTTGAAATAGAACGCGTCGCCTGCCTCGAGCGCCACCACGTTCGCCTCGACCAGCAATTCGACGGAACCTTCGAGCACGTAGCCGAACTCTTGTCCCTTGTGGCTGATCAACTCGGGGCTGCCGCCGCCGGCCTCGATCACATGAACGTTGATCTGCAGCAGATATTCCGGACCGGACGGCACCAATTGCTCGAGCACGACATGGTTGCCCGAACGCCGATGTCCCGTCTCCATGTGCGGACGCTCGTTTTGCCGCAAAACGAACACTTCCGAGGCATTGTGCTGCAGCGTGCCGAACATCGCGTTCATGTTGATGCCCAGTGCCTGCACCAGCCGGTGCAGAGCCGCCATGGACGGCGTAGCGCGGTCGTTTTCGATTTTCGAGAGATAACCCTCTGTCAGCCCGATGCGGGCGCCGAGCTCTTCCAGGCTGAGGCCAAGCACCTGTCTGGCATGGCGCAGCTTGACGCCGATCCTCGGGGTTCCGTTTCTGTCGCGCATGTCAGGTCCGCGTCTTCATCCAGTCCGCCAGCTTCGCCAGCAGGAAATCGACTTCCACCTCGGTGTTGTAATGGGCCAGCCCGATGCGGACGACACCGTTGCGGTCCGCAAGCCCCAGCCGCTTGATTGGCTCCAAACCGTAATTGTGACCGTGCCAGAGATAGATGCCTTCCTCTGCCATCGCCTTGGCGATGTCCGCGGGATCGGTTCCGTCAACGGTGATCGACACGGTAGGCACACGGCGCGCCAGCGCCGCCACATCGGATATGCCCTGGATCAAGACGCCATCAATTCTGGACAATCCGGCAATCAGCCGTGCTGTCAGGACACGCTCATAACGGTCGGCGACTTCAATGCCGGCGACGATGCGCTCCCGCCGCGTCGCCTGCGGGTGGACGTTGCCGAAGGACTGTCCGAGCCAGGCATAGTGCTCGACGGCGCCAAGCACCCCGGCAAGCGCCTCGCGGCTTGTCGTTCCCGTCTCGAATTTTCCAGGTGGCGTATTGGAAGCCGCGCGCACCTTATAGGCGGTCAGCGCCTGCAGCAGATCGAAACGGCCCCACAACACCCCGTGATGCGGTCCAAAAAATTTGTAGGCCGAGCAAACCAGGAAATCACAGCCGATCTCCTGGACGTCGATCACCCCATGCGGCGCGAACTGCACCGCGTCGATATAGCTCAGCGCCCCGATCGCGCGGGCGCGCTGCGCGATCCGCTTCACGTCGTTGATCGTGCCGGTAACGTTGCTGGCATATCCGACGGCGACCAGCTTGACGTCCTCGTCGATAGTCGCCTCCAGCGTCGACAGGTCGAGTTCGAACGTTTTTGGATCGAGGTCGATCCAGCGTACTTCAAGCCCCCGATCCTCCGCCAGCATCAGCCAGGGTGCGACGTTGGCGTCATGATCCATGCGCGTCAGCACGATGGCGTCGCCGGCGTTCAGATCGCGGCCGATGGCGCGCGAGACGGCGAAAGTCAGAGTCGTCATGTTCTGGCCGAACACCACCTCACGCCGGTCGGCGGCATTGAAGAAATCGGCCATCGCCTGATGCGCGTCGTCGACCATCGCCTGGGCCGCGAGTGAGGTTTCGAAATAGCCACCAAGATTGGCGTTGGTTTCGATCATGACACGCGTCATACGCTCGATCGAACGGCTCGCCATCTGGGTTCCCGCGGGATTGTCGAAGAAAATCCGCTTCTTCGGCTCGGCACCTCTCGCCATCGCCGGAAAAGCATCGCGGACTGTATCTATATCCATGTCTGAATTCCGTGTCTGATGATCGTTGTGCGGCGGCCCCTCGACCGCCGCCAGCAGCGGCTTCACGCGTTCAGCCGGCCGCTTCATGGATGGCGACAGCGCGAGCCGGGAAGCCAGATCCGGCCTTTGGCTTTGGCCAGCTTGCCATTATCAACGCGCCGGCTTCGGGCACCTTGTCGAGATTGGCCAAGAGCTCGATCTGCCAGCAGTCGCGCGACAGCACATAGTATTCCAGGCTTGCGTCACCTGCGGAAGTGGCACGGCCGGGATCAGTGTCCATGCCCTCGTGCCCGATCGCAGCAACACCGCGGCGTTCCAAAAGTTCCTCCAGCACCGGCTTCGACCAACCCGGCGCATGGGAGATACCGTCGGCCGACTTGTTCCGAAATGCCACGGGGTCCGGCCAGCGCGGCCACCAGCCGGTGCGAAGTGCGACAAAACACTTTTCCGGGATACGGCCGTTCCGCGTCTCCCAGGCCGAAATGTCGTCGAGCGTCGGCGTCGCGTCGGGATCGGCGGCGACCCTGTCGCTGATGTCGAGGATGACCAGCGGCAGAAGCATCTCCGCCACCGGCAGTTGGTCGATCGAGCGGCCGCCGTCGATGAAGTGCACCGGCGGATCGACATGGGTGCCCCACTGTCCGACGAAGGCGTAGTGGTGGACCTGGAAGGCATCGCCTTTCGAAAAATCGAGCAACGCACTGCGCTCCTCGTCCGGGAAGGCCGGGAAATGCGGCTGACCCGGATGAAACGCATGCGTCAGGTCGGTGAAGGTCGCGGCGGAGAGCCGCGACCTGTAGATGTCCCAAAGGGAGCCCGGAGTGGACAAGATCACGGCTCCGCGACGAAGGTCGGTGCCGCTTCACTTGCCAGGACAAGCTTGCCGTCCTTGACACCAATGACCGAGACCGACTTGTCCGGCACCGAAATACCCGGGCGGTAGGTGATCGTGCCGGTCACGCCGTCGAGCCCGGACGTAGCGGCCAGCGCGTCACGGATCTTGGCCGGATCCGGCGCACCGGCACGCTTGATCGCGTCGGCCATCAGCTTGACCGAGTCGTAGCCGAGCGCAGCGAACGCGTTCTCCGGGGCATTGCCGACCGACTTGGTGTAGGCGTCGATAAAGGCCTGCACCTTCGGGGTGGCGCCCTCACCGATATAGGCGTGGGTGGTGAAGTAGGTGTCCTTGGCCGCGTCGCCGCCGACCTGGATCAGCAAGGGCGTGTCGTAGCCGTCGCCGCCGACCACCGGCAGGTTGATGCCGGCCTGGCGCATCTGCTTCAAGATCAGGCCGATTTCCTCGGCATTCGACGAGGCATAGACGAAGTCTGGCTGCGGCGACAGCGCCTTCAGTTTGGCGATCTGCGCGGTAAAGGTCTTGTCGCCGATCTTGTAGGTGTCGCGCTCCAAAATCTTGCCCCCGCCATGCTCGTAGGCGGTGACGAAGTAGTCCGACAGCAGCGTTGTGTATTCAGTGCCGATGTCGGTCAGCAGGTAGGCGGTTTTGCCTTTCAGCTTGTTCAGCGCAAATTCCGCGCCAACCGCAGCCTGAACGTTGTCGCCGAAGGCGGCGAGGAAGATCTCGTTGCCGAGCTGGCTAGGCAATTTCGGCGAGGTCGCGCCTGGCGTTATGAACGGTATCTGCGCCGTCTGGACCTGCGGTCCGATGGCCAGCACCGAGTCGGAATCGGCGAAGCCGATGATGCCGACGACCTTGTCGCTGTCGATCAACTGGCTGGCGACGGTCGAGATCGTCGTCGAATCGCTCTTGGAATCGTAGATCACCAGTTCTATCTGCTGGCCGAGCACGCCGCCGGCGGCGTTGATTTCGCTCGCTGCCAGCTTGGCGCCATTCAGCATCGGACCGTCGAGCGAGGCCTGGATGCCGGTCAGGTTTGCCGGATAGCCGATCTTGATGGTGTCGGCAGCAAGTGCCGTGCTGGCCGAGGCAAGCGCGAAGAATGCGCCCAGTCCCAGGCCGATGGTACCGCGTCGAGTGAGTTTGATCATCGTTTTCGTTCCTCTGTCTGGTTCACCGTTGCCGATCTTTGGGTTGATCCGAACGTAAGTTCCCGGTCCCCCATGATCCCCTTCGGCCGGAAGATCATGACTAGAATGAAGATGAAGCCGAGCACGATCTGGCTGGCGCCAAACAGGGCCGGCACCGCGAAATCGCCGATCGTGAAGCCGCGTTCGACCGAGCGCAGGACCTCCGACAACAGCGAAACGCAGATGACGCCGACCACCGCGCCGGTCAGGGAGCCCATGCCGCCCAGCACCAGCATTGTGATCAGACTCATCGTCAGCGCGAAGTAGAACGTGTTCGGCGAAAACGAGCCGAGATAATGCGCATAGAGCGACCCGCCGACGCCCGAGAAGAACGCGCCGATGACGAAGGCGATCAGTCTGGTCCGCAACACGCCGATTCCGACAGCGCTGGCCGCGATCGTGTCGTCGCGCACCGCCTTCATGGCGCGCCCGAAAGGCGAATAAACCAGGCGTGCCAGAACGAACACCGTGATGGCGAGCCAACCCATCACCCAGGGCAACGTCGTCTCCAGCGGCACGCCGGTAAACGTGCGGGCGCCTCGGGTGAAATCCGACGCATTGATCAGCACCACGTTGACGATAATCAAGAATCCCATCGTCGCCACCGAAACGAAATAGCCCGACAGGCGCATCAAGGGATAACCGACGACCACGGCAAGTAGTGCCGTCAGAAGACCTGCCACCAGCGTCGCCGGCAGGAAGGGGAGGCTGAAAGCATGCAGAAACCCCGGCAGATGCGGCAGCAGTGCCATCTTCTGCTGCACCGGGATCGACAGGATCCCCGAAATATACGCGCCGGCGCCGATGAAGCCGACATGACCGAGCGAAAACACGCCCGTAAAACCGTTGCTCAGCGACAGCGCCAGCACCAGGATTGCATTCAGCGCGATCAGCAGGATAATCCGCACGAAATAGTCGCTCAGCACGTGCGGCGCACCGAATGCGACAGCTGCTCCCGCCACCACGGCGACGAGGAGTGTGATCCGCGCTTCCCGGCTCATAGCTTTATCTCCCGGTTTGGCTGGAGCAGCCCGCCCGGGCGCACCAGGAGAAAGGCGATCAGCACGGCGAAGACGATTGCGTCGCGATAAGACGAGACGCTGCCCGGCAGGAATGCGACGATGAAGATCTCCAGCGCGCCCAATATGTAGCCGCCGACCAGGGCGCCCGCGATCGACCCGAAGCCGCCGATGATTGCCGCCACGAAAGCCTTCAGGAGCGGCGTGAAGCCCATCTGCGGCTGCACCACGCCGGCCTGCGCCGCCCACAAAATGCCGGCGAGGCCGGCATAGGCGGATGCGACGATGAAGGCGACGATGATCAACCGGTTGACGTTCAGACCGACAAGGTGTGCCGCCGACATGTCCTCGGCTGCGGCGCGCATGCCGAGCCCAGTCGTGGTGCGCGTGATAAACCAGCCGAGGAGCAGCAGCGACACGAAGGTCAGCGCGATGGTCAGGAGATTGATGCTGGTGAAGGTGATGGCGCCGTTCGACATTTCCCAGGAGGTGTTGAGAATATCGGGGAGTGGAAAATTGCGCGGCGAGGAGGTGAACACCAGGATGCCGACATTCTCGATGATGTAGGTGACGGCGAGGCTGGTCAGCAGTCGCGCAACGTCGGGCGCGTCGCGGATCGGGCGGTAGGCGATGCGTTCGATGAGGAAGCCGGCGGCGGCGGCCGCGGCGATGCCGCAGATCACGGCGACCGGGAACGGAACGCCGATGCCGACCAGCAAGGCAACCCCGAAGGCACCTACCATCATGACGTCGCCATGCGCGAAATTGGTGAGCTTGAGGACGCCGAAGACGATCGACAGGCCGACCGCCACCAGTGCGTAGAGGCTGCCGAGGCTCACCGCATTGACGATCTGCTGCAGGATATAGTCCAGCTGGGTCATGTTGCCGCCCCGAGATATGCCTGCGCCACGCGTTCGCTGTCGCGCAGTTCCGCGGACCGGCCAGACAGCGCCACCTGGCCGGTGCGCAGCACATAGGCACGGTCGGCGAGGTCCAGCGCGAGCGTGATGTTCTGTTCCACCAGCAGCATCGTCATGCCCTGGCGCTTCAGTTCGGCAAGCGCGCTGAAGATGTGGCGGACCAGCAGCGGCGCAACGCCGAGCGAAGGCTCGTCGAGCAGCAGCAGGCGCGGCGCCGCCATCAGCGCGCGCGCCAAAGCAAGCTGCTGCTGTTCGCCGCCCGACAGCGTGCCGGCCAGCTGCTTCAGCCGCTGCTTGAGAATCGGGAACAGCATGAACATGCGCTCGCTGTCTCTGACGACGGCCTCCTTGTCGGTGCGGGTGCAGGCGCCGAGCCGCAGATTGTCAGCCACCGTCAGGCCGCCGAACAGGCGCCTGCCCTCCGGGCTCTGCGCGATGCCCAGACTTACGATGCGCGACGGAGCGACACCTCCAATCGGCTTGCCATCGAAGATGATCCTGCCGCCGCGCGGCCGCGACAGGCCGGAAATGGTGCGCAAGGTCGTGCTCTTGCCGGCGCCGTTGGCGCCCACCAACGCCACCACCTCGCCGGCATGGACGTCGAGCGAAATGCCCTTCAGCGCACGCACCGCGCCGAAATTGACCTCGAGGTTCTCGACACTGAGCAGAACGGGGCTAGGCGTGGCCAAGATACGCCTCCCGCACTTTCGGGTGTTCGCGTACCTGCTCCGGTGTTCCGACGCAGATCACCTCGCCAGTCGCCAGCACCTGGATGCGTTCGCACAGCGCCATGATCAGGTCCATGTCGTGCTCGACAACGACCACCGTTACGCCATAGCGGTCACGGACCGTCCGGATCAGCGCTGCCAACACCTTGGTCTCGTTGGAATCAAGACCGGCAGCGGGCTCATCGAGCAACAGCAGTTGCGGGCCGGTCGCCAACGCACGCGCAATCTCCAGCCGCCGCTGATCGCCGTAGGGAAGTTCCGCGGCGACCCTGCCGGCCTGATCTGTCAGGCCCATGAGGTCGAGGAGTTCGTCGGCCTTCTGCCGGGTCGCGGCCACCCGCTCGCGATAACGCCGACCGCGCAGCACGGTATCGGCGGCGCCGACAGGATGGCGCAACTGCGCCGCCGTCAGCACGTTCTGCGCGACGCTGAGGCTGCCGAACAGGCGAGAGCCCTGGAAGGTGCGGGCGATGCCCATCGCGACGATCTGCGATGTGCGCAGGCCGACGATCGACCGGCCCTCCATCTCGATGCTACCGGAATTCGGCTGGGAGAAGCCGGTGATCAGGTTGAAAAGCGTGCTCTTGCCCGAGCCATTCGGCCCGATTACCCCAATGATTTCACGTTCGTGGAGCTCGATGGAATGATCCCGCAGGGCAACTAGCCCTCGAAAGGCTTTTGTCAGCCCGACCGTCCTCAACAGCACTCGACTCGACTGTCTATCCACCCGCCGGTTTGCCCCTGTCCCTCGCCGCCCCGTTCGGCCCGGTCAAGCTTCAAATGGACAATTCGAACGGCAAGATGTCAAGTCCTATTCCCAACAGGAAAGCTATATGCCTGCCTCGGCTCGACCGTTGCCGCGACAGCACCGGAATCGATGCAGGGCCTGCAGTCCAGCGCGCCAGCGCTCGCTTCTCGAGCCTGCGCGCATAGTGCGTGGGCGCAAGGCACGAGACGAAGACGATCGGCGCCACCGGCCCGTAGACCTTGGGCGTCCTCGGACCGCTTGTGCTAGCTTGTTATCTGTTCGGCGACAGCTTCTTCGAGGCCGGCTGCGGCCTGGGCGGCGAGAGCGCGCGCCGCCGCCTTCGAATCGTAGAATTCCTCGAGCGCATGAACCCTGCCCCACCGCAGCGTGAACACGTGGAGACCACGGTTGACGTAGGACGTATCGCCGTTGAGCAGGGTAGCGGTGCCATCCCACTGGGCAAACACGGTGGTATGCCACGGCCAGCCCTTCACCCACACGTGGTTGACCGTGAGATGGAGAGTGGGCAGGACACGGCCGAGGCGCTCGAACCACCGGCGCAGGGCTTGCTTGTCGTGACGCTCGCCACCAAGCGCGTGTGCGCCACCAACCCGGTGATGGACATGCGGCGCGATGGCCTTCACCGCCGCATCCCAGCGATGGTTGTTGACGTCGTCGAAGCTCTGCCGGATCGATTTCTCGACAAAATAGCTGTAAAGCATGTGACCTCTCTCCAAACTTATCGGTGGCGCGCCGTTCCGACGCGAGACCCCGGCCAGCATCGCTCGGCCGCGGCCTGCGCGTCAGGTCAGGGCATTGTCGCGTCGGCTCGCAGGGATGTGTCCGTCTCGGTCGAGACCGTCACTTCCTCACCGGACCTTGAGAACGCGTAGAGCGAGCCCGGGTGGCCAGGTATGGAAAACGCCACGGAGTCACTGTTGGCGAGGCCCATGACAACCCGCAGCGGATCACCCCCGGTCTTCGGTGCGAAAGTGGCGGTGACCTCAAGCAGGTCGCCGCGCGGAACGTAGTAGGCCACCATGTCCAGGTGTCCCTGGTGCAGGCTACCGCCTTCGATCGGGCGCCCGATGGTGGCTTCCTCGGCAAGAGCCGGGGTTGCAAGAAACAGCGCCGCCAGCAGCGAGGCGCCCAAGGTTTTGCGGATCATCTCATTTGTCCTTTTTTAGATTGCGTTCACCCTCTATATAGGGTATAGATTACGAATGCAATCTAAAAAAGGAGATGACGATGCGTGTAAGTCGCACTCAGGCCGCGGAAAACCGTGAGACCGTGATCAATGTGGCAAGCCGGCTTTTTCGGGAGCGCGGGTTCGACGGCATCGGCCTCAAGGATCTGATGAAAGGGGCCGGGCTGACCCAGGGCGCCTTTTACAAGCAATTCGAGTCGAAGGACGATCTGGCGGCGCTGGCGTCCAGGCGGGCGATGGAAAGCGCCACCCACAAATGGTCGGCCGCGACCGCGGCAAATCCCGGGAACCCGCTCGACGGGGTGATCTCATTCTACCTCAGCATGGATCATCGCGGAGAAAAGATGGACGGCTGCCCGGTCGTTGCGCTGGGCTCGGATGCGGCCAGGCAAGGTGCCGAGGTGAAGGCATCATTCGAAGCCGGCATCAAGGCGTACCTTGAGATGCTCGGCGGTTGGGTTGGCGAGGGCGACAGCGAAAAGACCGGCAACAAGGCAATGGCCGTTCTCTCGACGATGGTCGGCGCGGTCGTGCTCTCGCGCGTCGTCAACGACCCCGACCTTGCGCAGGCTTTTCTGGATGCGGCGGCCGATCAGGTTCGCGAAGCAGTCGCTACTTGAACGGCGCGAGCAGCGCCGCCAGCACAGCAAGGATAGGAGAGCAGATGGAACGGATTGTCGTCACGGGCATGGGTGCGGTCACGCCCCTTGCCGCCAATGTCGAAGCGTCCTGGTCACGCCTGCTTGCTGGCCGGTCTGGCGTTCGCAGGCTTCCTGACGATGTGGTGGGAGAGCTGCCGGCTAAGATTGGCGGCGTGGTTCCCTCCCTGGGCGAAGACCCCGAGGCTGGTTTCGATGCCGATGCCGTCCTGTCCGCGAAGGATCAGCGCAAGGTAGACCGGTTCATTCTCTTCGCGCTGGCGGCGGCGGAAGAGGCGCTTGCGCAGGCGCAATGGAAGCCTGCCTTGGAGACGGATCGCCTGCGCACGGCCACGATCATCGCTTCAGGTGTCGGCGGGTTCCCGGCCATCACCGAGGCGGTGCGCACGGTGGACCTGCGTGGCGCCCGCCGCCTGTCTCCCTTTACGGTGCCGTCCTTCCTGGTGAACCTCGCGGCGGGCCACATCTCGATCCGTCATGGCTTCAAAGGTCCACTCGGCGCACCGGTGACGGCGTGCGCGGCGGGCATCCAGGCGATCGGCGACGCCGCCCGCCTGATCCGCGCCAACGAAGCCGACATCGCCGTGTGCGGCGGAACGGAAGCGTGCATCAATATCGTCAGTCTCGGCGGTTTCGCCGCCGCTCGTTCTCTTTCAACCGGCTTCAATTGGGCGCCGGCCCAAGCCTCGCGCCCTTTCGACACATCGCGGGACGGCTTCGTCATGGGCGAAGGGGCCGGCGTGCTGGTCATCGAGGCGTTGAGCCACGCGTTGGCGCGCGGCGCAAAACCGATTGCTGAGCTCGTCGGCTACGGCACGACGGCGGATGCCCATCACGTCACCTCCGGGCCAGAGGACGGCGACGGCGCGCGCCGGGCCATGCAGATCGCGATTGCCCAGGCAGGGATTTCGCCACGCGACGTTCGTCATCTCAATGCGCATGCGACCTCCACGTCAGTCGGCGACCTGGGTGAGATCGAAGCGATCAAGAGCGTGTTCGGGCGCGATTTCGCGATAGCTGTCAGTGCCACGAAATCGGCGACCGGACACCTGCTCGGAGCGGCCGGCGGGCTTGGTGCGATCTTCGCAATCCTGGCGCTCAGGGATCAGGTCGCCCCGCCCACCCTCAACCTTGGCGAGGCCGATCCGGCCGGCGACGGAATCGACTTCGTCGCCAACGCGCCCCGGCCCATGGAGATGGAGTACGCGATCTCCAATGGCTTCGGCTTTGGCGGCGTGAATGCCAGCGCCCTGTTCAGACGCTGGAACTAACCGGTGGCCAGACGCAGTCATGACCGACGCCCTTTGCCCCGGCCTCTCATGCTTTTCCCAATCCGGTCCAACGCAAAGAAGGATATGATTTCCATGAACAAGACCAATCCCGGCGTCGCCCTTGTCACAGGGGCATCCTCCGGCATCGGGCGCGCTACCGCCGACGCCTTGCTCGGCGCCGGCTTTCGCGTCTTCGGAACCAGCCGTCGCACGGCCTCACAGCAATCCGCCGGCGTGACCATGCTGACCTGCGACGTGACCGACGACGCGTCCGTCGCGACAATGGTCGATGACGTTCTGGCCGCGGCCGGACGCATCGACGTGCTTGTCAACAATGCCGGCATGGGCCTGTTTGGCGGCGCGGAGGAGTCCTCGACCGCCCAGGCCAAGGCGCTGTTCGACGTGAACGTCTTCGGCGTCTTGCGCGTGACCAACGCGGTGCTGCCGGCAATGCGGCGCCAAGGGAAGGGCAGAATCGTAAATTTGAGCTCGGTACAGGGGTTCATCCCCGCTCCCTATTTCGCGCTTTACTCGTCGACCAAACACGCCATCGAAGGGTATTCCGAGTCGCTCGATCACGAATTGCGCCCCTTCGGCATTCGCGTTTCGCTGGTGGAGCCCGCCTATACCCGCACATCATTCGAGGACAATCTTGCCGCCCCCGACCGGTCGCTCGAAATCTACGACTCCGCGCGCGCCGGGATGACTATGTCAGTGCGGAAATCGATGGAAAAAGGCGATGCGCCCGAGGTGGTCGCCAAGACCATTCTGGCAGCAGCGACCGATCCCGCGCCGAAGAAACGCTATGCGGCGGGAAAAATGGCGCGCCAGGTCAGTTTCCTGCGCCGTTTCGTCCCCGCATCCGCATTCGACAAGAGCCTGCGCAAGCAGCTTGGGTTGCCGGTCTGAAATCGGGCGCTGCCTTGGCGCGTCAGCGAGCAGCCGCCTGTTTCTCGAGCCTGCGGGCGTATTGCGTCAGCGGAAAGCACATGACGAAGAAGATCAGCGCCACCAGCCCGTATACCTTGAACGGTTCGAAGGTCGCATTGTTGATGGCGTTGGAGGTCCGCACCAGCTCCTCGAAGCCGATGATCGAGGTCAGCGCCGTCGATTTGATGAGCTGCACCAGGAAGCCGACGGTGGGTGCGCGGGTGATCGAAAACGCCTGCGGCAGGATGATCAGCCTCAGCTCCTGCAGATAGTGCAGGCCGAGGCTGGCGCCGGCGTCCCATTGGCCGAGGGGCAGCGCCGCGACGCCGGAGCGCCAGATTTCGGCAAGATAGGCGCTGGCGAAGAAGGTGAGGCCGAGCGCCGCCGCGGTCCACGGCTCGATGCGCAGGCCCAGCATCGGCAGGCCGAAGAACATCAGGAACAGCTGCATCAAGAGCGGCGTCCCCTGGAACAGGGCGATGTAGCCGGAGGCGACACGCCGGCTCCATTTGTTCTCAGCGATCCTGAAGAACAGCACGATCATGCCGACGATGCCGCCGCCGATAAAGGCGGCCAGCGATAGCAGCACCGTCCAGCGGGCGGCGAGCAGTAGGTTGCGGACGATGTCCCAGAAGGTGAACTCGATCATGACACACCGGCTCCGAGCGCGCGGCGCCCGCCTGACACCAGCAGCCGGCGCAAGGCCATCGACAGAGCGAGATAGACCAGCGTCACGACGAAATAGGTCTCGAAGGAGCGGAAGGTGCGTGCCTGCAGCATGTCGGCCTCGTAGGTCAGCTCACGCACGGCGATCTGCGACACGACGGCGGACTCCAGCATCATGATGACGATCTGGCTGGTGAGCGCGGGGTAGATGATCTTGAGCGCCTGCGGCAGCACGATCTTGACGAACACCTGGCGTGGCCGCAGCCCAAGGGCCAGCGCTGCTTCCGTCTGCCCGCCGGGCACGGCGTCAAGCCCGGCGCCGACGATCTCGATGGTGTAGGCCGCCATGTTGAGCGTCATCGCCAGCATGGCGGCCAGGAGCGGGTCGAGCCGGACGCCCAGGCTGGGCAGCCCGAAGAAGATGAAGAACAACTGCACCAGGAACGGCGTGTTGCGCATCACCTCGACATAGCAGGCGATTGCCCGCTTGAGCAGCACCGGGCCGTTTCGCCGCCCCGCGGCACCCAGGATGCTGAGCAGCGTTCCGGCCAGCGTGGTCACGGCGATCAGCAGGATCGTCGTGGCCGCGCCATGCGCGATGTCGCCCAGGGCACCCGGGAGCCAGCCAAAGGCCACGGAAACTCAATCCTTGAGATTGTCGGGATTGAGCGGCGTCTTCAGCCAGGCTTTCGAGCTTTCGTCCAGCTTGCCGTCGGCCAGCATCTTGGCGAACGCATCGTTGACGGCCTTCTTCAGGCCGTCTTCGTTCTTGTTGAGGCCGATATGCGAAGGCGAGGTCAGAAGCTGGAACTTCTGCTCCGGCTTCAGTGCGTCCTGCTTGGCCAGCACCTGCGCGCCGACGTCGTTGCCGACGACCATCAGCTGCGTCTGGCCGGAGATGAAGGCCTGGATCACCGAATTGTAGTTGTCGAAGCGCTTTATGTCGGCCGATGCCGGTGCTGCCTCGGTGAGCGAGGTGTCTTCCAGCGTGCCGCGATTGACGGCGATCGACTTGTCGGCGAGGTCTTCCTTGCCTTTGACGGCAAGCGCTGCCGGACCGATCACGGCGATGTAGTAGGGCGCGTAGGCAGCGGCGAAGTCGATGACCTGCTCGCGTTCCTTCGAATAGCCGACGCTCATCAGCAGGTCGACGCGATGATCGTTCAGATACGGGATGCGGTTCTGGCCGGTGACGGCGATGGGATTGAGCTTCACCTTGAGCGTATCGGCGATGTATTGCGCGACATCCATGTCATAGCCCTTGAGGCTCATATCGGCGCTGGCCGAGGAGAAGGGCGGAAAGTCGGCGAAGACGCCGACATTGATGGTGCCGGCCTTGGTGATGTCCGCCAGCGCATCGGCGCTAGCGGCCTGAACTGCGAGGCCGAAACCGGCCGTGCCGAGCATCAGCACGGCGGCGATGGAGGCAAATGTCTTACGGATTGTCATTGTCATTCCCCTGTCTGGAAGCTTTGTTTGTTCGGGTCGGCCGCCGGCTCCAGCGCGGCGGCTGCCTTTGCTTTTCTAGACGTCAGGCGCCCTTGCCTGTTATCGCCGGGCTGAACACCATCAGGCTCAGTATCTCGAACAGCACCTGTGCGGCGGCATGCGCGGTGTTGGTGGTGGCGTCATATTGCGGCGCCACCTCGACGACGTCGCCGCCGACGATGTTAAGACCTTTGAGGCCGCGCAGCAGTTCAAGCACTTCGCGCGTCGTCAGACCGCCGACTTCCGGCGTGCCGGTGCCGGGCGCGAAGGCCGGGTCGACGCTGTCGATGTCGAAGGAGACATAGGTCGGGCCGTCGCCGACGATCTTGCGCGCCTTCTCGATGATCGCCGGAATGCCGAGGCCGGTCACCTCCTCGGCATGCACCACGGTCATGCCGGACTCGTAGGTGAACTCCCACAGATATTCGGCCGAGCCGCGAATGCCGATCTGGATCGTGCGCGTCGGGTCCAGCACGCCGTCAAGCACCGCGTTGCGGAACGGGCCGCCATGGTGGAACTTGGTCATGTCGAACAGGCCACTGGTGTCGCAGTGGGCGTCGATATGGATCAACCCCACCGGGGCCTTCTTGCCGACGGCCTTCAGGATCGGATGGCTGATCGAATGGTCGCCGCCGATCGACAGCGGAATGACCCCGGCATCGACGATCTGGTTGGTGCGGCGCTCGATATCCTCATGGCTGGTCTCAAGCCGGTAGCGGCTGCGGAACGGCGTGTCACCAATGTCGGCGACCCTGAGCTCATGCGTCGGCGCGCATTCCAGCACGTGATTGTAGGGCCCGATGCGCTCGATGGCGCGCAACGCCCTTGGCCCGAAGCGCGAGCCTGGGCGGTTGGTGACGCCGAGATCCATCGGCACGCCGATCATCGCCACCTGCAAATCGCCGAAATCCGGATTGTCGGCCGATATTTCGCGGTAGGGCGCGGCAAGAAAGGTCGGGATGCCTGAATAGGGCGCCAGCCGCGTGCCGCTCTTGGAGAAGATCTTGTCGGCGACCTTGCGGAATTTCGGGTCGAACATCTCGCCGCCATGGCTTTCACCATATTTGCGACGCAACGCATCGAGCTTGCCGCGATCGTATCCCATGTCCGCTCCTCCTGGGCTGATGCAGTGCCGGCGCGGGTGACGCCTGCGAACCGACCGTCATCCGGCCGGGCCGCTGTCCCGCTGGCTGCCTGCAGATTTCATGTCTTGATGCTGTTCTGAACTCAAGTGTCTGGCAGTGGCATTGAAAAATCAATTGATATTGTTAGGGTGTTTTCTGTGAGAAAATCTCACAACAAAGTGGTACCATGACCAAGCGCCTGCCACCGCTCAATCCGCTGCGCGCCTTCGAGGCAACGGCTCGCCACGGTTCACTGACCAAGGCGGCCACTGAGCTGAACGTCACGCATGGCGCCGTCAGCCACCAGATCAAGGCGCTCGAGCAGTCGCTCGGTGTCAAGCTGTTCGAGCGGGTCGGCCAGCGGGTCAAGCTGACACCGCATGGCGCGGAGCTTCTGCCGGCGGTGTCGACCGCGTTCGACGGCATCGCCGCCGCCACCCAGCGCATGACAAGGCCGGCGAGCAGCGGCACACTTTCGGTCTCCTGCGTGCCGGCGCTACTGTTGCTGTGGATGACACCGCGGCTCGGCAGTTTCATGGCGCAATATCCCGACATAAGGCTGACGCTTATTCCTTCCAACGATCCGAAGGATTTGCGGGCGCCCAATATCGATGTCTGCGTGCATTATGGCGACGGCAGCTGGACCGATTGCTGGATGCGCAAATGGTCGGGCCTCGAACTGTTTCCCGTGGTCAGCCCGACCTTGATCAACAACCGGCCGATCCGCAGCGTCAGGGATCTCGCCGATCATGTCTTCCTGCATGGCGATGACGGCCGCGAATGGCACACCTGGCTGGCTGCCGCCGATGCGCTGGACCTGGAGCGGGGCCGCCGCCATCACCTCGGCGATGCGCGTATGGCGACCGAGGCAGCGGTGCACGGCCATGGCGTGGCGCTGGGCGACTCGGTGACGGCAAGCGCGCTGCTGGCCAGGGGCATGCTGGTCGCGCCGTTCAGCCTGTCGGTGCCGGCGGTCGACGATTTCTATGTCGTCTGCCGCAACGAGATGCGGGCGACGCCGATCGTGCAGGTGTTCATCGACTGGCTGTTCGCCGAGAAAGCGGGGGACGACGGGCGCGCCGACGCCCCGGTGGCCGGCCGCATCGTCAGCCGCCGCAAGCGTCCGGCGCTCAGGGTGATGGGCGGCAAATCCGCAAGCTGATGCCGAGCTGCGCGCCGCCGCATGCAGGCAGCTCTTTTTGTCGGGCCAGCCTGAAAGCGGGCAGCGTTGCGGCCGATTCGATGCTATGAGGCCTGTCGCGATTGTGGATGGCAGGCAGCGAAGGCGGTGTTGAAACATGGCTAAGACCGATATTGCGCGGCGCGTCTACAACCACACCTGGAAGCTCGACCCGATCGTGCGCAGCCTGCTCGACACGGATTTCTACAAGCTTTTGATGCTGCAGATGATCTGGGGCATGTATCCCAAGGTCGACGCAACCTTCTCGCTGATCAACCGCACGACGTCGGTGCGGCTTGCCGACGAGATCGACGAGGGCGAATTGCGCGAACAACTCGACCATGCCCGCACGCTGCGCTTCTCCAAGAAGGAGATGATCTGGCTCGGCGGTAACAATTTCTACGGCCGCAAGCAGATCTTCGAGCCGGAGTTCCTCGCCTGGCTGGAAGGCTTCCGGCTGCCCGAATACGAACTGTCAAAGCGCGACGGCCAGTATGAGCTGACCTTCAGCGGGGCGTGGATGTACACCACGCTGTGGGAAATCCCGGCGCTCGCCATCATCAATGAACTCCGATCTCGCGCGGCGATGCGGGCGTTCGGGCCTTTCGCGCTCGACGTGCTCTATGCCCGCGCCAAATCCAAGATGTGGGCCAAGACCGAGCGGCTGAAGGCGCTGCCCGGCATCCGCATCTCGGACTTCGGCACGCGCCGGCGCCATTCCTTCCTATGGCAGCGCTGGTGTGTCGAGGCGTTGAAGGAAGGCATCGGCGAGGCGTTCACCGGCACCTCCAACGTGCTTTTGGCCATGGACAACGACCTCGAAGCGCTCGGCACCAACGCACATGAGCTGCCCATGGTGTTTGCCGCGCTTGCCGACTCGGAAAAAGAGCTGAGACAGTCGCCCTACAAGGTGCTGCAGGACTGGCAGCGCTACTATGGCGGCAATCTCTTGATCGTGCTGCCCGACGCCTTCGGCACAGCCTCATTCCTGCGCGATGCGCCGGACTGGGTGGCCGACTGGACGGGCTTTCGCCCCGACAGCGCGCCGCCGATCGAAGGCGGCGAAAAAATCCTGTCCTGGTGGCGCGACAAGGGCAAGGACCCCAAGCAGAAACTGCTGATCTTCTCCGACGGGCTCGAGGTCGAAACCATCGAGGAGACCTATCGCCACTTCAAGGGCAAGGTGCGCATGTCCTTCGGCTGGGGCACCAATCTGACCAATGATTTCGAAGGCTGCGCGCCGACGGAAACCAACAGCCTCGACGCCATATCGCTGGTTTGCAAGGTCACCGAGGCCAATGGCAGGCCAGCGGTCAAGCTGTCGGACAATCCGGCCAAGGCGACCGGCGATGTGAAAGAGATCGAGCGGTATCTCAGGATTTTTGGCGAGAAGGACCGCGTGGAGCAATTGGTCAAGGTGTGAGGGGTGGTGGGGCTCTTGGATAGGCCGAGTTCCTTGGCGCCCCCCTCTGTCCTGCCGGACATCTCCCCCTCAAGGGGGGAGATTGGACGTCATCTCCGCTTTCGCCAATTTTCGACGCCCAATGAAAAGCGCCGATCGAGCGAACTGCCAATCTCCCCCCTTGCGGGGGGTGAGGAGTGGTCCGCGCAGCGGACGGAAAGCCAATTGCTTGGCTTTCCGAACGACGAACGCCCGGAGCGACGGCGAAGGGCCGGGTCCGGCAGGACAGAGGGGGGCGCCGCAGGGTGCCGTCATCTATCGTTGGCATTGTTGCTTACAGCCGCATCGCTCGTATTGCCCGCCCCCGCCTGCGCACACGCCTCCGACCGGGGCCACGTCCTGCTGTTGCCGACCGGCTACTATCTGGTTGGAGGCGCTTTCGCCGTGGCGATCAGCTTCCTCGTCCTGGCGCTGCTGCCGGCGGCTTCGCTTGACCGCTTCTGGCGCCGATGCCTGCCGCTGTTCACCTTCGGCGAGAGCGCCCGCGCCGCCATCAGCCTGATATCCTTTGCCGGCTTTGCAATTCTCATCGCCGCCGGCCTTTTCGGCAGCCGCGACCCGCTTTCAAACCCGCTGCCTCTGGTGATCTGGACCCTTTTGTGGGCCGGCGTCACGCTGTTGCAAGGCCTCTTCGGCGATCTCTGGTCATGGCTGAACCCCTGGTATGGACCATGGCGTATCGCCTCGCGCCTGTTCGGGACCGGGACATGGCGCCTGCCCCGATGGCTCGGTTGCTGGCCAGCGTTCATCCTGTTTTTCGCCTTTGCCTGGTTCGAACTCATCGATCCGGCGCCCGACGATCCGGCGCGGCTGGCATATGCTGCCGGCTTCTATTGGCTGCTCACCCTCATTGCCATGCTGGCATTCGGCTATCGCGGCTGGAGCCGCGGCGGAGAATTCCTGACGGTCTTCTTCTCCATGGTGGCGCGTTTCGCAATTGTGGTACGGAACGAACATGGCCGGCTTGCCCTGTGCTGGCCGGGCGCCAAGCTGCTGGCCGCGGAGCCCTTGCCGGCCAGCGGCATGGCTTTCCTGCTGCTCGCCCTGTCGTCGGTGTCCTTCGACGGCCTGTCGAAAACCTTCTTCTGGCTCGGCCTGTTCGGCATCAACCCGCTCGAATTTCCCGGCCGCACGGCGCTGATCGGCAGCGGCACTTTCGGGCTGATCCTGACATTCGCGCTGCTGGCGGCGGTGTTCCTGCTTGCCGTCTGGCTCGGCCAACGTCTTGCCGGCAGCGACCACATTCTTAACCAGGCGGCCGGTCAGCTGGTGTGGTCGATCGTGCCGATCGCGCTTGCCTATCACATTGCGCATTATCTGACGGCGCTGCTCGTCGACGGCCAATATGCGCTTGCGGCACTTTCCGATCCGTTCGCGATGGGCTGGAACCTGTTCGGCACCGCCGATATGCAGATTGAGGCCGGCATCGTTGCGGGGGCGGACTCTGCGTGGTGGCTGTGGAATATCCAGGCTGGCGCCATCATCCTGGGCCATGTGCTCGCCGTCCTCGTCGCTCACGGCTTCGCCTGGCGCCTGCACCCACAGCCCTCCCGCGCGGCCCTCAGCCAGTTCCCGCTTACCTTGCTGATGATCGCCTACACCGTCTTCGGCCTCTGGTTGCTTGCCACGCCGACTGTCGGATGAGAAAGGCGACCAGCATGCCTTCGGGGAAAGCCCGCTTGCCACGTCGGGGCTTTGGTGATTTAGTTTGTACACATGCGATTTTTTGCCTCGTTGCAGCCAGTCAAAACTCAAAAACAGGGGAACTGCCGTGACTGACAAGAATGGGTTTTTCGATCTCTCCAGATCCACGCTCACCCGCCGCACCGCACTGAAAGGTCTGGCCGCAGGCGCCGGCCTCGGCCTTGCCCCTGGCTTCGTCCGCTATTCCCAGGCGCAGAGTTCGGCGCCGATCAAGATCGGCTTCCAGTCGCACCGCACCGGCATCGGCGCTGCCTATGGCCGCTGGTACGAAAAGACCACGGCTGCCGCGGTCAAGGCGATCAATGCCGCCGGCGGCATCAATGGCCGTCAGGTCGAGGTGATCATCGAGGATGACGGCACCGATCCCGGCCGTGGCGCCGAGGTGGTCGGCAAGTTCGCCACCCAGCACAAGACCGACATCGTCTTCGGCACGCTGTTCTCGCATGTCGTCATCGGCTCGGCGCCCGCCGCCGGCGAAAACAAGATGCCCTATTTCGTCGTCAGCGAAGGCCATCACGTCGCCTCGACCAAGCTGAACCGCTATGTCTTCCAGCCCGGCATCACCGACGTGAAGAGCCAGATCCAGTCGATGGCTCCGTGGATCGCGGCCAACGCCGGCAAGAAGGTGACGCAGATCTTCCCGGATTTCGCCTTCGGCTACGACCACCGCGACTACCTGCCGCCGGCGCTGAAGGCGCAAGGCGGCGAGGTCATCGCGCAGATCGCCATCCCGCCGACGGAATCGTCCTTCACCAAGTATTTTCCGCAGATCCCGGCCGAGACCGAGGTAATCTACCACGTCATGGTCGGCCCGGCCGTGCTCACCTTCGTCAAGGAGCTTGGTGAGTTTTACGGCTCCAACCGGCCGCAATTGTTCGGCTTCATCGATTCGCTCGAAGCCACCGACATCAACAGCCCCGGCCTCGAATTCCTCGATGGCAGCCATTTCTGGGAAGGCTCGCCGCGCTATGCGCAGGCCGATGATTCCGAGGCGCAGAAGGCCTATCGCGCTGGTGTCGGCATCGACGACAATGGCGCCGCCGTCGGCGACCCCAAGGACGTCTCCACCGCAGCCCACATGTTCGGCTGCTGGGAAACGCTCTACGTCGTCAAGAAGGCGATGGAGGACGCCGGCTACAAGGGACCGGAAGACCGCGCCAAGCTGGTCGAGGCGACCGAGGCGCTGACCGAGTTCGCCGAAGGTCCGGAACATCCGCAGGGACCGAAGACCTTCAACGGCAAGATCCACCAGTGCTTTGGCATCCAGAACATCTCCAAGATCGAAGGCGGCAAGCTCAAGGTCGTGCACAAGACCAAGATCGAGGACGGACTTTACGAGGCCGAAGGGGATTATACGACGCAGGCGCTGTGAGCTGCTCCAGCACAAGCGTGAGCGCCAGGCCGCCCCCCTCTGTCCTGCCGGACCCGGCCCTTCGCTGTCGCTCCGGGCGTTCGTCGTTCGGAAAGCCAAGCAATTGGCTTTCCGTCCGCTGCGCGGACCACTCCTCACCCCCCGCAAGGGGCGCGATTGCGCTATCGCTGGGCGTGTAGCATGCACTTCGGTCCCCACCTCCTCCTCGCCGCCCTCGAAGGCCTCGTCACCTCAGCCGTGCTGGCGCTGACCGCGCTCGGCCTGTCCTTGGTGTTCGGCGTCATGCGGGTGGTCAATGTCGCGCATGGCGAGTTCTTCATGCTGGGCGCCGTGCTCGCCTGGGCGATCACCACAGCCATTGGCGGCCATCCCGCGCTCGGCTTCCTGGCCGCACTTGTGATTGCTCCGCTAATCGTCGGCGCCATTGCGCTGGTCGCCGAACGGCTGGTGCTGCGCCGGCTCAACTACAATCCGGAAGCCACCATCGTCGCCACCATCGGCATGCTCTACATCATCCAGCAGCTGGCGCTGACCTTCTACGGTCCGGAGGCGCGGCCGGTGGAGCCGCCGTTCAGCTACCGCATCCTTCTACCGTGGTTCGGCTACTCCGGCTACAAACTGTCTGTCATCGCCGCCTCCGCGCTGCTGCTCACCGCGACATGGCTGGTGCTGACGCGCACCAGGATCGGCCTCGTCATGCGCGCCACGCAGTATGACAGCGAGACGGCGCAGGCCTTCGGCATTCCCGTCGGCCGCGTCTATGGCGGCGTCTTCGCGCTTGGCGCCATGCTGGCGGCCATTGCCGCGGTGCTGATCGTGCCGATCAGCCAGGCGCACTACCTGATGGGACAGGACCCGCTGCTGCTCTCCTTCATCGTCGTCATCATCGGCGGCCTCGGCTCGCTGCGCGGCACGGTCGTCGCCGCCGTGCTGATCGGTCTCTCCGACGGCATCATCTCGATGTTCTTCTCGCCGACGCTGGCCAAAATCATCGCCACGCTGCTGGTCGCCATGGTGCTGGTGTTCCGTCCGCAAGGCTTGTTCGGGACGAGGTCGCGATGAGCGAAGCTTCGCCGGTAAAAGCCTATGCCCTGCATCTCGGCGTCGTCGCGCTGCTTTTCGTGCTGAGCTTCCTTCTGCCGGAATACTATCACGGCCTGCTCGCCCGCATCATGGTGCTGGCGGTGTTCGCCATGGGCTACAACATGCTGTTCGGCTATGTCGGCCTGCTCAGCCTCGGCCATGCCATGTTCTTTGCCGCCGGGCTCTATGGCGCCGGCCTTGCCGTCATCCAGCTCGGCTGGAGCGTACCAGCGGCGTTCGCCACCGGGCTTGCCTGTGGTGTTGTTGTGTCACTCGTGATCGGCCTGCTGGCGCTGCGCACCACGGGCGTCGCCTTCATGATCGTCACCATGATGTTCGCGCAAGTGTTCTACCTCCTCATCCTCTACTTCGCGACGTGGACCGGCGGCGACCAGGGCATGGTCGTGCCGCAGCCGGCCCGTGTGCTCACCTTCGGCGCGACGTCGCTCGAGCTCACCAATCCGACCGTTCGCTACATGACGGCGCTGGCGCTGTTTTCGATCGTGCTTCTCGTCACATTGGCCATCGTCCGCTCCCGGTATGGCCGCGTGCTGGTCGCCATCCGCGAGAACGAAGAGCGGACGAAGATGCTGGGATACGACACTTTCTCCAACAAGCTCGCCGCCGTCGTCATCTCCGGCATCATCTGCGCCGGCTCGGGTGCCGCCTATGCGCTGCTGTTCGGCTATGTCGGATCGAGCTTCGCGTCGGTGCAGTATTCGATCCTGCCGCTGCTGTGGGTGCTGCTGGGCGGTGCTGCAACAACGCTCGGGCCGCTGATCGGCACGCTGTTCATGTACTATGTCATCGATATCACCAGCGGCTACACCTCCGCCTATCTACTGATTGTGGGCATCGCGCTGATCCTGCTTGTGCTGTTTTTCCCCAAAGGCATTCTGGGCAGCATTAGGCAGCGCTGGCTCGGGTGGCTGCCATGATGCCGCTTTTGACCACCAAGGGCCTTTCTCGCGACTTCGGCGGCCTGCGTGCCGTCGACCGTGTGGATTTCTCCTTGATGCCGGGCGAAATCCGCGCCGTGATCGGCCCCAATGGAGCGGGGAAGACCACCTTCGTCAGCTTGGTCAGCGGCCGCATCCAGCCGTCTGCCGGCATGATCGTCTTCGACGGCGCCGACATCACCAATCTGCCTGCCTATGTCAGGGTCCGCAGGGGGATCGCCTACACCTTCCAGCTCACCAGCGTCTATGCCAACCTGTCCGTCTACGCCAACGTCGCGCTGCCCGCGCAACTGACGCTGCGGCATGGCAGCCATTCCAGGAGCGCGATACAGGCCGCTGTCATGACCGCACTCGAACGCACCGGCCTGGCCGATCGCGCCCACATGCCGGCCGGGCAGTTGTCCTACGGCCATCAGCGCCTGCTGGAAGTGGCGATGGGCCTGGCGCTGAAGCCGCGCCTGCTGATCCTCGACGAGCCGACGCAAGGGCTGGCCGACAGCGAGATCGACAATTTCATCACCCTGGTGCGCGAGATCGCCAAGAACGCCACCGTGCTTCTGATCGAGCACAACATGCCTGTCGTCATGCAACTGGCCGACCGCATCACGGTCTTCAATGCCGGCAAGATCCTCGCCGAAGGCACGCCCGAAGCGATCCGCGAAAACGCGGCGGTGCAGGAAGCCTATTTGGGGACTGCCCCATGACCGAGGCAAACCAGGCCGAGGCCACGCCTCAAGCACTCACCATTTCGGGGCTCGACTGCTTCTATGGCGAGGTCCAGGTACTCTATGGCCTCGACCTGGTGCTGAACAAAGGCGAGGTGCTGTGCCTGTTCGGCCGCAATGGAGCCGGCAAGACGACGACACTCAAGGCCATCATGGGGCTGGTCCCCTCGAGCGCCGGCTCGATCAGGCTCGATGGCAAGGAGTTGACCGGCCTGCCGGCGCATGAGGTGCCCAAGGCCGGCGTCGCCTATGTGCCGCAGGGAAGGCGATTGTTCGCCGAGATGACGGTGGCGGAAAACATCGAGATCGGCCTGATGGCGCGCGGCAAGGGCAAGGCGACGCGTGAAAACGTGCTCGACCTCTTTCCATTGCTGCGCCAGCGGCTGCGGCAGCGTTCCGGCACACTGTCCGGCGGCGAACAGCAGATGCTGGCGATGGCGCGTGCACTCTGCCTCGAACCGCAGGTGCTATTGCTCGACGAGCCGACCGAAGGGCTGATGCCGTCGATGATCGCCAAGATCCGCGAGACGGTGTCGACGCTGCGTGACATGGGCGTGTCGACCATCCTGGTCGAACAACGGGTCGATGCAGTGCTTTCTGTCGCCGACCGCGTTGCCTTCGTCGAAAACGGCCGCAACCGCGAGACGGTCGATGTCCAAGAACTGCGCGCCGATCCGTCAGCGGTGCGCCGTTATGTCGGCGTGGGTTGATCAGCCGAAGAACAGAAAACCCGCTATCAAAAATGTCGGGATCAGCACCAGGCCCGACCATGCCATATAGCCGAAAAAGCCCGGCATCTTCACGCCGCGATGTCGGGCGATGGCGTAGACCATGAAATTCGGCGCATTGCCGATATAGGTGTTGGCGCCCATGAACACGGCGCCGGCCGAGATCGCGGCAAGCGTCGAAGCGAACTCCGTCATCAGGTGCCGGGGGTCACCGCCGGCAAGCTCGAAGAACACCAGATAAGTCGGCGCATTGTCGAGGAAGGATGACAGCGCCCCGGTCAGCCAGAAATAGGCGAGATCGTTGGGCTGGCCGGAGGAAGAACTCACAAGCGACACCAGCGGCGCCAGCGCACCCTCATGGCCTGCCCTGAGGATGGCGATGACCGGCACGATGCAGATGAAGATGCCGGCAAACAATTTGGCCACCTCTGCTATCGGACCCCAGTTGAAGCCATTGGCCTCGCGGTATTCCTTGCGCGAAATGACAAGTGAAACGAGGGCGAGCGCCAGGATCATGGCGTCGCGCACCAGGTTCTGCAGTTCCAGGCTGACGCCGAACACGGAGAAGCTGACGCCCGGCTTCCAAGCCGCCGATAGCAGGATGGCGACGATCACCCCCGCCAGGAGCGGAAGGTTGGCCAGGCCGCGCAGGCGCACCTTGGTATCCGGTGTCGGGTCCTTGATCTTCGGCGCGCCAGCCTCGCGCCGGTGCAGGATGATGTCGATCACCAGAAAAATGCCCAGGACGACACCGCCGACGAACAGCGTCTCGTGCCAGAGGTTCGTCGTCGTCCAGAAGAAGTCGACGCCGCGCAGGAAGCCGACGAACAGCGGCGGATCGCCAAGCGGCGTCAGCGAGCCGCCGATGTTGGACACCAGGAAGATGAAGAAGATGACGACATGGGCGTTGAACGGCCTGTTATCGTTGGCGCGGATGATCGGCCGGATCAGGATCATCGAGGCACCGGTCGTGCCGATCACCGAGGCCAGCAGCGCGCCGACCAGCAGCAGGCCGGCATTCACCAGCGGCGTGCCGTGAATGTTGCCGGCAAGGAGAATGCCGCCGGAAATGGTGAACAGCGCAAACAGCAGGATGATGAACGACATGTATTCGGTGAGCAACGCATGCAGCACCGCTTCGGTCGCTGTGGGGACACCGAAGGCGACCGCCAGCGGCAGGACCACCAGAGCGCCCCAAAGGGCCGCGATCTTGCCGTAGTGATGCTCCCAGACATGAAGAAACAGCAGCGGACCAGTGGCGATCGACAACAGCAGCCCGGCAAAGGGCAGCGCCCACCACAGCGACATCGAAGCGCCGGGCAGGCCGTGTTCCTCCGCCCCGAAAGCCTGTGCCGGAAACAGCACGGCCACGACGATTGCCGCTTTCGTCGCGACCCACAAAAAGCCCCTCTTGTGCCTCACGATCCGTCAGTCCGACAAAGGGTCTTCGAGCCTCACGCCGGCGTCGCGCATGCGCTGCAGCATGGCATTGAGCGAACCGTTGAGATCGATGCCGCGGCAGGCATCCAGCCGCACTGTGGTTTTGAAGCCCTGGCTGACGGCATCCAGCGCCGAAAAGCCGACGCAGAAATCGGTCGCCAGCCCGACCAGGGTCAGCGTGTCGATGCCGCGCTCCCGGAGGTAGCCGGCAAGGCCGGTCTGGGTCGTGCGGTCGTTCTCGAAGAAGGCCGAGTAGCTGTCGATATCAGGCCGAAATCCCTTGCGAATGACGAGCTCGGCCTTGGTCCAGGCGAGGCCGGAATGGAAATCCGAGCCCAGGCTGCCCTGGATGCAGTGGTCCGGCCACAGCGTCTGCTGGCCGTACGGCATTTCGATCATGGTGAAGGGCTGCGCGCCCGGATGGCTGGAAGCAAAGCTGGAGTGACCGGCGGGATGCCAGTCCTGCGTCAGCACGACATGGTCGGTTCGCCGGATCAGGTCGTTGACCAGCGGCACGATCTCGTCGCCGCCGGCAACCGCCAGCGCGCCGCCGGGACAAAAATCGTTCTGCAGGTCGATGACGACAAGCGCTTCGTCGGCCATGGGCTTTCCTCTTCCGTATGCAGGCTCCAGTGCCGCTGACGCGACCGGACGCAGAAACTTGACCAGATGGCCGGCCGCGTCAACCTCTCAAGCCATAACAAATGCGTGCCGGCGGCGCCGCGGCAAACTCCGGCTTTGACAAATCCTGCCAGCTTGATATCATTTGCATACGAATGAATTTTCCGACCCCTGTGCTGGAAGGATCTTTCTAAGTACCAGCTCTGGAAGGCCTCTTTTCGGGAAGGCAAAGCGTGATCCGTTACGCGAAACCCACCTCGGTCGACGAAGCGCTCGCTTTGCTTGGCGAGGGCGCCTGGCGCATCCTTGCCGGTGGCACCGATTTCTATCCGGCACAGGGCAGCAAACCGATCCGCGACAATGTTCTCGACATTAACGGCCTGGCGGCGCTTTGCGGCATTGCCGAGACGAGCGACCATTTCGTCATCGGCGCGCGCACGACCTGGACCGACATCGTCCGCCATCCCTTGCCGCCGGCCTTCGAGGCGCTGAAGCAGGCGGCGCGAGAGGTCGGCTCGGCGCAGATCCAGAACGTCGCCTCGGTCGCCGGCAATCTCTGCAACGCCTCGCCTGCCGCCGACGGCGTGCCGGCCCTGCTCGTCCTCGATGCCGAGGTCGAGCTGCGCTCGGTGGCAGCGACGCGGCACCTGCCGTTGCAGGACTTCATTCTCGGCAACCGCCGCACGGCTCTGCTGCCCGGTGAGATGGTCACGGCGATCCGCGTGCCGAAGCCCAGCGGCACGTCGGCTTTCGTCAAGCTCGGCGCCCGGCGCTACCTCGTCATTTCCATCGCCATGGTGGCAGCACGTCTGGCCGTCGACAATGGCACCGTCCGGCAAGCGGCGGTCGCGGCCGGCTCCTGTTCGGTGGTGGCCAAGCGGCTGGCCGGCGTCGAAGCCGCGTTGTGCGGGCTGCCGGTGGATGGCGAGCTTGCCGATGCGGTCCTGTCCGCGCCGATGAGCGAACTGTCGCCGATCGCCGATGTGCGCGGCAGCGCCGAATACCGGCTCGATGCAGTGCGCGAGATTGTTGCCCGCGCCGTGCTTGCGGCTGTGGGGCGGACGACTGGCGAAGAGGTGGCGGCATGAGCCAGGTTCAACCTGACGTGCGTGAAGCAGTGCCCGACCTGGGCGCCGTTCGGCCTGCTCGCGGCCCGGAGCGCGTTGACATCGCCTTCGAGGTCAATGGCAGCGCCGTATCGGTCACTGTGCCGCCGCTGCGCCGGCTGTCCCTGGTGCTGCGCGACGAACTGGGGCTGACCGGCACCAAGGTCGGCTGCGATGCCGGCGATTGCGGCGCCTGTACGGTGCTGGTCGACGGCGATCCCGTCTGCGCCTGCCTGATGTCGGCGGCGTCCGCTGCCGGCGCATCGGTGACGACCGTGGAAGGGCTTGCCAACGGCCGGCTGTCGGCGTTGCAGGCCTCTTTCCTCGCCCATGGCGCTGCGCAGTGCGGGATTTGCACGCCCGCCCTGTTGGTTGCGGCGACGGCTCTGCTGGAGAAGAAGGCGAGCCCCACCGAGGTCGAGGTACAGGACGCGCTCGGCGGAATTCTGTGCCGCTGCACCGGCTACCGGAAGATCATTGCCGCAGTGATGGATGCCTCCCTGCAGGCAGCAAGCCTGGATTTCCGCTTGCCCCGGTCAGGCCACGCGATCGGTTCCTCGCCCATCCGGCTCGACGGCGTGCCGAAGGTCACCGGGGCTGAGAAATTCGGCGGCGATTCTTTCCCCGCCGATGCGCTGGCCGTGCTGGTGGTCCGCTCTCCGCATTACCACGCCAGCTTCGCCTTCGGTGACCTCGATGGCTGGGCGAAGGCACATCCCGGCGTTGCCGGCGTCTTCACCGCAGCCGACATTCCGGGAAAAAATTGTTTCGGCGTCATCGGCCCGTTCGCCGACCAGCCGGCACTGGCCGAAGGGTTTGCCCGCCTTCGCGGTGAGGCGGTGGCGTTGGTCGCTGGCGAGCGCGAGGCGATGCTCGATATCGACCTCTCGGATTTTCCGATCCGCTGGACCGAATTGCCGCATGTTCTCCAATCCTGCGAAGCGCGCGCCGGCGGTGCCAAGCTCATCCATGAGAACAGACCGGCAAACCTGCTGACCTCCGGCTTCGTCGAACGCGGCGATCCGGAAGGGGCCCTTGCCGGTGCAGCGTTCACGGTTTCCGGCGTCATCGACACCTCCTATGTCGAGCACGCCTATATCGAACCGGAAGCCGGCTATGCCTATGTGGACGGCGACACGCTGGTCGTCGTCGCCTGCACCCAGGCGCCCTATATGGACCGCGACGAGACGGCGAAGGTGCTCGGCCTTGCCGTCGACAAGGTGCGTATCGTGCCGACCGCGACCGGCGGCGGTTTCGGCTCGAAGCTCGACGTCTCGCTGCAGCCGCTGATCGGCCTTGTGGCGATGAAGACAGGGCGGCCGGCGGCACTTGCCTACACCCGCACCGAATCGATGATGTCGACCACCAAGCGCCATCCGGCCGAGATGAAGGCGACCATCGGCGCCGATGCCGACGGCCTTGTCACCGGCATGATTTTTGAAGGCGATTTCAACACCGGCGCCTATGCAAGCTGGGGCCCTACCGTGGCCAACCGCGTGCCGGTGCACGCCTCCGGACCCTACGCGACGCCGAACTACCGCGCCGAAGGCCGCGCCATCCATACGCATGGGCCGATCTCCGGCGCCTTCCGCGGCTTCGGCGTGCCGCAAGCGACGATCATGCAGGAGACCCTCTACGATGAGCTGGCCGGCAAGCTCGGCATGGACAGGCTCGATTTTCGCTTGAAGAACTGCCTTCGGAACGGCTCCGAAACGGTCACAGGACAGCTTCTGGACTCGGGCGTCGGCATTGCCGAATGCCTCGAATCGCTACAGCCGCATTGGGCGCGCGCGGCGGCCGATGCGGAGGCATTCAACAGTGCCAACACAGATAGAAAGCGCGGCGTCGGCGTCGCGTCCTGCTGGTATGGCTGCGGCAACACCTCGCTGCCCAATCCGTCGACCATTCGGGTCGGCATCGCGGCCGACGGCACGGTCATCCTGCACCAGGGCGCGGTCGATATCGGCCAGGGTTCGAACACGGTCATCGCCCAGATCTGCGCCGACGCGCTCGGCCTGCCGCTGGAGAGATTCCAGCTGAAGAGCGCCGATACATCAATTACTCCCGATGCCGGCAAGACATCGGCCTCGCGCCAGACCTTCGTCACCGGCAAGGCGGCCGAAAAGGCCGGCCGCGCCTTGCGTGAAAAGATTCTGCGTTTCGCCAATGTTTCGGAAAAAGCCGCTCTCCAACTCGACGGCCCGGCGATCGTCATCCGCGAGGGAGAAGCCACCCGCCGCATCGACCTCACGACGTTGGACCTGGATGCCCAGGGCTTCGTCTTCCGTGCCGAGGAGAGCTACGACCCGCCGACGCTGCCCCTCGATGCCAAGGGCCAGGGCAAACCCTACGCCGTTTACGGCTATGGCGCGCAGATCGCCGAACTGGAGGTCGATCTCAAGCTCGGCACGGTGAAGCTCATCAAGATCACCGCCGCGCATGATGTGGGCAAGGCGATCAACCCGCTGCTGGCCGAAGGCCAGATCGAAGGCGGTATCGCGCAAGGCATCGGCATGGCGCTGATGGAAGAGTACATCCCCGGCCGCACCGAGAATCTGCACGATTATCTCATCCCGACCATTGGCGACGTGCCGCCGATCGAGACCATCCTGATAGAAGTTCCGGATCCGGAAGGACCCTTTGGGGCCAAGGGTTTGGGCGAGCATGTGCTGATCCCGACGGCGCCGGCAATCCTCAACGCCATCCGCCACGCCACCGGCGTTCTGATCACCAAGGTTCCGGCGACGCCGACGCGTATCCGCGCTGGCATCCGCGAAAAAGATGGCATCCGCGAAAAGGAGGCACGCCGATGAGCGAGCTTGCCGAACGCTTCGAGACCCATGATCCCGGCGAGAAGCTGGTTGCGGAGAAGATCCGCTGCGATGCCTGCCCGGTGATGTGCTACATATCAGATGGGCGCACCGGCGCCTGCGACCGCTACGGCAATGTCGGCGGCAGGATCGTGCGGATGGACCCGCTGACCATCCTCGACCATGCGGCCGAGACCGGCGCGGCAATCGTGCCGTTCGTCGCCGAGGGCGAACAATGGGACGGCGAACTGGTCAACACCGGCCGCCGCTTCGTTACCGCAATCGGCGCCGGCACCACCTATCCCGACTACAAGCCGGCGCCGTTCATCGTCAGCCAGGAAGTCGAAGGCGTCGATCTCGTCACCGTCGTAACGGAAGGCATTTTTTCGTACTGCGGCGTCAAGGTGAAGATCGACACCGACCGGCATATCGGACCCGAGACGGCTATTGTGCGATCGCAAGGCGAGGCAATCGGCCATGTCACGACGGGCGAGTATGGCTCGCAGATGCTGTCGCTGGGCGGCGTGCATCATCTGACCGGCGGCTCCAAGGCGGAGGGCCGCGCCACCTGTGACGCGCTGCTCAATCTGTGCAACCGCAAGCCGGTGGAACTCGCCATCGACGGCGGCGCCGCCATAACAGTCGAAGCCGGCAAAGCGCCTGTCATCGACGGCAAGCAGGAACATCGCATGCGCGTCGGCTGCGGCTCGGCGACCATCGGCATGTTCGCCACGCAATGGCGCGGCCTTGTCGACGAGGTGGTGGTGGTCGACGACCACATCACCGGCGTCGTTTCCGAGCATCAGGCCGGCAAGGTGCTGGGCTGGCAGGACACAGGGATAAAGATCATCGGCCGCCGTTCGACGCCAGGCCGCTATTTCAAGGTGTCCGAGCCAGGCCTCGGCTGGGGCGGCACCAGCATTTCAGACCCGCTGTCGATCCTTGGCGAGTGGAACGCCAAAAAGGGTGCGCGGCCGGGCCTGTCGCTGCTGATGGTTTCGACCACCGGCGAGCAATTCGCCTATTACGAGCTCGACGACGAGTTGAAGCCGGTGCAAAAACCGTTTCCGGAACGGCTGCAAAAGTCGGTCGGCCTGATCGAGGACAATTGCGAGCCGGCTTTGTGCACGGTGCTGTTCATCGGCGGCGCCGGCGGTTCGTTGCGCGCCGGTGTCACCGAAAACCCGGTCAATCTCACCCGCTCGGTTCAGGGCCTGACCACCTATGTCACAGTCGGCGGCGCGCCGGTCTATGTCTGGCCGGGCGGCGGCATCACGCTGATGGTCGATGTCACACGGGTGCCGGAAGGCGCCTTCGGCTATGTGCCTACACCGGCGCTGGTGGCGCCGATCGAATTCACGCTGCGCCGCGACGACTATGTCAGGCTCGGCGGGTACGAGGCGGAGATCCGCAGCGTCGAGGATATTGTCGCAAAAGGCGGTGAGTACCTGAATCCGCGCCGCGGCACAGGCGCCGAAACCAACAATCCATGGCCGCCACTCGCGCAGCTACGTCGTGCCGGCTCGAACGGGACCGGGTGATGCAAGGCCCGCAAGCGCATTGGCTGCAGGACGGCAAGCGGCTGCATCTCAACCACGGGCCGATCGACCTGATCGTCGAGGTTTTTGGTGAGGCGGATGAATGCCGCCGAGCCTATGAACAGGCCATAGCGCGGTTCCAGACAATCCTGGTGGAGCTGGTCGAGGAACTCCCCGAATTGCGGCTGCCGGCGTTTTTCCTGGCGCCGCGCACCTTCGCCGGCCCGACGGCGCGCCGCATGGAGGCAGCCGTCATGCCCCTGGCGGAATGCTTTATAACTCCGATGGCGGCCGTCGCGGGATCGGTAGCCGACGAAATGCTCGCCGCATTGCTTGCCGGTCGCAAGATCGAGCGCGCCTATGTCAACAATGGCGGCGACTGCGCGCTCCATATCGGCAAGGGCCAGTCGATGGGTCTGGCGGTAGCCGGTACCGGCAACGGCATGGCCGACCGGATCACGATCCGCGCGGAAGATGGCGTTCGCGGCGTCGCCACCAGCGGTTGGCGTGGCCGCTCCTTCTCGCTTGGCATTGCCGACGCCGTCACCGTTCTGGCGCGGACCGGCGCCGAAGCCGATGCGGCGGCGACGCTCATCGCCAACGCGGTGGACCTGCCCGGCAATCCCGCCATCAAGCGCATTTCCGCACACGAACTGTCGCCCGACAGCGATCTCGGCTCGCGGCTGGTGACGCAAGGCGTCGGCACGCTTGCCCTTGGCGAAGTGGCGCGCGCGCTGGACAATGGCCTTGCCGTCGCCGAAGATTTTCGCCGCCGGGGGCTTATTGCCGGGTCGGCGCTGTTTCTCGGCGGCGAGATCCGCATCAGTGGCTCGGTTGCGCTTGCCGCGCCCAACGAAACTTCGAGGGAGGAAGTTGCCCATGCCTGAGTTTCCGATCCGCAAGATCGCGGTTCTGACCGAAGAGATCTTTCACGAGGGCGGGCCGGTGGCCAAGGTGCCGCGCCGCCGTGCCGCCGCCATGGCGCTGGTAAAGAACCCGTTCGCCGGGCGCTATGTCGAGGAGCTGCAGAGCGCCATGGACGATCTCAAGCCGCTCGGCCTGCTGCTCGCCGACCGGCTGATCGCGGCGCTCGGCGGCGACGTCAAGCAGATCGACGGCTACGGCAAAGGCGCCATTGTCGGCACCGCAGGTGAGCTGGAACACGGCGCCCTCTGGCATGTGCCCGGCGGCTACGCCATGCGCGAGCGGCTCGGCGACGCCAAGGCGATCGTGCCGTCGGCCAAGAAGGTCGGCGCTTTCGGTTCGAAGCTCGACGTGCCGCTCGGCCACATCAACGCCGCCTATGTGCGCAGCCATTTCGACGCCATGGAAGTCGGCATGTCCGATGGTCCGCGCCCCGACGAGATTCTGTTCTGCCTCGCCATGACTTGTGGCCCGCGCATCCACGATCGCATGGGTGGTCTCGCGGCCGATGACATCAAAGCCTGGGATGGGCTGCGGTGAGCGGCGAGGACAATCTGCTCAAGCTGGTCGAGGTCGAGGCGCCGGACGACCAGGATTACCTCCTGCAGGAGCAGGTCGGCTTCATCCTGCGCAAGGCGCATCAGCGCCATGTCGCGATCTTTGCCGCGCATATCGGCGATCTGACGCCGCCGCAATTCGCGGCGTTGGCCAAGCTGCGTGACGTCGGCGAGACCTCGCAGAACCAGCTCGGCACGCTGATCGCGATGGATGCGGCGACGGTGAAGGGCGTCATCGACCGGCTGAAGGCGCGCGGCCTGGTCGAGCTTTCCAGGCACGAGGTCGACAAAAGACGGCTGCTGGTCAATCTGACCGCGGCAGGCCGCGATGCCATCGAGCGCCTGATCCCGCTGGCGCGCGAGATCACAAAGGAGACGCTGGCGCCGCTCTCGGCCAAGGAGATCGCCACCTTCATGAAGCTGCTGGTGAAGCTGGCTTAGACCCGCCGGGCGCCAAAGGAGCACCCGGCAGGAAGTTTGCCTCAGAGGCCGTTGTCCTTCAGCACCTGGGCGGCGTTTTCCTTGGTGATCTTCTCGGTTGGTAGGGTAATGGTCTTTTCGACTTTCTCGCCGTTGAGGAACTTGATCGCCTGGCGCAGGCCTTCGGCACCGGGAGTGACATAGGTGAAGGTCGCCGTCAGCTCGCCCTTGTTCACCATCTGCACGCCTTCATTGGGCAGGCCGTCGATACCAATGAACTTGATGTCCTTCTCGCGGCCGACATCCTTGGCGGCGAGATAGGCGCCATAGGCCATCGGGTCGTTGTGCCCGTAGACGAGATCGATCTTCTCGTTGCTCTTCAGCGCGTTGGCCATCAGATTGTAGGCCTGGTCCTGCTTCCAGTCGCCCGATTGCTGGTCAAGCAGATATTTGATGCCCGGCTCCTTGTCGGTGAATTCGTGAAAGCCGTCATGGCGGTCATGCGCCGGCTGGGTGCCCATGCCGCCCCAGATCTCGACGACATTGCCTGCAGCCTTGCCCTTGCCGCCCAGCAGTTCGACGGCATATTCGCCGGCCGCGCGGCCGATCAGCGCGTTGTCGCCGCCGACGAACTGCGTGTAGTCCTTGGTGTCGACATTGCGGTCGAGCACGAAGACCGGGATCTTGGCGTCGATCGCCTGCTGCACGACGCCGGTCAGGCCGGCCGATTCCTTCGGTGACACCAACAGCGCATCGACCTCCTGGCGGATCAGGTTCTCGACATCGGCGACCTGCTTTTCGGTCTTGTCCTCGCCGTCGGTGATGATCAGCTCGACCTCGGGGTGCTTGGCGGCTTCGGCCAGGATGTCCTTGTTGAACTGCGCGCGCCAGGGCTCGATGGTCGTCACTTGGGAGAAGCCGATCTTCCACTTCTTGTCCTGAGCGTAAGCGTTGCCAGTGGTCAGCAGCGCGGTGGTGGTCAGCAGTGCCGCGGTCACGGCGGCAAGCTTCAGCATGTCACGTCGTTTCATTTTTTGTTTCCTCCGAGATTGAGAGACGGTGTCTCTTGCGACGGCCGCTTTGCCGCGGCCGTTTCCTTGTGCGCCGATTGCCCGCCGGGCAGGCGCAGATAGGCCAGGAGATCACCGGCATTGCGCTCCTGCACGAGCACGGTGCCGATGATGATCATCCCCTTCAGCACCAGCTGAAGGTTCGAATTGATGTTGTGGAGTTGCAGGATGTTGGAGAGCAGACCGAAGATCAGCACGCCGCAGAACGTGCCGATGAGGCTGCCGCGCCCGCCCATCAGGCTGGTGCCGCCTATGACCACAGCGGCAATGGCGTCGAGCTCCAGCCCGGCGCCGGCATCCGGCTTGCCTTGCCGGTACTGCGCAACATAGAGCACGGCGGCAATGCCGGCGAGCAGCCCGGAGACAGCATAGGTGGCGATCTTGACGCGGCCGGCGGCGATGCCGGAGAGGCGCGCCGCCTCCTCGTTGCCGCCGATGGCATAGACATAGCGGCCGAACGGCGTGAAGCGCAGCACCGCGCCGTAGATCACGATGGCGCCGAGGAAGAACAGGCCCGGCATCGGGATGATGCCGAACACCAGCGAGCGCAGGATCTCGAAATCGGCGGTGGCGTTGGAGCCGGTATAGACCGGCAGCACCGCATTGTTCTGGCCGGCGGTCAGCCGTGCGATGCCGAGCGCCGTCACCATCATAGCCAAGGTGACGATGAAGGGCTGCAGCCGTCCGGCAACGATGATGAAGCCGTTGAGCGCGCCGAACAGCAAACCAACGCACGGCGCCACCAGCAGCACGCCGAGCACGCCGAATTTCGGCTCGATCTGCGGCAGCAGAAACCACAGCGACAGGCAACACAAGACCACGCCGACGACGGCGGGCGTGATCAGGCCGCGAATCCCGTCCAGCCTGATCTCGCGGACGAGATCGGCGCCGGCACGGGACTTTGCCAGGTTCTGGAAGATGAAGCGGGTGACGACGAAACCGAGGCAAAGCGCCACCAGCGCGACGGTCGGCACGCCCAGCACGACGCCCGGCGTCACGCCTGGGACCGTCAGCAGCATGGCACAGACCACCGAGCAGATGGCCATCAGCGAGCCGACGGAGAGATCGATGCCGCCGGTGATGATGACAGCCGTCATGCCGGTGGCGATCAGCCCGGTGGTCGAGACCTGGCGCAGCACGTCGAGCAGGTTGCCGTAGGAGAGGAAGATGTTGTTGCCCTTGGAACTCATCGGCGAGCCCAGCACGCCGATCAGGAAGATGGCGATCAGGCCCCAATAGAGCTTGGTACGGGACAGGAGTTTCAGGGCAGTCATGCGGCTGGTCTCGATATGGTCCTGCGCGGGGCGGCGAGACGCATGATGGCCTCCTCGCTGGCCGCATCGCGGGAAAGAATGCCTGTCTGGCGGCCATCGGCCATCACCAGGATGCGGTCGGAGAGATGCAAAAGCTCCGGGAGTTCGGAGCTGATGACGGCGATGGCCAGTCCATCGCGCGCCAGCTTGAAGATCAGGTCGTAGATCTCGCGTTTGGCGCCGACATCGATGCCGCGCGTCGGCTCGTCCAGCAACAGCACCCTTGGCCTGGTCGCCAGCCACTTGCCGATGACGACCTTCTGCTGGTTGCCGCCGGACAGCGTGCCGGCAGGCTGGTCGATGTCCCGGCAGCGGATGCCGAGCGCCTTGACCGCCTGCCGCGCCAGCCCCTGCTCGGCGGCCAGCGAGCGGATGCCGAAGCGGGACAGCGACCCGACCAGCGGCAGCGCGACATTGTCTGCGATCGAAGCCTGCAGATGCAGGCCTTGCGTCTTGCGGTCCTCGGTGACCAGTGCAATGCCCAGCCGCCTTGCGTCGCGGGGCGAACGGATATCCACAGGCCGGCCGTCGACCTGGATTTCGCCACCGGTGCGGCCATCGCTCGAGCCGAAGATCGCTTCCAGGATCTCGGTTCGGCCCGAACCCAGCAGCCCGCCAATGCCGAGGATCTCTCCGGCGGCAAGATCGAAGCCAACGCCGTCGATCACCGTGCGCCAGCCATGCGCATCGGGCTTCGAGAGCGACAGGTTTTCGACCGAAAGCACAATGTTGCCGCCGGAGTGGCGCTCTTCCTGGGAGGAAGCGAGCAGGTTGCGTCCGACCATCGCCGAAATGATCGCATCTTCGTCCAGCCTGGCCATCGGCTCGGTCAGTACATGGCGGCCGTCGCGAAACACGGTGACGCGGCTGGCCAGATGCATGACCTCGTCGATGCGGTGCGAGATGTAGACGATGGCGACACCGCTCTCGGCAAGCTGGCGGATGATGCGGAACAGCCGCTGGCATTCGGCCGGCGACAGCGCCGAGGTCGGCTCGTCCATGATCAGGATGCGTGCCGACATCGACAGCGCCTTGGCGATCTCGACCAGCTGCTGCTCGCCGACACGCAGGGCACCGACGCGGGCTTGCGGATCGAGCTCGATGCCGAGCCGCTGCAACAAAGCGCCCGCCGCGCGGCTGCTTGCCTTGCGGTCGACAATCAGCCCGGCGATCAGCTTCTCGCGGCCAAGGAAGATGTTGTCGGCGACGCTGAGTTCAGGCACCAGGTTGAGCTCCTGATGAATGATGGCAATGCCGGCATCCTCGGCGTCGCGTACGCCAGCGAAATTGACAGGGTGGCCATCGACGCTGACCGTGCCTTCATAGCCGGTGTAGACGCCGGAGAGGATCTTCATCAGCGTCGACTTGCCGGCGCCGTTCTCGCCCATCAAGGCATGAACCTCGCCGCGCCGCAGCTCGAAGCCGACATCGACCAGGGCGGCGATGCCGCCGAAGCTCTTGGAAATATGCTCGGCGCTCAGAACGGTGTCCGACCGATCGGCAGCGCCGTGCTGCGGGGAAAGGGAACTGCTCTCTCGCATGACAATGGCGGCCTCCCTTCCGTCCTCGTCAACTTCCCGCAAACGCTAATCTAAACGTTTCGATCATGTCAAGCTGATATGAGGTGCCGCATGTTTACTGCATTTCGATTCTTGCTAAAAAGGACAGGATTCCGTACGTATTGGCCGGCAAGGGTGGCGAAACGTTTCGAAAATGACAGCATCAGGGCAAAAAAAGCACCGGAAATCCACCGCGCCCACCATGCTTCATGTGGCTGAAGCGGCACGTGTGTCTGTCGCCACCGTTTCGGCGCTGATCAATGGCACGGCGACGGTCAGTCCGGAGCTTAGCCAGCGCATCGAACAGGCGATCCGCGATATCGGCTACAAGCGCAACGCGATCGCCCGCAGCCTGAAGATGGGCACGACCCGCACGATCGGACTGACCGTGCCGCACATCACCAACCCATTCTTCACCGATGTCGTCTCGGTCATCCAGCAGGCCTTCGACCGGGCCGGCTATGCCGTCATGCTGTGCTGCACGGACGAGGATTTGAATACCCAGGACGATCAGATCAAGCTGCTGCTCGACCGCATGGTCGACGGGCTGATCGTGGCGCGCGTCGGCGACGGCGCGATCCTCAAGCGGATCGTCGACGACGCCAACGTGCCGGTGGTGCTGCTCGATCGTATCTGCAAAGGCGTCGACACCGATGCCGTGGTGCTGGACAACCAGCGCGCGGTGTTCGACGCCATCACCTATCTGATCAATCTCGGCCACCGGCGCATCGGTTACATCACCGGCACGTCGGACATTTCGCCGATGCATGACCGCATGGCGGGATATCGCGAGGCGCTTCACGCCGCCGGCTTGCCGATCGCGGAGGAGCTGATCCGCTTCGGCAATTTCCACGAGATCGACGGCTACAATGCGACCATGCAGATGCTGTCCTCGCACGATCGGCCAAGCGCGATCTTCTCGGCCAACAACCCGATGGTGATCGGCACCATGAAGGCGATCCGCGACATCGGCCTGTCCTGCCCGGAAGACATTTCAGTTGCCTGCTTCGACGACTTTCCATGGTCAGACGTGTTTCAGCCGCAGCTGACCACGGTGGCGCAGCCGGTGCAGGCGATCGGCGAACAAGCGGCCAATCTGCTTCTCGACCGTCTCGCCGGCAACAGGGACGCGCCGCCGCGCAAGCTTTTGCTCAAGGGTCGGCTGATGATCCGCAATTCCTGTCGCCCGCTGGGGGTGAAGGCGCAGAGCGTGAGCGCGTAGTCTTTCGCCCGTATAGTCCTATCAGGACTTGTCAGGCCGCCTGCGACAGCGATTTGTGCGCCTCGGCCAGGATCTCGAACGACCGTACCCGCGCCGCATGATCAAAAATCTGCGCGGTGACCATCAGCTCGTCGGCGCCGGTGCGGCGCACGAAGGCATCGATGCCTTGCCGCACCGTTTCCGGGGAGCCTACGACGGCGCAGGACAATGCCTGGCCCAGCATGGTCTTTGCCATCGGATCGAGATCGCGGTCATAGTTCTCGACAGGTGGCGGCAGCCGTCCGGCCCGGCCGGTGCGCAGATTGACGAAAGCCTGTTGCAGCGAGGTGAACAGCAAACGAGCCTCGGCATCGGTGGGCGCGGCAAAGACGTTGAGGCCAAGCATGACATGCGGTTTGTCGAGCTGCTCGGAGGGTTGGAAGCGCGAGCGGTAGACATCCAGCGCGTGATCCAGATCCGCCGGCGCGAAATGCGAGGCGAAGGCATAGGGCAGGCCGAGCATGGCGGCAAGCTGCGCGCCGTAGAGGCTGGAGCCTAGGATCCAGACCGGCACGCCCTGGCCTTCGCCGGGCACGGCACGGATGCGTTGGCCTTCCTCGGCCGGCTGGAAATAGCCCATCAGCTCGACGACATCCTGCGGGAAATTGTCGACCCCGGCCTCGAGATTGCGGCGCAAGGCGCGGGCGGTACCCATGTCGGTGCCGGGCGCCCGGCCGATGCCGAGATCGATGCGGCCCGGATGCAATGCGGCCAGCGTGCCGAACTGCTCGGCAATCACCAGCGGCGAATGGTTGGGCAGCATGATGCCGCCGGCGCCGACACGAATGGTCTTGGTGCCGCCCGCGACATGGGCAATGACGACGGCTGTGGCGGCACTGGCAATACCCGGCATGTTGTGATGCTCGGCCAGCCAGAAACGCTTGTAGCCCAGGCGCTCGGCATGGCGGGCAAGATCGAGCGAGTTGGCCAGCGACTGCGAGGCATCGCTGCCTTCGACGATCGGCGACAGGTCGAGAACGGAAAGAGCGGTCATGGGTGGGATCCTGTGTCAGGACCGCATGTAGGAAGCATCCGGCGGCGCCGCAAATTCAAAAATATTGATCAGCCTTTGACAGCTTCGGGGTCGGCGATGTCGTCCTCCTCGACGACAACCGCGTGCTGCGCGGCGAGAAAATTGCCGACATGGCTGAGCCCATCGAAATGATCGCAGAACACCTTGATGACGACCAGCAGCGGCACCGCCATCAGGGCGCCGACGAAACCCCACAGCCATGACCAGAAGGCGATGGCGATAAAGATCGCCACGGCGTTGATCTCGAGGCGCCTGCCGACCACCATCGGCGTCACGAACTGGCCTTCGACGATGTCGCACAAGATCACGAAGGCCGGCGCCAGAAGCGCGTAGAAGATGGTATCGAAGCTGATCAACGCCATGACCGTGACAAGCACGATGGTGATCAGTGCTCCGACATAGGGCAGGAAATTGAGCAGGGCGGCAGCAACGCCCCAGACCAGCGGATTGGGCACGCCGAGCGCCCAAAGACCGAGAGCGATGACCGTGCCGAGGCCGGCATTGATGATGGTGACGGTGAGCAGATAGTGCGAGATTTCGCGTTCGACGTCATAGACGACGCGCAGCGCCCGCTTCTTTTCGCTGAGGCTGGCGAAGGACTGGATGATCTTTTCATAAAACATCGTGCCGGAGGCGAGCAGGAACAGCGACAGCACGAAGATGATGGTGAGGCCTGTTCCCGCCGACAGGATGTTGCTGGCGGCCGCCGACAGGATGCCGGACTGCGCTACCGCCACCTTCTGAATGCCCGACTCCTGCGAGGTCTCGGTCAGTTGTTCGATCTGATGCGAAATCTGCATGATCTTCTCGAGCGGCTGTCGCAATTGCGCCAACCGTTCGGTGAGCTTCTGGCCGATCGACGAGGTGTTGTTGATAAGATCGATTATCGGGCCACTGAGCAGATAGCCGGCGGTGGCGAACACACAGAGGGACAACAGCACCAGAAGGGTTGCCGAGATCACTTCCGGGATACCGTGCTTGCGCAGCAGCCGGACGATCGGCGTCAGCGTCAGCGCCAGCAGGAAAGCCAGAAGCACTGGCATGAAAAAGGCGCGGGCGAAGTAGAGCGCGTAGATGGCCATGAACAGGAAGATGCCGATCAGCAACGAGCGCATCAGACGCGTGTCGGCGCGAGCCGCGGCGCGCGAATCCGGTTCATCGGAAATGTCCAGACCCCAGGCTGTGGGTTCGGTTTTCATGGTCACCCCCTCAAGCCGGCGCCCCTTCGCACGGCAATCGCCTCCATGAAACGCAGAGTTACGGGCGAGGGTTCCATGAGCCGGCTTCGGGATTGAGGCCGCTCGCGCCGGCTCCGGGTCAGGCTGCCGGCGACGTGACGGCTGTGGCGGGCTTGGCTGTTTCCTTGCGAACGATCGGCGCCACCCTGGTGCCGTAGAGTTCGATCGCCTTCATGATCTTGGCATGCGGCATGGTGCCGATCGCCATCTGCAGCAGGAAGCGGTCATTGCCGAAGATCTTGTGCTGGGCGACGATCTTTTCAGCCACTTGCTCGGGACTGCCGACGAACAGGGCGCCTGTGGGGCCGCGCGACTGGTCGAAATGCGCCCGCGAGGTCGGACCCCAGCCGCGCTCGCGGCCGATGCGATTCATCACTTCCGCCTGCGGGCCGTAGAAATCGTCCGCCGCCTGCTCGGTCGTCTCGGCGATGAAGCCGTGCACGTTGATGCTGGTGGCAAGGCCCGCCGGATCACTGCCGGCGCGCTTGGCGGCTTCGCGGTAGAGATCGAACAGCGGCGCGAAACGCGCCGGCTCGCCGCCAATGATGGCGAGCGCCAGCGGCAGGCCGAGCGCGCCAGCGCGGGCGGCAGACTGCGGCGTGCCGCCAATGGCGATCCAGACCGGTAGCCTGTCCTGGAAGGGCCGGGGATAAACGCCGCGATCGTTGATCGGCGCACGCAGATTGCCCGACCAGGTGACCTTCACGCTGTCGCGGATGGCAAGCAGCAGATCCAGTTTTTCGGCGAACAGCTCGTCATAATCCTCGAGGTTGAAACCGAACAGCGGGAAGGATTCGATGAACGAGCCGCGCCCGGCCATGATCTCGGCGCGGCCGCCCGACAGAAGATCGAGCGTGGCAAATTGCTGGAAAACGCGCACCGGGTCATCGGAAGACAGAACGGTGACCGCGCTGGTCAGCTTGATGCGCTTCGAACGCTCGGCCGCCGCGGCCAGGGCCACGACCGGTGCGGAGGCGGCATAGTCGGGCCGGTGATGCTCGCCGAGGCCGAAGACGTCGAGGCCGACCTGGTCGGCCAGCTCGATCTCCTCGATCAGGTTGCGCAGCCGCTCATGCGGGCCGATGGCACCGGGGCCCGGCTGTGGGCTGACGTCGGCGAATGTGTAGAGACCGAGTTCCATTTGATGTCATCCTGGTGTTGGGTTTTCGGGTTAGACGTAGCGACGCCTCAGCCGCGCCGCCAGTGGGGCGGACGGTGAACAGTGCATGTCGGTTTCGGCTCTATCTCTTCGTCGCCATTCCGGACGGAAAACCGCTTCACACTTTTCCTGGAATTGCTCCAAAGGCGTCTCCCGAGTGCAACAGCCGACAATTTCATGGCTGCCATGCCGTTTTGGCGCTTGAACTCTCGGTTTTCGCGCGTATGTAAGCGTCGCGAATTGACTTCAGGGAAGTGGACTTGGCTATCTACAGGGAAAAAGACGTTTTCGAGCGGCGCAATGCCGCAAACGAGGCAAAGAAGGCGCTCCTCGAGCGCTTCAAGGCAAAGCCGGCGGCGGATGATCCCGCAGTGCTGGCGCGGCAGGCTGAACGCAAGGCTATCCTTGCGGCCCGCGAAATCCGCGAGGCCGAAAAGGCCCGGCTGAAGCAGGAGAAGCTGGCACGCGAAGCGGTCGAGAAGGCCGAGCGCGAGGCAGCAGCCGAAGCGGCACGTATCGCCGCCGAGGAAGCTGCACAGGCCGAGGCCAAGATTCGGGAATCCGAAGAGAACGAGCGCATCGCCCGTCTTCTGGCCGACGAAGCCGAACGCAAGGCCAAGCGTGACGCGCGTTATGCGGCACGCAAGCAGCGTACCGGCAGGACGCCTCCGGGCTTCTCCGCCCGCTAGCTCTCGGCTACGGAGCAATCTGCTTCGAGAATCAGGGTCGCCTCGCAGCGGCCCTGAACGTGTTTGTCCCATGCATGTCGCCCTGGTCCCGGCTCTGGGAGGACGACATGCGCAAACCAAGAGACCTAAGCGTTACCGTCAGGCGGCGAACTTCAGCCCCATGATGCCGCAGACGATGAGCGCGATGCAGGCCAGCCTGATCGCGGTGGCCGGTTCGCCGAGCAGCCAGATGCCGAGCAGTGCCGTACCGACGGTGCCGATGCCGGTCCACACCGCATAGGCGGTGCCGACGGGCAGCGCCTTCAGCGCCAGGCCGAGCAGAGTGAGGCTGACGACCATCGAGGCAACGGTCAGCACGGTCGGCACCAGCTTCGAGAAGCCATCGGTGTATTTGAGGCCGATTGCCCAGCCGATCTCGAACAAGCCAGCGAAAAAGAGAAGAATCCACGACATCGACAACGCTCCATCAGAGCATCGGACCCGAAAGGTATTTCGGCGCCCGACGATCAGTCAAACAATGGCGGGTCGTCCCGTCCGGATTTGGGGAAGCGCGAGGTCGTCCCCGCCACGCCAATATAAGAATTTCGGGCGCTCGAGCAACAGCGACCGGCAACAAGTGTCGCCGGCCGTAATCTTATTGCGAAGTGGATCGCCGGACCTACTTGTCCTTGAGCTTCATCGCCTTGACCGGCGGCGCCTTCAGCGCCGGAGCCGGAGCGGGCTTCTTGGCGTCCTTCTTCGGCTTGCGGGCTTCCTTGCCTGCCTTCATCGCACCTTTAGCCATGATTCGTTCCTCCTGATGTGAGAAGCCAAGTGAAACAAGAGAACCGCCCGACCGCAAGGGGTTAGCGACTGTTGCCGCCGACAGCGGATCGCTTTCAACCGGTTTCTAGAGCAATTCACCGTTTCGCGGAAACAGTGAATTGCTCTAACTCTTTGTTTTGACGCAATTCCGGACGGAAAACCGCTTCACACTTTTCCTGGAATTGCTCTAATTTGCTCGTAAACCATGGCGGTCCGTGCCATGGTCATTTTCGCACTGCAGCATCGACCCGAGCTTCGCCGGGTGATCGTCAGGCAGGCCGTCAGGACGACAATGCGAATCCACATCGGCTGCGAGATGAGCTTCGACTTTCCGCAGGAAACGCCGCTCATCGCGATGCTGAATGTGCACTATTCGCGGGCCTCCGATCTCGAGCGGCCGGATTTCCTGATCTCCAATCCACCGGTGCCGATCGAAAGCTATCGCGACAGTTTCGGCAATTGGTGCAACCGGCTTGTCGCGCCGCCCGGGCGCTTCACCTTCGGCACCGACGCGGTGATCCGCGACCCCGGCACCTTCGAGATGGGCGACCCGATGGCCTGGCAGCACGAGGTGCGCGACCTGCCGGCGGACACATTGCTGTTCCTGCTGCCCAGCCGTTTTTGCGAAAGCGACCTTCTGGCTGACGAGGCGTGGCGGCTGTTCGGCAACACGCCGCTGGGTATTCCGCGCGTGCAGGCGGTCTGCGACTTCGTCCACAGCCACATCGTCTTCAACTACGGCAATGCACGGCCGACGCGCACCGCGGCGGAAGCCTATCGTGAACGGAGCGGCGTGTGCCGCGACTACGCGCATCTCGCCGTCACCTTCTGCCGGGCGCTCAACATCCCAACACGCTATTGCACCGGCTACATCAGCGACATCGGTATGCCGAAGCCATGGGCAAGCATGGATTTCTGCGCCTGGATGGAAGTCTATCTCGGCGGCCGCTGGCATGTCTTCGACCCGCGCAACAATGCACCGCGCATCGGCCGCATCCTGATCGCCTCCGGCCGCGACGCCGCCGACGTGCCGCTGACCCATATTTTCGGCCCGGGAACGCTTGCCGGCTTCAAGGTGTGGACCAGCGAGATCATCGAGTAGTCGCCGTTTTCCATAGACCGATCTCTCATGGCCGCTGCCGTGGACGACCCGACATTCGCGCGGTGTGATGCCTGTGGAGCTTTAGCGGCCTGGCCGCTAGACTGCGCCTTGAACGGGGGCAAATGCCATGGCCGGGCACGGCGGCTCAAAAAAGGTGATCTACGCGGCGCTCGCCGGCAATCTCGCCATCGCGCTGACCAAGTTCGCCGCCGCCGCCTTTACCGGCAGTTCGGCGATGCTGTCGGAGGGCGTCCATTCGCTGGTCGATACCGGCAATGGCGGCCTGCTGCTCTACGGCATGCACCGCGCCGCTCGCCCTGCCGATCGCACGCATCCGCTCGGCCACGGCCGCGAACTCTACTTCTGGAGCTTCATCGTCGCGCTCCTCGTCTTCGCGCTGGGCGCCGGCGTGTCGTTCTATGAAGGCGTGGTCCATATCATGGCGCCGGAGCCGGTCGCCAACGCCAAGGTAAACTATATTGTTCTGGGCCTTTCCTTCCTGTTCGAAGGCAGTTCGTGGTGGGTGGCGCTGAAGGAGTTTCGCCGGCAGAAGGGCAGGCAAGGCTGGCTGCAGGCCGTGCAGTCGAGCAAGGATCCGAGCGTCTACACCGTGCTGTTCGAGGACAGTGCGGCACTTCTCGGCCTGATCGTCGCTTTCGCCGGCATATTGGCGGCGGAACTGCTGGAGATGCCGGAGCTCGACGGCGCCGCCTCTATCGGCATCGGGCTGATCCTTGGCGCGACCGCGATCTTCCTGGCCCGCGAAAGCAAGGGCCTGCTGATCGGCGAGCCGGCGTCGCCCGAGGTGCAGATGAAAGTGCTGGCGATCGCCCAGCAGGATCCGGCGGTGCAGCGGGCGAACGGCGTCCTGACCGTCCATATGGGGCCGACAGAGATCGTCGCCGGGCTCAGCATCGAGTTCGAGGACCATTTGACGGCGCCCGAGATCGAAGCTTGCGTCGAGCGCCTGGAGGCGCAGTTGAAGAAGGAAATGCCGGAGATCACACGGCTGTTCGTCAAGCCGCAGACGTCAGGCACCTGGGAGCAGCGACGCAGGCTGATCGATTCCGCATCCGATCCTGCCCTGGACTAAAACCGTGCCATTGCCTCACGGCCTTGCGCCGCTAGATTGAAGGGGCTTTGGAGGAACGAAGATGAGAATAGACGGCGGCTGTCATTGTGGCGCCATCACCTACGAGGCGGAGGTCGATCCGGAAAAGACCACGATCTGCCACTGCACGGATTGCCAGCAACTGACCGGCACGGCTTTTCGCCTTACGGTTCCGGCGCCGGAAAGCAACTATCGCATCACCAAGGGCACGCCGAAAATCTACATCAAGATCGTGGCGAGCGGCGCCAAGCGCACCCAGGCCTTTTGCGCCGACTGCGGTTCGCATCTTTACGCCACGTCTGTCGGAGATGGTCCGAAGGTCTATGGAATTCGCGTGGGGACCGCGCGGCAGCGCCAGGATTTGATCCCGACACAGCAGAAATGGCACCGCTCGGCGCTGCACTGGCTGCCTGAATTTCAGGGCATGACCACGTTGGAGGAGCAGTAGCACCGGTCCGGCACCGCGCCTCAATCGTCGCCTTCGACGACCCTCAGCCTGAGCTGCCCGGTTTTCGAATCGGCAACGCGCGCGCCGGTATCGACCTTGGCGGCGGGACCCCGTGACGCGGCGTCTACGGCGGCATCGCCGTCGGGCTGCGCGCCGAATTCCAGCGCCTCGATCTTCTGGCCGCGCTTGGTGACCTTCGACGTCGAAACCAGTATGTCGTCGATGTCCTTGGCCGACTGGCCGAAATGCACCTGCAGCTTGCGCACCCGCTCATCGACACGTGCAACATCCTCCATCAGCCGGATGACCTCGCCCTGGATCAGGTGCGCCTGTTCGCGCATGCGGGCATCCTTGAGGATCGCCTGGATGACCTGGATCGACAGCATCAGCAGCGACGGCGAGACGATGACGACGCGCGCACGGTGCGCCTTGTGCACGATCGCCTCGAAATTCTCGTGGATCTCGGCGAACACCGATTCCGACGGCACGAACATGAAGGCAGTGTCCTGCGTCTCGCCCTGGATCAGGTATTTTTCCGAGATATCGCGGACATGGATCTCGATGTCGCGGCGGAAGGCCTGCGAAGCTGCCTTCTGCAGATCGGCGCCATCGGCGGCGCGGATGGCGTTCCAGGCTTCCAGCGGAAATTTTGCATCGATGGCCAGCGACGGCGCGCCATTCGGCATCTTCACCAGGCAGTCGGGCCGGCTGCCGTTCGACAGCGTCGCCTGGAACTCATAGGCGCCGTGCGGCAGGCCGTCGGCAACGATCGCCTCCATGCGCGACTGGCCGAACGCGCCGCGCGTCTGCTTGTTCGAGAGGATCGCCTGCAATTGCACGACCTGGCCGGCGAGCGACTGGATGTTGCCTTGCGCGACGTCGATGATCGCCAGCCGTTCCTGCAATTTGGCCAGGCTCTCATGCGTGGATTTGGTCTGCTCGGTCATGGTCTGGCCGAGCCGGCCGGTCATGGCGTCGAGGCGTTGGCCGATCGATTGCGTCAGTTCCGCCTGCCGTGCGCCGAACACTTCCGCAATGGCGCCCATGCGGCCCTGCATTTCGGCCTGGCTTTGCAGAATGCCGGCCATCCGCACTTCCGCATCGCGGGCATGATCGGCGGCTTCCGCGGCCGCCACGGCGCGCGCCTTGGCCGACCGCCACAACGCAATGACCAGCGCCACGAACAGGGCCAGAAACAGCAAAACGCCGAAGGCCAGCGCATGGCCGAGCGTGATCGTTGTGGCGCCAAGCCGGGCGACAGGCTCCGAAAGGATGGTGCTCAAATCATTCATGTGGACAGCATAGACGATTCGCCGCGATAGCACAGATCAAAACGTGAACGCGCCTGATGCCAACCGGTTGACGCGTTTCGCTGGAGGTCTTAGGTGGAACGCCATGCCGATCAAGCCGCTCATCATCCTTCCCGACCCCATCCTGCGCCAGGTTTCCAAGCCCGTAGAGCGTGTCGACGCGCCTTTGCGCAAATTAGCCGACGACATGCTGGCGACCATGTATGATGCGCCGGGCATCGGGCTGGCGGCAATCCAGATCGGCGAGCCGCTGCGCTTGCTGGTGATCGATCTCGCCAAGGAAGACGAGACGCCGGCGCCGCATGTCTTCATCAATCCGGAAATCCTGGAGAGCGCCGACGCGCGCTCCGTCTATGAGGAAGGCTGCCTGTCGATCCCGGATTATTACGCCGAGGTCGAACGCCCCGCCTCCGTGCGGGTCAAATATCTCGACCGCGACGGCAAATTGCAGGAGATAGAGGCCGAGGGGTTGATGGCGACCTGCCTGCAACACGAGATCGACCACCTCAATGGCGTCCTGTTCATCGATCACATCTCGAAGCTGAAGCGCGACATGGTGGTAAAGAAATTCAAGAAGCTCGCCAGGGACAAGGCGCCGGGCAAGCTCGTGGGATAAGGTACGGGAGTCCCCTCCAGGCCTATTGTCGGCAGGATTGCCACCAAATGGAGATGCCGACGGTCGACATGCTGATCAGGGACATTCCTGAGCCTTTGAAGCGCGAGATCGAACTGGCGGCGCGCGAGGTCGGCCAGAGCGTCTCGGACAAGGCCATCGGCCTTCTGCGCAAAGGCATAGTTGCGGAGAGGCCGGCCCGAGAGGAGTCGAGCCTCTCGGCGTGGGCTGCAATTCGCTCGGCTTTCGTATCTGAAAGCGCAATTGGCGATGAATACGCGGAAATCATGGAGAAGATCGAAGCGGAAAGATAGCGCGACGGTCGTCCCGCGACTTCGACGGCCTTGACCTAAAGCTCGTAAACCCGTTTGAAGCAGATGCCTGAGCCGGCACACTGCGCGAGCAAGAAGACAGGATACCGGAAGAAAAAATGCCCCTTCGCCTCATCTTCATGGGTACGCCGGAGTTTTCGGTGCCGACCTTGCGCGCGATCGCCGAGGCTGGCCATGAGATATCAGCCGTCTATACCCAGCCGCCGCGCGCTGCCGGACGACGCGGGCTGGAGCTGACGCCGTCGCCGGTGCAGCGCGAGGCGGAGCGACTGGGCATCGAGGTGCGGACGCCGGTTTCGCTCAAAGGCGAGGCCGAACAGGCCGCTTTTCGCGCCTTGCAGGCCGATGTGGCGGTGGTCGTCGCCTATGGACTGCTGCTGCCGAAGGCGGTTCTGGAGGCAACCCGGCTCGGCTGCGTCAACGGCCATGCGTCGCTTCTGCCGCGCTGGCGCGGCGCCGCCCCCATCCAGCGCGCCATCATGGCCGGAGACCTGGAAAGCGGCATGATGGTGATGCGCATGGAAGAGGGCCTGGACACCGGTCCGGTCGGGCTGGTTGAAAAGTGCGCCATCGAACCCGATATGACAGCCGGCGATCTGCATGATCGGTTGATGAGTGTCGGTGCTGCCTTGATGGTGGAAGCGCTGGCGCGGTTGGAAGGGAACACCCTGACATTCACCACACAAGCTGTGGATGGGGTGACCTACGCCAAGAAAATCGATAAATCCGAGACTCGCGTGGACTGGACTCGCTCGGCAAGTGAGGTCCACAATCATATTCGTGGCTTGTCGCCCTTTCCAGGCGCCTGGTCGGAGATAGGAATTGGCGGCCGCCAGGAGCGGCTGAAACTGCTTCGCTCGACGCTGTCGCAAGGCCTGTCGCCTTCGGAAGATTTGGGCGAGTCGGGAGGAATTCTCGATGACCGGCTGACGGTCGCCTGCGGGGCAGGCGCGATCAGGCTGGTCGAAGTTCAACGGGCGGGCGGAAAGCCCGCTGCCGCGTCGGAATTCCTGCGCGGGGCCAAGATCGAAAAAGGACTGAAATTCTCATGAGCATGATGTCGATACGCGCGGCAACGCCGCGGGATCGCGAGGCCATCCGCCTCGTCGAGGAACACGCTTTCGGCCAGCAGGCGGAGGCCGGTCTGGTCGACGCGCTGGTGACCGGCGGCGACGCGGTTGCCGAGCTGGTTGCGGAAGAGGACGGCCAGGTGGTCGGCCATATCCTGTTTTCGCGGCTGTTCGTCCAGAATGGCGGCAAGACCTTCGCGGCCGTAGCGCTGGCGCCGCTGGCGGTGGAGCCCTCGTTCCATGGCAGCGGCATTGGCGGCGCGCTGATCCGCGAGGCGCATATCCGCCTCAAGGATGGTGGTGAGACGCTGGCCGTGGTGCTGGGCGACCCCACCTATTACGGGCGTTTCGGCTATAGCCACACGCGTGCCGAGAACTTCGAAAGCGAATACCAGGGCGAAGCGCTGCAGGCGCTGGCCTGGGGTGACGCGCCAGAAGCAGGCAGGCTGGTCTACGCCTCCGCCTTCACCGCTCTCGCCGCGTAGAACAGTCAGCCGTTTTCACGGAAACGGCGAACTGCACTCCTCTTTGTTTTAACGCAATTCCGAACGGAAAACCGTTTCACACTTTTCCTGGAATTGCTCGAGGCGAGAGCTCTAGCCGCAAATGCCGCGTTTTCGCCTCGACATCGAATATGACGGCAGCCTGTTTGCCGGCTGGCAGCACCAGGCGGATCAGCCTTCGGTGCAGCAGGCGATCGAACAGGCGATCGAAAAATTCTGCGGCGAAGCGATCAGGCTGCGCGCCGCCGGCCGCACCGATGCCGGCGTGCATGCGACTGCGCAGGTGGCGCATGTCGACCTCGTCAAGGCGTGGCCGAGCGACAAGGTGCGCGATGCCGTCAACGCCCATCTGCAGGCGGCCGGGGCGCGCATCGCCATCCTGAAAGCGACGGTGGTCTCCGACAGTTTCGACGCCCGCTTCTCGGCCATTGGCCGCCACTATCTCTACCGCATCCTGAACCGCCGCGCGCCGGCCGCGCTCGACAAGGGCAAGGTGTGGTGGGTGCCGAAGCGGCTCGACGCCGGCGCCATGCACGAAGCGGCAAAGGTCCTGCTCGGACGGCATGACTTTACCACCTTCCGCTCGACCCAGTGCCAGGCCAACAGCCCGATCAGGACGCTGGAACGGCTCGATGTGAGCCGACAAGGCGACATGATCGAGGTCAGGGCTTCGGCGCGCTCGTTCCTGCACAACCAGGTGCGTTCGATGGTCGGCTCGCTCAAGCGTGTCGGCGACGGCGGCTGGAGCGCGGCCGACCTGAAAACAGCGCTCGAGGCGCGCGACCGCGCCGCCTGCGGCCAGGTGGCGCCGCCCGACGGGCTGTTTCTCACCGGTGTCGATTATCCGGTCGAGACGAGCCCGGAAAGGCTCTGAACTCCGACATCGTCCGGGACGGTGATGCCGAGCAACGTCTGCAGGCCGAACAGCACCAGCAGCGACGCAATGAACATGCCGACGAAAACGGCCGTGCCGACCGCTGCGCCCCTGCCCATCGTGGCATTTGTCATGCGCCAGGTCAGCACCATAGAAAGGGCAAAGAGGAACAGCGACACAAGGCTCGAAACCTGGCTTGCGGACGACAGGAAAAGCCGGATCAGCGCCGAAGGCAGCATCAGCCAGGCGGTGATGGCCGAAGCCCAGTTGCTGGCAACGACGTAGTGGACGAAGCGGCCGCCTATGCCGGCGCGCGGCGCGATGAAAGCGAGCGCAACCAGCGGCAGCACCCAGGAGCCGATGTCGACCGTCGCCAGGCGCACCAGCATGCTGAAGCGCCCCGCGAAGGCGTCGGGATCGCCGATTTCGTTGGCGATGCCGACCCAGCCGACGATCAGCGCCGGTGCTGCAACGACAATGGCGAAGAAGGAATTCCAGAAGCCGTCGGCCGACAGGTCGAGCAGGCGCAGGCCGTCGGCTCTGCCGAGCATCAATCGCCAGGCGCCCGTCAGCGAAGCTTGGGTTTCGTCCGCCGAAAGCATGCTGTTCAGCCCTGTCCGAACCAGTCTTCTATGAAGCGCTGGTAGATTTGCGTCAGCGTCTCGAGGTCGGCAATGGCGACGCGCTCGTCGACCATGTGCATGGTCTTGCCGACCAGCCCGAACTCGACCACCGGGCAATAGTCCTTGATGAAACGCGCATCGGAGGTTCCACCGGAGGTCGACAGCGTCGGCTCCTTGCCGACCGCCGACTTGATCGAGCCGCGCAGCGTTTCGATCAGCCTGTCGTCACGGGTCAGGAAGACATGGCTCGGCCGGTCGCGCCAGACGAGCTCGTAGTCGACCGGCGTCTTCTTGCCCTGCCGGTACTTCTTGCGCCTGGCCGCCTGGTCGAGCCGGTTGTGGATTTCGGCCTGCAGGGTCTCGTCCGTCCAGGTGTCGTTGAAGCGGATGTTGAAGGTCGCGGTCGCTTTGGCCGGGATGACATTGGTGGCCGGGTTGCCCACATCGATGGAGGTGACCTCCAGATTGGTCGGCTGGAAATCCCTGGTTCCCTTGTCGAAAACCGGATGCAGCAAGGCATCGACCAGGCTCATCAGCCCGCGCACCGGATTGTCGGCAAGCAAGGGATAGGCGACATGGCCCTGGCGGCCATTGACGGTGACGGCGCCGGACATCGAGCCGCGGCGGCCGATCTTGATCATGTCGCCCAGCGCATCCGGGTTGGTCGGCTCGCCGACGACAGAGGCATCCCATTTCTCGCCCCTGGAAGCCGCCCATTCGAGCAGCTTGACCGTGCCGTTGATCGCGGGGCCTTCCTCGTCGCCGGTGATCAGCAGCGAGACCGAGCCTTTCGGACCGCCATTGGCCTCGACATGGCGCGCCACGGCGGCGATGAAACAGGCGATGCCGCCCTTCATGTCGACGGCGCCGCGGCCATACATCTCGCCATTGGCGATCTCGGCGGCGAAGGGCGGATGCGTCCAGGCGGCTTCGTCGCCGACCGGCACCACGTCGGTGTGGCCGGCGAACATCAGATGCGGGCCATTGCCGGAACGCCTTGCATAGAGGTTTTCGATATCGGGCGTGCCGTCTTCGGAAAACACCGGCCGATCGACCAGGAAGCCGAGCGGTTTGAGCATCGTCTCCAGCGCGGTCAGCGCACCGCCCTCAGCGGGCGTCACCGAAGCGCAACGGATAAGGGCGGCGAGGTTTTCGGCAGGATCGGTCAGCAGCGTCATGGCAAAAGCGATAGTCGAAAGCGCAGGGCCTGTCACGGCCAGACATAGGGGCCAGCCTCATGGCTGGCGATACCGCCGATATTATGGTTTTCATGTCGTATAGTTGCGACCCGGCGCGGGCGACAGGATGGCAGACAAGGACAAACGGATCGTCATAGCCGGTGCCGGCAGCATCGGCTGCTATGCCGGCGGCTGCCTGGCGCTGGCCGGCCGAAAGGTCATTCTGCTGGCCCGGCCGCGCATCGAGGCAGCGTTGCGGCAGGGTGGATTGCGGCTCAGCGACCTCCAGGGCCGCGATCGCTCGATCAAACCGGAGGCGCTTGCCGTCACCACCGATCCGGCCGCCACCCTGCCGCAGGCGGACGTGATCCTGGTCACGGTCAAGAGCGGCGCCACTCAGGACATGGCGGATCTTATCAAAGCTCATGCCCGGCCCGACGCCGTGGTGATCAGCCTGCAGAACGGTGTCGACAATGCCGACAGGCTGCGTGCCGGACTTGGCCAGCGAACGGTGCTGGCCGGCATGGTGCCGTTCAATGTGGTGCAGTCGCCGGACGGCGAGCTGCCGCTGCGCATGCACCGCGCCAGCGACGGCAAGGTGATGGTCGAGGATGGCGATGCCGGCCTGGTCGGCCTGCTTGGTGTCGAAGGGTTTGCGGTTGAAGTGCATGGTGACATGAAGGCGGTGCTGTGGGGCAAGCTGCTGATGAATCTGAACAACGCGCTGGTGGCGCTTTCCGGCCTGCCGCTGGCAACCGAACTGGCCGACCGACGCTGGCGGCTGATCCTGGCCGGCCAGATCGACGAGGCGCTGACGGCACTGAAAGCGTCCGGCATCGAGCCGGCGCGGATCGCCGGCCTGCGGCCGGCGCTGCTGCCGAAAGTGCTCAGGCTGCCGGACTGGCTGTTCAGGCTCTTGGCGCGGCGCATGCTGGCGATCGACCCGCAGGCGCGCTCGTCGATGTGGGACGATCTTCAGCGCGGCCGGCCGACGGAGATCGACGATTTGCAAGGTGCCATCTTGCGGCTGGCGGGGAAGGCCGGCACGCCCGTGCCGACGGTTCAGCGGATCATCGCCTTGGTGCGCGCGGCGGAAGCGGAGCGGCTTGGCTCGCCGGGCCTGGCGCCGGAGCAGATTGTTGCACCGGCCGGCCGTCGATCAACGTGATCTTCTGCCAGATTTTCCGCGACAGGTTGGACGCCAGGTTCTCGATGTCGTTGACGCCGTCGATGACCACGTCGTCATTGACCGACTGCGCGAACAATGCGGCGATCTTGCCGGTGATCGACAGCATTTCGGAGCAATAGTCGAGGTAACGCGCCAGGTCGGCGGCATTGGTGATGCGGGCGGGCGAATGCGACGTTGGCTTGAAATCGGCCGACAGCGCCGCCGGATCCTTGGTCAGCTGGTGCATGTCGATGACGTGGATCAGCGAGCGCAGGCCATGCAGCTGGCGAAAGACCTGCTTGCGCTTGATGCGCTCCTCGGAGCGGATCAAGGCGAGAAATCCGACAATGGCGAGGATGAACATGTTGAGCGAAGCTTCGATGCCTTGCACAGACTGGACGGCATCACCCGGTTTGGAAATGCGGTCGAATGGCAATACGGTTCCGACGAAGATGAACATCAGTGCGCCGGCAACGACAGCGGCGACGATGAGGCCGCGCAGCCACCAGATCGGCGCTTCCAGGGCCTTGGCGCCCTGTGCCAGGTCGCGCGACAGCGAGACCAGTTCGGCGGCAACGCCGCGCAGGCCGGCATCGGGGAAACGCTCCGCAACGCGCGTCTCCAGCCGTTCTGCGGTCTCGATGATCAGTTTCGGATCAAGCGTACGGTAGCGCATGTCCGATCGAACCTCAGGGTTGTGCTGGCTCGTTGGTGCGCCGGCCGTAGCGGTTGGGTCCAGGCTGCCCCGGAAACAGGCACAACACAAGGAAGGCCACGATCGAGACCACCGGCACGAACAAGATCAGCGCCGCAATGCCCGGCTTGTCCAAATCGTGCAGCCGCTTGACCGCCAGGGCAATGTTCGACCACAGCGAGGCGATGAAGGCGACGAAGAAGATGAACGACCACATGTTGCTCTCGGCCGAACCTTCCGGCACCAGCGTGAAGCGGTAGAGTGGGAAGGCCTGGATGATGGCGACGAGCAACCCGCCAAGAAAATAGGCCGCGCGACTGACGCGGCCCGAGGTTTTGAAGAAAAGCCAGGTGAGATCTGATCTGTCAGGCAAGCGGGTCCGGTCCATATTGATTGGCGCCCCTGGCGCCTTCGAGAATGCCGCATTCCACCAGAAACCAGATCGGGCCGATCAATGGCACCAGCATGATCAGGCTCCACCAGCCCGACTTGCCGCGATCATGCCAGCGCTTGGCGTAGACTGCGAGTGCGAAATAGATCGAGGCCAGAGCGATGAGAATGCCGATGATGCCGATCTGGGCGCCACTGGCCGTGGTGATGCGTGTACCGAGGATCGCATCGAGAATAAAGGCAACGATGCCAATGACGATGAAAACGCCAATCGCGGCCCAGAACTTGCCACGGTTGATGCGACCGTCAAAACTTGTGAGCAGATACTTCCAGTCCATGTCACCCCTCCATGATGAACCCGCGCGACCGATTGTCGCGCCGGCGGAAGGTGCGCCCGCTTTGCGCAAAGATCAATCGCGCAGCAATTCGTTGATCGAGGTCTTGGACCTGGTTTTGGCGTCGACGCGCTTGACGATGACGGCGCAGTAGAGGCTCGGACCCGGCTCGCCGTTCGGAAAGGGCTTGCCCGGCATCGCTCCGGCGACGACGACGGAATTCGGCGGCACTTCGCCGTAGAAAATCTCGCCGGTAGCGCGGTCGACGATCTTGGTCGACTGGCCGATGAAGACGCCCATGCCGAGCACCGAGCCTTCGCGCACGATGCAGCCCTCGACCACTTCCGAGCGCGCGCCGATGAAGCAATTGTCCTCGATGATGGTCGGACCTGCCTGCATCGGCTCCAGCACGCCGCCGATGCCGACGCCGCCGGAAAGATGCACGTTCTTGCCGATCTGGGCACAGGAGCCTACCCCCACCCAGGTGTCGATCATGGTGCCTGTATCGACATAGGCGCCGACATTGACGAAGGACGGCATCAGCACGGCGCCCGGCGCGATATAGGCCGAGCGACGCACGATCGACCCCGGCACGGCGCGAAAGCCCTCCTTTTCGAAATCGACAGCGCCCCAGCCATCGAACTTCGACGGCACCTTGTCCCACCACGTCGCTTCGCCGGGACCACCCTTGATGATCTCCATCGGGTTGAGCCGGAAGGACAAAAGCACGGCCTTCTTCAGCCACTGGTTGACATGCCACTTGCCGTCGGCCTGCCGCTCGGCGACGCGGACGGCGCCGCGGTCGAGCAGGTCAAGCGCCGACTGGATGGCATCGCGCGTTTCGCCGCGCGTCGCAGTCGAAATCGCATCGCGTTCCTCGAAGGCCTTCTCGATGCTCTTTTCGAGGCTCGCCAGATCGGGCTTCGACATGAATTCGCTCCATTACCAAGCTGTTAAGGGGCTGAGCCTTAACCTGTTTTGAAAGTCGCGCGGACCCTATGTTAAGGCTTAATGGGGGTCAATCGCGTGTGCGTCACGGGACGGCGCAGTTAAGGGAATTGGACGGGTAGTTATGACTCCTATGGAAAAGGCGGGGTGGACGCCGCTGCCGCATTCGGACGAGGATCTGGAGCGGTCGAAGAGCGTGCCTGACACGCCGCAGACGCGTGCCGAAACCTACCGGCTCGCCTGGAACGATCCCGACTTCATGACGCGCCGCGAGTTGCGCGCGGTCAGGCTGCAACTCGAACTCCTGAAACCGGAAATGATCCTAGCCGAACGCGGCATCCGCTCGACGGTGATCCTGTTCGGCGGCGCGCGCCTGCCGGAACCCGGCGGCGAGGCCTGGGCGGCCAAGAACGAGACGCAGAAGAAGAACCTCGAAGAGAACAGCAAATACTACGAGGAAGCGCGCAAATTCGCCCGTCTCTGCTCGCAGCAATCGGCTACCTCCTATTACCGCGAATATGTCGTGGTGACCGGCGGCGGGCCTGGCGTGATGGAAGCGGGAAACCGCGGCGCCGACGATGTCGGCGCGCCGTCGATAGGCCTCAACATCGTCTTGCCGCACGAGCAGGCGCCGAACATCTATGTGACGCCGGAGCTCTGCTTCAACTTCCATTATTTCGCTATCCGCAAGATGCATTTCGTCATGCGCGCCAAGGCGGTCGCGGTGTTTCCGGGCGGCTTCGGCACGATGGACGAATTCTTCGAGACGCTGACCCTGATCCAGACAGGGCGCATGGAGCGCGTGCCGGTGATCCTGTTCGGCAAATCCTTCTGGAAGCGGGCGATCGATCTCGATTTCCTCGCCGAGCAGGGCACGATCAGCCCCGGCGATCAGGACATCATCGACTTCGTCGACACCGCGGATGAGGCGTGGGGGATTATCAGCCGGTTCTATAAGTTAGGAGAGTAGGGCTGCGGATCGGGGAATTGAAGAATTGAAGAATGAAGGGATTGTGGCTCTGCGTTCGGATCGATCCCCAATTCGTCATTTCATCATTTCTTCATTTCCCCTCCCCCCTCTCCACAATCGCCGTCAGAAACCCCGCCAGATCGTCGGTGACGAAATCGACATCATCCTCATTGGCCGGGTCGCGCTCCCATATCTCGGAAAAGGTCGGCTCGAAATTGCGCGGCACGATCAGCACCGTGGTCATGCCGAGCGACTTCGGCACCGAAAGGTTACGGGCAAGATCCTCGAACATCACCGCATTGTGGCCGGTGACGGCGTGGAGTTCGGCGAACTTCTCGTAGGTCTGGCGCGCCGGCTTGGGATTGAGCCCCGCAGCGACGATGTCGAAGATGTCGTCGAAATGGTCGAGGATGCCGAGCTGGCGCGCGGTGCGCTCGGCGTGCCTGCGGTCGCCGTTGGTGAAGATGAACTTGCGGCCGGGAAGCTGGCGGATGGCGGTGCCGAGAACGGGATCGGGCACCAGCCATGAATAGTCGATGTCGTGGACCTTCTCGAGGAAATCGTCGGGGTCGATGCCGTGGCGTGTCATCAGGCCGTTCAGCGTCGTGCCATATTCGCGGTAGAGCTCCTTCTGCAACTTGCGCGCATCGTCGCGCGGCAATGCCAACAGTTCGCCGACATACGCGGTCATCTTGACGTCTATCTGCGAGAACAGATTCGAATGGTGCGGATAGAGCGTGTTGTCGAGATCGAAGACCCAGTCGGTGACATGGGCGAAGCGGGCGGGGTCAGGGAGCGTGGTCATGGGCTCCTTATGGCATGAAACGCGCATTCCGAAAGCGACTTTATCCACAACTTCTGCTCGTTGAGGTTGCGTAAATCGTCTCACGATTCAAATTTTAGGCATCTGGGAAAGGTGGCCTTCAGGGCTTGCTGGCAGAGAGGCAGTCTTGTGGGAGCAAGCGATGAACAGCATAATTCTGAGATCCGCCGCCGTTGCTTTCGCCTCAGTCGCGGCCTCTCTCCTGCTGACCCTGATCATCGTTCCGGCCATGGGATTTCCGGTCAACCGGACGATCTGGCTGACCTCCACGCTCTGTCCGCTGGTGCTGGCGTGGGCCGCCAGCGCAAGCACTTTCTGGCAAAGCGACAGGCTGAAAAACGCGCATCGCGATCTCGCCCGAGCCCATGCCCAGCTCGCCGCCGCGCATCGCCGCCTGGCGGAAAAGGCGAGCCGCGACGACATGACCGGCATGCTCAACCGGGAAAGCTTCTTTGCCGCGCTCGACGGTTCGCGCCGCAAGTCCGATCGCGGCGCGCTGCTGATCATCGATGCCGACCACTTCAAGACCATCAACGACAATTTCGGCCACCTGACCGGCGATGACGCGCTGCTTTTGATCGCCAGCGCGATTCAGCGCGGCGTGCGCAGCGGCGATGTGCTCGGCCGCATCGGCGGCGAGGAATTTGGCGCCTTTCTGGTTGGCGCCACCGAGCAGGAGGCCAAGCGCGTCGCCGAGCGCATTCGCCGCGAAGTCGAGCTGATCCGCTTCCGGCCCGTCGACGAGCGGACCATTCCGCTCACGGTCAGCATCGGCGGTACTGTCTGCGGCGAGGAAGCCAGCGTGTCGGAGTTGATGCGCGCCGCCGACCGGCGCCTCTACCAGGCCAAGCACCAGGGCCGTAACCTGACGATCATCGACACCGGCATTTCCGAGGCGGCGTGATCCGATCTGCCGCAACCGGCCTGTTAAGAAAACTCTAACCCTGTTTGCACTCGGTTGTGCCGCTTAGCCGGGTTTTCACTGCTTTGCGGCCAGACTTGGCACGATACTGGCTTCCACGGTGATGCATGTGTCGTTCCGGGAATTGCCGTTCTGGGAACGCCATGCAGTGCCGAAGCCCAGCCGAGAGACCAGCCATGAGTTTCATCATCAAGAAAATGTCACGCCGCGCGCTCGTGCAGGCGTTGATCGCATTGCCTGCCCTGTCTTTGTTCCGCAAGCTGCCTGATGCCGATGCCGCCGGTCCAAAGCCCGACCCGAACGAGATCGTCGAGGTCGATGGCTGGATCCTGAAGCGGAGCGACCTGGCATGATCTTCGACAGCTACGAGGCGTATCGCGCTGCGAACTTCACCCCGAAGGTCTGCATCCTCGGCTCCGGTCCGGCCGGCATGACCATTGCCCGCAAGCTTGGCGCGGCCGGCATTCCGGTGGTGGTGATGGAGGCCGGTCCGCGCGAATTCAGCGACGACTCGCAGGACTTTTACCGGGGCAGCACGGTCGGGGATTTCTATTTCGATCTCGACATCACCCGGCTGCGGTTCATGGGGGGCAGTTCCAACCACTGGGCAGGCTGGTGCCGCGTGCTCGACAAGCAGGATTTCGAGCCGAAGGCCTGGGTACCCGATACGGGCTGGCCAATCGCCCGCACCGACATCGAACCCTATCTGCCGGAAGTGCGCGATATTCTCGACCTTCCGGCCCTCCGGCCCGATATGCCGATCTCGGACGACATTCGCTGGGTGCAGCTGATCAAGAGCCCGGCCGTGCGCTTCGCCGAAAAGTTCGGCGATGAACTCGACAAGGCCACGAACATCGCGGTGGTGCTCAACACTTGTGCCACCGAACTTGCCGGCGACGGCAGACGCGTGACTGGCGCCAGGCTGTGGTCGAACGGGCAGGATGCCGGCTCGTTCAGCGCTGACTATTTCATCGTCTGCACCGGTGGGCTGGAGAATTCGCGGCTGCTTCTGTGGTCCAACCAGCGCACGAACGGCGGCGTCGTGCCGAATGCAACTGCGCTTGGCCGCTACTGGATGGAGCATCCGACCTTCGAGGGCGGCAACGCCATCCTGGCCGACTATAACGCGTTCGAGGTCGACGCCGTCAACGAGGCCTTCTTCTCGCCGACACTCGCCGCCATGGAGCGGCTGCAGATCATGAATTTCGGCATCCGGCTGATCGAGACGCCGTATCCCGGGGTCAAGAGCCTTATCGCCGACCTCGCCTGCACGGCGCCCAGCATGGCGGAATGGATGTCCTACCAGCTCAGTCAGAGACTGCGCTGCGCGGCCCAGCTCTACGTCGCCTGGGAACAGGCCCCGCTGGCCTCCAACCAGATCGAGTTGTCGAAGACCGATGTCGACCATGCCGGCGTGCCGCGCATCGAACTGCACTGGAAGAAATCCGAACTGGAACATCGCACCCTTCTCGAAGGGCTCAGACTGTTCGGCGCAACGCTGATCGAGAAGAATCTCGGCCGCGTGCGCATTGCCGACTGGATCAGCAATGGTCAGGACTATCCGACCAACGACGAGACGGCGGGCCATCACCATATGGGCGGCACGCGCATGGGCACCGACATCAGCAAGAGCGTGGTCGACGCCAACTGCAAGGTGCACGGCATGGACAATCTCTATGTCGGCGGCTCCTCGGTGTTCTGCACGTCGGGTCAATGCAACCCGACGACGACGATCACCGCGCTGGCCTGCCGGCTGGGCGACCATCTCAGCAAGGTGGTCACCGCCTGACGGCTGCAGGGCAGCATGCTGCCTAGGGCAGTTCACCGTTTCACGGAACGGCGATCCGCTCTAACTCTTTGTTTGACACAATTCCGGACGGAAAACCGTTTCACACTTTTCCTGGAATTGCTCTAGAGCGTCGCCGGGTCGAGCGCCGGCTGGTCCTTGCGCCGGGCGACGATTGCCGCGAAATCGGCGGTCTGGAAGGCATCGCGCAAGGCGTCGAAGGACGGCAGCACGAAATAGGCGCGCTGGAACTTGTCGATCTCGTAGCCGGTGCGCATCACCGTTTCCAGGTCGAAGGGCACGTGGTGGGCGTCCTTGCCTTCGACCGCGAACTGCAGCTCGGTAAACGACGACATAAGGCCGGCGCCAAAGGCCTTCAGCGGCTGGCCGGCCTCCTGCATCAGGCCATATTCGGCCGTGTACCAGTAGAGCCGGGAAATCATCTCGTCGCCACCCAGCGCGATGATGTCGCCGGCCTTCTCGCCATACATCTGCATGAAATCGGCGAACACCGGTTGCGACAGCGCCGGCACATGGCCGAAGAAATCATGGAACATGTCGGGCTCGACAATGTAGTCGAGCTCCTGCCTGGTCCGCAGCCAGTTGGTGACCGGGAAGCGGCGATCGGCGAGATGGTCGAAAAACGGGGCCGCGGGAATGAGCCCCGGCACCGCGACGATCTGCCAACCGGTCAGTTTGCGCAGCTTGGCGCTGACCTCGTCGAAGTCGGGAATACGGTCGAGCAGGCCGAGTTTTTCGACGCCGTCGAGGTAGGAATGGTGGGCGAGCTTGCGCGTCAGTCTGGTCTGGCGGTCGCACAGCGTGCGCCACACCGCCTGCTCTTCATCGCTGTAATCGTAACCCTGCGACACGGTGAAATCGGCACGGCAGACCGAGTAGTCGCCGCGCAATCCTTGCGCCGCGCAGTCGCGGGCATATTCGGCAACGCTCATCGTCGTCATGGTTTTTCTCCTCGCAAAGCAAATGGCTGAGGTGTTGAAGGTTAAGCGGGTTTGCGGAGGCGAATCGGTTTTGATGATGGTTCGAATTCGGAAATCGGGATAATATTCACTCACAAATTCCCAGGAAGGAGTGGAAATGCCTCGATTCGATGATTTCGAGATCAAGATGCTTGATGTCCTGCAGCGCGACGGGCGCAAGCCGGTTTCCGAGCTGGCGCAAGAGATCGGCCTGTCGACGACACCATGCGCGCGGCGCTTCGAGGCGCTGCAGGAGGCCGGCATCATCAAGGGATTTGCCGCCGTGATCAGCCGCCGCGCTGTCGGGCTGATGGTCGAGGTGTTCATCCAGGTGCGCCTCGTCAGCCACAGCGACGGCTCGCCCGAAAGCTTCATCGCCGCCGTGCAGCGCATGGACGAGGTTTCCTCGTGCTGGACGATGACCGGCGACCATGACTTTCTGCTGCATGTCATGGTGCCGTCGGTCGACGAGCTCAACGCTTTCGTCATGCACCGGCTGATGCGGCTCGACGGCGTGCGCGACGTCCACACGCAGTTGGTGCTGCAGAACATCAAGGGCCCGGGCCATGTGCCGCTCGGGCATCTCAGGCGATGACAATGCCTGCCCTTCGCACTCCTTGAGGAAAAGCTGCACGCAAACTGCTGAAACGGGCCAAGCGCGTGTCCACATCGCCGGCCAGCTTGTGCGGACCAACTGCCCAGGAGGTCCGCCATGAAAATCGTCCTGATCAATCCGCCGCACACCGCCATCGGCAGCCGCGTGCCCGACGATCACCTGCCGCCGCTCGGCCTGCTGGCGATCGGCGGGCCGCTGATCGATGCCGGCCATCAGGTGCGCCTCGTCGACGCCGAGTTCGGGCCGATGCCGCTCGATGACGTCGTGCGCAGCGCACTGGAGGACCACCCCGACTTCGTCCTGATCGGCCATTCCGGCTCGACCTCGGCGCACCCGACCGCCTTGGCGATCGCGCGCATGATCAAGGAGCGCGAGCCGGCGACCATCATCATCTATGGCGGCGTTTTCCCGACCTATCATTGGCGCGACATCCTGGCCGCTACCGATGCCTTCGACTTCATCGTGCGCGGCGAGGGCGAAGCGACCGTGGTGGCGCTGGTCGAAGGGCTGGAAATGCGCCAGCCGGCGGCGAGCGTGGCCGGCATCGCCTATCGCGACGATCTCAGCCGCCCCTTCGCCACACAGGCGGCGATGACCATTGCCGACCTCGACGCCTACCGCGTCGGCTGGGAACTGATCGACCATACCAGTTACAGCTACTGGGGCGGCAAGCGGGCCGTGGTCATGCAGTTTTCGCGTGGCTGTCCGCATCTGTGCAACTATTGCGGCCAGCGTGGCTTCTGGACCCGCTGGCGGCATCGCGATCCGGTGAAATTCGCCAGGGAGATCGCATGGCTGCATCGCCAACATGGCGTCGAGCTCATCAATCTCGCCGACGAGAATCCGACGGTCTCGAAGAAAGCCTGGCGGGCCTTCCTCGATGCCCTGATCGCCGAGAACGTGCCGGTGCTGATCGTCGGTTCGACCCGTGCCGACGACATCGTGCGCGATGCCGACATCCTGCATCTCTACCGCAAGGCCGGTGTCATCCGCTGGCTGCTCGGCATGGAAAACACCGACGAGCAGACGCTTCAATTGATCCGCAAGGGCGGCAGCACCTCATCCGATCGCGAGGCGATAAGGCTGCTGCGTCTCAGCGGCATCCTGTCTATGGCGACCTGGGTGTCCGGCTTCGAGGACGAAGGATTTCGCGACCTGTGGCGCGGCTTTCGCCAACTCATCGCCTACGACCCCGACCAGATCCAGGCGCTTTATGTGACGCCGCATCGCTGGACGCCGTTCTTCCGCATCGCGCGGGATCGCAAGGTGATCCAGCAGGATGCGCGCCTGTGGGACTACAAGCACCAGGTGCTGCAGATGACGCGGCTGAGGCCGTGGATGCTGTTCTTCAGCGTCAAGCTGATCGAGCTGGCGGTGCAATCACGGCCGAAGGCGCTGGCCCGCATCCTGTTCCACAAGGATCCCGAGCAGCGCCATTCGATGCGCTGGTACACACAGATGGGCCGCCGCGTGTGGTTCCGCGAGGTCTGGGGCTTTCTGGTCCGCGACATCAGGGTGAAAGACGGCCCGACGCTGGCCGAATTCTGGGGCGCGCCGCAGGACGCCGAGGAGGAATCGATGTCCGTTCGACGCCCGGCCAGAAAGCCCGCCATTCCCACCATCGACAATATTGAAGATTCCGAGGCGAGAAAGTTAGCCGGCTGACGAGCCCCTCAGGGCACGATCAGCGTGCCGGCGCCATGTTCGGTGAACAGTTCCAGCAGCACCGCATGCGGGGTCTTGCCGTTGAGGATGACGACGCCTTCGACGCCGCGCTCGATCGCTTCGATGCAGGTCTCGACCTTGGGGATCATGCCGCCCGAGACCGTGCCGTCCTTGATCAGCGCCTTGGCCTCGGCCACGGTCAGTTCGTCGATCAGCTTCTTGTTCTTGTCGAGCACACCCGGCACGTCGGTGAGGAACAGCAGGCGCGTCGCCTGGCAGGCGCCGGCAATGGCGCCGGCGAAGGTGTCGGCGTTGATGTTGTAGGTGTGGCCATCGCGTCCCGGCGCCACCGGCGCCAGCACCGGGATCATTTCGGAGCGTGCCAGAAGATCGAGCAAGGTACGGTCGACCTCGACCGGCTCGCCGACGAAGCCGAGATCGAGCACGCGCTCGATGTTGGAGTCCGGATCGATCATGGTCTTGCGGGCCTTTTCGGCGAACACCATGTTGCCGTCCTTGCCGCACAGGCCGATCGCCCATTCGCCCTCGGCGTTGATCAGCGCGACGATCTCCTTGTTGATCGAACCGGCCAGCACCATTTCGACGATCTCGACCGTCTTCTGGTCGGTGACGCGCAGGCCGCCTTCGAACTTGGATTCGATGCCCATCTTGGCCAGCATGGCGCCGATCTGCGGGCCGCCGCCGTGGACGACGATCGGGTTGACGCCGGATTGCTTGAGCAGCGCGATGTCGCGCGCGAAGGCCTTGCCGAGCTCGATGTCGCCCATGGCATGGCCGCCATATTTCACCACGACCGTCTTGTGCTCGTAGCGCTGCATGTAGGGCAGCGCCCGCGACAACAGGGCTGCCTGCATTTCGGCGGTGGCGGTTATTTCCGTCATCGGCTTTTTTCCCTGAAGATCGGTAAGGACGGCGGCGTCTTAGCGGGAATTGGCGCCGCCCGCAAATGGCTTTGCTGTCATATTCGAGCGCCTCACGGCCTCGTCATCGTGTCGGCACCATCAGCGGCGCCCTGCGGCCCAGCCAACCCGAGATCTTCTCCATCTGCGCGGCGAGCGACAAAAGCGTCTCCTCGTCGCCCGGACGGCCGGCAGCCTGGACGCCGATCGGCAGGCCGGCGTCGGTGACATGGACCGGCAGGGCGATCGATGGCTGGCCGCTGACATTCTGGATCGCCGGCCAATGGGTGAACCAGAGGCTCTTGTCCATCAACTGGCCGAAGAACGGCTTCAGCTTCAGCAAGGGCGTCAGGTGAAGCTTGTCGAGCAGGTTCTCGATGAGGTCGTCGGCGCCTTTCGGATCCATTGCGCCGCAGGCAAGCGGCGGGTGGGCAATGATCGGCATCAGCACGGCGTCATACTGCGCGGTCTCTGCGATCAGCCGCCGTGAGGCGGCATGCAGCCGCTGCAGGTCGGCATAGGTCTCGCCGGACGACACCAGTTCGCCGAAGCGGGCGAGCACGCGCGTGGCCCGCTCGATGTCGCCGGCAACGGAACGGCCGACGCGCAGCGCTTCGGCCCGCATCGTGCCAGCGACGGCGGAGGCAACCGTCCTGCAGAAATCGGCGAAGAAATCGCGGCCGATAAAGGGCAAGTCGATCTCCTCGACCGTGTGGCCGCCCTCGCGGGCAAGCGCCACCGCCGTGTCGAGCGCCTTGAGCGTCTCGTCCGAGATCGGCAGGCGAAGCGGCGATTTGCGGTACACGGCCAGACTGAGCTTGCCGGGATCGCGTGCGGCGGCAGCCGCGAACGTGCCTTTCGGCCGCGGCGCGGCATAGGGCGACAGAGGATCGGGCCCGTGGGTCAGGTCGAGCAGCAGCGCGCAATCGCGCACCGAACGGGTGAGCGCATGGTCGACGACCATGCCGTACCAGCTTTCGCTCACCAGGGGCGTCAGCGGTATACGGCCGCGCGACGTCTTCAGGCCGACAAGTCCGGTGCAGGCGGCAGGCACACGGATCGAGCCGCCGCCATCGGAGGCATGCGCCACCGGCACGACGCCGGCTGCGACCAGTGCTGCCGAACCGCCCGAAGAGCCGCCGCTGGTATGGCCGGTGTTCCACGGATTGCGGGTGATGCCAAAGGCCCTGGATTCGGTCATCAATCGAAGCCCGTGCTCCGGCGATGTCGAGGTGACGATCGGGATAAGTCCGGCAGCGAGATAGCGGTCGGTCAGCGCCGAATTGACGTCGGCCAGCCATGCCGGAATGCGGCTGCCGCCATGCGTCGGCACGCCCTTGATGGCGATGCCGAGATCCATGATGGCGAAGGGAACACCAGCCAGCGGCAGCGAGGGGTCGACGGTCTTGGCGCGGGCGCGGGCGGCATCGTAGAGCGGTTCGGCCGTGGCATTGATGTCGGGACGGGTGGCCTCGGCGCGGGCAATCGCGGCGTCGGTCAGTTCGACGGCCGAAACCTCGCCCTTGCGGACCAGATTGGCGAGGCCGGTGGCATCTTCTTCCCAAAGGATTCGTTCGACCGACATGCGCGCTCCCCCATCAATGAAGGCAAGCTAGCCAGTGGCAATTCCATTGGCAATCGACCGACGGATCCGGGCCGGCGACACACAAAAGCTTAGGCGTGCACAAGGTTATTTCCGTCGTTGCAAATACATGGCAATCGCCTAATTTGCCTGCAATGACGCCGCAGGACATCACCAAGCTGATCGTTCGGACTTCGATGAAGGATCGGGCCGCGTTCGATCTGCTTTACCGGCAGACCAGCGCGAAACTTTTTGGCGTCTGTCTTCGTGTATTGAACGACCGGGGAGACGCGGAAGAAGCGCTGCAGGAAGTCTTCGTCAAGATATGGACGAAGGCTGACCGTTTTGCTGTTTCCGATCTTAGCCCGATCTCCTGGCTGGTGGCAATCGCGCGCAATCATGCGATCGATCGCATCAGAGCGCGGCGCAAACCCGCCGCCGACATCGATGCCGCGCTCGATGTGGCCGATCCGGCGCCGGGGCCTGAAGCGATGGCGGTGGCGGGCGACGAATCCGAACGTATCCACCATTGTCTCGATGAGCTGGAGAAGGACCGGGCAGCAGCCGTCCGGGGCGCCTATCTCAAGGGCGAGAGCTATGCCGAACTGGCGGAGCGCCATGGCGTGCCGCTAAACACGATGCGTACATGGCTGCGCCGCAGCCTGTTGAAACTCAGAGAATGCCTGGAAAGATGACGCTGGCAGAAGACACAGGACCGGAACGTGGAGGCGACGACCTGCTCGCCGCCGAGTACGTTCTCGGCGTGCTCGATGCCGACGAACGCCAGATCGTCTCTCGCCGCATCGATGCGGATACGGCTTTCGCCCGTCTTGTCGAGGACTGGGAGGTCAGTCTCTCACCGCTTGCCGCCGCCTATCGGGAAGTCGAGCCGCCGGTTTCGGTGAAGACCGCGGTCGACCGCCGCCTGTTCGCTACCGCTGCCGCGGTGAGCAGGCCCGCCGAAGTGCGCGGCGGCCTGTGGTCCAGCCTGGCCTTCTGGCGCGGCCTTGCCGCAGCCGCGGTTGCGGCACTGGCGATTTACATCGCCGTGCCCATTCTCAACCCACCGGTCGAGCAGCCGCAGGCGCGACTCGTCGCTTCGCTGGCCGCCGAAGGCAGCGACGTCAAATATCTTGCCGTCTACGACGCCGCGCATCACGAAGTCGGCCTGTCGCATGTCTCCGGTGAGCGTGCTTCCGGCAAGGACTTCGAGCTGTGGATGATCGAGGGCAAGAACCCGCCGGTCTCGATGGGCGTCATTCCGGCAGGTGCAACGGCGCATATTATCGTCTCGCCGGCGGCCCATCAGAAACTTGCCCAGGGCGCAGTGCTTGCCGTCAGCCTCGAGCCGTCGGGCGGTTCGCCGACCGGACAGCCGACCGGACCGGTGGTTGCCGCTGGCGACCTGAAGAGCATCTGACCGGCTCTTCACCTGAAAATCACAACAGACTATCATAAGTCTATCCTTCGCTGAACATGCCCGTAGACAGCATGTCGGCAGGCGGCCGATGGCTCGGGAAATCCCTCTGGCGCCATGGATAAAATCAAAAATCACAATATTTCTGAAACTCGGGCGAGTTTGTTCCGTATCTCCTCGCGTCCCCAAAAATGGGAAGAGAAAAACCCGAGGAGTTCGACATCATGCGTAGATACGCCACCCTTTTGCTCGCCGGTACGATCGCCGTTTCGGCCCTTGCCACCGCCGCCTACGCCGAAAACCCGATGGTTGGCGGCGCCGCCATGTATGCCAACAAGAACATCGTCGAGAACGCCGTGAACTCGAAGGATCACACCACGCTGGTCGCCGCCGTGAAGGCCGCCGGCCTTGTCGAGACGCTGCAGGGCGCCGGTCCGTTCACCGTGTTCGCGCCGACCAACGAAGCCTTCGCAGCCCTTCCGGCCGGTACGGTCGAGACGCTGCTCAAGCCAGAAAACAAGGACAAGCTCACCAAGATCCTGACCTGCCATGTCATCGGCGCCAAGGCGATGGGAGCAGATGTGGCCGCGATGGCCAAGGCTGACGGCGGCACCCACAAGGTCAAGACGGTCGGCGGCTGCGAATTGTCGCTCAAGGCCGACGGCGGCAAGGTCACGGTCACCGACGAGAACGGCAATGTCGCCAATGTGACGATCGCCGATGTCGAACAGTCCAATGGCGTCATCCACGTCATCGACAAGGTTCTTTTGCCCAAGATGTAACAAGGGGCTTGCTGCCGGCGAACTGACGGCAAGGACCCTCCGTCGATTGCACGATCCCGCTCCCGTGATCCGCAATTGGCCCGTGCACTTCGCGCCCGCCTGCATTCGGATGTGGGAGGGCGCGGAGTGTTCGTTCGAGGGGCTACCGTCACCGGCTTTTGATTTCCGCGCGGCGGTGTAGTTTGGCAAAAAGGACATCAGGAGGAACTGGTCATGAACCGTCGCGACTTTCTTTTGAGCGGTGCCGCCGCCATCGGCGTGATCGGGGCCGCGGCAACGATGCTGCGCATGGGCGATCCGCAGGCAGCACAAGCGGCCGAGAGCTTCGAGGTCGTCAAGACCGACGCCGAGTGGAAAGCCATCCTGTCGCCGGCCGCCTTCGACGTGCTGCGCAAGGAAGGCACGGAGTACCCCGGCACCAGCCCGCTGCTCAACGAACACCGCAAGGGCATTTTCGCCTGTGCCGGCTGCGACCTGCCGGTCTATTCGTCGGAGACGAAATTCGATTCCGGCACCGGATGGCCGAGCTTCTGGCAAGAGATCCCCAAGGCGATCGGCACGACCGTGGACAGGTCGCTCGGCATGACGCGTACCGAGGCACATTGCCGCCGCTGCGGCGGCCATCTCGGCCATGTCTTCGACGACGGTCCGGCGCCGACCGGCCTGCGCCACTGCATCAACGGCGTCGCGCTGACCTTCAAACCCGCCACGGCCTGAGTCCATAGACTGGAATGCAAAAAAATCCGGGCTTGCGGCCCGGAGTTTTTTGCGCGGTCAGAGCTTTTCGGGCATGGACTGGAGGAGCTTCCCGAAACCGCTGCCCACGTATCTTTGTCTTGTCGCAATCTCCAAGGGAAAGCGCTGCGCACTTTTCCTGGAATTGCTCCGTATCAGTGCCCCCCACCGCCGCCGCCACCCGGTGCGGCCGGCTTGCGGATCAGCATGGTGAACAGGCCAAGCGTCGCAAACAGCACCGTCAGCATGAAGAACACGTCCATGAAGGACAGCAGCGCCGCCTGCTGCTGGACCATGCCAGACAACTTGGAGATCGCAGCGCTTGTGGCGTCGAGGCCGGGGGTCTGCTCGAAATTGCGGGTCATGTTCTGCAGCTTGGTCTGCGCGGCTTCACTGCCCCATTGCACATGCTCGGAGAGCCTTGCGTAGTGGAAGGCGTTGCGGTCGATCAGCACGGTGTTGATCAGCGCAAGGCCGACGGCACCGCCAAGGTTGCGGGTGAGATTGAACAGGCCGGACGCGTTCTTCAGCCGCTCGGGCGGCAAGGTGCCGAGCGCGATGTTGTTGATCGGAACCATGCACAGCATCATCGAACAGCCGCGCAGGATCTGCGGGATGAGCAGCTCATAGAAATCCCAGTCGGCGGTCAGATGCGTCATCCACCAGGTGCCGGTGGCGAAGCCGAAGAAGCCGATCATCATCATCAGGCGCGGGTCCATCTTGTTCGACAGGATGCCCGAGATCGGCGCGGTGAAGAACATCGCCAGGCCGCTGACGAACAGAGCCTCGCCGATCATCATCGAATCGTAGCCGCGGATGCGCCCGAGGAACACCGGGTAGAGATAGGTCAGGCCGTAGAGACCGATGCCGATGACGAACGAGAACAGCGAGCCGAAGGCGAAGTTGATGTTGGTGAAGGCCTTCAGGTCGACGATCGGCTCCTCGGCGGTGAACACGCGCCAGAAGAACAGCACCGCGCCGACGGTCATGACGACGGCGCAGATGAAGACGCCCTGGTCCTGCAGCCAGTCATTGTTGGGGCCTTCCTCGAGCACATATTCCATGCAGCCCAGGAAAGCCGCCATGCCGGCGAGGCCCCACCAGTCGAACTTGCTGAACAGCTTGAGGTTGGGCTTGTCGAAGTCGATCAGCGTCCAGGCCGCCGTTGTCACCAGGATGCCGGGCACGACGTTGACCAGGAACAGCCAATGCCAGGACATGGCATGGCTGATATAGCCACCGACGGTCGGGCCGATGGTCGGCGCCAGCGTCGCCACGAGGCCGATCATCGGCGAGACGACGGCGCGGCGCGAGGGCGGGAAGATGGTGAAGGCAGCGGCAAAGACGCTCGGTATCATGCCGCCGCCGATGAAGCCCTGGACGGCGCGGTAGACGATCATCTGGTCGATGTTGGTGGCGGTCGCCGCCAGCGCACTGGCCGCGGTGAAGCCTGCCGCCGAGATGGTGAACAGCACGCGCGTCGACAGCATCCGGCTGAGAAAGCCCGACAGCGGGATCATCACCACTTCGGCGATCAGGTAGGCGGTCTGCACCCACGGAATTTCGTCGGAGCTGGCGCTCAGGCCGGCCTGGATCTCCGACAGCGAGGCGGAGACGATCTGGATGTCGAGGATGGCCATGAACATGCCGAACACCATCGCCAGGAAGGCGATGACGCGCCGCGTCGAAATGGTGTCAGGCACAGCCGGCCTCGCCGGCGGCGCTCCTGCTGTCAGGGTTGCGGTTGCCATGGCATTGCTCCCCGGCCGCCGCTCAATTCGACGCTGCCACTGACGCCGACCCGGATGGGGCGGTGCGGCTGTCGACGGCGACGACGACGCTCAGGCCGGCGCGCAGCTTACCGCTCTTCAGCGCATCGGCCGGCACATCGATGCGGACCGGAACGCGCTGCACGACCTTGGTGAAGTTGCCGGTGGCGTTTTCGGGCGGCAGCAGCGAGAACACGGCACCCGAAGCCGGCGCCAGCGACGAAACGGTTCCCTCGAAGTCCTGGCCGTCGGTCGCATCGACCGAGATCCTGACCTTCTCGCCGGGAACCAGCCGGGCAAGTTGTGTCTCCTTGAAGTTGGCGACGATGTAGAGCTTGTCCATCGGCACGATGACGGCGAGCTTCTGGCCGGGGCTGACAAGGTCGCCCTGCTCGACCGAGCGGTTGCCGACGATGCCGTCATATGGCGCCTTGAGCACGGTGAAGGAAAGATCGCGCAGCGCCTTGTCATGGCTGAGCTGCAGGGACGCCAGCGTGCTCGCCGATTCCGCGCGCTGCGCCTGCAGCACGCCGATATTGGCTTGCGCGGCGGCGATCTGTGCGTCGGCGCCGACAAGGGCGGCATCGGCCTGCTGGACCGCGGTCTGGGCGTCGTCCAGCTGCGCCTGCGTGCCGACATGGGTCTTGAGCAGCTGGGAGGCGCGCGCCGCGACCTTGGCTGCGTTGTCGGCCACGGCCTGGTCGGCGACCTTCTGCGCCTGGGCCTGCTGCAGCGAGGCGCGGGCCGCGTCGGTCTGGGCGTCGATACGGTCGAGCGTCTTGCTCAAGGTGGCGATCTGCGCCTCGGCCTGGGCGACGGCAATCTTGTAATCGCCGTCATCGACGACGAGCAGCGGATCGCCGGCCTTGACCAGCTGGTTCTCGCTGACCTTGACCTGATCGACATAGCCGGAAATCTTGGGCGAGATGAACGCCATGTCCGCCTGGACATAGGCATCGTCCGTCGAGATCATGAAGCGGCCCGTTGTCCAGTAGTCGTACCCATACCAGGCGCCGGCGCCCAGCAAGGCAACACCGATGATCGGCAGCAGGAAGGAACGCACCGAACGCTTCTTCCTGGCCGGAGCCTCTGCCGGCGGCGACGAGACGGGCTGGACAGGTACTTCCGGTGCTTCCGTCGCTGGCGCAACCTTGGCGTTGGGGAAGGGACGGACTTCGGCTGTGGTCGGCGCGTTCGAGGACATGACATCTCTCTAAAGTTATAATATAATACTGAACCGTTCGGTTCGATACGGCCGTTGACATAGCGCGTAAAGAGGACCATATCAAGGGCAATCGAACCGCTTGGTTCGAATTATTTTCGAGGTGTGACTTTCATGGCCGAGACCCCGCCCAATGTCGAAAACGAGTCGTGTGACGACCTGTTGGAAAGCTTGCGCCGTGGCCGCCCGGCCGCGGGGCAGGATCCGGCCAAGCGCAGCCAGATCATCGACGGCGCCCGTCGTGTCTTCATCGACAAGGGCTTCGAAGCCGCCTCGATGAACGACATCACCCGCGAGGCCGGCGTTTCCAAGGGTACGATCTACGTCTACTTCGCCAACAAGGAAGAGCTGTTCGAGGCGCTGATCGAGGAAGAGCGCGGCACCATCTTCAAGAACATGTATGACGTGCTGGACAACGCCGACAACCTGCGCGAGACGCTGGTGAAGTTCGGCAAGGTGCTGGCTCTCAAGATCACGTCGGCCAAGGTCGTCCAAGCGCAGCGCACGGTGATCGGGGCATCAGACCGTATCCCCGACATGGGCGCGCGTTTTTACGAGCGCGGTCCCAAGCGTGGCCACGACAAGGTCGCGGCCTTTCTCAATGCCGCCATCGAGCGCGACCTGCTGCGCATCGACGATGTCGATCTTGCCGCCTATCAGTTCACCGAACTGTGCCTGGCCGGTCTGTTCCGCCAGTGCATCTTCGCCTACCGCACCAAGGCCCCGACCCAGGACGAGATCGACCACATCGTCAGGTCAGGCGTCAGCATGTTCCTGAAGGCCTACGGTACCGAAAGGCTTGTGGCGGAAGAAGGCCATCAGACGATTGCTATCGAGGCCAAGCCCTAGCCAGATCATGCTCTAACTCTTTGTTTAGACGCAATTCTGGACGGAAAACCGCTTCACACTTTTCCTAGAATTGCTCTAAGGTGCGGATGCTTTAGCCGCCATTGGCGGCAAGCACGATGGCTGCCTGCAATTCCTGAAGGCCCTCGGCCTTTTCAGAAGAGGTGGCCAGCACGAACGGGAACGCCGCCGGCCGCTTCTTGATCTTTGCCAGCGTCTCCTCGATCAGCCTCGGCACGCCGGCAGTCTTGATCTTGTCGGTCTTGGTCAGCACGATCTGGTAGGACACCGCCGCCTTGTCGAGCAGCGACAGCACTTCGTCGTCCTTGGCCTTGATGCCATGACGGGCGTCGATCAGCACATAGACGCGTTTCAGCGTGACCCGGCCCTTGAGGTAATCGAAGACCAGCTTGGTCCACTCGTCGACCTTCTCCTTGGGCGCGGTGGCGTAGCCGTAGCCGGGCATGTCGACCAGCGCCAAGGGCGGCAGGTCGGCGCCCTCGCCCGAAAATCCATCCGGCACGAAATAGTTGAGCTCCTGCGTGCGCCCCGGCGTGTTGGAAGTGCGCGCCAGCCCCTTCTGGTTGACCAGCGCATTGATCAGCGACGACTTGCCGACATTCGAGCGGCCGGCAAAGGCGATTTCCGGCGGCCCTTCCGGTGGCAGGAACTTCATCGCCGGCACGCCGCGGATGAAGATCCACCCTCGCGTAAACAGTTCGGTGCCGATTATGCTGCTGTTCAGAGCGTTCAAGCTGCTGCCTCCAGAAGAGAAATATTGGCACCCCGGATAGCATCGAGGTTGCGGCTGACCTTGTCTACCGGCCAGTCCCACCACGCCACCGCCAGCAGCCGCCTGATTGTCCGGTCGTCGAAACGCATCTTTACCACCTTGGCCGCGTTGCCGGCGACGATCGCATAGGGCGGCACGTCGTGCGTCACCACTGATTTCGCAGCGACGATGGCGCCGTGGCCGATTTCCACCCCGGGCAGGATCACCGCCTCCATGCCGATCCAGACGTCGTTGCCGACAATGGTGTCGCCGCGCACCTCCTTCGACCAGGTCGCCGGATCAAAACCCTTTTCCCAGCCATGGCCGAAAATATTGAACGGATAGGTCGAAAAGCCGGACATGGCGTGGTTGGCGCCGTTCATGATGAAGCGCGCGCCCTCGGCGATGGCGCAGAACCTGCCGATGATCAGCTTGTCGCCTATGAACGGATAGTGATGCAGGACGCATTTCTCGGCGAATTTGTCCGGCCCGTCGGGGTCGTCATAATAGGTGAAGTCGCCGATCTCGATGTTCGGCGCGTTCACCAGTCCCTTGAGGAAGCCGACGCGGGTATGCATCGGGATCGGGTGCTTGATGTCTGGGTTGGGTCCGTCCATGTCGAAATCCGTCAGAGAAATGGCCGCCAGGTGCATCCGAAACTCGAATGCGCCCGTTCAAAATAGCGTGATCCGCCCTATAGCACCAATCGGGCGACGAGCGAGCTTTCCTTGACGGCCTTGCTCATTTGCTGCCGCGGCAAATCACGATCGGATCGGACAGCGCACTGTCGAAACCGCTGCCCTGATAGACGGTGACATTCGTGGCGCCGGGCGGCAGCATGAAGCTGCCTTCGACGATTTTCTGGTCGCCGGCCGGCATGTGGAGAGCCCAGCTATAGGTGCAAAACTGAGGCGGCGCCTGGGGTTCGACGTGGCTGCAGTTCAATTGCGCGCCACCCAGCATGGCGGCGCCGCCGCAACTGACGGCGCCCTTTGCGAGCGCAATGCCCGGCCATCCCGCAATGGCCGCCACGGTCGCGATCTTCAGCCAATTCATCGTCGTATCCTTGCCCGGCAACAGCCCGCTACCTGAGCCTTTGGGTGGGTCGCAGCCCATGCGTCATTTTTTCCAGGCGGGCTTAGTCCGTCTTGCGCACCGCGTCCAGCAAGATTATGTGCATGATGATAATAAGCATGCTCACTAACAGTTGCGCCGAAAAACTCCAGTACCTCCCATGCCATCGTCACCCGACATCAGCTTCGTGCTGCACGATGTCGCGCGCCTGCTTCGAAAGCGGTTCGAGCAGAGGTCGCGGGCATCGGGGCTGACCCGCGCCCAGTGGCAGGTGCTGGCCTATCTCAGCCTGCATGAAGGCATCCACCAGAACAAACTGGCGGACCTGATCGAGATCACGCCGATCACGCTCGCCCGGCTGCTCGACAAGATGGAAGCAAGCGGCTTCATCGAGCGCCGGCCCGATCCCGCTGACCGCCGGGCATGGCTGCTGTACCTGAAGCCGCAAGCCCATCCGCTGATCGAAATCATGCGCGGCAATGGGCGGAAGACGCGTGACGAGGCCTTTGTCGGCCTTTCCGCGGATGCGCAACTGCATCTGCTGCAAACCCTATCCCTCATCAAATCCAATCTGCTCGCGGCTTGCGCCCAGCCTGCCGCCGACCGGGAGAAAACACATGGCTGAATCAACCTCACCAAAGAAGCCTGTCGAAGAAGACGGATCCGCCGCCGACCGGGCGCGCGACCAAGTCATCCGGCTGGACAGCGAACGCGAGCAAAGGCGAGCCGGCACCGTCATCGACAATGACGAGCTCGAAGCACCGGTCGCCCTGGAGCCGGCGGCGCTCGAGGCTCCGTCCAAGGAGCCACGCCAGGCCGGGGTTGCGGTGGCGCCTCCGGCGCCGGTCAAGCCCAAGCGCGGCCGGGCACGGCCGATCCTGTTTGCCCTGCTTCCGTTCGCGCTGGTCGTCGGCGGCTATTACTACGTCATCGGCGGCCAGGTCATGACGACCGACAATGCCTACATCCAGGCGCAGTCGCTCGGCGTTTCCACCGATGTCTCCGGCACTGTGTCCGAGATCGACGTGCACGAGAACGAGGCGGTGAAGAAGGACCAGGTGCTTTTCCGGTTGCGGCCGGCCTCTTTCGAAACCGCTCTTGCCGCCGCCCAGGCACAGCTCGGCACAGTGCGCAACCAGGTGCTGACCTTGCAGGCGAGCTACCAGCAGTCGCAGGCGCTGATCGAGCAGGCGCAGGCCGACATCCCCTATTACGAGGCCGCTTTCCAACGCCAGCAGGATCTGCTCAAGACCTCCACCTCCTCCAAGGCGACCTTCGACAGCGCCCAGCACGACCTCGTCGCCGCCCGCCAGAAAGTGTCCGTTGCCCAAGCGCAGGCACAGGCGACGCTTGCCCAGCTCGGCGGCGACGCCAGCCAGCCGGTGGAGAAGAACCCGTTCTATCTCCAGGCGCAGTCGGCGGTGGACGACGCCCAGCGCAACCTTGCCGATTCCATCGTCAAGGCGCCATTCGACGGCATCGTCACCAATGTCGACGCGCTTCAGGTCGGCAAGTACCTGCCGGCTTCGCAGCCGGCGTTCAGCCTGATTTCGGCGACCGATCTGTGGATCGCGGCGGAGCCTAAGGAAACCGAACTGACCTATGTGCGGCCGGGACAGACGGCGACGATCAGCGTCGACAGCTACCCCGGTGCCGTCTGGCACGGCACGGTCGCCTCGATCGGCCCGGCGTCGTCGTCGAGCTTCTCGCTGCTTCCGGCGCAGAACACCACCGGCAACTGGGTCAAGGTCGTGCAACGCATTCCGATGCGCGTGACGGTGGACGATCTCCAGGGCAAGCCGCCGCTGCGCGGCGGGATGAGCGTCGTGGTCGGCATCGATACCGGCCATGCGCGCGGCCTGCCGGACTTCGTGACGGACCTCCTCGGTCGGTTCGGACAAAAGTCATGACCGGCGCCTCCGCGACAGGTGGCGTGGTCGCCAATCGCGGCGCCATCACCGCCTGCGTGATCCTGGCCGTGATCATGCAGGCGCTGGACACGACCATCGCCAATGTGGCGCTGCCCTATATCCAGGGCAGCGTTTCGGCGAGCGCCGACCAGATAAACTGGGTGCTGACGTCCTACATCGTCGCGGCGGCCGTCATGACGCCGCCTTCGGGCTACCTCGCCAATCGTTTCGGCCGCAAGCGCATCCTTTTGATATCCATCACCGGCTTCGTCGTCGCATCGGTGCTGTGCGGGTTCGCGCAGTCGCTGCCGCAGATCGTCGGCTTCCGCCTGCTGCAAGGCCTGTTCGGCGCAGCCCTGGTGCCGCTGGCACAGAGCATCCTGCTCGACATCTACAGCGTCGAGGAGCGCGGCTCGGCGATGGCGCTGTTCGGCGTTTCGGTGATGGTCGGGCCGGTGCTCGGGCCGGTCATCGGCGGCTGGCTGACCGAGAATGTCAGCTGGCGCTGGGTGTTCTACATCAACGTCCCGATCGGCGCCCTGGCCTTCGCCGGCGTGTCGATGTTCGTCCAGGAAACCAAGACCGACCTCAAGGCAAGGCTGGACTGGCTGGGCTTCGGCATGCTCAGCGTCACCATCGCATCGCTGCAGATGTTCCTCGATCGCGGCGAGCAGCTCAACTGGTTCTCGTCGTCCGAGATCATCGTCGAGGCGCTGATCTGCGCGTCGGCCTTCTACATCTTCCTCGTCCACACCTTCACCGCCAAAAACACCTTCGTGAACCCGCGGCTGTTCCTCGACAGGAATTTCGCCGTCGGCATGATCTTCATCTTCATCATCGGCATCACCTATCTGGCCTCGCTGGCCCTGATGACACCCTATCTGCAGACGCTGATGGGCTATCCGGTGGTGACGGCCGGCATCGTCATGGGGCCGCGCGGTCTCGGCACCATGGCTTGCATGTTCCTGGTCGGCAGGCTGATCGGCAAGGTGGACACACGCTGGCTGCTTCTAACCGGCCTGCTGGTCACCGCCTGGGCGATGTACGACATGACCGGCTGGACGCCTGACGTCTCGCAATGGACGATCATCAGCACCGGCTTCATCCAGGGCGCGGGCCTGGGTTTCCTGTTCGTGCCGCTGACCACCATCACCTTCGCCACGCTGGCGCCGGAGCGGCGCGCGGAAGGCACAGGCCTTTACAATCTGTCACGAAACATCGGCTCCAGCGTCGGCATCTCGGTGGTCACCGCGCTGTTGACGCAGAACGTGCAGATCAACCACGCCAACATCGCCACCTATGTGACACCCTACAACCAGGCGTTCAGCAATCCGGCGATCTTCCAGGCAATGGATCCCTACAGCGCCGCGGGCCGCGCCGCGCTCGACGGCGTGGTCACGCTGCAGGCCACGATCATCAGCTATATGAACGACTTCAAGCTGATGATGATCCTGTCGCTTGCTGCCATTCCGCTGGTTCTGTTGCTGCGCAAGCCGGCGACTCCGGCCAAGATCGACCACAGCGCCGTGATGGAGTGACGACGCTCGAAACTTATCCGGCTGCACAGGCAACAGCCAAAAAGAAACCGGGGTCCTGTGAGGGACAGGACCCCGGCCGATGCCGATACGACTTCCCAAGAAACATGGCACCTCGTCATGAGGCGGGGATAGCAGGCCCGAGAAAGCCCCAACGGACCTGCCTTGATCCCCTGCCGAAAGCCGTTACTTCGGCAACAACACCTTGTTGACGACATGGATGACGCCGTTCGACTGGTTGACGTCGGCGATCGTCACTCGCGCCTCGCCGCCTGACTCATCCATGATGTAGAGCTTGCCCTTCTTGACTTCGGCGGTCAGCGTGTCACCGGAGACGGTCTTCATCTCGTACTTGCCGCCCATCGCCTTGGCCTTCTTCATCATCTCGGCGCCGGAGATCTTGCCGGCCACGACATGCGCGGTCAGCACCTTGGTGAGCTTGCCCTTGTTCTCCGGCTTCAGCAGCGTGTCGACGGTGCCCTTGGGCAGTTTCGCAAACGCTGCGTTGGTCGGGGCAAAGACTGTGAACGGGCCAGCGTTTTGCAGCGTGTCGACCAGGCCGGCGGCCTTGACCGCGGCGACCAGCGTCGTGTGGTCCTTCGAATTGACGGCGTTCTCGACGATGTTCTTGGTTGTGTACATCGGCGCGCCGCCGACATTCGGGTTCTTGGCATAGGCGGGCGCGGCAATCGCCACGCCGGCGACGAGTGCGGAAAGGGCGATGATCCTGAATGACGGCAAGCGCATGTGGTCTTCCTCCGTGTGAGGGCTGATCGGAATTGATAGCCTTTGGAAACGCACAGGCAGTCACGCCGCCGAGGGGGCGCAAGTTTCGCCGATCACGGGAACGTGATGCCGGAGCTGCTTAAACGAAAAGCCCCGCGCGAGGCGGGGCTTTGAAGACTGGAGAAAGCGCTGCGCCTTCTATTCGGCCGGTGATGGTTTCTTTCGGAACAGCGCGACCAGATTGTCCCACAGCTCGATCTTGGCGCCCTGGCGCTTCATGATGATGCCCTGCTGGAGGATCGACAGCGTGTTGTTCCAGGCCCAGTAGATGACCAGGCCGGCCGGGAAACCCGCCATCATGAAGGTGAAGATGACAGGCATCCAGGTGAAGATCGCAGCCTGCGTCGGATCCGGCGGCGTCGGGTTCATGCGCATCTGCAGGAACATGGTGACGCCCATGATCAGCGGCCAGACGCCGATCATCAGCATGTGCGGCAGGGTGACCGGGATCAGGCCGAACAGGTTGAACAGCGACGTCGGATCGGGCGCGGCCAGATCCTGGATCCAGCCGAAGAACGGCGCGTGCCGCATTTCGATGGTGATGTAGAGCACCTTGTAGAGCGAGAAGAAGACCGGGATTTGCAGCGCCACCGGCCAGCAGCCGGCAAGCGGGTTGATCTTCTCGGTCTTGTACAGCTCCATCATCGCCTGCTGCTGCTTCATCTTGTCGTCCGCGTATTTCTCGCGGATCTCGAGCATTTTCGGCTGCACCTTCTTCATGTTCGCCATCGACGCGTACGACTTGTTGGCGAGCGGATAGAAGATGGCCTTGACGATGACGGTGGTGGCGAGAATGGCCAGGCCGAAATTGCCGAAGAATTTGTAGAGCGTGTCGATCAGCCAGAACATCGGCTTGGTGATGAAGTGGAACCAGCCCCAGTCGATCAAAAGGTCGAACCGCTTGATATGACGGTCTTCCGCATAGGCGTTGATCTTGCCGACTTCCTTGGCGCCCGCGAAGATCTCGCTCTCCACCGTCGCCGACTGGCCGGCATCGACGGTGATCGGGTCGGTGAGGAAGTCGGACTGGTAGCGATGGCGGCCGTCCTCGAAATAGGCATAGCGCGGCTGGAACGGCTGCTTCTCGGTCGGCACCAGCGTCACCGCCCAGTATTTGTCGGTGATGCCGAGCCAGCCGTCGGTCGACTTGCCCGGCGTGAACTGCTTGTCCTTCTCGATGGACGCGTATTTGTGTTCCTGCAGGCCTTCCGTGCCGGTGAAGCCGATCAGGCCCTCATGCAGCACATAGGTGCTTGCAACGAGCGGCTTGTCGAAGCGGGTGACGCGGCCGTAATTGGACAGCGAGACGGCGGCCGTGCCGGCATTCTGCACCGTGTCGGACACCGTGAACATGTAGTTGGTGTCGACGGAAAAGGTGCGCTTGAAGGTCAGGCCCTTGTCGTTCGAATAGGTCAGCGTGACCGGGGTCGTCGGCGTCAGTGTCGCATTGCCGTCGACAGCCCACACTGTTTCGGGACCGGGCACCGCGCCGGTCTTGTCGTTGCCGACGAAGCCGATCTCGGCATAGTAGCCATTGGGCAGTGCTGCCGGATTGAGCAGGCTGATCTCGGGCGAGTTCTTGTCGACCGTCTCGGTGTAGTGCTTGAGCTTGAGGTCGTCGAGACGGGCGCCGGTCAGGTTGATCGAACCCTCGAGGCTCGGCGTGTCGATCTTCGCGCGGGTCGTCGTGGCCAGTGCCTGTTCGCGGCCGGCCGGCGTCACGGCATCGGTGCCGGGTGCGTTTGGAATGGCGCCAGGGGCGGCGGGCGTTCCGGTGTCGGTACCGGGATTGGTGCCGGCGGCCTTCTTCTGCTCCTCGACGCGCTGCTGTTCGACGCGGGCGGCCTCGCGCTGCGCTTCGCTGCGCGGCAACACATAAAAATATTGCCATACCGCCAGGATCAGCACCGACAGCGCGATGGTGATGAAGAAGTTCCGGTTGTTTTCCATCGAAAGCCCTTGGCCTATCGTGTTCCGCGCAGTCGGCGGGAGAGTTCGGCCTTCAATTGGCCGAACGGAGTGGTAAGCACGTCTTCGCGCCCGACGATGACATAGTCATTGCCAGGCGCCATGTCACTTGCCGCATGCGTACGGACGGCTTCTCGCAGCCGCCGCCGGACGCGGTTGCGGACAACCGCATTGCCGACCTTCTTGGTGACGGTGTAGCCGACGCGCGGCGACAGGCCGTCGCCGCGGTCGAGAACTTCGACGAGAAAAAGCCGCCCGCGTCGTTTTTCACCACGACGGACAGCCAGGAATTCCGCGCGCTTCAGAAGCCGCTTGGGATTTGGTCCCACTGGCTTGCCGGATGCGGGCAACGATCTCGTCTTCCGTTCAGGCGCTGAGCCGCTTGCGACCGCGGTTGCGGCGAGCTGCGACGACGCCGCGACCACCCTTGGTGGCCATGCGGGCACGAAAGCCGTGCCGACGTTTGCGGACGAGTTTGGACGGTTGGTAGGTACGCTTCATTTGTTTTAATACCGCGGGGTGCGGCCCTTCTTGATTCTGTCACTGTGTAACAGGAGCTTTGCCGGGCCGGCTTTGGCGCGATCGAAACCGCGCCGGGACGAATGGCCCGAGCGTGTGCGGGCTTATAGAAAGAAGGCTTTTGGAAGTCAATCCGGAGTCGTCGGGCCGAAAGCTTCGCCATTCAGGCCGGTTTATGTTTGCGACCAAGGATGAAATTGGCAAAAAAGCCGTAATCGCCTAATCTGCGTTGATCAAGTGATCGTGAAGACATTAGCCGCATGAGCGAAACCATACAGGCACAGGAAGGGATTGGCACGGCGGGGTCCACCGAGGCGCCGGCCAGCGTGCGCACGGTTCCGCTGTCGCGCGGCCTGTCGACCAAGCTGCTGCTACTGACCATCGTCTTCGTGCTGCTGGCCGAAGTGCTGATCTTCCTGCCCTGGATCGCCAGCTACCGGCTGAACTGGCTGAAGGAGCGGCTGAGCACGGCGGCGGCGGTGTCGATCGTGCTGGTGCAGGGTGAACCCACCTCGCTGTCGCGCACGGCGCAGAACGACGTGCTGATGGCGATCGGCGCCAAGGCGATCGCGGTGCGCGACGGCGGCGTCTCGCGGCTGCTGGTGGTGGCCGAAATGCCGCCGAAGGTCGACGAACACATCGATATCGCCTCGATCGGCATGATCAAGGGCATGACCGGCGCGCTCGACACGTTGTTTTTCGGCGGCGACCGTATGCTGCGCGTCTTCGGTCCGGTCGGCGACTCGGACAAGGAGTTCGAGCTGATCATGCCCGACAACAGCCTGCGCAACGCGATGCTGCGCTATTCGCGCAACGTCGCCTTCGTCTCGCTGCTGATCTCGCTGTTCACCGCCATGCTGGTCTACGCCGCCATCGACCTGATCATGATCGGGCCGATCCGGACGATGACGCGCTCGATGCTGTCTTTCTCCGAAGCCCCTGACGATCCCGGGCGGATCATCCATCCGGCTGCCCGCGCCGACGAGATCGGCGTTGCCGAGCGCGAGCTGTCGCAGATGCAGGAACGGCTGCAAAAAATGCTCTCCGAGCAGAAGCATCTTGCCGATCTCGGCCTGGCGGTTTCCAAGATCAACCATGACATGCGCAACATCCTGGCTTCGGCGCAGCTGATGTCGGACCGCTTGCGTCAGGTCAAGGATCCGACGGTGCAGGCCTTCGCGCCGAAACTGCTGCGCGCGCTCGACCGCGCCGTGTCTTATTCCGAAGGCGTGCTTCACTACGGCCGCACGCAGGAGCCGCCGCCGGCGCGCCGACGCCTGAGGCTGCGGCAACTGGTCGAGGACGTGCATGGCCTGCTTGACATCGAGCAAGGCATCGAGTTCGTCAATTCGGTTGAGCCGGCCTTCGAGGTCGATGCCGATTCCGACCAGTTGTTCAGGGTGCTGACCAATCTGTGCCGGAATTCCGTGCAGGCGATGGCGACCGACAGTGAAAGCGCCCTGGTGCGCCGCCTGGCGGTGTCGGCCGTGCGCCTGGGCAGCGTCAGCCGCATCGCCGTCAGCGACACCGGCCCCGGCCTGCCGCCCAAGGCGCGGGAAAACCTGTTCGCGGCCTTTCGCGGCTCGGCGCGCAGCGGCGGCACCGGCCTTGGCCTGGCGATCGCGCACGAACTGATCCGCGCGCATGGCGGCACGGTCGAGCTGGTCGAGAGCATTGGCGGGCGCACCACATTCGCCGTCACCATCCCCGACCAGCCGGTCCGGCTCGACCAGGCCCGCAACGGCCTGCGCCGCCCGGCGTGAGGTTCTTGACCGGTTTCCGCTTGGCAACACCTAGCTTTTCGGTCTCACCCCTTCCTTCCAGAAACATGTCGCCCGCGAAACGGCCTTTTGCCCTGAGAGGCGGCATGCATGGAAAGCGCATCGTCTGAACCACCCAGACACGATGCGCTTTGGTTGTTTTGAGGCGCCGAGAAGCGAGCTGTCATTGCCGGATGACACGCCTGCGACAAAACTTTTACCGGATCGGCTTGCTTTTCGGAAATTCAGTCGCTAGGGAACACGTCTCGTCGCGACCGGTCGTTCACGATCGGATCGCGGGGTCATGGAAAGCATGGCCTGTTGCGCGCCCGTAGCTCAGCTGGATAGAGCACCAGACTACGAATCTGGGGGTCAGGAGTTCGAATCTCTTCGGGCGCGCCAAAACCATTCATCGTTTCTATGCGACGATATAGCTGCCGAATTGGTGCCTACGCGACGAGCGGGGAATAGCCTGCGAGCGAAAAAGCGTAGAAACGGCGGCGTTAGGCAGTAAAGAGTTCGAAGCTCTTCAGATTGGCGGAGTTCCGACGCGGCCGGAGCGGAGTTCCAAGCGGTGATTGATGTGGATGGTGCCGACGACGATCTGACAGCGATCTCCCGACAGGCGAGCATCATGTATTTGTATCAGATCATGGATCGAGGTCAGCAGGCGCTCATACCACTTGGTCGGCGTGTGTCAGTCACTCGAAACCTGCTTCGGTTTTCCGGCATCCGCGGCATTGTCCCCATGCGCAGCGGCCTTCCCGGGTTCAGGAAAGCATTTCGACGCGCAGCGGATGTTCTCCGCGCGTCAGAAGGGGCGCCGGGCCCTGGTCCAGTCGCCCGAGCCGGATCAGGCCGCGCGACCAGCGGTAGGGACCATGAAACATCGCCAGATTGCCCCAGGGGGCGTAGTAGCAGAGATCGCCAGTCGCCTCGTTGCCGAAGCGACCGCTGCCTTCCTCGGTGAGCTTGCGCGGCAGGTAGGCGATCTTCTCGTTGGTCGAATAGTCGTCGATCGTCAGATCCAGCGGCAGGATCGAGACCAGATCGTGCGCGGAAGGATTGTCCTCCAGCGTCGCCGTGAAATCCTGATCCCCGAAGATGAATCTAAGGCGCATGGTGGCTCCTTTCCTATCCGTGGCTGCGTCGGTCTGAGAGCGCACCGAAGAGGGGAGCGCGAGGCTGGCAGCACCTGCCAGCAAGGTGCGGCGTGAAAGCCATACGGCGGCGCGTGTCATTTAAAGTCTCCCGGTCGGTGCGGCCATGTCCATCGTTCCTGCACACGGCCGCACCCTTCGACGATACGACCTGGTCAGGCAGCGAGATGCTGGTTGAAGAAGCTGGTCAGCTTGTCGAACGGGATCACGTCCACCTTGTCGTAAAGATCGGTGTGGCTGGCGCCTGGAATGATCATGAGTTCCTTCGGCTCCGCCGCTGCCGCGAAGGCGGTTTCGCTGAAGTAGCGCGAATGGGCCTTTTCGCCATGGATGAACAGGATCGGGCGCGGCGAGATTTCAGCGATGTAGGTCAGGATCGGCATATTCATGAACGACAGCGGCGTGGTCTGCGTCCAGGAATTGCCTGAGTTGACCGCGCGCGCATGGTAGCCGCGCGGCGTCCTGTAATAGTCATGGTAGTCGACCAGGAACTGCGCCTCGCCGCCGTGCAGGTCGTTGTAGGGTGGTTGATAGGCTGGCGCGCCGTTTTCCGCATCCGTCCAACGCTGCCGACCCAGTTGCTCCAATGTCTGTGCGCGCTGTTCGGGGGTCACGCTGTCGTTGTAGCCCTTCGACATAACACGGGTCATGTCGTACATGGTGCTCGCCACCACGGCCTTGACGCGCTTGTCTGCGGCGACGGCATTCAAAGCCATGCCGCCCCAGCCGCAGATGCCGATGACGCCGATGCGCTCACGGTCGACGGCGGCGTGCAGGCCGAGATAGTCGACGGCCGCGCTGAAATCCTCGGTGTTGATGTCCGGCGAAGCGAGATTGCGCGGCTCGCCGCCGCTTTCGCCGGTGTAGGACGGATCGAAAGCCAGTGCGACGAAGCCGCGCTCGGCCATCGTCTGCGCGTAAAGGCCAGAGGATTGTTCCTTAACAGCGCCGAACGGACCGCCGACGGCAAGCGCCGGCAGACGTCCGCCGGCCCGGTCCTTCGGCAGATAGAGATCACCCGACAGTGTGATGCCGTAGCGGTTCTTGAATGTGATCTTCTCGTGATCGATCTTATCGCTGAGCGGAAAGACCTTATCCCATTGCTTTGACATATTCTGAGCCTTTGCTTTGAAGGGGTTGGATATTGAAACTGCACCGAAGGCGGCGACGCCTGCGCCGGTCAACTTCAACAGTTCGCGCCGGTGGATGACGCTTGCCGAATTTTTCGTGTCAGGGGTATTCATGGGCATTTCCGATCTCCTGTTGGTATGAATTGGGATTGGGCAGTTCGTTGAACGAACGTCAGTGCGGGGCGTCCGGGCTTCAGCAACCGCCGGCCATTGCCGATCAGGGCGATTGCAAGGCCGGCGAGAACCACGCTGCCGGCGAAGGTCGCGAAGACCGTCATGCCATCCAGCAGCAGCCCGCCGACCACGGCACCGAGCAGGATCGACGCCTGGATGGCTGCGACCATCAGGCTTCCGGCGGCTTCCGGCGCATCGTCCGCGTTTTGGGACATCCACGTCATCCAGATCACAGACATTGCGGTGTTCGCCGCGCCCCAGAGAGCAAGGAAGAGGCCGGCGGCGGCTACCGAACCGCCGAGAAGCAGGAGCCCCAGCGTGCAGCCGCCCATCAGCAGCGCGGGCAACCGCAGCAGCGGTGCGACATTGCCGCTCACGAAACGCCCTGCCGCCCATGTTCCGAGGAAGCCCGCACAGCCCAGTACAAGCAACAGGATCGAGAGCGTCCCCACGTTGACGCCCGTCACCTGCTCCAGGAAGGGGCGCAGATAGGTGAACATGGTGAAGGCCGAGCCCCAGGATAACATCGAGGCAATAAGGCCGCGCAGGAAATGGGGGCGCTTCAGCAGGCCGAACATCGTCCGGAAATCCTGCCGCTGGCGCGCGGGCAACGACGGCAGCGCGATCAAGTGCCAGACGAGGTTGATGGCGACGATTGGCGTCAGCGCCCAGAACACCGCGCGCCAGCCGAACACGGCGCCGAGATAGCTGCCGATCGGCGCGGCGAAGGCCGCAGCGATCGCCTGTCCGCCATACATCAAGGCGAGCGCGCGCGGCACATCCCTTTCAGGGACCAGCCGCATGATGACGGCGGTGGCCAGTGCCCAGAAGCCGCCGATGCAGATGCCCAACAGGCCTCGACCGAGCATCAGCACGGAGAAATTCGGGGCCGCCGCAACCAGAACCAGTGACAACAGCATGAAAGCCGTCATCGCGACCAGAACCCATTTGCGGTTCAGCGTTCCAGCGGCGGTGGTGATGACCATGCTCGCCGCTATGGCGAAAAGACCGCTGATCGAGATCGCCTGTCCGGTCTGTCCCTCAGTTGCGCGCAATCCTTCGGCCATGGGGGTGAGCAGGCTGACCGGCATGAATTCCGAGGCGATCAGCATTGCCACACACAGTGCCATCGAAAGAACCGCGCCCCAGGCGGCGTCCGGTTTGCTATCCGCATCGGTTGCGGCGGCAATCGCCATGTCGTTTGCTCCTGCTGAATTGTTGCAACGCAAAACTAGTGGCTTTGCCATAAAGCGATTATCCATCGAAATTCGCATGAACTAATCGAACACATCGAATAATGTGCTGCGGCATGGCAACCGAGAGAAGCTCATGGCCAAAACCGACCTCAATCAACTGACGTGGTTTCAGGCAGTCGCCGAGGAGCGCAGCTTCACCAAGGCGGCGGCAAAGCTCGGCGTCGCGCAGTCGACGCTCAGTCACAGGATCAAGCAGATCGAAGCGCAAATGGGCATACGCCTCCTGACCCGCACCACGCGCAATGTCGCGACGACCGCCGCAGGCGAGCGGCTGTTACAGACGATCGCCCCGCGCATCGGCGAAATCGAGGATGAGATCGCCGCGTTGATGGCGTTTCGTGAAAAACCCTCGGGCTCGATCAGGCTGACGCTGTCCGACCACGCGCTTGAAAGCGTGGTTTGGCCCAAGCTGAAGCCAATCCTCAGCGCCTATCCCGATATCGGTGTCGAACTGATCCTGGACAGCACGTTCCGCAACATCGTCGAGGAGGGCTTCGACGCGGGCGTCCGGTTGGGAGAGAGCGTCGAGAAGGACATGATCGCGGTCCGAATTGGTCCGGACTGGCGTTTGGTGGCCGTGGCTTCTCCCGACTATTTCGCCGCGCGTGGTGTGCCTGAGCACCCACAGGACCTGATCCGCCACGTCTGCATCAACATGCGTCACGAGACCGCCGGCGGTCTTTATGCATGGGAGTTCGAGAAGGATGGGCAGGCGTTGCGCGTCCGGGTAAACGGCCAGCTGACCTTCAACAATTCCTATGCCATGATCGACGCAGCCGTGCACGGCTACGGCATCGCCTATGTGCCCGAGAACATCGTGGAGCGGCACATCGCCTCGGGCCTGCTGGTGCAGGTCCTCGACGATTGGTCGCCGTTCTTCGACGGCTATTTCCTCTATTATCCGAGCCGTCGTCAGAATCTTCCCGCGTTCAAGGTCATCGTCGACGCGCTACGACATCGGAATTGAGACAAGAGGATCTAACCCGCGCGATTGGCTGCACGCCGAGCCCGTTTCGCCCCGCTCGCATAGCACCCACCTGCGGAAGACACGGTATTTTCCGGATCTCGGGCATCAAGATCGTCCTTCCCACGCCCGCTCTATCGCCACGCCTCGTTCGGCTCGTCTTCGCACGTCGAGAACGCAAAGCGGGGCGGGATGTTGCAGAGCAAATCTTCGCAGCGCCATCACCCCAATGTGCGTGGTAAGACCGCGACAGGCGCAACCAGCGGAGCCTGATTTGACCATGACCTCTACCCCCATCAAGCGCGCTTTGATCACCGGGGCCGGAGCGGCCGACGGCATCGGTTTCGCCATTGCCCGCCAGCTCGGCCATGCCGGCCATGCCGTTTTTCTCACCGGTGCCAGTGGGCGTGTGCTCGATCGTGCCGTTGAGCTCCGTGCAGAAGGCATCGACGCCAAGGCCGTGGTCGCCGATCTCACCATCGCTGCCGATGTCGCGCGGTTGCGGGCCGATGTCGGCGCGGTCGATATCCTTGTCAACAATGCCGGCATGGGCTCGCTGGCATCGCCATCGGTCGACAAGGCGTTTCTCGCCATGACCGAGGCCGACTGGGATCAGGGGATCGACGTCAGCCTGAAGACGGCATTCCTCGTCACCAAGGCGTTTCTGCCGGCGATGGTCGAAGCGGGCTACGGGCGTATCGTCAATGTGGCGTCGGTCACCGGACCGCTGGTGTCTTTCGAGGGCACATCAGCCTATTCCGCCGCCAAGGCCGGCATGGTCGGCCTGACACGCACGCTGGCGCTCGAAGTGGCGAAAAACGGCATCACGGCCAACGCGGTGGCTCCCGGCTGGATCGAAACAGGGTCGTCGAGCGAGATGGAGCGGCAAGCCGCCCTGAATACGCCGCCGGCGCGGGCCGGGCGACCGGATGAGGTGGCCGCCGCGGTCGTGTTCCTGGCCTCGGAAGGCGCCAGCTATGTCAACGGCGCCTTGCTGGTGGTCGATGGCGGCAACAGCCTTCAGGAGCGCAAGGGCTGAAGCCGTCCAACGCGTCGGGTGCGAGAATTCAGCCTTTGCCCGAGCTTTTGCCTGCCCCCGGCGCTTCCGGCCTGAGATAGACGGCCAAGCAGCAGCAACAGATCGCCAAGCCCGCGACTGGATATTTCAGGGCGACCAGCCCCGCCAGCGCGAATAGGCAGAGCGTCGCGAGCGACCGGATGCGCATGCGCTTGCGCACCGCGAGCGGAACCGCGTTCTCCGGCATCGGGTCGATGAGTTCGCGGATCAGAAGAATGTAGGTCAGGTTCACCAGGAAGAAGACGGCGGCATAGAAGGCGACCGGCTGCGGCGCCAGCTCGCTGACCGCCATCCACGCGGTCGCCAGCGGCAGCAGCGAAACCGAGAACAGATGCGCGAAATTGTACCACATCAGGCTGGCTGTCGCCTCCCTGGCGTGGCGTAACAGATGATGATGGTTCGCCCAGACGATGGCGATGAAGAGATAGCTGACGCTGTAGCTCAGCCATGTCGGCCAGAGCTCCAGAAGCGCCTTGAACGTCGGCAACTCCGGCGGGCGCAAGTCGAGGACCAGCACCGTGATGAGGACGGCGAACACGCCATCCGAAAATGCGCTCAACCGATCGAGCCCTGTCGAGGGAAGCACTGGACCGTCCTCGTCGCAGTTCGTGAGACATATAGTAGTGCTGTCGATAGCAATATCCATGGCCGCTCGGACCATCTGACGCCGCCACCAGCGCCGCTCAGGACGCCTTGGCCAGAAAACTCTGGTAGTCCGATTTCGCCTGCAGCAGGCGCAGCACATTGTCGCGCGAGCCCCTTACGTGGGCGCGGGCCAGCGTGCCGGCTCGGGCGGCATCGCCTGCGCAGATCGCCTCGACGATCTCGGCATGCTCGTCGCGGGCGATCTTCCATTCGTCGAGCCACAACAGTTCGGTCCAGACATAGTGCTGGCACTTGTCGAGGATGCCGCACAGCATGTTGTGCAGCATGACGTTGCCGCTGATTTCGGCGATGACGCGGTGCAGGTCGATGCCGACTTCGAGCTCCTGGAATTTTTCGCGCGTGGTTCGCTCCGGAATGGCGGCCAGCCGCTCGCATTCGGCCAGCATGGCACGCAGCCGCGCCTTGTCCTGTTCCGTCGCAGCAGCGGCGGCCAGTTCCGTCGCGTGGCCGTCGAGCAGTTCGCGGATCTCGAAGGCCTCGCGGAACATGTTGATGTCGAACTCGGTGACGACATAGCCCTGGCGCGGCCGGCCGGTGACCAGGCCGTCGCGCTCGAGGCGGTTGAAGGCCTCGCGCACCGGCGTGCGGCTGACATTGAGTTTTGCGGCGATGTCGTTCTCGGTGACGCGCGATCCCGGCGGGATCTGGCCGGTCACGATCATCGCCTTGAGCGCGGAATAGACCGAGTCGCGCAGCGTGTTTTTGGTTTCCTTGGCCAAGTTCCGTTTCCAGTTCTCCGGTCTTTCCGCCGGCATATGTTCTCACGCATAGCTGTATTCAAAGTCGGCGCGGTTTGCCACGCCCCGGCGCCCCATCTCCCAGCCCGGGTCGACGACCCCAGGCACGCCGATCGGTGTTGACATCGCTGATCCCGAAGCTACACTCTAAATTGTATACAAAATAGCATGCGAAATCAAAAACAATGGGAACACCGGTGGAGAGCCGAAAATGAACAGGACCAGAAGCATCAGCGTTGTCGCGGTGGCCGCCCTCGTGGCAGCGGTCGCGGCCCCCGCCGTGGCGGGCGATACCATCACTGTCGCCTCGTGGGGCGGCACCTACCAGGAAGCGCAGACCAAGGCGTTCTTCAAGCCGACCGCCGACGCGCTCGGCATCACCATCAAGGAAGACACCACCAACGGGCTCGACGACGTGCGACTGCAGGTGACCGGCAATGCAGTGAAATGGGACATCACCGAACTTGGCGCCGACGAATGCGCGCGCGGTTCGAAGGAAGGGCTGTTCGAGAAGCTCGACTACGGCATTATCGACAAGAGCGGCATCAACCCCAAGCTCGTCCATGACGACTGGGTAGGCATATCCTACACCTCCGTCGTGCTGATCTATCGGACTGATGTGTTCGGCGACAAAGGCCCCAAGACCTGGGCCGACTTCTGGAACGTGGAAAAGTTTCCGGGACGGCGCGCGTTGAGCGGCAGCCAGGCGACCGAAACGCTGAGCGTCGCGGCTCTCGCCTCGGGCCTGCCGATCGACAAGGTCTATCCCGTGGATGTCGATGGCGCGCTGAAATCGGTCGACAAGATCCGTGGCCATGTAGACGCCTGGTGGACCTCCGGCGCTCAGGCCATGCAATTGGTCAAGGATGGCGAGGTCGACATGGCAAGCATCTGGAACGGCCGTGCCGGCACCTTGAAGAAGGAAGGCGCGCCGGTCAGCTTCTCCTTCGACCAGGGCGTGCTGACCGCCGACTGCATGGTCATCCCCAAGGGTGCCAAGAACAAGGAAGCCGCGATGAAGGCGCTTGCGATGTTCGTCAGCCCGCAGCTGCAGGCCAATCTGCCGCTCTACGTCGACAATGGCCCAGTAAACGAGAAGGCTTTCGAGACCGGCAAGATCCCGCAGGACAGGATCAAGGACATCAATTCGGCGCCCGAAAACGTCAAGAAACAGGTGCTGCAGGACGCCGAGTTCTGGCGCGACAATCTGGTCGAGGCGACGGAGAAGTTCAACAATCTGGTCCAGCAATAGGCCGCGGACACAAGCTTACGGCGGGCAGCGTAACCAGCCACTGCCTCGCCACCTGTTCTCTGCGGCTAAGGAGCGAAAAATCTTGTCCATTGCGCCATCCGCGTTGCCCATCGGCATGCGCGGGATCGAGAAACGATTTGGCAGCGTCCCGGTGCTGCGCGACCTTAACCTCGATGTCGAGGCCGGCGAATTCCTGACGCTGCTCGGCCCTTCCGGTTCCGGCAAGACGACGCTGCTGATGATCCTGGCCGGTTTCGTGCGGGCCAATGCCGGCTCGATCAAGGTCGGCGGCGACGAGATCATCACCACGCCGCCGCACAAGCGCAACATCGGCATGGTGTTCCAGAACTACGCGCTGTTTCCGCACATGAACGTCTTCCACAACATCGCCTTTCCGCTGAAGCAGCGCGGCGTCGCCGCCGCCGAGACGGCCGAACGTGTCGAGAAGGCGCTCGATCTGGTGAAATTGCAGGGCCTGGGCGAACGCCGGGTCGACCAGCTTTCCGGCGGCCAGCGACAGCGTGTGGCGCTGGCACGCGCCATCGTCTTCGAGCCGCGCATCGTGCTGATGGACGAACCCTTGTCGGCGCTCGACAAGGGCCTGCGCGAGCACATGCAGATCGAGCTGCGCGCCCTGCATCGCCGGCTCGGCATGACCACCGTCTATGTCACGCACGACCAGCGCGAAGCCATAACCATGTCCGACCGCATCGCGGTCATGAACGCCGGGCGCATCGAACAACTCGACAAGCCTGAAACCCTCTACGCCAGGCCGCAAACGCGATTTGTAGCCGGCTTCATCGGCGAATCGAATTTCATTCCGGTCGAGTGCCGCAACGGCTCCGTCTGGTATGAGGACCGGAGAATCCATACCGCGGCACCAGTGCCGGCAGCTGGCCAGCACCTGATGGTGGTGCGGCCGGAAAAGCTGCGGCTCCTGGCAGACGCCGAACCGACAAGCGGCGTCAACGTGCTCGAGGCGAAAGTCAGCGACATCATCTATCAGGGCGACAGCTTCGTCTGCTACGCGGCGTTGCGCGACGGCCGCCAGCTGACTTTGCGCGACTATTGCCGCAGCGATGTGCTGGCCAAAATGCCGGCGCCCGGCCAGCCAGTCTCATTCGGTCTCGATGCGCAGGACACGATCCTGGTGGCGGCAGACTGATGAGCGCGCAGCCCGCCCTCATGGAAGAGATCGGCAGCGCCGCAGGCCGGGAGCTCAACACGCAGGGACTTCACGCCGACGCCCGGCGTGAATCACTACGGCTGCTGGCGCTGTTGTCGCCAAGCCTGCTTCTGGTCTTCGCCATCATCATCGTGCCGATCGGCTGGCTGTTCTGGCTGTCGCTGTTCGACGAAGCGGGCGGCTTCAGCGCCGCCAATTATGCGCGATTCTTCGAGCAGGCCTCCTACATCAAGACCTTCATCACCACCTTCAAGGTCGCCTTCATCGTCACCGGCGCCTGCGTGCTGCTCGGCTATCCCTTGGCCTACATGCTGTCGCAACTGCCGCGGCGGGCGGCGTCGATCTGCCTGATCTTCGTCATCCTGCCGTTCTGGACATCGGTTCTGGTGCGCACCTATGCCTGGCTGGTGATCCTGCAGCGCAAGGGACTGATCAACAGCTGGCTGATCGATCTCGGAATCATCAGCCAGCCGCTATCGCTCGCCAACAATTTTTCCGGCGTCGTCATCGGCATGACGCACATCTTGCTGCCGTTCTTGGTGCTGCCGCTCTACGCTTCGATGAAGACCATCGACACCGACTGCCTGCGCGCCGGCATGAATCTCGGCGCCGGCCCGACTGCCACCTTCCGGCAGATCTTCTTTCCGCTGTCGCTGCCAGGCCTCGCCTCGGGCGTGGTCATCGTCTTCGTGCTCTGCCTGGGCTTCTTCGTCACGCCGGCTTTGATGGGCGGCGGCAAGGTGATCATGTGGGCGATGCGCATGGAACAGACCACCAGCCTCTATTCAAACTGGGGCGCGGGTGCAGCACTGGGCGTGGTGCTGCTGGTGGTGACGCTGGCGCTTCTCGGCCTGTTCCAGTGGCTGCTCGGCGCGCGTGCCACCGGCGTGTGGAGTTCGAGATGAGTAGGGATCTCGGCCTGCCCATCTCGCACCGGCAACGCCTATGGCTCTATTGCCTCGGCGGCCTCGTGCTGCTGTTCCTGATCGCACCGTCGATCATCATCGTCATCATGTCGTTTTCCGATTCGACGCTGCTGCAATTCCCGCCGCAGCAATGGTCGCTGCGCTGGTACCAGGCCTATTTCGGGTCGCTGGAGTGGCGCGATGCCACGATCGTCTCGGTCAAGGTGGCTGTCATGACCGTGCTGGTGGCGACACCGCTCGGCACCGCGGCCGCCTATGCCATCAACCGGGGCACGCTGCGCTTCAACGGCACCTTCAACGCGCTGCTGACGGCGTCGCTGATCGTCCCTGTGATCCTGATCGGCATCGGCACCTTCTTCCTCTATGCGCGCATCGGCCTCAACAACACGCTGACCGGCCTGGTCATCGCGCATACGGTGCAGGCGCTGCCGTTGGTGGTGCTGACCGTGCTGTCGGGATTGCGCTCCTACGACATGAACCAGGAGCGCGTGGCGCGCAGCCTTGGCGCCGGCCGCGTCGCCGCCTTCTGGCAGGTGACGATGCCGCAGATGCGCTTCTCGATTGTCTCGGGCGCGCTGTTTGCCTTCATTACGTCCTTCGATGAGGTGGTGGTTTCGCTGTTCATCTCGGGTGGCGAGACGACGACATTGACGCGCCGTATGTTCAATGCGCTGCGCGACCAGATCGACCCGACGATCGCCGCCATCTCGACCTGCCTGATCGTTCTGTCGGTCGTGCTGTTGTCGGTTGCGCAGATCTTCGGCCGGCGGCATTGATTTCACCAGATCAATTCGCAGAAGTGACCAATTTGCAGAAGTGACTAGGGGATATTCAGACAGAATGCGTGATTTCCAGTTTCCCGGCCGCTCGCCGGTTCGTGCCACCGAGGCGGTTGCCGCGACCTCGCATCCGCTTGCAACGCTTGCGGCCATCGACATGCTGCGCTCCGGCGGCAATGCCATGGACGCCGCGGTCTGCGCCGCCGCCGTGCAGGGTGTGGTCGAGCCGCAATCGACGGGCATCGGTGGCGACTGCTTCGTGCTTTATTCTCCCGGAGGACAAGGCAATGTGCTGGCCTTCAACGGCTCGGGGCGAGCGCCGGCCAGGGCGACGGTCGGCTGGTATCTCGAAAAAGGCTTCGACCGCATCCCGCTGCAGGGTCCGCATGCGGTCACCGTACCGGGCGCCGTCGACGCCTGGAGCCGCCTGCTCGAAGACCATGGCCGCAAGGGCCTTGCCGAGGCGCTGGCGCCGGCCATTCACTATGCCGAGAACGGCTATGTCGTGCACGACCGCGTCGCCTTCGACTGGGCCGAGCCGGAGACCGACCTGTCGGCCGACGAGCATGCCGCGCGCATCTTCCTGCCCGGCGGCAGGGCGCCGAGGGCGGGTGACGTCCATCGGCAGCCCGAACTGGCGGCGACCTTGCGCATCATCGCCAAACACGGCCGGTCCGGTTTCTACGAAGGCGCGGTCGCCGACGATATGGTGAGCCGGCTCAACGAATTGGGCGGACTTCATACGGCCGAGGATTTCGCCGCGACCAGAGGCGACTATGTGGCGCCGGTCAGCACCTCCTATGGCGGCCATGAGATCCACCAGATGCCGCCGAACAATCAGGGGCTGACGGCGCTTTTGATGCTGAACGTGCTGTCGGGCTTCAGGCTTGGCGACCTCGACCCCAATGGCGCCGAACGCCTGCATCTGGAGATCGAGGCCGGACGCCTGGCCTATCGCGACCGCGACCGCTATGTCGGCGACCAGGACCATGTCCCGGTGCCCCTGAAGCAGCTCCTGTCCGGCGCCTATGCCGACCGGCTACGCGCCGAGATCGACCGCGACCGCGCCATGACGCATCTGCCGCGCGTCGAGCTGCCCGGCAGCGACACGGTCTATATCTCCATCGTCGACCGCGACCGCAACGCGGTCTCCTTCATCAACTCGACCTATTATTCGTTCGGCAGTGGCGTCGTCGGCCCGAAGACCGGTATCGTGCTGCAGAACCGTGGTTCGAGCTTCCGCCTCGAGCCGGCGCATCCGAACGCGATCGCGCCGGGCAAGCGGCCGATGCACACGATCATGCCGGGCATGGCGACCAAGAACGGCCGCGTGGTGATGCCGTTCGGCGTCATGGGCGGCGGTTACCAGCCGTTTGGCCATGTCCACCTGCTCACCAACATGATCGATTTCGGCATGGACCCGCAGCAGGCACTGGATGCGCCGAGGGTGTTTTACAACGATGACACAGTGGAAGCCGAGCGTGGCGTTCCCACTGATGCAACCGAGGGCCTGCGCCGGCGCGGCCACCGCATCGCCGAACCGCATCATCCGCTTGGCGGCGGGCAAGTGGTGCTGATCGACTGGGAGAAGGGGACGCTGACCGGCGCTTCCGATCCGCGCAAGGATGGTTTGGCGCTTGGCTATTGAGGCGATCCGTTATCCAATGGCGCCCATATCGAGGCAAGCCCGTCAGAAGGGCTCTCGCCAGTAATCGTTCGAAATCCAGCCGGTGATCATGACCCAAACTGAAACCCACGCAGATCTCTCCCGCCGTCTCGCCGCCGGCGCCGACGACGCCCCCGCCATTCTGGCGCCCGACAGGGCAACGCTCAGCCATGGCGGATTGCGCAGCATGATCGCCGACACGGCAAAACAGCTGCATGCGCGCGGCATCGGCCGCGGCGACAGGGTGGCGATCGTGCTGCCGAACGGCCCCGAGATGGCCACCGCCTTCGTCGCCGTGGCGGCCGCCGCCTCGACGGCGCCGCTCAACCCCGCCTACCGGGCCGACGAGCTCGATTTCTACCTGACCGACATCGGCGCCAAGGCGATCCTCGTCGCGGAGGGTGAGACCGGCCCCGCGGTGACGGTGGCCGAACGCCTCGGCATCGGCGTGCTGCGGCTCGTCGTGCAGCCCGGCACACCGGCCGGCAGTTTTGCTATCGAGGGCGCGGCGATCGGACCGAAGGCCGCGCCCGACATGGCGCAAGACAGCGACATTGCGCTGCTGCTGCATACCTCCGGCACGACATCGCGTCCAAAACTGGTGCCGCTGAGCCATGCCAATATCGCGGCCTCGGCAGCTCATATCGGCGGCACCCTTGGCCTGACGGCCGATGACCGTTGCCTCAACATCATGCCGCTGTTCCACATTCACGGCCTGATCGCGGCCGTGCTGTCGTCGCTGGCTGCCGGCGGCAGCATCTACTGCACGCCGGGTTTCAACGCGCTGCGCTTCTTCCAGTGGCTGAGCGAGGCGCAGCCGAGCTGGTACACGGCGGTGCCGACCATGCATCAGGCGATCCTGGCCCGCGCGGCACGCAACACCGAGGCGCTGGCTGCGGCGCGCCTGCGCTTCATCCGCTCGTCCTCGGCGTCGCTGCCGGCGCAGGTCATGACTGAGCTGGAAGCGACCTTCGGCTGCCCGGTGATCGAATCCTACGGGATGACCGAGGCGGCTCACCAGATGGCCTCGAACCGGCTGCCGCCGGGCCAGCGCAAGCCCGGCAGCGTTGGTGCCTCCGCCGGGCCGGAGGTGGCTGTGATGGCGCCCGACGGGCGGCTGCTCGATGCAGGCGAGACCGGCGAGATCGTCATCCGCGGGCCCAATGTCACGACGGGCTACGAAAAGAACCCGGATGCCAACGCCACGGCTTTCGCGCATGGCTGGTTCCACACCGGCGACCAGGGCGTGCTGGACGGGGATGGCTATCTCAGGGTCACCGGTCGGCTCAAGGAGATCATCAATCGCGGCGGCGAAAAGATCTCGCCACTCGAGGTCGACGATGTGCTGATGGACCATCCGGCGGTGGCGCAGGTCGTCACCTTCGCCATGCCGCATGGCAAGCTTGGCGAGGAGGTGGCGGCGGCGGTTGTGCTGCGCGAAGGCATCAGCGCCACCGAGGGCGACATCCGCACCTTTGCCGCGACGCGGCTTGCCGACTTCAAGGTGCCGCGCAAGATCCTGATCCTGGACGAGATCCCCAAGGGCGCGACCGGCAAATTGCAGCGCATCGGCCTTGCCGCCAAACTCGGGCTTTGACGATGAAGATCACCATCTTCGGCGCCGGTGCGATCGGCGGCTATCTCGCTGCCAAGCTTGCCGCCGCCGGCCGCACCGATCTCTCGATCGTCGCGCGCGGCGCCCATCTGGAAGCGATCAAGGCAGATGGCCTGCGCCTGATCGAGGATGGCCAGGAGACGTCCGTCCCCGTCCGGGCCGCCGCCAAGGCCGAGGAACTTGGCGTGCAGGATTATGTCGTGCTGGCGCTGAAGGCCCATTCCCTCACCCCGGCGCTCGACCAGATCGCACCGCTGCTTGGGGACCACACATCAGTCGTCACCATGCAGAACGGCGTGCCGTGGTGGTATTTCCACGGCGTCGGCGGGCCGCTCGAAGGCACCAGGCTGAACGCGGTCGATCCCGGCGGCGCGATCTGGCAGCGGATTGGACCGGACCGCGTCATCGGCTCGGTCGTCTATCCCGCGGTCGAGGTCGATGCGCCGGGGCTCATCCGCCATGTCGAGGGCAAACGCTTCTCGCTCGGCGAACCCTCGGGCGAGCGCAGCGAACGGGTCACGCTTCTGGCCGAGGAGATGGTCAAGGGCGGCTTGCAGGCGCCGGTGCGCGAAGACATCCGCAGCGAGATCTGGGTAAAACTGTGGGGCAATCTCTCCTTCAACCCGATCTCGGCGCTGACCGGCAGCACGCTTGCCGCGATCGTCGCCGACGAGGGCACCCGCACGCTCGCCCGCACCATGATGCTGGAGGCGCAGGCGATCGGCGAAAGCCTCGGCGTGCGTTTTCCCATCGCGGTCGACCGGCGCATCAAGGGCGCCGGCGATGTCGGCGAGCACAAGACCTCGATGCTGCAGGACCTGGAGCGTGGCCGGCCGATGGAGATCGACGCGCTGGTGAGCGCGGTGCAGGAACTTGGCAGACTAACGGACAAGCCGACCCCGACCATCGATGCCGTGCTGGCGCTGGTGCGGCGGCTGGCGGTGGAACGCGGGTGTTATGGATAATGGGCTCGGGGTTGATCAGCACCGTGGCGAGGGCGCGACGATCCAGGCCTTGAAGCGCCTTGGCCTCATCTCCCAGCTTGACCAGGGTTAGCAGCATGCTGAACGCCATTCACCACGTCGCGCTCATCTGCACCGACTACGACCGGTCGCGACGGTTCTACGTCGAACTCCTCGGCCTCGATCTGATCCGGGAGGTTTATCGGGAGGAGCGGCAGTCATGGAAGGCGGATCTGCGGATCGGGTCGGCCCAACTGGAATTGTTCTCCTTCCCTGCACCGGCGATGCGGCCGTCCCACCCAGAGGCTACAGGCCTGAGACATCTGGCATTCGCGGTGGCTAATCTTGATCCCGTGATTATCCGCCTGGAAGCCGCAGGCGTTGCCGTCGAGCCAATCCGGATCGATCCATACACAGACCAACGGTTTACCTTTTTCAGGGACCCGGATGGATTGCCGCTGGAACTGTACGAAGCCCCATAAGGAACGGTTCGATTTCACGATGGGCGCTTTGTACTGGCGGTCTCGGTATCGGCGGACCGCGAATCTGTGCTAAGCGCCGCCCAACCAACCAAAGGACGACACCAATGAGCGAACTGACCGTGGCCGAGGCGACCGAGAGCATCTATGCCTCGCTCCGGGCGGACAATGCCGACATCGACACACATATCGCGGCGCTTAAGGCGGCGCTGACGCGAGAGGGGATCAAACAGGCGGTGTTCGATCCGACCAAGCTGGCGCAGAACAACCGCTCGGGCCGCAAGTTGGTGCAGGCTTATTTTCGGCAACGCGGCGTGAGCGTGAAGTTTTCGGACCAGTAGAACCGCGCGCGATCTCAACCGTGTGATTGGTTGGTTTCGGACGCATGTTCTCCGACGCTCCGAGCCCTCCCATTTGGCCGGCTCAATAACAGCTATCCGCCGCCGCAAGGGCTTCGGCACGGTGAGCTTGGTCCAGTGCGCCAATCCGTCGGACCGACGCATAGAACCTGACATAGTCGCCCGAGCACAGATCGAACAGGCGGAGAAACGCGGTCACCCGATCGCTATAGACGGAAGTCGCGGCGAGCTTTGCATTGTTGATCGGGGAAGCGAACCAGGCATCGTATCCCCGGTATCGGCCCCAGCGCCTGTCGCGCATGTGTCGGTAGCGCATCCGCAGCCGTTCGATCGCCGCCGTCTTTGCGGCCAGTTTTTGCTCCGAGGTTCCGGCGTTGGAATAGACTTTCGCCAACTCGTCCCGTGTTTGCGACACCAGCGCAAGAAATTCAGCTTTGCGCCTCCGGGCGGCTTCGTAACGGCGCAATGCTGCGGTATCGCCAGCCGCGCGCAGCCATTTTTTCACGCCGGTCGTTTCGACGGCGACAGCGAACGACTCGTTGAATGCGGAATCGTCGTGCACGTAGACGCGCTGGTGGGCCAGTTCATGGAACACCAGCCCTGCAAGATAGGTTTTATCCTCGCTGAACATCGTGCTCAGCAGCGGGTCACTCGACCAGCCAAGCGTGGAATATGCGGTGATGCCCGTCACATAGACATCCATGCCCTGTCCTTGAAGTTCGGCAGCGGTTTCAATTGCGGACTTCCTGGAGAAATATCCCCGGTAGGGCACGCAGCCGAAAACTGGAAAACACCATGTTCGCGGCGTCAGCGAGAATGCCGGCGCGGCGAAGACGGCCCATGTCACCGAGTCCCGACCGATATCGACGTAGCTGCGGTAGCTGTTGTTGTCGGGCAGCGCCAGTTCATCCGTTGCGAACTGTCGTATGGCGCTCGCCGATGCCATTCGAGCGCGCAATGCCTTCGGCGTCGAAGGGTCCTCGATCAGTTTTCCGACATCCTGGCGCGCCGTCATGATCCGCAGATGACCCTGCACGGATTGCGCATAATAAGAAACACTGGTGCAGCCGGTCACGCCGGACACCACGATCATAACGGCAACCAATCGAAAGAATGCGCGCATCACGATTTGCCCACAGCAGTGCTCCCGTACCGATCGGGCGATTGTCGCGATTGCCCCAGGTCCCAAGCAGCCGCATCGATTTGATCGAGGTCTATAGCTTTCTAAAGAATCCGGACAGAATATTCGGACCCACTTCGCCAGGGCGCAGTCTGATCCCGTCCTCGAAGCAGTTCAGCGTCATGCATTCGAAGCCGCTGTGTGCGAGGAGTGCCACCAGCGAGTCACGATCGAAGTGGTGGAGGTGCTCGTCGGGAAGACGCATACGCCACGTCCGGAACCAGGCGTCGCCGTCGGCGCCGAGCTCGCGCCAGCGGCAATAAGGGACGGCGACGGCCAGGTAGCGGGCCTTAAGCCGGGCGAGGAAACCCAGATTCGGGATATGCTCAAGCACATCGAACATGGCGACGAGATCCCACGAACTGGAGAGCGCCTCATCCCAATCGACGAAGCGGACGCCCTTGGGCAGCGGAAACCTGGTTATGTCGCAGCCGGCGCAGTCGGCGACCCCGGTTATTTTCGCGGCTTCGATGAATGTGCCGGTGCCATATCCAATCTCCAGCACGGACCGGGGGATCTCGCCAGTGATCCCCAGCACCCAGCCGAGTCGCTGATATCCGAGCTTGATGGTCCGGTCACTCAGGTCCTCGTAATAGGAAATGTACTGCTTGTCATACCTGATCGGTTTGGAGTCGACCTGGTGGATCACGCCAAACCCGTCCACCGCGTAGTTGTCCAACATTGGCGTGCGGCCCCCAGGTTCCGGTGCTCAGTCCTTGCCCGCCCGCTTGAAAATCCGCGCATAAAATTCCCCGACGATGCCGCGCCGGAAGATCAGCACGCACACCATGAAGATGAGGCCGGTGGCGATGGTCACCGGAAAGCCGGAAGTGGCAAGCGTGTTTTCCAGGCCAATGACAAGGCTGGCGCCGATGATCGGCCCGACCATGGTGCCGATGCCGCCGAGAAGCGTCATCAAGATCACCTCGCCCGACATCTGCCAGGTGACGTCGGTGAGCGTGGCGAACTGGAAAACGATCGCCTTGAGCGAGCCGGCCAGCCCGGCCAGGGCCGCCGACATGACGAAGGCGCCCAGCTTGTAGTTGGCGACGGAATAGCCCAGCGAAATGGCGCGGTTCTCGTTCTCGCGGATCGAGCGCAGGATCATGCCGAACGGCGAGTTGACGATGCGCCAGATGGCGAAGACGCCGATCAGGAACACCGCCAGCACGAAGTAATACATGTTCAGCGAGACGTTCAGGTCGAGGACGCCAAGCAGCATGCCGCGCGGCACGCCCTGAATGCCGTCCTCGCCTTGCGTGAAGGGCGACTGCACGCAGAAGAAGAAGAACATCTGCGACAGCGCCAGCGTGATCATGGCGAAATAGATGCCTTGCCGGCGAATGGCGAAAAAGCCCATGACAAGGCCGAGCAAGGCCGCACCCGCCATGCCGAGCAGAATGCCGGCTTCCGGCGGCCAGCCCCAGACCTTGACGGCATGCGCGGTGAAGTAGGCGGCGCCGCCGAAGAAGGTGGCGTGGCCGAACGATAAGAGCCCGGTATAGCCGAGCAGAAGATTGAACGCGCAGGCAAACAGCGCGAAACACAGCATCTTCATCAGGAAGATCGGATAGATCAGGAAAGGCGCTACCAGCAGCGCCAGGATGCCGAGCCCGACCAGCATCCATTCCAGCCGTGCCGAGGTTTTGGCCGATGCCTCGCGAAGCGTCAGTTCGGTCATGTCAGATGTCCCTTCCGACATGTCAAGCGTCCCTTCCGAACAGGCCAGCCGGCCGGACCAGAAGCACGATGGCCATGATGACGAAGACCACGAGATTGGAGGCCTCGGGGTAGAAGACCTTGGTCAGGCCCTCGGCGAGGCCAAGCATGTAGCCGGTGACGATCGCACCGAGGATCGATCCCATGCCGCCGACCACCACCACCGCGAAGACGACGATGATGAGGTCCGATCCCATAAGCGGGCTCACCTGATAGATCGGTGCTGCTAGAATGCCGGCAAGCCCGGCCAGCGCGGAGCCAAGGCCGTAGGTGAGGGTCAGCAGCAACGGCACGTTGACGCCGAAAGCCTGGACGAGACGGGGATTCTCGGTTGCCGCGCGCAGATAGGATCCAAGCCTGGTCTTCTCGATCAGCGCCCAGGTGCCGAAGCAGACGATCAGCGAGGCGACCACGACCCAGCCGCGATAGTTGGGCAGGAACATGAAGCCGAGATTGGTGCCGCCGGCAAGCAGCGGCGGCACGGCGTAAGGGTTTCCCGAGACGCCGTAATAATAGCGGAAGATGCCTTCGAGCACGAGCGCGAGGCCGAAGGTGAAGAGCAGCCCGTAGAGCGGATCGAGATCGTACAGCCTCGACAGCGCCAGGCGCTCGACCACGACGCCGAAGACGCCAACGATCAGCGGCACAAGGATCAAAGCGGGCCAATAGCCGATGCCGAGATGGGTGAGAAGCAGGTAGCCGACGAAGGCGCCGAACATATACTGGGCGCCATGGGCGAAATTGATGACGCGCAGCAAGCCGAATATGACGGCCAGGCCCAGGCTCAGCATGGCGTAGAACGAGCCGTTGATCAGGCCGACCAGCAACTGGCCGAGGAAGGCCTGAACCGGGATTCCGAAGATCATCGTCATGGCGCCATCATACACCCAGGACTTCGTGGAGCTGCGCCATGCGGTCCGGCAGTTCGCCGACCGGAAACCCCGCCACCACCTTGCCGTGCTCCATCAGGTAGAAACGGTCGGCGACGCGACTGGCGAAGCGGAAGTTCTGCTCGACCAGCAGGATCGTCATGCCGCGCTTTTTCAACGTCGCCAGCAACGCGCCGATGCGCTGCACGATGACGGGAGCGAGCCCCTCCGTCGGTTCGTCGAGAAGCAGCATCTTCACGCCGGTTCGCAGCATGCGCGCGATCGCCAGCATCTGCTGTTCGCCGCCCGACAGCCTGGTGCCGGGACTGTTGCGCCGCTCCTTCAGATTGGGGAACAGATCGAATATCTCCTCGACGCTCATGCCGCCCTGCGCGACGACCGGCGGCAGAATCAGATTCTCGTCCACGGTCAGCGTTGCGAAGATGCCGCGCTCCTCCGGCACGAAGCCGATGCCTTGATGGGCGGTGCGGTGCAGCGGCAGCCGCATCAGGTCCTTGCCGTCGAAGGCGATCCGGCCGGTCCGCTTGCGGATCAACCCCATGATGGCGCGCAGCGTCGTCGTCTTGCCGACGCCATTGCGGCCGAGCAGCGTGACCGTCTCGCCGGCAAACACTTCCAGATCGACACCGTGCAGCGCATGGCCCTCGCCATACCAGGCGTTGAGGCCGGTGACGGCAAGCAGAGGTGCGGCACTAGTCATCGGCGGTGCCCATATAGGCGATCTTGACGCGCTCGTCGCGGCTAACGGTGGCGTAGTCGCCAGCGGCCAGCACCTCGCCGCGCTGCATGACCGTTATCCAGTCGCAAAGGTCGGCCACCACGGTCAGATTGTGCTCGACCATCAGCACGGCGCGATCCCTGGCAACCGAACGGATGAGGCTGGAAACCGTGGCCACGTCCTCATGCCCCATGCCGGCCATCGGCTCGTCCAGCAGCAGCACTTTCGGATCGAGCGCGAGCGTCGTGGCGATCTCCAGCACGCGTTTCCTGCCATAGGAAAGATCGCTGGCGAGCCTGTTCCTGGCGTCGTCGAGACCAACCGAGCGCAGCAATTCCTCGGCGCGCGGGGTCAGCCGGTCGAGCGCCGCGAGCGAGCGCCAGAATTGAACGGCAAGACCACCCGGCCGCTGCAGCGCGACGCGGACATTGTCGAGCACGCTGAGGTGCGGAAAAATCGCCGATATCTGGAACGAGCGCACCAGCCCCATCCGCGCAACCCTGGCCGGCGAGGTGCGGGTGATGTCGTGGCCAAGCAGCTCGATCCTGCCGCTGGTCGGCGCCAGGAACTTGGTGAGCAGGTTGAAGACGGTCGTCTTGCCGGCGCCGTTGGGTCCGATCAGGGCATGGATGTTGCCATGGCGGACATCGATATCGACGTTTTTGACGGCGATGAAGCCGGCAAAGTCGCGTCGCAACCCGCGGGCGGAAAGCACAACCCGCGGCTCGTTCGCGTCCAGGTCAGTCGGCGCCATCGGCCGCGCCGATCACTGGCCGGCCGTCGGACAGCCGCTTTCCTTCTCGCTGAGGAAGGCCTCGTTGCCTGGAATGGTGGCGAGATATTTGTAGTAGTCCCAATCCTTGGTGCTCTCGGCTGGCGACTTGACCTGGTAGAGGTACATGTCGTGGACCATGTTGCCGTCCGCCTGCACCTTGCCGTTGGTTATCACCGCGTCGTCCACAGGCATCGAATGCAGCTGCTTGGCGACGGCTTCGGTCTCGTCCGTGCCGGCCTTGTCGATCGCCTTCAAATACTGTGTCACCGCCGAATAGGTCGCGGCCTGGATCATGTTCGGCATGCGGTTGGTGCGCTTGAAGAAGCGCTGCCCGAATTCGCGGCTCTTGTCGTCGCGATCCCAGTAATAGCCTTCGGTCAGCACGACGCCCTGCGCCGCTTGAAGGCCAAGCCCATGCACCTCGGCCAGCGTGAACAGGAGTGCGGCAAGACGCTGACCGCCCTGCACGATGCCGAATTCGGCCGCCTGCTTGATGGAGTTGGAGGTATCGAGGCCGGCATTGGCCAGGCCGATGACCTTGGCGCCCGACGATTGCGCCTGCAGCAGGAAGGACGAATAATCGGTCGATCCCAGGGGATAACGCACCTCGCCCAGCACCTTGCCGCCATGGCTTTCGACGAACTTGGTGGTCTGATCCTTCAGCGAATAGCCGAATGCATAGTCGACGGTGACGAAGAACCAGCTGTCGCCGCCCTGCTGCACGAGAGAGCCGCCGGTACCCACCGCCTGCGAGTGAGTGTCATAGGCCCAGTGGAAGCCGTAGGGCGAGCACTGTTTGCCGGTCAGCTCCGTGGTCGCCGCGCCGGTGACGATGTCGATCTTCTTCTTTTCCTTGGAAATCCCCTGGACGGCGAGCGCTACCGAAGAGGTCGTCAGTTCCATGATGGCATCGACTTGCTCGGTGTCGTACCACTGCCGGGCGATGTTGGAGGCGATATCCGGCTTGTTCTGGTGGTCGGCGCTGATGATTTCTATCGGCGCTCCCTGCACCTTGCCGCCGAAATCTTCAACGGCCATCTTGGCCGCCTCGACCGACCACTTGCCGCCGAAGTCGGCGTAGACGCCCGACTGGTCGTTGAGGATGCCGATCTTGACCTTGCCGTCGGAAATTTCGGCGGCCGAAGCGGGGATCGCGGATGCGGCGAGAAGTGCCGCGGAAACGAAAAGGCTTACCTTCATGGTTGACTTCCTCCCATAGCGATAAATCCGACCGACCCTCCTACGATCGATCATCGCAATGGTATTGAACATGAGGAAGATAGGGACAGAGGGCAAGAGGCCGTTAGGGATTTAGTGTTCGAAGCGATACGGTTTGGCGGCGGAACGCGAGCCTTGGGCGAGAGATAGAGACACAAACATGTGAACCGCCCGGCGGCAGTGCCGGCTCAGTCCTCGGCGGCGACGAGATGGCCGTTGCCGACATCCCTCAGCGCCAGTTTCAGCGGCGCCTCGCCGATCCTGCGGGTGGCGCTCGGGATTTCCTGGTCGAGGCGCGCGAAGCGGCTTCTGCGCTGCGCGGGATCGGGCACGGGCACGGCTTCGATCAGGCGCCTGGTGTAGGGATGGCGCGGGTTGGAAAAGACCTGGTCGCGGGTGCCCATCTCGACGATCTGGCCGAGATACATGACGGCGACGCGGTCGGAGATGTTCTCGACCACCGCCATGTCATGCGAGATGAAGAGATAGGCGACGCCGAATTCGCGCTGCAATTCCTTCAACAGATCGAGCACGCGCGCCTGCACCGAGACGTCGAGCGCCGAGACGCTTTCGTCGGCGATGATCAGCTTCGGCCGCAGTGCAAGCGCGCGGGCAATGCAGACGCGCTGGCGCTGGCCGCCGGAGAATTCATGCGGATAGAGTTCCATCTGGTCAGCCGACAGGCCGACGCGCTCGAACAGTGCGGCGACACGCTGGCTGCGCTCTTCCTTCGAGGCGATGCCGTGGATCAGCAGCGGCTCGGCGACGAGGTCGCCGACACGCATGCGTGGGTCCAACGAGGCATAGGGGTCCTGGAAAATCATCTGCACGTCGCGGCGCACCGCCTTGCGCTCGTCGCGGCCGAGGCCGGACAGATTGCGGCCGCCAATGGCGATGTCGCCGCTGTAGGGCACCAGTCCGGCCAGCGCCTTGGCGGTGGTCGACTTGCCACAACCGGATTCGCCGACCAGCGCCAGCGTCTCGTTGGGCGCGATCGAGAAGCTGACGCCTTCGACGGCGTGGACGCGACGAGTGACCCGGCCGAAGAAGCCGCCATGCAGGTCGAAACGGACATGCAGGTCCTTGACGTCAGCGACATTGGCCGGCGTTGCCGTCTCGGCACTCCTGGATTCCTGGCGACCGATACCGCTGCCGATGCGCGGCACGGCGGCCAGCAGCTCGCGCGTGTAGCCGGCTTGCGGCCTGGCGAAAATGTCAGCGGTTTTTCCCTCTTCGACCATGCGGCCATGCCGCATGATGATGACGCGGTCGGCCATTTCGGCGACGACGCCCATGTCATGAGTGATGAGGATGACGCTGGTGCCATGCTGGCGCTGCAGATCGCGCAAAAGTTCCAGCACCTCGCCTTGCACGGTGACGTCGAGCGCCGTCGTCGGCTCGTCGGCGATCAGCACGTCCGGCTCGAGCGCCAGCGCCATGGCGATCATCACCCGCTGGCGCATGCCGCCGGACAGTTCGTGCGGAAACTGCTTTAGCCGGCTTTCGGCTTCCGAAATGCGCACCGCCTTCAGCGCCTCGATGGCACGCTGGCGAGCCTCGCTCTGCGACAGGGAGGTATGCGCCTCGATGGATTCGGTGAGCTGCCGGCCGATCGACAGCACCGGGTTGAGTGAGGTCATCGGCTCCTGGAAGATCATGGCGATGCGTTTGCCGCGAATGCGCCGCATCCGGCGCTCGTCCAGAATCGTCAGATCTGTATCGCCGAGATGGACCTTGCCGGATGAAATCCTGGCGGCAGGCTGCGGCAGAAGCTGCATGATGGCCAGAGCGGTCATCGATTTGCCGGAGCCGGATTCACCGGCAATGCACAGCGTCTCGCCACGAGACAACGTCAGCGACAGGTCGGAGACGACCTCGCGCTCGCCCTCCTCGCCGCGCACGCTGACGGAGAGGTTGGCGATGTCGAGTATGGGTTCGCTGGCGGCGATCATTGCGCGCGTGACCCGGAGAGGGATTTACTCCGGCACACCCCCCTCCTCATTCAAACACGCAGCGCGGAAAGTAGAACGACACCACCCAGTTCGGCATGTCGACGATCTCGCTGATGCGGAGATCGCCGCAGACCGAGGCCAGCATATAGGCCTCGACTGGGTCGATGTGATAACGACCGGCGAGCAGGTCGACCATCTGCGCAACCGCTTCCCTGGCGCCGGTCATCAGGTCCGGACCGATGCCGGTCGTCACCTCATAGCCCTTGGCGTCGAGATGGCGCGTCACCGGGCCTGGCGTGGTGAAGCGCGGCGTCTTCAGCCTGGCATCCTTGACCAGGTCGAGCTTGAGCACGACGTCCATCGGACTTTCGATCGCCGTGCCGCAGACCTCGCCGTCACCTTGCGCGGCATGGGTGTCGCCAACCGAAAACAGCGCGCCCGCCACTTCCACCGGCAGATAGAGCGTGGTGCCGGCGGCGAGATCGCGGATGTCGAGATTGCCGCCGACGCGCCTTGGCGGCACCACCGAGTGGTGGCCCTTTTCCGCCAGCGCGTTGCCTATGGTGCCGGCGAAGGGTTTCAACGGCACACGCGCATTCTTGCCGAACAGCGCCGGCTCGAGCGAGGCAGCGTCGTATTTCCAGATGTTCAGCGCCGGCTCCTTGAAGTCGTCGGCGAGCAGCCCAAAGCCCGGAATGTTGGCCGTCCAGCCGAAGCCGGACGGCTTGAACATCTCGATCGTCACCTTCAGCGCGTCACCCGGCTCGGCGCCCTCGACGAAGATCGGCCCGGTCACCGGATTGACGGTGGCGAAGTCGAGCTTGGCGACGTCGGCGACCGTGCTGCCGGCCTGCAACTGGCCGCCGGAGGAATCGAGGCACTGGAACTCGATCGTCGAGCCGGGCGCCACCCGCTCGGCCGGGGCAAACGAATTGTCCCAGCCGAAATGATGTTGGCGCCCATGGATGGTGTAGTCGCAGTTATTGCACATCTTTTACGTACACATTGTCGTAGTTGATCGGGATATGAACCGGGTCGACATAGAGGTTGTCGGCGCCGCCCATGCGCGCCGATTTCATGGTGAAGCGCTGCTCGTTGAAGACCGGCGCCCAGGGCGCGTCTTCCATCACCTTGTCGTAGATGGCGCTCCACATCTTGTCGCGTTCGCCTGATTTAGCCGGGTCGACCACCGAGTCGGCCTCGGCCGCCTTGGCGTCGAGATCCTTGTTGCAATACCACGACCAGTTCCAGCCGCCCGGCACCGCACCGGCGCAGCCGAGGATCGGGCCGTAGAAGTTCGACGGATCCGGGAAGTCGGCGATCCAGGCCATGCCGCCGGACCAGATCATCGGTGCGCCGGCCTTGTCGCCGCCGGCGGCAATCACGTTTGCCTGCGCCAGCGACTGGATGCTGGCCTTGATGCCGATCGCCGCCAGATCCTGCTGGATCGCCTGGGCGATGCGCGGGTTGGGATCGGTGTTCATGGCAAACAGCTGTGTCTCGAAGCCGTCGGGGTGGCCAGCCTCTGCGAGCAGCGCCTTGGCCTTGGCGACGTCATAGGGATAGCCCTTGTATTCCTTGTCGTAGCCCGGCATCGACGGCGGCAGCGGCTGGTTGGCCGGCACGGCGCGGCCGTTGATGATCTGGATGACGCGCGCCTTGTTGATCGCCATGTTGACTGCCTGGCGCACCTTAACATTGTCGAACGGCGCCATGGTGGTGTTCATGGTGACATAGCCGGTGTGCAGCTGGCCGCCTTCGACGACGCGTGCCTTCTGCTCGGGATCGGCCATCACCTCCTGGAATTTTGCTGGCGGAATGCCGTCGCCGGGGACGTCGATCTCGCCCTTCTGCAGGCGCAGCAGCGCCACGATCGGCTCCTGGCCGATCTCGAAGGTGATCTTGTCCAGATGCGGCAGGCCCTTGTGCCAGTAGTCCGCATTGCGCTCGAAGACGATGCGCTGGCCGAGCGTCCACTCGGCGAGCTTGAAGGCGCCGGTGCCGACCGGATGCTTGCCGAAATCGGCGCCGTATTTCTCGACCTCTTCCTTCGGCACGACATGGGCGAAGTTGATGGCCATCACATGCAGGAAGGTGGCGTCGGGGCGGGTCAGTTCGAACTTGACCGTGTAAGGGTCGACGACGGTGACGCCGGAGAGGCTCTCGGCCTTGCCGGCGGCGACATCGTCATAGCCCTTGATCGAGCCGAAGAAGCCGGCGCCGGGGCTCTGCGTCTTCGGATTGGTGACGCGGTCGAGCGAATATTTCACGTCGTCGGCCGTCATCTCGCGGCCATTGTGGAATTTCACGCCATGGCGCAGCTTGAAGGTGAAGGTCTTGCCGTCGGGCGAAATCTCGTAGCTTTCGGCGAGGTCGGGTTTCAGATTGGTGGTGCCCGGCTCGTAGTCCATCAACCCGTCGAACAGGCTCTTGATCATCGACCAGTTCTGCCAGTCATAGCCGATCGCCGGATCGAGCGTGGCGACGTCGTCCTTGTAGGTGATGGTGATGGCGCCGCCCTGCTTGGCGTTCGGATCGACGGCGTCCTCGGCGCGAACGCTCGTCATGCCGAGCATCAGCGCCAGCGCCGATGCCGCTACCGTGGATGCGAGAAACCTTTTCATTTTTATGTTCCCTTTCTCTGTCTGGTTTTCATTTCATCTGAGCTTGATGCGGGGGTCGATGAAGGGCGCGATGATGTCGGCCAGCAGATTGCCCAGCACGATGGCGAAGGCCGACACCAGCGTCACACCCATGATGATCGGGATGTCGACGCGCTGGATGGCCTGCCAGGCGAGCTGGCCGATGCCGGGCCAGCCGAATACGCTTTCGACGACGACGATGCCGCCCATGAAGATGCCTATGTCGATGCCGATCATGGCGATCACCGGCAGGATGGCGTTGGGCAGCGCATGGCGGAACAGGATAGCTCGCCGCGCCAGGCCTTTGGCGCGGGCGGTGCGCACGTAATCCTGGCGCAGCACGTCGATCATCGACGAGCGCATCATGCGCGCGTACCAGCCGGCGCCGAGGATTCCCATGGTCAGTGACGGCAGCACCAGATGACGCCAGGTGCCGTAGCCGCCGATCGGGAACCAGCTGAGCCGCACGGCAAAGACGTAGAGCAGCAGCAGACCGACGACGAATTGCGGTGCCGAGACGCCGACGAAGGAGGCGACCATCAGCGTCTGGTCAGTGGCGGTGCCGCGCTTGACGGCGGCGATCAGGCCCATGCTCAGGCCGAGCAACAGCTCGCACAGGATGGCGCCGACCATCAGCAACAGGCTGGCCGGCAGCCGCGAGACGATCAGCTCGGTGACTTCGGAGCGCTGGATGTAGGAGCGGCCTAAATCGCCGCTGACGAGCTTCGTGAGATAGCGCCAGTACTGGACGATGAAGGGCTGGTCGAGGCCGAGCTGCTGGCGGATGTTCTCGACCGTCTGCGGCGTGGCGCTGCGGCCGGCGATCTGGCGCACCGGATCGGCCGGCAGGAGATAGAGCAGCGCGAAGGTGATCAGCGAGACGCCGAGCAGGATCAGCAGCGACTGGATGAGGCGGCGGCCGAGATAGGCGATCATGCCCGGCCCCTCTGCGTCGGATCGAGAATGTCGCGCAGCGCATCGCCGATCAGGTTGAAAGCCAGCGCCAGCGCCAGGATCGCGGCACCGGGGAAGAACACCAGCCAGGGTGCGGCCTGGAAATAGGTCTGGTTCTCGAAGATGATGTTGCCCCAGGACGCCGTGGGCGGCTGGACGCCGATGCCGAGGAAAGAGAGCGTCGCCTCGAGCAGCACGGTGGTCGAGATGCCGAGCGTGCCCCAGACGATGATGGTCGGTAAGAGATGCGGCAGGATGTGGCGAAACAGGATGCGCGGCGCGCTCGCGCCGATGGTGCGTTCGGCATCGATGAACTCACGCTCCGCCAGCGATGAGGTCTCGGTGTAGATGACGCGGGCGGTCTGCACCCAGTTGACCAAAGCGATGACCATGGCGACGATCCACAGGCTGGGCTCGAACACCGCGGCCAGGCAAATGGCGAGCAGCAGTGCCGGAAACGCCATCATCAAATCGGTGAAACGCATCAGCGCGCTGCCGATCCAGCCACGGAAATAGCCGGCGACAACACCGACCAGCGTGCCAATGAACAGCGCCACGCCATTGGCGACGATGCCGATGATCAGCGAGGTGCGGGCGCCGTAGAGGATGCGGGTCAGGAGGTCGCGGCCGAGCAAGTCGGTGCCCAGCCAGAATTTTGCATCCGGCGGCAAGGGCGAGCCCTCGATGGTCAGGCCGTCGAACATCTGCTCGTTGGGATCATAGCCAGTCAGCCATGGCGCCAGCACGGCGCCGGCAACGACGATGGCGACGATGACCAGCCCGAGCAGAGCCAGACGGCGCCTGACCAGCCGGCGCCAGACGCCGGCGCGCGGCTTGACCGGCATGCGCCCTGGCGCGGTGAGATCAGGCACGATGGGACTGGTCATCGCCGCCTTCTTCCCCTGTTGCTTCTTCACTTGTCATGGCCACGATCCGCCGCGCGGCATCCTCGACGCTGATCTGCCAGCTCATCGCCAGCGAGCGCAGCTGCGCATAGGCGCGGCCGTCATCGGCGCCTTTCGCCAGTGCCGTCACCGCGCGAACGATGGTTTGGCGTTCGGCAACGCGCTGGCGAAGCGAGGCGATCTCGCTGGCCAGGTGTTTTCGCGCCTCGAAACTCTGGCGCGCGATCAGCAGCGCGCTGTAGACGCCGGCATTGCCGACCGGCTTCAGCAGCTGCGCATCGGCCTTATGCGACAGCGCCCATTCGATGCGGCCCGGCGCCTCGGAACCGATCAGCGCCACCAGCGGCATCGGCGCTTCACCCGGCTTCCAGGGGAATTGCTCGTCAAAGCCGAGATCGGCGTCGAAGAAGACGAAATCGGCGGCCAGCGCCTCGGGCGGCAGTTCCGGCCAGCAATCCAGCGTGATCAGCCCGATGGCCGACAATTGCCTGGTGATCGCCTGCACCGTCGGATGTGGGCGATGCAGGATAAACGCCCTGGCGCCGCCGAGATTGGGGATGCGTGGGGCTCTGGTCACGACACCACCCTCAGGCGCGGGCGGCCGAATGTTTTTGCCGGGTCGTAGCGCGACAGATACGGATCCGGCGCGACTTCGTCTTCGCGGCTGACGACCTCGAAGAAGCCGTCCGCGATGCGCCCGATGATCACCGGCAGTGTCGCGTGCTGCGAGTGGGCGTCGATGGCGATCGGACCGAGCCGGGTGGAGAAGCGGCGTTCGGCGAAGGCTTTGGAGAATTCCGCCGGACCGGCGTCGGGATTGCTGGAGAGCACGTCGGCCATCACCTGCACCGAGACATAGGCGGAGGCCTCGAAGGATGAGGCAAAGGCAGCCGGGCGCGGCGCGAAATACGGCCCGACCGACAGATGTCCCTTGCCGGATTCACCGATCGCCGGCAGCTCACCTTCGGTCAGGTTGCAGGAGATGACGGGGCAAGTCCCGGGACTGAAGGCGGCATCCTCGTGACCCAGGTCGCGATAGGCCGCGAGGAAGGCGTAGGACGAGGTGCCGATCAAATTGTTGAGGATGAAGTTCGGCCGCGTGGCGCGGATCTCCGCGATCAGCCGCGACACGTCGGTCTCGCCGATGCGCAGGTAGCGTTCGCCCAGCACCTTGCCGCCGGCATCCGCGATCAGGTCGCGCGCGACGCGATTCATCTCCCAGCCCCAGATGTAGTTCGAGCCCAGCAGGAAGCCGTTGGCGCCGAAACGCGGCACGACATGGGCCATCAGCGGCACCAGATGCTGGTTGGGGCAGGCGTGCATGTAGACGACATGCTCATTGGCTTCGAAGCCCTCATAGGGGCAGGCGTACCAGAGCATGCCGCCGGCTTTCTCCAAGACCGGAATGGTTTCCTTGCGGCTCCAGGAGGTGACGCAGCCGATGACATGGCGTGCGCTGCTGGTCTTGAAGATATCTTCGCAAAGCGTTGCGTAGCGGTCCGCATTGCTTTGAGGATCGCGCTCCACCGGCACCAGTTCGATGCCTGAGCTGCGATCGGCTTTGATGTCGGCTATGGCACGCATGGCACCGATGCGGCACGCATCGGAGACGAGCTGATAGCTCCCCGAGCGGGAATACAGGATGCCGATCTCGATGCGCCGTTTCAAACAGGACCCCAGAAATGACAATGCCTCGCAGCCTGCGCCGGAGGGCGAGGCATACGAGGCATTTTTGCCGCCCGGCGATCAGAGCCGGTATTTTGCACTAGCGTATTCGGTCCGGCGGGTCAGTCAAGCCCTCAATGACATTTGCATGACCTGCCATCGCCGTTTCGCTGCCGCCGGCTATTTGGCCGCCGGCCTCTGGCCGTGTTGGCGAGCATAGGTCACACAAGCGTCCACCGTGCTGACACAAAGCGCGTCGCGCCTGTTCGGCAAATTGTTGTCGCCGGCATAGGCAACTTCGGCGACACGGCCATCGACCATGCGAATTTGCGTATCGCAATAGCCGCCGGGAGCGACATTGACGGAGCCGCCGACCGCCGGGATCGCGCCGACCGCCAACGTCGGAACCACAATGCTGAGATTGCCGCGCTGGACGATGCGCTTGTAGGTCCAGATCTGGCCCGATTGGCCGGCGTCGGCGGTGGCGGTCGGAAACCCGGCGCACATTCGAACATCGGCTTCGCTGAGGCCGACCATCTCCTTGCGGGCAGCCGCCGCCGTTGGATCAATCTTGGCGATACGCGACGTATCGTCGGGAACGACGCAGGAAGACTGGATGCCGACACAGAGAGCAGCGAGGCCAAGCTTTCGAATGCAGGAAAATATCATGCCGACTGTCAGATTTGCCCGATTGTCAGATTTTGCGTGGCGCCCGCCGCTCCTTTCTACCTAGGCAGACAGGCGAGCGGATCAACCCGTTCAGCTTCACGAAAAAGTGGCTGTGGCTGCATCATGGCCGGTCGGGAAGCCAACGCCTTGGCGGAAGCGGACTCGCGCCGGAACGGTGCGCCAAGGTCCGCATCCATGGTCACCCATCAATGACCCTGCAACTGTTTCCGCCGCCAGGACGCGGGCGCTTCGCCGACCCGCGCGCGAAAGAATCGTGAAAAATACGCCGGGTCGTCGAAGCCGATCTCGTAGGCGATGTCCTCGACCGTGCGTACGGTGAACAACAGCAGCCGCTTGGCCTCCAGCAGCCGTCGCTCACTGACGACGCGTTTGACGCCGCTGCCCAGCACCGCGCGGCTGGCCTTGTCGAGAAGATGCGACGTCGTGGCCAGCGCCTCGACGTAGCGATCAACAGGCCAGTTGTCGCGGAAATGCGCATCGGCGAGCCGGCGCAGCCCCAACGCCAGTGAGGCATCAGAAGACGCCGTGGCATCCTTTGTCTCGGGACTGAGGCGCGCGATGTGGGAGAGCGCGACGGCGATCAGCGCCTGCAGGACCCTGTCATTGCCGGCTTGCGCCTCGGCGTATTCGGCGGCGATCATCTCCAGCACCGCCGCCAATCTGGCCCACGCTGCGTGCTGCGGCATGCCGTCGGCAAAGACCGGCCGGTCCAGCGGCAGCAGGCTGTGAGCCGCGATGGCCGCAAGCGCGCCGTCGCCGACCGAGACGACGATGGCGTCGGTGCCGGGGCCGATCGAGAAGCCGTGCACGATAGTGCTCGGCACGAAACTCACGGCAGGCGCCGAAAAGTCCCAGGATCGGTCTTCGATGCGGTAGGTACCGGAGCCGCTGGTCCAGAAGGTGATCTGACCCATCTGCGGGTGCTTGTGCGCGGCGACCTCACCAAGATGGATATTGCCGCGCGCAAGCACCGTCTCGACATGCAGAAAACCGACATCGAGCGGCCGCACCGGCTCGCCATAGACGAAGAAGTCGGGGATGGATCTCTGGCTCATGACGCCGGAAAAAGTCCAATCGGTTTTGCCGTTCCGTCCATAACCGATCGATGCCCAGGGCGCTAGGGTTACGGCTTAAGAGGAGGACCATCATGCGATCAGAAGACTTCCGCACTGATAAGGCACGCCCGTTCACCGGGGCCGAGTATCTGGAGAGCCTGCGCGATGGCCGCGAGGTCTATATCAACGGCGAACGCATTGCCGACGTCACCACGCATCCGGCGATGCGCAATTCGGCGCGGTCGCTGGCGCGCCTCTACGACGCCCTGCATGATCCAAGGCGGCGGGACGCGCTGACGTCACCAACCGACACCGGCTCGGGCGGCTACACCCACAAATATTTCCGCGTTGCCAAGTCTTCCGCCGAGCTTGTTGCCCAGCAGGCGGCGATCGCGAAGTGGTCGCGCATGTCCTATGGCTGGATGGGCCGCACGCCCGACTACAAGGCGGCGCTGATGAACACGCTCGGCGCCAATGCCGACTGGTACGGGCCGTTCAAGGACAATGCCCTGTCCTGGCACAAACGCGCGCAGGAAGCCGCGTTGTTCATGAACCACGCCATCGTCAACCCGCCGATCGACCGCCACAAGCCGGCCGAACAAGTGAAGGACGTCTTCGTCCACATCACCAGGGAGACGGACGCCGGCATCTACGTGTCCGGCGCCAAGGTGGTGGCGACGTCCTCGGCGCTGACGCACTACAATTTCCTGGCGCAAGGGTCGGCGACGGTGACCGAGGATCCGTCGCTGTCGGTGATGTTCATCGTGCCGATGAATGCGCCGGGGATAAAGATGTTCTGCCGCGTCTCCTACGAGCAGACGGCCAACACGGTGGCGGCACCCTTCGACTATCCGCTGTCGTCGCGCTTTGACGAGAACGACGCGATCCTGGTGCTCGACAATGTCTTCATCCCCTGGGAGGACGTGCTGGTGCTGCGCGATGCGCAAAAAATCCTGTCCTTCCATCCGGCCTCCGGCTTCATGCATGGCTACTGCTTCCAGGGCTGCACGCGTTTCGCCGTCAAGCTCGACTTTCTCGCCGGCCTGCTGGCCAAGGCGCTGCGCGCCACGGGCGGCGATGCTTTCCGCGGCAACCAGGCGGCACTGGGCGAGGTCATTGCGCTCAGGCACATGTTCTGGAGCTTTTCCAACGCCATGGCCTACAACCCGATCCCATGGGCGAATGGCGCCGTCCTGCCCAACCTCGAAGCCGCCCTTGCCTACCGCACCTTCATGTCGGAAGCCTATCCGCGCGTCATCGACACCGTGCGCCGGGTGATCGCGTCCGGGCTGATCTACCTGCCGTCGTCGGTGCGCGACTTCAACAACCCCGAGATCGACAAGTATCTGGCGCAATATGTGCGCGGCTCCAATGATATGGGCCACATCGAGCGCATCAAGATCATGAAGCTGTTGTGGGACGCGACCGGCACCGAGTTCGGCGGCCGTCACGCGCTCTATGAGCTCAACTATGCCGGTGCGCCGGAAGAGGTACGGCTGCAGGTGCTGAAAGGCGCCGAGCGCGGCGGGCGGCTGAAGGCGATGGAAGAGCTGGTCGACACCTGCATGGCCGATTATGACGAGAATGGCTGGACCGGCGATACCTGGTTCAATCCGCTTGTCTCAACGGCCGAGTGAAATTACATGGCCACGCAGATTTCGAAAGCCGATTTCCGCGACGCCATGGCGAGGGTCTGCGCGCCGGTCAACATCGTCACCACAGACGGGCCGGCAGGACGCGGCGGCTTCACCGCCACCGCCATGTGCAGCGTCTCGGACGAGCCGCCGACGCTGCTCGTGTGCATGAACGGGCGCTCGACCCAGGCCGCCATGTTCCTGTCCAACCGGCGCTTCTGCGTCAACGTGCTGACGCATGACCACATGCATCTGGCGGGAAAGTTCGCCGGCGCGACCAGGGACATGGAGGCGCGCTACGCCTCGGCGCGCTGGCAGACGCTGACCTCCGGCACGCCGGCGCTGTCGGATGCGATCGTCAACTTCGATTGCGAGATCGAGACCGTGCATGTCGTCGGCACGCACAATGTCATGATCGGCCGCGCCATCGATGTCCGGCACGGCAGCGGCGGCTCGGCCCTGCTCTATGTCGACCGGAATTATACGCAGCCGACACGGTTGGGCAGCTTTGGCGGGTGAGCCTGGGCGAAACGGCCAGGACCGACCGCTCAGCTCTCGCCGTCGATCAAGCTCTCCAAGAGGTCGAGAAGCTGCTCCAGCTTCTCATGCCCAAAACGCTGTTCGATGTCGTCATAGATGACGCGACGCTCGGGCGACAGGGCGTCGATCAGGGCGGAGCCGGCAGGCGCAATGGTCAGCACGACGCGGCGGCCGTCGCCTTCGGCCTTGTTGCGGGTGATGAATTTGCGTCCCTCGAGCGCCTTGATGATGCGCGTCAGGCTGGGCGGCAAAACCGAGGCGCGATCGGCAAGTTCCGTCGCCTCGACCGGGCCGGCTTCGCTGAGCACACGCAGCACGCGCCATTGCTGTTCGGTCACGTCATGCGCCGCAAGCATCGGCCGAAACCGCGCCATCACCGCTTCGCGGGCATGAAGCAGCGCCATCGGCAGGGAACGACGGGTGTTTTCAGGCAGCAAAAAAGAGCCTCCCACGCTTGCGATCGAAACAGGCCTTCCCTCGGTCGAATCCGCCTGCCGGGGCCCGTTCCTGCCATCCCGTATCGTTGCGCCAAGGCCGATGCAAGACTTGACTTCGCGGATGCCGCATGTAATTAACGCGTTAACTACAACAAAGCAATAACCCAGGGAAACGAAGCGCCGTGCCTCACTTCTCCATCGAGTATTCGGCCAATCTCGATGCCAAGGTCGATATGGACGAATTGTGCGCGCTGGTGTTGCGCACAGTGCTGGACACCGGGCTGTTCGAGACCGGCGCCGTGCGGGTGCGGGCCTTTCGCGCCGAGGCCTACGCGATGGCCGACAGCCTGCCGGAAAACGCTTTTCTCGACATGTCGTTTCGCATCGGCACCGGCCGCAGCCCGGACGAGAAGAAGCGGACCGGCGAGGCCGTCTTCGCGGCGGTGAGCGAATACCTTGCCACCCTGTTCGAGACCCCGCATTTCGCCCTGTCGCTCGAAATCCGGGAAATCGACCCGGTGCTCAGCTGGAAGAAAAACGCAATCCACCCGCGGCTGCGCGGCAAGTGACGGAACCCGACATGTCCGACCTGCAAGGCAATCTGAAAAAGTCCGAGGCCTATCTGGCCCGCTTCAAGCGCGATGGCGTTTTGAACCAGATCGGCGGCGAGGCGGTGCCGGCCCTCGATGGCGCGACGTTCGAAACGCTGTCGCCGGTCGACCTCAAGCCGCTGGCAAGCGTCGCGCGCGGCGGCGCCGCCGACATCGACCGCGCCGCCAAGGCGGCGAAGGCGGCGTTCCCAGCCTGGGCGGCCATGCCTGGCGAGGCACGCAAGAAGCTGCTGCACAAAATCGCCGACGCAATCGAAGCGCGCGCCGAGGAGATCGCTTTTGTCGAATGCATGGATACCGGCCAGGCGCTGAAGTTCATGGCCAAGGCAGCGCTGCGCGGTGCCGAGAATTTCCGTTTCTTCGCCGACCGCGCGCCCGAAGCGCGCGACGGCGAGACACTGCGTACGACAGGCCAGGTCAATATGACGACGCGGGTGCCGATCGGCCCGGTCGGCATCATCACGCCGTGGAACACACCGTTCATGCTGTCGACGTGGAAGATTGCGCCAGCGCTGGCGGCCGGCTGCACCGTGGTTCATAAGCCGGCTGAATTCTCGCCGCTGACCGCCCGCCTGCTGGTCGAGATCGCCGAGGAGGCCGGCCTGCCGAAAGGCGTATGGAACCTGGTCAACGGCCTTGGTGAAGACGCCGGCAAGGCGCTGACCGAGCATCCCGACATCAAGGCGATCGGTTTTGTCGGCGAAAGCCGCACCGGTTCGATGATCATGAAGCAAGGCGCCGGCACGCTGAAGCGCGTGCATTTCGAGCTTGGCGGCAAGAACCCGGTGATCGTCTTTGCCGACGCCGATCTCGAGCGCGCCGCCGACGCCGCCGTGTTCATGATCTATTCGCTGAATGGCGAGCGCTGCACCTCGTCGTCGCGGCTTCTGGTCGAAGCCTCGATCTATGGAAGCTTCACCGCCAAAGTCGCGGAGAGGGCGAAGCGCATCGTCGTCGGCCACCCGCTCGATCCGAAAACGGTGGTCGGGCCGCTGATTCATCCGGTGCATGAAAAGAAGGTGCTGTCCTATATCGACATCGGCAGGTCGGAGGGGGCGACGCTGGCCGTCGGCGGCGGCAAGGTCGAAGGGCCGGGAGGCGGCTGTTATGTCGGCCCGACCCTGTTCACCAACGTGACCAACGGCATGCGCATCGCGCAGGAGGAGATTTTCGGGCCGGTGCTGAGCGCCATTGCGTTCAACGACGAGGCGGAAGCGCTGGCGCTGGCCAACGACACGCAATACGGCCTGACCGGCTATCTCTGGACCTCTGACGTGACCCGCGCCTTCCGTTTCACCGATGCGCTGGAGGCCGGCATGATCTGGGTTAACTCCGAGAACGTGCGGCATTTGCCGACCCCCTTCGGCGGCGTCAAGAATTCCGGCATCGGCCGCGACGGCGGCGACCATTCCTTCGACTTCTACATGGAGACGAAGAACGTCGCCTTCGCGACGACGGCGCACGCGATCCAGAAACTCGGCGGCTGACCGGAGGAAATCGGATGCCCTTGCCCAAACCCAATCTCTACCCCGCCTTCAACATCGTGCGCCTCAGCCATGTCGAGTTGGCTGTCACCGACCTCGCCAAATCCCGCGCCTTCTATGTCGACACGCTCGGCCTGCAGGTTACCGACGAGACATCGGACACCATTTATCTCAGGGCGCTGGAGGAGCGCGGGCACCATTGCATCGTGCTGAAGAAGGCGGCCGCAGCCGAGGCGCGCGATCTCGGCTTCAAGGTCTTTTCGGACGAGGACCTCGACAAGGCCGAGTATTTCTTCAAGGGCAAGGGCCTGCCGGTGGAATGGGTCGAGCGGCCCTACCAGTCGCGCACTTTTCGGACGCGCGACCCGCACGGGATTCCGCTGGAGTTCTATGCCCAGATGGAAAGGCTGCCGCCCATCCATCAGAAATATGCGCTCTACAAGGGCGTCAAGCCGCTGCGCATCGACCACTTCAACTGCTTCTCGCCCAATGTCGACGAGTCCGTCGCCTTCTACAACGAGCTCGGTTTTCGCGTCACCGAATACACCGAGGATGCCGCAACCGGAAGACTGTGGGCGGCATGGACGCACCGCAAGGGCGGCGTCCACGACATCGCCTTCACCAACGGCATCGGGCCGCGCCTGCACCACGTCGCCTTCTGGGTGCCGACGCCGCTCAACATCATCGACCTGCTCGATCTGATGGCAACCACCGGCTATTTGCCGAACATCGAACGCGGCCCTGGCCGGCACGGCATCTCCAACGCCTTCTTCCTCTATGTCCGTGATCCGGACAACCACCGTATCGAGATCTACTGTTCGGACTACCAGACGGTCGATCCGGACCTGGAGCCGATCAAATGGGACCTCAAGGACCCGCAGCGCCAGACGCTGTGGGGCGCGCCAGCGCCGAAAAGCTGGTTCGAGGAGGGCAGTGCGTTTGCCGGGGCGGAGGCGCGCCAGCCGGATTTGGCGGCTTCGCCGATTATTGCGCCGTGAGTGGGATTTTGTAGATGTCAGCGTTCCGTGGCGCGCCCCTCTGTCCTGCCGGACATCTCCCCCTCAAGGGGGGAGATTGGCTAGGCCCATGGTCAGCGCCTCTCTTGCAGCGTTGGAAATTGGCGAAGGCAGAGATGACATCCGATCTCCCCCCTTGTGGGGGAGATGTCCGGCAGGACAGAGGGGGGCGCCGTAGAGCTCCAACCTCGCCCACCACCATCGCCGGAGCCGCAGCATGAACCACGCACGGCTCGCCACCTTCACCGTCGGCGGCAAGGCGCGCTATGGCGCGGTCACCAGCAAGGGTGTCGTCGACCTGTCGGCGCGCCACGGCCAGTGGCCGACACTGCGCGAAGTGATCGAGGCCGGGGCCTTGCGGCGGCTGGCGGAAGAGGCGGAGGCCTTCCCGACCGATTTCCCGCTCGACGCCATCGCCTATGAAATCCCGATCCCGTCGCCGGAAAAGATCATCTGCGTCGGCGTCAACTATCCGGACCGCAACGAGGAGTACAAGGACGGCCAGGCAGCACCCTCGAATCCGTCGCTGTTCGTCCGTTTTCCCCGCTCCTTCGTCGGCCATGGCGCGCCGCTGGTGCGGCCGCCGGAATCCCCGCAGCTCGACTATGAGGGCGAAATCGTCATCGTCATCGGTAAGGCGGGACGGCGCATTGCCGAGGCCAACGCGCTCAGCCATATTGCGGCACTGTCGCTGTGCAATGAAGGTACCATCCGCGATTGGGTGCGGCATGCCAAGTTCAACGTCACGCAAGGCAAGAATTTCGACCGCAGCGGTTCAATCGGCCCATGGCTGGTGCCGTTCACCCACGAGGCGCAGATCGCCGACATCGCGCTGACCGCCCGCGTCAATGGCGAAATCCGCCAGCAGGACCGCACCAGCCGGATGATCTTCTCGTTTCGCAAGATTATCGCCTATGTCTCGACCTTCACCACGCTGGTGCCGGGCGACATCATCGTCACCGGCACGCCGACGGGCGCCGGCGCCCGCTTCGTGCCGCCGATCTGGCTGAAGCCGGACGATGTGATCGAGGTGGAGGCCGATGGCATTGGCATGCTTCAAAACGGCGTCGTCGACGAGGAAGCAGCATGACCCCGGAGCAAGTGGAAGACGCCGCGGCACGGCTGTTCGAGGCCGAGCGTTCACGCCGCCAGATCCGGCTGCTCAGCCTCGATTTTCCCGAGGCGACGATGGAGGATGCCTATCGCGTGCAGGCAGCGCTGGTGACGCGCAAGATCGATGCCGGGCTGAAGCCGAAGGGCTGGAAGATCGGCCTCACCTCCAAGGCGATGCAATATGCGCTCGCCATCGACACGCCGGATTCGGGCGTGCTGTTCGACGACATGTTCTTCAATGACGGCGCGTCGGTTCCGGCCGGCCGCTTTATCCAGCCCCGCGTCGAGGCCGAGATCGCCTTCGTCATGAAGGCGCCGCTGAAAGGCCCCGGCGTGACGATCTTCGACGTGTTCAACGCCACCGACTACATCACGCCGGCGCTCGAAATCCTCGATACGCGCATCGAGCGCGTCAATGCGGAGACGAAGAAGGCGCGTACCTTCTTCGACACCATTTCAGACAATGCCGCCAATGCCGGCATCGTCATCGGCGGCCGGCCGCAGCGGCCTGATGAAGCCGACATGCGCTGGATCGGCGCCATCGTCTCGCGCAATGCCGAGGTCGAGGAGACCGGGCTTGGCGCCGGCGTGCTCAACCATCCGGCGATGGGCATTGCCTGGCTGGCCGACAGGCTCGCCCGCTACGGCATGTCGATCGCTGCCGGCGAGGTCGTTCTCTCCGGGTCGTTCGTGCGTCCGGTCGAGGCGCGACCCGGCGACACGATCGTCGCCGATTTCGGCAGTTCGGGCACGGTCAGCATCCATTTCGCGAAGGGCTGACGGTTCCGCCAGTTCTTATCAATCGGCCTTATTCGCCATGCAGATAGGCAATCACCACATCGGCTGCGATGGCCGACATGCGCAAGCCGACCTCCCTGGTGATGTCGCCTTCGACGCGGCTCTGCACCCAGCCGAGGAAGGCGAAGGCCCGCAAGGCAGAAAACAGCGGCAGCGCGGCGATGTCGCGCGCCGTCAGTTCGCGCTCCTGCCGATAGCCCTTGAGCAAAGCGGCCTCGATCAGCGGATAGATCGCCTCATCGCGGTTCTGGTAAAGCGCGACGGCAAGGTCGTACATGTGCCAGCCATGGCCGCAATCGTCGAAGTCGATGATGCGGATCGCACCATCATGGAGGAGCACATTCTCGCGCACCAGGTCGGCGTGGATGATGCCGAAATTGCGGGCACTGCGTTCATACCTCAATAGCGCGCGCACGGCCTTTTCGCGCGCCCGCAAAACCAGTTCGCGGCGAGGACCGTCGAGGAAGGGCGAGGTCTCGAAACGCCCCCAATTCGGGTTCGCGCCGAAGAAGCCGTCGAAATCCCAGGCATGGCGGGCAAAGCCGGACGGAGGCGTCCAGGCTGCTGTGACATTGTGCATGTGGGCGATGGTTCGCCCGATCTCGGTAAAGATCTGTCTTGCCTGCTCGGGCGTAAAATCCAGCGGCACGCCTCGCGCGCCGACGGCGCGGCCTTCCAGCCAGCTCAGGCAATCGACTTGCCGGGGTTGCATTGAGGCATTCGCGCTGACAAGCACGAACAGATCGCCAGCCGGCGTGGCGACCGCAGATGGCGTGGCGATGCCGGCCGATTGCAGAAAACCCATCCATTGCAGTTCCGAGCGCAGGGCGGCGTCCGTGTGATAGCCAAGCCGGTGAATGCGCATGGCGGCCGGCTGGCCATCGGGCAGACGGATCCGGAAGACCGCGTTCTCGCGGAATTTCAGCAGCTCCGGCTCACCCTCATCAATGCCCCAATGGGCGAGCGCGCGCCTGGCCAGCGCCGTGACATCGGCTGCCGTCTCGGGTTCGGATTGCGCGGAGACTGCGCTCACGCCTTCACTCCGCCGACTTCGCCAAGCACTTCGTCGAGGACGCCGATCAGGAAGTCGGCATTGTCGCGGGAGAACGGCATTGGCGGGCGGATCTTCAACACATTGCCGTGGATGCCGGTCTTGCCCATCAGCACGCCGCGCTGGCGCATCCGGTTGGCGACCTGCTCGGCAATGTCGGGCGCCGGTTCGCGCGTCTTGCGGTCGTGAACCAGTTCGGCGCCGAAGAACAGGCCAGCGCCCCTGACCTCGCCGATACATTCATGGCGATCGGCGAGCGGGCGCAGCAGGTTGAGTGCATAGGCGCCGACGTCACGCGCGTTGGCAACGAGATCTTCCTGCTCGATGACGTCGAGAACGGCATTGGCCACCCCGCAGGAAACCGGATTGCCGCCGAAGGTGTTGAAATAACGGAAGGCGTTGCGGAAGGTCGCCAATATCTCCCTTGATGTGACCACGGCGGCGATTGGATGGCCGTTGCCCATCGGCTTGCCCATGGTGACGATGTCGGGAACGAAGCCGGCGCGCTGGTGGCCCCAGAAATGACTGCCGGTGCGGCCGAAACCAGGCTGCACCTCGTCGGCGATGACCAGTCCGCCGGCGTCACGCACCGCGCGCATCGCGTCGTCGAAAAAGCCGGATGGGAGCGTCGGAAAGCCTTCATTGGCGAGCAGCGGACAAAGGATGATGCCGGACAGGCCGATACCGTCCTTTGCCAGCGCGGCGATGGCTTCGCGCACCGCGTCGCCAAAGGCTTTGCCGTTGGCCATCGCATCCGGATGGCGATAGCTGTCAGGCGCCGGCACCAGCCTAACATTGCGGGCGCGGCCACCGACCGGCGGCATGCGGGTGCTGAGCTGCGAAACCGCCGTGGTGTTGCCATGGTAGGTGGCGTCGGTGGCGATGATGCCCATGCGGCCGGTGGCGGCCTGCGCCATGCGCAGCGCGATGTCGTTGGCCTCACTGCCGGTGCAGGTCAGGATAGCGGTCGACAGGCTGGCATCGAAGGTCGCGGTCAGCCGCTCGACATAGTCGAGGATGGCGGTGTGCAGATAGCGCGTGTGGGTGTTGAGCAGGCTTGCCTGCCGGCACAGGGCCTCGACCACATAGGGGTGGCAGTGGCCGACATGGGCGACATTGTTGTACGCGTCGAGATATTTGCGGCCGTCGGCATCGTAGAGCCAGACGCCTTCGCCGCGCACCAGGTGCACGGGCTCGTCATAGAACAATTGCGATTTCGCACCGAGCAGGCGCGAGCGCCGGCTAACCAGCGCTTCTTGCGGTTGAGTCATTGCGTCTCGAAACTCCGTTCTCTCCAATAAACCGTCAGACCTTCGACAGGCCTGCATCCAATGCTTCGCCGATCCTCGCGACATCCGCGGCGCTGACGATAAGCGGCGGCGACAGGATGATGGCGTTACCGGAGACGCGCAGCATGACGCCGGCCTCGTAGGCCGCCTCCGAAACCAATGCCATGGTCTTCTTGTCGGCGGGCTTTTTCGTCGCGCGGTCCGAGACCAGCTCCAGCGCCGCCATCAGGCCCTTGTACCGGACATCGCCGACGATCGCATGCTTCGCCTTCAGCCCCTCCAGCACGGCTGCGAGTTCGACACCACGCGCGGCCGCGTTCTCGTTCAGGCGCAGCCGTTTGGTCTCGGCAAGCGCCGCCAGACCCGCGGCACAGCCGACAGGATGGCCGGAATAGGTATAGCCATGGCCGATGGCGCCGAAGCTGGTCTTGTCGGCCTCGAAGACATCGGCGACCTTGGCGCCGATCAAAGTGGCGCCGAGCGGGAAATAACCCGAAGTGATCGCCTTGGCGATGGTCATGAAATCGGGCTTCACGCCGGACAGCCGCGAGCCCGACCAGGCGCCGGTGCGGCCGAAGCCGGTGACAACTTCATCGGCGATCAAAAGGATCTCGTGGCGGTCGCAGATCTCGCGCACCAGCGGCATGAAGCTCTCATGCGGAACGATGACGCCGCCGGCGCCGAGAACCGGCTCCATGATGAAAGCGGCGATGGTATCGCCGCCCTGGAAGGCGATTTCGTCCTCCAGCGCCCTGGCGCAGAGTTTTGCCAGCCGCACTGGGTCGGTCTCGTCGAACGGATTGCGGAAGGTCCAGGGCGCAGGAATGTGGAAGACGCCCGGCAGCAGCGGCTCGTAGTTGCGGCGGAAATTGGCGTTGCCGTTGACCGACGCGCCACCGAAATGCGTGCCGTGGTAGCCTTTCTTCAGCGCCAGGAACTTGGTCCGGTCGGCCTGGCCGCGGATCTTCCAGTACTGCCGCGCCAGCCGAAGTGCCGTTTCGACCGAATCCGAGCCGCCCGAAGTGAAAAACGTCCGCACCATGCCTTCTGGCTCGAACCATTCGCAGAGTTCGTAGGCGAGCTCGATCGACGGGCCGGTCGAGGTGCCGCGAAAGCCGGAATAATAGGGCAGCGCGCCAAGCTGGTCGGCGATCGCTTTCTTGATCGGGTCGCAGCTGTAGCCGAGATTGACGTTCCACAGGCCGCCGACGGCGTCGAGCACGGTGTTGCCGGCGATGTCGGTGACCATCACACCCTCGCCTTTCATGATCACCTTTGGCGGGTTTGCCCGCATCTCGGCCGGATGCGCCATCGGATGCCAGATCGGCTTGGCGTTGGTTTCGGTGAGAAAATTGATGTCGCGCATAATGGACTCCGCAAAATCTCAGGCAACTGGGACGAGGTCGAAATGGCCGAGGGCCTCGGCATAGGAATGAGCCGGGCGAGCGACGTCGAAATGCACCGTGCGCATGCCGGCAGCACAGCCGCCATCGACATTGCGCCGCTGGTCGTCGACGAAGACGCAAGCGCCGGCCGGCAGGCCAAGCGCCTCGGTGACGAAGGCATAGGCGCGCGGATCGGGCTTGAGGATGCCGGTGTAAGTGGCGTCGATGATAACATCGAAGAGGCCGAGCAACGGCAGCCGCTGGCGGAAGTCGGCGCCGTAGAACAGGTCGAGTTCATTGGACAGGATGGCCAGTCGAAAACCGGCGGCATGTACCGTGCGAATGGTGCTGTCAGCCTCCGGCCGCACCACCTTTTCCGGCTCGGCCCCTCGCGCGCGCCGGACGAAGGTCTCCATCGCCTGCCAGTCCTCGCCCACCAGACGGCCGACCTCGCTTGTGCGTGTGCGCCAATAGTCACGCTCGCTGATCTCGTCGGCCTGCATGGCGCGCCACAGCGGATCGCTGCCCGGATCGAACGGCCCGCGCCATTGCAGCGTCCCCGGCGCGAGGCCGAGCGCCTGTTCGGTCAAGGCGTGGGTCTCGAACAGCGTGCGGGTGACGACGCCGCCGAAATCGAGGACAAGCGCCTGGGCGGGAACAGCACTCACGCCGCCACTCCCTCGGCCGGCTTGCCGCGCGGGACGATGCCTTCCTCGACCCAGCGGTCGAAGATCTCGAGCGCCTTGCCGACGAAGTCGTCGCTGTTGATGTGAGCGTCGATCTCGTGGAACTCGACGCCGGCGGGAATGACCTTGCGAATTTCGTCAGTGAAGGCGGCCAGGGCTTCCGGCTCATAGAGCGGCTCGCCCTCCACGTCCCATTCCTGGATGCCCTGGGACGGCAGGATGAAGGCGGAGCGGCCTCTGGCGGCACCGAGCTTGGCGGCGATGGTCCTGGCGACCTGGCGGCGATCGTCGGCATCGACGGTGATCGAAGCGATCAGCCTGTTATGGGCGTGAAACGGCCGCTTCGAGAATTTAGCCGGCAAATCCTGCCAGGTCGGCAGGTCGACCATGTCGACCGCGCCGGGTGCTGCGATCTGCGGAATGCCGCGGGCACCGGCATTCTCCAGCCGGTCGGCGCCGGAACTGACGACTGAGCCCGCGAGATGGTTGGTGATCTCCTGCAGGCTGAAGTCGAACACCGCGCAAAAATGGTCCTGACCGGCAATCGATTCGAAGGCACGGCCGCCCATTCCGGTGGTGTGGAAGACGGCAACGTCATAGCCGCGCTGTTCCAGCGCCGGCTTCAGCGTCTTCATGTAGCGCAGGCAGCTGCTGCCGAGCGAGGTCATGCCGATGGTCGGCCCGATTGCCGGAGCCGACATGCGAGTCTCCAGCACGATCCTGGCCGCGCCGACGACCGCACCACAGGCCTGTGACAGGACCAGCCTGCAGATCGAGTTGAGGCCGTACAGCCCGCCCGCCCAGAGGATCATCATCAGGTCGGGCGCGACGCGCTCGGGTGGGATGAGGTGCGAATAGGCGATGGTCGAGACGACGAATTTCGGCACGCCGAGCGGCAGGCAAAGCGCCACGTCGAGCGCCAGATCGGTTCCCATCGAACCGCCGATGGCGATGAAGGCGTCGATCTCGCCGTTTTGATGGAGCTTGCGCACCAGTTGCACGGCGCCGCCGGCCATCAGCGTCATGGCGGTGTTCTCGTCACCACTCGAAACGATCTCGGCGACCGTCACATCCACCGCCCGCGCCACGGCGTGCTTATCGTGGTCCGGGCTGTAGGGCGGGTCGCCCAGCACGCTGACATCCATCATCACGGCGCTGCCGCCCGACTGCTCGATGCACTGTTTCATGAACAACAGCTCTTCGGCCTTTGTGTCGCCCGTGCCGATGACCAGGATGCGGGGTGCTGTCTCCGAGGGCATCAGGCCTGCCTCCTCAGGGTTTGCAGGTTTTCACCGTTGAGGCGCATGGAAATCTCCCGTGCCGCCGCCCTCACGGCAAGTCCCCGCTCCGTGATCGCGGCCGCCGTCGTTCTGGCCTTTGGCGCCGCCACCGCGATGGTGCCGAGCGCAAAGCCATCCGCCCCGCGGATTGCCGCCGCGACGCTGATCACACCTTCCTCATAGCCCTGGTCGCAGATCGAATAGCCGCGCTCGCGCGCCTCGCCCATGGATCTTAAGATGGCGGCCGGCTCGATCAGCGTATGGGCCGTGAAGGCATCGAGCGAACCCGTCAGGCACGCCTTGACGGCCTCGTCGCGGGCGAAGGCCAGATAGGCGATGCCCGACGCGGTCGAATGCAAAGGCAGCAACTGACCGATGTCGATGTTGACCCGGTTTGCCCATGCTGGATGCTCGACGTGGACTGTGACCAGCCTGTCGACGCCGAATTCCGACAAATGCACGGTCTCGGCCGTCGATGCGGCCAGGTCCCGCACCAGCGGAACGGCCGTCTGCAGGAAGGGAAAGCGCGCCTCGCGGATGCGCGCCAGCCGCGACAGGCCGGCGCCGAGGCGATAGTGCCGCGTACCCGCATCCTGCTCGACGAAACCACGGCCGGCCAGCGCTACCAGCAGCCGCCTTGTCGTCGCCTTGTCGAAGCCCGAGCGGCGCGCCAGATCGGACAGGCCGAGCTCGGGCTCGTCGACGTTGAACAGCTCCAGAAGCGAGATCGCTTTTCCGACCGTACTCAAATTTGCCTCCCGGTTCGGGACAATCATTTAACGTGTGAATTAACTTGACAGGCATCAGCATTGTTTGCAAGTCTATATTCAAAATGACGGTTCAAATAATGAACCAACCACCAGAGTGCATGGGACAGGCCATTCGGCCGGCGAACTCAAGGGTTTGCAAACAGGAGGGATCAATGACAGCAGTCTCGGAACAGGCGCCGGCCAACAGGCTGCGCAAGAACAGTCTTGGCGTCGGCGCCATCACCTTCATGGTGATTTCTGCGGCCGCCCCACTCACGGCAGTCGCCGGCGGCACGCCGCTTGGCATGCTGATGGGCAATGGCGCCGGCTTTGCCGGCACCTATCTCATCGTGACCGTGCTGCTGCTTTTGTTCGCGGTCGGCTATGTCGCCATGTCACGCCATGTCGGCAATGCCGGCGCCTTCTATGCCTATGCCGCACGCGGCCTCGGCAGCATGGCCGGCGGCGCCACGGCGCTGATCGCCATCCTGTCCTACAACGCCATGCAGATCGGCGTCATGGGCCTGCTGGGCGCCGCAACCGCCGGCCTGTTCGCCGGCTGGGGCATCAACCTGCCCTGGTGGGTGTGGAGCTTCATCGCCATCGCGCTGGTCGCCGTGCTCGGCTATCGGCAGGTCGACCTCTCCGCCAAGATCCTGACGGTGCTGGTGCTGTGCGAATATCTTGTGGTGCTGATCCTCGATATCGCCATCCTCAAGACCGGCGGCGATAGCGGCCTGTCGGCGGCGCCATTCAGCTGGAGCCAGATCGTCAGCGGCTCGCCGGCCATCGCCATCCTGTTCTGCTTCGCCGCCTTCATCGGTTTCGAGGCGACGACGATCTATGCCGAGGAAGCCCGCGACCCAAAGGTCACCATTCCGCGCGCCACCTATTTCTCGGTCGTGCTGATCGGCGTCTTCTACATGCTCACGGCATGGCTGATGGCGGTCGGCGCCGGTGTCGACAAATTGCTGCCGACGCTGCAGGGATTGCAGGATCCGACGACCTTCCTGTTCGGCCTGTCCGACCGCTACGCCGGCACGATGCTTTCGCAGGCGATGAGCATCCTGTTCGTGTCGAGCCTGTTTGCCGGCGTGCTGGCGTTCCACAATGCGGTTGCGCGCTACATCTACGTCTCGGGCCGCGAGAAGCTGTTGCCGCAGACGATTGGCGTGACGCATCCGGTGCACCAGAGCCCACATGTCGCTTCCGTCATCCAGAGCGTGCTCGCCGCGGTCGTTGTCGGCCTGTTCGCCGTGCTCGGCCTCGATCCGGTGCTGGCGCTGTTTTCGTGGCTGACCAATGTCGCGACGCTCGGTGTCATCGTGATGATGGCGGTGGCATCGCTTGCCGTGGTGATGTTCTTCCGCGCCAACCCGGCGGCCCACGAGAATGCGCTGAAGACCACCATCCTGCCCGGGCTGACCTTCATCGCCTTCGTCATCATCATCTATTTGATCGTCATCAATTTCGGCAGCCTGTCGGGAGCCGGCGGTTTCCTTGGCGTGTTCCTGCCGGGGCTGGTGCTGATCGCCGCGATAATCGGCCTGCTGCTGGCCAGCGCCCTGAAGAGCCGCGATCCGGTCGCGTTCAAAAACCTCGGCCAGCCGCTGAAAGATTGAGAAAAGCAAAGGGGCGGCATGCCACGCCGCCCCTTACACCACAAGGGGAGTGGCGGATTTGAGCTTTGCCGAAAATATCACCGTCGAGGCATTGGAAGCCGATCCCTACCCGATCTATGCAGAGCTCAGGCGCAGTGCGCCGGTCGCTTTCGTGCCGGCGGTCAATCTTTGGTTCGTCACCCGCTGGAAGGATGTCGAGAGCGTCGCCAAGTCGCCCGAGATCTTCTCCGCCGTCGTCGGCTCGTCACCAGTTGAGCGTTCCTTCGGCAAGCCGACCATCCTGACCACCGATGGCGAGACGCACAAGCAACTGCGCCAAGGCGTCGACCCGAAATACCGGCCGCGCACCGTCGCCGCCTATGCCGGCGACCTCGTGCGGTCGATCGCCGAGCCCTATTTCGACCGGATCGCCAACCAGGGCTCCGCCGAGCTGATGGCCGATTATTTCGAACCGGTGTCGACGCTCAGCCTGGCGCGCTCGCTCGGCCTTGCCGACATCGACATGCCGACGCTGCGCCGCTGGTTCTACGGCCTTGCCCAGGGCGCCGTCAATTTCGAGAACGATCCGAAACGGCAGGAGATCGCCGACGCAATCAGTGCCGAGGTCGGCGACGCCATCCTGCCGACGCTGGAAAGACTTGCGCGCCAGCCAGATGACTCGGCGCTGTCGCATATGCTGCATGACGGCATGCCGGAGGGCACGACGCGGCCGATCGACTTTCTGATGCCGAGCATCAAGGTCATCCTGCTTGGCGGCATGCAGGAGCCCGGACATGGCGCCGGCTCGATCCTCGCCGGCCTGCTGGCTCATCCCGAGCAATTGCGGCAGGTGCTCGCCGATCCCGAGACTTTCGTGCCGAAGGCGGTCAACGAGGGCCTGCGCTGGGTGGCGCCGATCGGCACGCAGACGCGGCAGACGACGCGGGCAGTCGAGCTTGGCGGCGTGACGATCCCGGCCGGCGCTGCCGTCGCCGCTCTCGTCTCTTCGGCAAGCCGCGACGAGAGTCGCTTTGCCGATCCCGACCGCTTCGATATCAACCGCAACGAAGGCAACCATGCCGCCTTCGGCTTCGGCCATCATTTCTGTTCGGGCCGGTTCTTCGCACGCGAGCAGATGTGCCTTGCGGTGAGGCTGTTGCTCCAACGCTTCCCCGATCTCAGCCTTGTGCCGGGCAGGGAACCGGTGTTTCGCGGCTGGGAATTCCGCGCGCCAACCACATTGCATGTTTCCCTTGGAGTCCGTCACCAATGATCAGTCAGAATGCCATCGAAACGCTGCGCAAGACGGAGATCGGCGCGCAGGGCCTGTTCATCGATGGCGTGCAGGTCGAGGCAACAGGCGGCGCAAGCCTGCCGGTGACGTCGCCGATCGACGGCCGACCTTTCGCCAGCATCGCCGACGGCAACGCCGCCGATATCGACCGCGCCGTGAAGTCGGCGCGCAAGGCGTTCGAGAAGGGCTCGTGGTCGCGCGCCGCACCCGCCTTTCGCAAGAAGGTGCTGACGAAATTCGCCGAGCTGGTCGAGAAACACGCCGATGAGCTCGCCGTGCTCGGTGTGCGCGACAACGGCACCGAGATCGGCATGGCCTACAAGGTAGAACCGCTGTCGGCGGCAGGCACCATCCGCTACTATGCCGAGGCCATCGACAAGGTCTATGGCGAGATAGCACCGACGGCCGAGAATGTGCTCGGACTGATCCACAAGGAGCCGCTCGGTGTCGTCGGCGTCATCGTGCCGTGGAATTTCCCGCTGATGATCGGTGCCTGGAAGATCGCGCCTGCACTTGCCGCCGGCAATTGCGTGGTGGTCAAGCCGCCTGAGATCGCCTCGCTGACGCTGCTGCGGCTGGCCGAACTGGCAAGCGAGGCCGGCTTGCCCGCCGGTGTGCTCAATGTAGTCACCGGGCGTGGCGCGGTCACCGGCGAGGCGCTCGGCCTGCATATGGATGTCGACGCCATCGCCTTCACCGGTTCCGGCCCGGTCGGCAGGCGGCTGCTCGAATATTCCGCTCGCTCCAATCTGAAGCGCGTCTTCCTCGAACTCGGCGGCAAGTCGCCGAACATCGTCTTTGCCGATGCCCCCGACCTGAAACAGGCGGCGGTCGTCTCGGCCAATGGCATCTTCCGCAATTCCGGCCAGGTCTGCGTCGCCGGCTCGCGGCTTCTCGTCCAGTCAGCGGTCTACGACCGCTTCATGGACGAACTGCTCTCGGCAACCATGCGGCTCAAAGTCGGCGATCCGCTTGATCTCACCAGCGATGTCGGCGCGGTATCGAGCGCCGAACAGCTGGACAAGAACCTCGGTTTCGTCGCCAGGGCCACGGAAGAAGGTGCCCGTCTCGTCACCGGCGGCCAGCGGATGCTGACCGAGACCGGTGGCAGCTACATGGCGCCAACGATCTTCGAGAATGTCATGCAGGACATGCAGTTGGCGCGCGAGGAGGTGTTCGGGCCGGTGCTCGGCGTCATGCGCTTCGAGACCGAGGAGGAGGCGGTTCGGCTTGCCAATTCGACCGTCTACGGGCTTGCCTCCGCGGTGTGGACCGCCAATCTCTCCACCGCGCATCGCATGGTGCGCGCCATCAATGCCGGCGTCGTCCACGTCAACACCTATGGCGGCGCCGACATCACCGTGCCGCTCGGCGGCGTCAAGCAGTCCGGCTTCGGCCGCGACAAGTCGCTGCACGCGCTGGAGAAATATTTGGAACTGAAGACGGCCTGGATCGCGCTTTGACGGCACGCTGAGCTCTCTGAGAATCTGACGACCTCCAGACGCGCGCAAGATCGCGCCGCGATCCGCTGCGGCCGGTCAAGCAGCGGCTTTTGCTCACGCTCTTGAAAATTTTGAGAGAATATTCCCGGCTTTGGCGAGAATGGCGAAACGCGTTCTTTGATAAACTTGATAGAATTTCTGAGGATGCGACCAAGGGCTAGGCAATCCGCCTCGCTGCCATGACTTCACAACCGCAGAGATCAATCATGACTGACTTCAAGAACACTTTGCCATCTTCCCCCGGGTCAACCGTCAACCGGCGCAGTGGCCTTGCTCTGCTGTTCGCCTCGGTCGTCGCGATCGGCAGCCTGATTGCACCGCATGCGTCGTTTGCCGAGGACAAGAAGGCGATCAAGGTCGGCATCATCAGCGGCGAGGACGAGGACGTCTGGCGCGTCGTCGTCGCGCAAGCCGCCGAAAAGGGCCTTGCCATCGAGACGGTGGTATTCAACGACTACACCCAGCCCAACGAAGCGCTGGAGCGCGGCGAGATCGACGCCAACGCCTTCCAGCACCAGCCCTATCTCGACAACCAGATCAAGACTCAAGGCTACCACATCGTCCGTGTCGGCTATACCGGCGTCTGGCCGATCGGCCTCTACTCTAAGAAATACACGAAGGTTGCCGACCTGCCCGAGGGCGCGGTCATCGGCGTGCCCAACGACCCATCCAACGAAGGCCGGGCGCTGCGCGTGCTGCAGAACGAGGGCGTGATCAAGCTCAGGGATGGCACCGGCATTCTGGCCACCACCGCCGACATCGCCGAGAACGCGAAGAAGGTGGTGATCAAGGAACTTGACGCCGGTATCGTCGGCCGCTCGGTCGAGGATCTCGATGCGGCCGTAGTCAACACCGACTGGGCGCTGAAAAGCGGCCTGTCGCCGGAAAACCGCATCGCGCAGGAGCCTATCGCCGACAATCCCTACCGCAACTTCATCGCGGTGAAGACCGGTAACGAGAACGAGGCCTGGGTGAAGACGCTGGTGGCTTCCTATCAGAACGAGGCGGTGAAGGCCGAGTTCGACAAGGTCTACAAGGGCACCGGCCTCAGCGCCTATTGATCCGGTCCTCGGCCGGAAGCCCGGTTCGAGAGCAACAGCGGTCCGCGCTCAGGCGCGGGCCGCGATTGCGTTTTCGGGAACAGGAATATTCATGAACCAGCATATCACGGCATCCGGGAAGACCGCCGATCCGACCCAGACCCGGCCCGACGCATCTCAGGATGTCGTGCGCCTTGTCGACCTGAAGCGCCATTTCGGTGTGACGGCGGCGCTCGACGGCATTTCGCTGACCGTGCGCAAGGGCGAGATCCTCGGTATCATCGGCCGCAGCGGCGCCGGCAAATCGACGCTGATCCGCTGCCTGAACGGGCTGGAACGGCCTGACTCCGGCGAGGTGTTCATCGAGGGCCGCGAGATCAGCCGGCTCGGCGAGCGCGACCTGCAGCCGCTGCGGCGGCGCATCGGCATGATCTTCCAGCATTTCAACCTGCTGTCGGCCAAGACCGTCGAGGACAATGTGGCGCTGCCGCTGAAGATCGAGGGCCGGCCGAAAGCCGAGAGGCTGAAGCGCGCCGCCGAACTGCTCGATCTTGTCGGCCTGTCGCAGAAAGCCAAGGCCTATCCGGCGTCGCTGTCGGGCGGCCAGAAGCAACGGGTCGGCATCGCCAGGGCGCTTGCCGCGCGCCCGGCGCTGCTCCTGTCGGACGAAGCCACCTCGGCGCTCGATCCGGAGACGACGCGCTCCATCCTCGCACTGCTCAAGGACATCAACCGCCAGCTTGGCCTGACCATCCTTTTGATCACCCATGAGATGGAGGTGATCCGTTCCATCGCCGACCGCGTGGCGGTGATCGACGCCGGACGCATCGTCGAGCAAGGGCCGGTCTGGTCGGTGTTTGCCGACCCACAATCAGACATCACCAAAAGCCTGCTCGGCGCCATCCGGCCGCAGCTGCCAGCCGAACTGGCGGCCCGGCTGCTGCCGGCGGCCGGCGCGGAGACGATCCTGCGCGTGGATGTGGCCGGCGAAGCGGCAAGCAGGCCATTGCTGTCCGACCTTGCCACGGCTGTTCCAGGCGCCTTCCGCCTCGTCCATGGCGGCATCGACCATATCCAGCAGCAGCCGGTCGGCACGCTGTTCCTTTCGGTTCCCGGCAGCGATGCAAATCATCTTGCTGACATCATCACATTCCTGAAGGCCCGCCAGGCGCGGGTGGAGGTCCTTGGCCATGTCGCCAATCCTGTTTGAACTTCTGCTGCGTTCGATCTGGGAGACGGTGCTGATGACGGCCGCCTCCGGCCTCATCTCGCTGGTCTTCGGCCTGCCGCTCGGCCTGGCGCTGATTGCTACCGAACGCGGCGGCATTGCCGAAAGCCTTTGGGTGAACCGGGCGCTCGGCGCCATCATCAACGGCTTCCGCTCGGTGCCCTTCATCATCCTTCTGGTGGCGCTGATCCCGGTGACGCGGCTGATCGTCGGCACCTCGATCGGCACATGGGCAGCCATCGTGCCGCTGTCGATCGCCGCCACGCCCTACTATGCGCGCATCGCCGAAGTGTCGCTGCGCGAAGTCGATCGCGGGCTGATCGAGGCGGCGCGCGCCATGGGCGGCAACCGCTGGACGATCATCCGCGAGGTGCTGGTGCCAGAAGCCCTGCCCGGCATCGTCGCCGGCTTCACGGTGACGCTGGTGACGCTGATCGGTGCGTCAGCCATGGCCGGCGCGATCGGCGCCGGCGGCCTCGGCGACCTCGCCATCCGCTACGGCTACCAGCGTTTTGAGACGTCGGTGATGATCGCAGTGGTCATCGTGCTGATCATCCTGGTCTGCGGCATCCAATGGGTGGGGGATCGGTTGGTGGCGAGGCTGGATAGACGGGGGTGATTGTTAGGCCGACGAACTAGGCGATGATATCTTCTATCAGTGCTTGCAATGACGCTTCTGAACCGCTGAAACTGTCGATCATGGCTTGAATGACGCGATCCCCTTCAAGGATGTCGGCATTGAATGTCAGGCCCGCGTGCTCGGCGAGCATCGCAAGGAAGGTGAGCTGGGTTCGGCCGTTGCCTTCGCGAAACGGATGCACGGCGTTGATCTCCGCGACGATGTGCGCCAGATGCTTCGCAAAGCTGGTGCCGTCGAGATGAGCTAAGCGGTCGGGATTGCCGAGTTCGCGAAAGACCCGCGCCATCTCGGTGGCGATGTGTTCGGGATAGCAGAACCAATTGCCGGCCTTGCCGATGCGGATGGTGCGCGGCTGACCGGCCCAGCCACACATCCTGGAACAGGTGCCGGTGCAGGCCGAGATAGTGACGGTAGTCGAGTTCGCCTGCCGGCAATGGCTCGTCAGCGCGGGAACAGCGCGAGCTCGACTTCATCAAGCTCAGCCTGGTCGCGGATGTCCAACAGGTTAATGAGCACCGTCGTGCCGGGGTAGCACAGCGGATCGAACTCAGCGGCGTAGACCAACGTCTATTTCTTCTTGCGGATTTCTTCCTTGATGAGCGAACGCCGCTCATCACCGGACAGTCCGTGTCGTACGCCTTGGGCGAGTAATTTCGCCATGCGAGGCGATAACGTCATGCCTTCCACGGCGCTGATTTTCTCGCCGCGCTCGCTGGTCAGTACGAACTGGCCGGTCTTGGCTGAACGGCTGGCTCTTGAGCTAGGAGACTTCATTTCGAGACAATATCATAACCATTGAGGAGAGACCAAAATGATTTCCAGGGTAAGCCCAGTTAGCCGCGCAACCTCCCCCCCTCGGGATCGAAGAACGGTATCGGCGCCACGACCGCCCGGCTCGGCCTGCCATCGATGTCTATGCTGAGTTCGGTGCCAATCGCGGTGAAAGGCAGCCGCAGGTGCGCCGTGGCCAGCACCTTGCCCAGGGAATAGCCGTGATCGCTGTAGGTGACGATGCCGGCGTCCTCGCCATCGGCCAGGACCCTGGCATCGGTGGCGGCCGGCGTGTCGCCGTCGAGGATCAGGCCGACCCATTGCTCGTCGAGGCCCTTGTCGCGGACCTTGAGCAAAGCTTGCCGGCCGACGAAATCGCCCTTGTCGAACTTGATCCAGCGGTCGAGGCCGACATGGAACGGGGTGCGGCTCTCATCCATGTCGATGCCGTGTGCCGGATAGGCTTTTTCCAACCCGAGCGTGAACATTGCCAGCACGCCATAGGGTTTCAGGCCAAAGTCCCGGCCGGTCCGCATCAGCGCGTCCCAGACTGAAGCGGCCTCGTCGGCCGGCACGAACAGCTCGAAGCCGAGCTCGCCGGTGACCCCGGTGCGCGAGATCAGCACCCGCGTGCCGTTGATGTGGCCTGACGTGAACGACCAGCGTTTCAGCCCGTCCAGATCGGCATCCGAGATCATCGCCTTCAACAGTTCGCGCGAGCGCGGACCCTGGATGGTCGGGAAGGCGATGGCTGCGGTTATGTCGGTGACATAGGCTTTGCGACTCTGCGCGTGATGCAACAGCCAGGGCAGCATCTTCAGGCGGTTGACCGAGCCGGTTACCAGCATGAAGTGCTCCGGACCCAACCGAAACACGGTGAGGTCGTCCATGATGCCGCCATCCTCGCGGCAGACGGTGGAATAGCGGACCTGGCCCGGTTTCATGGCCGCGGCATCATTGACGATGACGTGGTTGACCAGCGCCTCGGCGTCCGGCCCCTTGATGTCCATCTTGCCCATGGTGCTGAGATCCTGCACGCCGACATTTTTGCGGGTGTTCAGATGCTCGTCGGCAATGCCGGAATAGGTTTTAGCGGAGATGAAATCGCCCCCGACACGACCCATGGTCGCGCCCAGCCCGACGATGCTGCTGTAGAAAGGGGAACGCCGCTCAGCCAAGGAAGTCTCCATCATTCAAGAAAAACGGCAGCGCCAGCCGGCGCTGCCGGAAGGCATGTTGTCGTTCTCAGCTGCCGTAGACGTCGAAGGAGAAGTACTTGTCGTTGATTTCCTTGTACTTGCCATTGGCGCGCAGCGCGTCGATGGCCGCATTGAGCTTGTCGGCCAGTTCCTTATTGCCCTTTTGCAGCGCGATGCCGACTCCGGGGCCGTGAATGGCCGGATCGGCGGTCAGCGTGCCGAGCAGCTTGCAGCAGGCGCCGTCTGGCTTCTTCAACCACTCGGTCAGGATGATCGACCCGTCCATCATCGCGTCGAGGCGGCCATTGGCCATGTCGGTGCGGGCATCGTCGCCCGTCGGATAGGCCTTGACCGTCGAGCCTGCATATTTCTGGTCGGCGAATTTCTGGTGGATGGTCGCGGTCTGCACGCCGAGCGCCTTGCCTTTCAGGTCTTCAGGCGAAGTGCCTGCAATGGTCGAATCCTTCGGCACGGCGATGGCCGGCGGCGTCTGGTAGTATTTGTGGGTGAACTCGACCTTCTCGGCCCGTTCGGGCGTGATGGTGATGTTGATGATGGCGTCGAACTTGCCGGCCTGCAGCGCCGGTATGGAACCATCGAAATCCTGCACGCTGAATTCGCACTCAGCCTTCATCTCATCGCACAGCGCCTTCCCCAGCTCGATGTCGAAGCCGCCCAGCGTGCCGTCGGCGCTGGCGTAGTTGAAGGGCGGATAAGCGCCTTCGGTGCCGATCCTGAGTTTTTTGTCCTGGGCGGAGGCGGCACCCGTGGGAAGGGTGAGGGCGACGGAAGCGGCAAGCACGAAACGACCGAAAAGACGCATGTTCGAGATCCCCGTTGAAAGCGGGAAGTCTACGGTCTTCCAGGCGCGCGGCGGAGACGGAAACGACATGCGCTGCGGCGATCGCGGCGCGGCGAGCAGACCAGGCGAGCGATCGGTGATGTGTTAGCCGACGCGCTGCTTGTCGGTGGCCGTCCGGTCGATGGCCAACTCCCCGGCCGAGAGGACAACGCCAAACTTCTCGGTGGCTTCCTCTGATGTGTAGTACCCCAGCGCCACGTCGCGCAGCACAAGATCGGCATCGCGCTGCAGCGGATCGCCGTAGCCGCCGCCGCCCGGCGTGCCGACGCGCACACGGTCGCCGGCCTTGAGCGCAATGTCCTGTTCCTTGGACAAATGCGGCGGCACGTGTTCCTCGCCGTTGCGGAAGACGGTCACCGTGTTGACGGCGCCGTCCTTGCCGCCAAGCGCGCCCTGCGGGCCGAACCGGCCATGGTCCATGACGAAGGAAGCGCGGGCGTCGCCGCGCAGGATTTCCACCTCATAGGCGAGGCCGAAACCGCCGCGATGCTTGCCGGCGCCGCCGGAGCCTTCACGCAAGGCGTAGTGGCGGTAGAGCACCGGGAATGCCTGTTCCATGATCTCGACCGGCGGCGACTTGGAGATGCCGATGGTCGAGCAGCCATTGGTCAGGCCGTCATGGCCTGAATTGCCGCCATAACCGCCGCCGGAGATCTGGTACATGACGTAGTCGCGGCCGCGTGCCGGGTCGTTGCCGCCGAGTGCGAAATTGCCGCTGGAACCGGCGGGTGCGGCGGTCACCTTGTCCGGCAGCGCCTGCACCATCGCCGCGAACACCGCCTCGGCGATGCGCTGCGACACCTCGGCGGCGCAGCCCGAGACGGGCCGCGGATATTTGGCGTCGAGGAACGTGCCTTCCGGCCGCTTGACGATCAGGGGTTCAAACGCGCCGGCGCTGATCGGCACATCCGGGAAAATGTGGCGCATGGCGAGATAGACCGAGGATAGGGTCGTCGCCAGCACGCTGTTCATCGGCCCGGCGCAGGGCTTTGACGAGCCGGTGAAATCGAAGGTCAGCGTGTCGCCCTGTTTTTCGACGCCGAGCGCGATGATCAGCGGCTCGTTGACCACCCCATCGGAATCGACAAAGGCCTTCGAATGGTAGGTGCCGTCGGGAATGGCTGAGATGTTGGCGCGCATCTGTTCGGCGGCACGGCGGCGCAGTTCGGCGATCGCCGCGACAACAGTTTCGTCACCGTAACGATCCAGGATTCGATTCAGCCGATCCTGGCCGATCAGCAGTGCGGCGGCCTGGGCCCTGATATCGCCGATGCGCTGGTCGGCGACGCGGATGTTGGAGCAGATGATGGCGTAGATTTCCGGGTCGAGCACGCCCTTCTTGAACAGTTTTACGGGCGGCAGTCGCAGGCCTTCCTGCTCCACGGCAGTCGCCGAGGCTGAAAATCCGCCCGGCACCGAGCCGCCAATGTCGGGCCAGTGGCCGGTGTTGGATAGCCAGCAGAAAATCTTGCCGTCCCGGTAGACCGGCATGGCGAAGCGCACATCCATCAGATGGGTGCCGCCGAGATAGGGGTCGTTGACGACGTAGATGTCGCCTGGTTCCGGCGGCAGGCAACGGCCGTCGGCGATCATCTCGATCACCGTCCTGGTCGAATACTGCATGACACCGACGAACACCGGCAGGCCCTGGCTGCCTTGCGCGATCAGCGAACCGTCGACAGCCGAATAGATGCCGTCGGAACGGTCATTGGCCTCGGCGATGACCGGCGAGAAAGCGGCGCGAGAGAACGTAAGGTCCATCTCGTCGCAGACCTGCTGCAGGGCCGCCTGGAGGACCGAAAGGGTGATGGCGTCGAGCTTTGCCATATCAGGCCTCGCCAATGTCGATGATGATGTTGCCGTCAGCGTCGCTGCGTGCGCGGTCGCCGGGTTCGAGCACGGTGGTGGCGTCCATCTGTTCGAGGATCGCCGGGCCTTCGATGATAGCATCGAGCGGCAGCTTTTCGCGCGCATATACGGGCGTGTCGTGCCAACGGCCGGCATACCAGACCGGCCGGATTTCGCGCCGCGCCTCGTCGAGCGTTGCTGCGCGCCCCGCCGGATCGATCAGGCGCGACAGATCGATCGCCAGACGCACGCCGGTGACCGATGTATTGAGATTGACGAGATTGGCTCGGATTTCCGGCAGCTCGACCTTGAAGCGGGCGAAATAGGCCTTTTCGAAAAGCTGCTGCAGCGTTGCCCGCGTCACCGAGGAAGACGGCAGCGCCACGTTGATGATGTGGGTCTGGCCGACGAACTGCATGTCGGCGGAGTGGGTGACGCGGATCGTCTCCGGCTTTACCGCTTCCTTGCCGATCAGCTCCTCACCTTCGTTTCGGTGCCGTTCCAATACCGCATGAAGTCGCGTTTCGTCGAGTACCGACACCGGCTGGTTGATGGTGTTGACGAAGTCGTGGCGCAGGTCGGCAACGACGCAGCCGAGCGCGTTGGTGATGCCTGGACGCGCGGGCACCAGCACCTTGGGCAGGCCGAGTTCGCGCGCCAGGGCAGTCGCATGCAGCGGCCCGGCGCCGCCGAAGGCGAACAGCGCGAAATCGCGGGGGTCATGACCGCGTGACACCGACACCATGCGGATGGCGCCGGCCATCTTCATGTTGCCGAGCCGCAGCACCGCGCCCGCCGCCTCGACGCCGGACAGGCCGGTCGGCTTGCCGATTTTCTCCTCGAAGATGCCGGTGACGCGCTCTGATGTGACCGGGTTTTCGACTGCCAGCAGCTTCTTCGGCGCCAGCCGGCCGAGCACCAGATTGGCGTCGGTGATGGTCGGCTCGAGGCCGCCGCGCCCGTAGCAGATCGGGCCGGGATTGGCGCCCGCACTTTCCGGGCCGATCTGGATCAGGCCGGCCGCGTCGACGCGGGCGATCGAGCCGCCGCCGGCGCCGACCGTGTGCACCGCCACCATCGGCACATGGATCGGCATGGCATATTCGATCTCGATCTCGTTCGAGACGGCCGGCTCGGCATTGCGGATCAGCGCCACGTCGGTCGAAGTGCCGCCCATGTCGTAGGTGACGAGGTTTTCGAAGCCGGCACGTTTTCCGGTGTAGGCGGCGGCGATGACGCCCGAGGCCGGACCGGACATGACAGTCTTGGCCGATTCACGTGTGACGAAGCGAGCAGAGATCATGCCGCCATTGCCGTTCATGATCAGGAAGTCGCGGGCATAGCCTTTTGCAGCCAGTTCCTTGCGCAGCCGCTCGACATAGCGCTCGAGGATCGGCTGCACCGAGGCGTTGACCGAAGCGGTGACGCCGCGCTCGAACTCGCGCGCCTCCGACAGCAGCGCATGGCCTGCCGTGATGTAGCCGTTCGGCCAGAGCTCGCCGGCAATTTCGGTGGCGCGCCGCTCGTGCGCCGGATTGGCGTAGGAATGCAGGAAATGGATGACGAGGGATTCGCAACCGGCCGCGATCAGCGTCTGCACCGCCTCGCGCATTTCGGCCTCGTCGAGCGGTGTGCGTATCGCACCCGACGCCTCGACGCGCTCCGACACTTCGAGCCTGAGATTGCGCGGGATGATCGGCACGAAGCTGCCGGTCATGCCATAGGCCTGCGGCCGCGTGCGCCGGCCAAGCTCGATCACGTCGCGAAAACCGCGCGTGGTGATCATGCCGGTTTTCGCCAGCCGGCGTTCGAGCACCGCATTGGTGGTGGTGGTCGTGCCATGCACGATGAGGTCGATGCCGTCGATCGGAAATCCGGTGGCGCCGAGTGCCGAAACGACACCGAAGGCCTGGTTGTCGACCGTGGTCGGCGTCTTGGCCAGATACACCCTGCCGCCATCGCTTCCGTCGATCAGGAGCAGGTCGGTGAAGGTGCCGCCGACATCGATACCGGCAACGACATTTCCCCGGGACTCGCGCGCTTGCGCCGAAATATTCTCTTCCATCGTCGAAACCCGAAATGCGCGGACTACGGATATGCGTCAGTTTGGAAAGCTGTTTTAAGGGAGCATCTTGACGCAAATATCGTTTGTATACTAATAAATTCCGGACACAAGAGCTTGCCGCTTTGGAGTGTGCGAACAGCACGCCGGGACCTGAATGGTCCGGGCGCGCAGGTGAAGGTTTGGCGCCCGCGTCCGTGAGCTGGGCCAGAAGGTTGGATTTGATGAACACCACATCCGCTCTCAACACCGTCGGCGCCCGACCGCTGCAGTTCCCGATTCCGGCCAATGTCTATGCCGAAACCGTGGTCTCGGTGAAGCACTACACCGACCGGCTGTTCTCGTTCCGCATCACCCGTCCGCAGTCGCTGCGCTTCCGCTCCGGCGAGTTCGTCATGATCGGCCTGCCCAATGCAGAGAAGCCGGTGTACCGCGCCTATTCGGTGGCGAGCCCGGCTTGGGACGAAGAGCTGGAATTCTTCTCGATCAAGGTGCCGGACGGCCCGCTGACTTCGGAGCTGCAGAAGATCCAGGTCGGCGACACCGTCATCATGCGCCAGAAGTCGACCGGCACGCTGGTGGTCGACGCGCTGACGCCGGCCAAGCGGCTGTTCATGATCTCGACCGGCACCGGCATCGCGCCCTTCGCCAGCCTGCTGCGCGACCCCGACACCTACGAAAAATTCGATCAACTGATCCTGACCCATACCTGCCGCGACAATGCCGAGCTGACCTATGGCCAGGAGCTGGTCGCAGCACTTGAAAGCGACCCGCTGATCGGTGAACTGACCACTGGGCGCGTCACGCTCTACAATTCGACGACCCGCGAGGAATCGGCACGCATGGGCCGCATCACCGCGCTGATCGGCTCCGGCAAGTTCTACAGCGATCTCGGCATCGACAAGCTCAACCCGGCAACCGATCGGATCATGATCTGCGGCTCGATGCATATGCTGAAGGACGTCAAGGAACTGGCCGAAAGCCTCGGCTTCGAGGAAGGCTCGCTGAGCCATCCGGCGACTTTTGTCGTCGAGCGCGCCTTCGTCGGCTGAGCCGCACCAACATCTCGAAGTCTACGTTTTTGACCGCACGGTCAAAAATTGCTGCTTTCGCCGCCTTTTTCGGTTATGACCGCCCGCAGGACTCGTGAAGTACGGCTTCACGGGCTATCTTCGGCACACGTCGCTGAATGAAAGGGCAGGAGATGAGCAGCACAATCCGCGAAGCCGATGTCGGCCCGTCCAAGGTGACGCCGCTGCCGGCGCGTGCCGCCGCCAATACAGCCGTTCCACCGGACCATCGCATTGCGCGCAACCCCGGCATGAAGCTCGACCTTGGCTTCATGGAATCGGTGCGCAGCGTCAATCGCTCGGCGCTGGAACGGCGCGTCGCCAGCCTGACCAAGCGGCGCTCGATCAAGGCCGACAACCAGGCCGCCTGGCTGCTGCGCGCCGTCGCCTGCATGGATTTGACGACGCTGAATTCCAACGACACCGAGGAGCGCGTGCGCCGGCTCTGCGCCAAGGCGATCAACCCGTTCCGCCGCGACATTGTCGAGGGCCTCGGCATATCAGGTGAAACCATCCGCCCGGCCGCCGTCTGCGTCTACCACCCCTTCGTTGCCACCGCCGTCGATGCGGTGCGCGGCACTGGCATCCATGTCGCCGCCGTCTCCACCGCCTTTCCGCATGGCCTGGCGCCGCTGTCGACCCGTTTGCAGGAGATCGAGGCCTCGGTCCGTGACGGCGCCGACGAGATCGACGTCGTCATCCCGCGCGGCCTGGTGTTCGGCGCCAAGTGGCGGGAGCTTTACAATGAGATCGTCTCGATGCGCGCCGCCTGCGGTGATGCGCATCTGAAGGTCATCCTCGGCACCGGCGACCTCGCCACGCTGCGCAATGTCATGCTGGCCTCGATGGTGGCGATGATGGCGGGCGCCGATTTCATCAAGACCTCGACCGGCAAGGAAAGCGTCAACGCGACGCTGCCCGTCGGCCTCGCCATGGTGCGTGCCATCAGGGCCTATTTCGAGGAAACCGGCTATCTCATCGGCTTCAAGCCGGCCGGCGGCATTTCCACGGCCAAGGCCTCGCTCGACTGGCTGGTGCTGATGAAGGAAGAGCTCGGCCGGCCATGGCTGGAGCCGGACCTGTTCCGCTTCGGCGCGTCGAGCCTCTTGACCGACATCGAGCGCCAGCTCGAGCACCATCTGACCGGACATTATTCGGCCAATCATCGCCACGCGATGGCGTAAGCCTTTACCCCCACCCCGATCGGCTTTTGCCGATCGACCCTCCCAGGCGGGAGGGTGAAGGAGGCACCTGATGAACATTCTCGATCGCTATCACGCCATGGAATACGGCCCGGCACCGGAGGCCCGCAACGAGGCCGACGCCTGGCTTGCCGCGCGCGATTTCGGCAAGGCGCTGTTCATCGGCGGCGACTGGAAAGCCGCTGCCGGCGGCAAGACCTTCGAGACCAGCGAGCCGTCTTCCGGCAAGCTGCTGGCCGAGGTCTCGGACGCCAATGCCGCCGATATCGACGCGGCGGTTGCGGCCGCCGCCAAGGCGCTGCCGAAGTGGTCGGCAGCCTCAGGCTATCAGCGTGCCAAGGTGCTTTATGCCATCGGCCGCGCCATGCAGCGGCATCAGCGCCTGTTCGCGGTGCTTGAGACCATCGACAACGGCAAGCCGATCCGCGAAAGCCGCGATATCGACGTGCCGCTGGCGATCCGCCATTTCATCCACCATGCCGGCTGGGCGCAGGCGCTGGACAGGGATTTCCCCGGCCATAGGGGTGTCGGCGTCGTCGGCCAGATCATCCCGTGGAACTTTCCGTTGCTGATGCTGGCCTGGAAGATCGCGCCGGCGCTCGCCGCCGGCTGCACCGTGGTGCTGAAGCCGGCCGAGTTCACGCCGCTGACCGCCATCCTGTTCGCCGAGATTTGCGAGCGTGCCGGCGTGCCGAAGGGCGTCGTCAACATCGTCCAGGGCGGCCCTGAGGCCGGCGTCGCCATCGTCAACCATCCCGGCGTCCAGAAGATCGCCTTTACCGGCTCTTCCGAGGTCGGCAAGATCATCCGCAAGGCCACCGCCGGCTCGGGCAAGAAACTGTCGCTGGAGCTCGGCGGCAAATCGGCTTTCATCGTCTTCGAGGATGCCGATCTCGACAGCGCCGTCGAAGGCCTGGTCGACGGCATCTGGTTCAACCAGGGCCAGGTCTGCTGCGCCGGTTCGCGGCTCCTGGTGCAGGAAGGCATAGCCGACGCCCTGATCGCCAAGGTCAAGACGCGGATGAGCCGGCTGCGCGTCGGCAGCCCGCTGGACAAGAACACCGATATCGGTCCGCTCGTCGATCTGACCCAGCTTGACCGCGTCAAGGGCCTGGTTGCCGAAGGCGCCAGACAGGGCGCTGTCTGCTGGCAGCCGGATGCCGCGCTGCCGTCCTCCGGCTACTACCATCTGCCGACGCTCGCCACAGGTGTTTCGCCGGCTAACATATTGGCGCAAGAAGAGGTGTTCGGCCCTGTTCTGGCGACCATGACCTTCCGCAACACCGAGGAAGCGATCGAGCTCGCCAACAACACGCGCTATGGCCTCGCCGCCTCGGTGTGGAGCGAGAATGTCAACCTTGCCCTGCACGTCGCGCCGCAATTGAAGGCCGGCGTGGTCTGGGTCAACGGCACCAACATGTTCGACGCCGCCTGTGGCTTCGGCGGCTACCGCGAGAGTGGTTTCGGTCGTGAGGGCGGGCGCGAGGGCATGTTCGAATATCTCACGGCAAAATTGCCGCTCGGCCCGGTCATCAAGCCGGCGACGATGTCGGCGCAACCGGTCGAGCAGGCCGACGGCGCGGCAATCGACCGCACGGCAAAGCTGTTCATCGGCGGCAAGCAGGTACGGCCGGACGGCAATTATTCGCTCGCCATCGCCACCGCCAAGGGCAAGCTTGCCGGCGAAGTTGGGCTCGGTAGCCGCAAGGATATCCGCGATGCCGTCTCCGCCGCCCGCGGTGCCAAGGCCTGGCCGGAGGCGACCGCCTATAACAGGTCCCAGGTGCTCTATTATCTGGCCGAGAACCTTTCCGGCCGCGCCGGCGAGTTCGCCGCCCGTCTCACCGAATTGACCGGCGCTACGCCCAAGGCCGCGCGGGAAGAGGTAGAACAATCCATCGAGCGCCTGTTCCTCTATGCCGGTCTGGCTGACAAATTCGAGGGCCGCGTGCACCAACCGCCCGCGCGTGCCGTGACATTGGCGCTGCACGAGCCGGTCGGCGTCGTCGGCATCGTCGCGCCGGATGCCTCGCCGCTGCTCGGCCTGATCTCGCTGATTGCACCCGCACTCGCGATGGGCAACACCGTGGTCGCAGTGCCGTCGGAGCGCTACCCGCTGCTGGCGACCGATCTCTACCAGGTCATCGAATATTCCGACATTCCCTCAGGCGCCATCAACATCGTCACCGGTCGCAGCGCCGAACTCGCCGGCGTGCTGGCCAAGCATGACGATGTCGACGGGCTTTGGGTGTTCGCCGATGCCGAGACCTGCGCCAAGGCGGAGGCCGCGTCCATCGGCAACCTCAAGCGCGTCTGGAGCGGCAATGGCCGCGGCATCGACTGGGCATCCGACCAAGCCGCCGGCGACGCCTTCCTGCGCCGCGCCGTCGAGGTCAAGAATGTCTGGGTGCCTTACGGCGATTGATGGCCTGCCGGTACCGTTCAGATCGTGTTCGTGCTTGACGCCCGGACAGATGTTCTTTAACGAGAAAAAACATCTTTATCAGTGAACGGTCGACGGCGCAGGCTGCACGATCACGCGTGACTGGCACATGACGCCTTGGCCAGCCGCAGGTAGACCCGGACTATCCCAGCGGACGAGGAGAACAGCATGGCGGATCTGGCAGGCAAGGTCGTTGTCGTCACGGCAGCGGCGCAAGGGATCGGCAAGGCGAGCGCACTGGCCTTCGCAAAAGCCGGCGCCATCGTCTACGCCACCGACATCAACGAGACGCTGCTGGCGGAACTCGCCAAGACGCCAGGGATCAAGACCCGCAAGCTGGACGTGCTCAACGACGAAGCCGTCAACGCCGCCTTTGCCGAGATCGGTGTCGTCGACGTGCTGTTCAATTGCGCCGGTTTCGTCCATTCGGGCTCGATCCTGGAGATGAAGGACGGCGACCTCGATTTCGCGCTGAACCTCAATGTCCGCGCCATGATCCGCACCAGCCGGGCCGTGCTGCCCGGCATGCTGGAACGCGGCGACGGATCGATCATCAACATGGCCTCGCTGGCCAGTTCCACCAAGGGCGTGCCCAACCGCTTCGTCTATGGCCTGACCAAGGCCGCGGTCATCGGCCTGACCAAGGCGATAGCCGCCGACTATGTCGGCAAGGGCATACGCTGCAACGCCATCTGCCCCGGCACGGTCGAGAGCCCGTCGCTGCAGGACCGCATGCACGCGCAAGGCGACTATGATGCCGCCCGCGCCGCCTTCATCGCCCGCCAGCCGATGGGCCGGCTCGGCACGCCGGAGGAAATCGCCGATCTGGCCGTCTACCTGGCCGGCGCCACGTACACGTCCGGGCAGGCCTACAATATCGACGGCGGCTGGTCGATCTGACTGCGGAAATCTTGCGTGGGCCGGACGATCTGGCCCGTTGCCGACGTTTAACAGGGGATCGAACAGTCTGAAAATCCCGCGCGCCGGCTATCTTGTATGGCGATCGCGCTTGTCCGTAGTCAGGTCGATGGGTACGGTCCGCCGGTTCCTTGAAGGAGCAATCGCCTTGGCGGAAAGTTTGCAAAAGGCCACGAGGCCGCAATCAGGAGAAGGATTTAGATGAAACTGCTGCGCTATGGCGAGGTGGGAAGCGAACGTCCCGGCCTGCTCGATGCGGATGGAACGATCCGTGATCTCTCCGCTCACGTCACCGATATCGGCGGCAAGGCACTCGATCCGGCATCGCTGGCAGCACTCGCCAAGCTAGATCCGAAGTCGCTGCCGGCGGTTTCCGGCAGCCCGCGCCTCGGCGCCTGCGTTGCCGGCACGGGCAAGTTCATCTGTATCGGCCTGAACTATTCCGACCACGCCGCCGAGACCGGCGCCACCGTGCCGCCGGAGCCGATCATCTTCATGAAGGCGAGCTCGGCCATTGTCGGGCCGGATGACGACGTGCTGATCCCTCGCGGCTCGGAGAAGACCGACTGGGAAGTCGAGCTGGCCGTGATCATCGGCAAAACCGCCAAATATGTCAGCGAGGCCGATGCGCTCGACTATGTCGCCGGTTATAGTGTTGCCCACGACGTCTCCGAACGCGCCTTCCAGGCCGAGCGGCAGGGCCAGTGGACCAAGGGCAAGAGCTGCGACACATTCGGCCCGACCGGCCCATGGCTGGTGACCAAAGACGAAGTGGCCGACCCGCAGAACCTCAAAATGTGGCTGACCGTCAACGGCAAGACGATGCAGAACGGCTCGACCAAGACCATGGTCTATGGCGTCAAATATCTGGTGTCCTATCTCAGCCAGTTCATGTCGCTGCACCCCGGCGACATCATCTCCACCGGCACGCCGCCCGGCGTCGGGCTGGGCATGAAGCCGCCGGTGTTCTTGAAGGCCGGCGATGTGGTTGAACTGGGCATTGAAGGCCTGGGGCAGCAGAAGCAGACGTTCAAGGCGGACGTTTAGGCAGTACATTTCGGGGTCGGCGCTGCCCCCTCATCCGGCCGCTTCGCGGCCACCTTCTCCCCGCTGGGGAGAAGAGACTGGCGTCGGCGCTGACAATCTCCTCTCCCCTCGGGGAGAGGTCAGCCGAGCGAAGCGGAGGCTGGGTGAGGGGGCTGCGCCGGCGTATCTACTTCAGCACCTTCCCATCCGCACCAAACCGATACGTCTTCGCCGGATCCGGCGTCGCATACAGCGTGGCACCCGGCTCGGCATCGTAAACACCAAAAATCCGCACGGTGATCAGCCCGGCCTTCTCGCAGTCGAGATAGAGGTTGGTGTCGGCGCCGAGATGCTCGGCGTGCACCACCGTTCCCTTCCAGGAGCCGGATTTCGGATCGACGGTCAGATGTTCCGGCCGCACGCCGATTGTCTTGGCGGTTTCGCCGAGACGGGCGCCGTCGACGAAATTCATCTTCGGTGAGCCGATGAAGCCGGCGACGAACTCATTTGCCGGCGAATTGTAGAGCTCCATCGGGCCACCGATCTGCTCGATTTTCCCTGCGTTGAGCACTACGATCTTGTCGGCCAGGGTCATCGCCTCGACCTGGTCGTGGGTGACGTAGATCATCGTTGCCTTCAGCCGGCGATGCAGCTGCGCGATCTCCAGCCTTGTGTTGACGCGCAGTGCGGCATCGAGGTTGGACAATGGCTCATCGAAGAGAAAAAGCTTCGGCTCGCGCACCACGGCGCGGCCGATGGCGACACGCTGGCGCTGGCCGCCGGAGAGTTCGGCCGGCCGCCTTTCGAGATAGGGCTCCAGCGACAGCATCGACGAGGCTATGCCGGTGCGGCGCTCGATCTCGGCCGCCGGCGTGCCGGCCTGCTTGAGGCCGAGGCCCATATTGTTCTTCACCGTCAGATGCGGATAGAGCGCATAGGTCTGGAACACCATGGCGATGCCGCGCTTGGCCGGCGGCGTGGCCGAAACGTCCGCGCCGTCAATGACGACGCGGCCCGAGGTCGAATCCTCCAGCCCGGCAATGACCCTGAGCAGGGTCGACTTGCCGCAGCCGGACGGCCCGACGAAGACAACGAACTCGCCGTCGTTCACTTCGAGGTTGATGCCCTTCAGCACCTCGACCGGCCCAAAGGCCTTCTTCACGTTCTCGATGTTCAGCGAGCCCACGGCTTCGTCCCTGTTCTAGAGTTTGACGGCGGCGCCGCTGCGCACGCTCTCGTCGGCTGCAAGGCAGACGGCGAGCGATTTGACCGCGTCGTCCATGTGTTTGGCGAGGTCCAGATCCTCGCGGATTGCCTTCAGCACGAAGGCCTGTTCGAGGTCGCAGAGGTCCTGATGGCCGGGTTCGCCTGCCATCGACAGCATTTCGTCGGCCTTGAGAAACTTGCCGTCCGCGTCGGTCGCCGCATTGTGCAGGCGGATGGTCGAGGTCTTGGTGTGGGTGTCGATGTCATCGGACTTCACACCTTCCTTCATGACGATCGACACGCAGCCATTGGGCGAGATGACGTCCTTCACGAAGAAGGCGGTTTCCGAAATCATCGGCCCCCAGCCGGCCTCATACCAGCCGACCGAACCGTCATCGAACAGCACCTGCAAGTGGCCGTAATTGTACATCGAGGGCGCGACCTCGTCGGTCAGCCGCACGCCCATGCCGCGCACTTCCACGGGCTTCGCATCGGTAATCTGCAGCATGACGTCGAGATAGTGCACGCCGCAGTCGACGATCGGCGAGGTCGTCTGCATCAACTGCTTGTGCGTCTCCCAGGTATGGCCCGAGGATTGCTGGTTGAGGTTCATGCGGAAGACGTAGGGGCCGCCGAGCTTGCGCGCTTCGGCGATGAGCCTGATCCAGGACGGGTGATGGCGCAGGATGTAGCCGATCACCAGCTTCCTGCCGTTGGCCTTGGCCGCCGCGACGACGCGCCTGGCATCGGCCACCGTCGTTGCCAGCGGCTTTTCGACGAAGACGTGGCAACCGGCCTCGAACGCCTTCACCGCATAGTCGGCATGGCTGTCGGAATAGGTGGCGATGCAGGCGACATCGGGCTTTTCGTCACGCAATGCCTCGTCGAAGGAGCGCCTGATGCCGTAACCCGACAGCCCGTCCGGCAGCGGCACGTCGGAGCGATTGATCAGCGCCGCGATCTGGAAACCTGGATTGGTATGGTAGGCCAGCGCATGGCTGCGGCCCATATTGCCGAGGCCGGCGACGACGACACGCAGGGGTTGGGCCATTTCAATTCGCCTTTTCTTGACTGCGGGCTGCGAGAGCCACCATCACCTGTGGCTCACATTCATCTGCGACCCGCAGGGCTGCTTCTTCGCTGTCACACCGGGACAAAAGTCGAAAGCCATAGGCATCAACTCCGTCCTTGATCAGTGAAAGCCTCTGATCATCAGGCAAGGGATGCTCAAGGTTGAGCGCCTGCTCGAACGCTTTCGACTGCTCGTCTTCCATCTGGGAATTGACGCGCCAACGAATGTGACAATTGTATTCCTTCGGCCGGCGCTCCGGCCCAAGCCGTGCAAACCAGACAGCAGCGTTGATATAGAATTGCGGACCCCAGGAAGACTTCTGAAGGTTCAGCACACAGATCGTCTCCGGCCACTCTCGGTAGAAATTTTTGGCGCGAACGCCCCGGAATCCATAGTGGCTCGCTGTCTCGACGAGGGCCTGTACGATAGCTTCTTCCCCGCCGCTCACTTCACCGCTCCGGAGGTGATGCCGCGGATCAACTGCCGCGAGAAGATGACGTAGAGGATCAGCACCGGCATGATCGCCAGCGACAGCGCCGCCAGGATAGCGTTCCAGTTGGTGACGAACTGGCCGAGGAACAGCTGGGCGCCGAGCGTCACCGTCTTGGTTTCTTCCGACGGCGCCAGGATCAGCGGGAACCACAGGTCATTCCAGATCGGGATCATGGTGAAGACGGCGACGGTTGCCATCGACGGCCTGACCAGCGGCAGCACCAGGCGGAAGAAGATGGTGTATTCCGACAGGCCGTCGATGCGGCCGGCATTCTTCAGATCGTCGGACACCTGCTTCATGAACTCCGACAGGATGAACACGGCAAGCGGCAGGCCTTGCGCGGTGTAGACCAGGATCAGCGCCGTCAGCGTGTTGACCAGCCCGCTCGCCACCATCAATTGCAGGATGGCGACGGTGCCCAGCCGGATCGGGATCATGATGCCGAGCGCCAGATAGAGCCCCATCAGCGAATTGCCGCGGAAGCGGTATTCCGACAGCGCAAACGCTGCCATGGCGCCGAACAGGAGCACGAAGAACAGCGAGGCGACAGTGACGACGAGGCTGTTCTGGAAATAGTGGAAGAAGTCGCCCTGGCCGATGACGGTGGTGTAGCCGATCAGGTCGAAGGTCTTTGGCGTCGGCGGCGTCAGCGGCGCGCCGAAGATGCCGGCGCGGGACTTGAACGAGTTCATGATCACCAGGATCACCGGAAACAGCGCGATCACCGTGTAGGTCAACAGGATCGCATGGGCGCCGATGGTGCGGGGCACGGAACGGGTGGCGGTGCTCATCTCTCGGCCCCTCAGAACTGGTAGCGACGCAGGCGCGTCTGGACGAGGAAGAGATAGACGCAGACGCCGCCGAGGATGATCAGGAACATCATCGTGGCGATCGCCGCGCCCATATTGGGGTCGCCGACCTGCAGCTGGAAGCCGAAGAAGGCGCGGTAGAGGAAGGTACCGAGAATGTCGGTCGAATAGTTCGGCCCGGCGAGCGCGCCTTGCGCGGTGTAGATCAGGTCGAAGGCGTTGAAATTGCCGACGAAGGTGAGGATCGAGATGATGCCGATCGACGGCAGGATCAGCGGCAGCTTGATCTTCCAGAACTGCGCCAGGCCGGTGATGCCATCGCATTCGGCGGCCTCGATCACCTCTTCGGGGATCGACAGCAGGGCAGCGTAGATCAGCATCATCGGGATGCCGACGAACTGCCACACCGAAATCAGGCTGAGTGCGGTGAGCGCATATTGCTCCTTGCCGAGCCATGGCGTGAACAGGCTTTTCAGGCCGACGAGATCCATCAGATGCGGCGCTACGCCCCACAACGGGGACAGGATCAGCTTCCAGGCGAAACCGACGATGACGAAGGACAGGATGGTCGGCACGAAGATCGCCGTGCGGTAGAAGGCCGCGAACCTCAGTCTCGGGCTGGACAGAAGCGCGGCCAGCATGACGCCGATCGGGTTCTGCACCAGCATGTGGATGATAAAGAACCAGGTGTTGTTCCTCAGCGCGTTCCAGAAACCCACCGACCAGTTGGGATCGCCGAACAGCATGCGGAAGTTTTCCAGCCCGACGAAGACCTGCTGCTGCTCGATGTTGCGGAACAGCGAGAGCTGCAGCGTGCCGGCGAGCGGCAGGATCATGATTGCCGTGTAGACAAGCACCGCCGGCGCCAGGAAGACGCCTATATGCCAGCGGAACGGTCTTTTCGCTCTGATATCTGCGGCCATGAGTTCGGTCCCCGCCGTCTCTCGGTTCCAAAGGGTATCGATCTAGATGATGCCTCGATGCACGGCCCGACCATTCCTGCCGATGCGGCAGGAACAAAGGCCTGCGACTGATCAGCTAGCCTTCCCCGAAGAGAGGGTAAGGCCGGGAGGCGGTGCCGACAATCGCAATCTGAATAGGCGCACTTTGAATGAGGTGGTCCGGAACCGGCCAGGCGTCAGCCGGCCGGTTCCATTACCTGAGCTCTTACTTGGCCGGATGGTACCAGCTGTCGAGGCCGGTCTGCAGCTTCTTGGCCGCCGCTTCCGGCGTATCGGTGCCGTTGATGACGTTGGCCGATTCAACCCAGGTCTCGTTCTCGAGGTTCGGCGTGCCGCGCGACAGGATCTGGTAGGTCGAGCGGATCGTCGACTTGCACTTGCCGCGCCAGGAGACGAATTCCTGCGCCAGCGGGTCTTCCATCTTCACCGGCGAGGAGTTCAGGCTGAAGAAGCCCGGCAGTGCGTTGGCGTAGATGGTGGCGAAATCCGGCGAGGCGACCCAGGACAGGAAGGTCTTGGCCGCATCGGCGTTCTTCGAAGCCGCATTCAGGCCCATGCCGATATCGGTATGGTCGGAGATGTAGCAGGTGTCACCGGCCTTCTCGACCGGCGGCGGGAAGGCGCCCATCTTGAACTGCGCCTGGGTGTTGAACAGGCCGATCTCCCACGAGCCGGCCGGGTAGATGGCGGCGCGGCCGAGCGTGAACAGGTTCTGGCTGTCCGGATAGGTCTGCGCCTCGAAGCCATCGCCGAGATAAGGCTTCCACTTGGCCAGTTCCTCATACGGCGCGACCCAGTCCTTGTCGGTCAGCTTCTGATCGCCCTTGATCAGCGCCGCGCGGCCGTCCTCGCCCTTCCAGTAGTTGGGGCCGATGTTCTGGTAGCCCATGGTCGCGGCTTCCCAGAGATCCTTGGTGCCCATCGCCATCGGGATGTAGGTGCCGTCGGCCTTGATCTTGTCGAGCGCGGCGAAGAACTCGTCGCGGGTCTCCGGCACCTTGATGCCGAGCTTGTCGAAGGCGTCCTTGTTGTAGATGAAGCCGTGGATGACCGAGGCCATCGGCACGCAGAAGCTCGCCTTGCCGTCGTCGGTCTGCCAGGCGGACTTGGCCACCGGCGAAAAGTTCTCCATGCCAGGCAGCGCCGAGAGATCGGCAAGGTTGCCCTTCTTGAACAGCTCAAGCGACTTGTCGAACGGGCGGCAGGTGATCAGGTCGCCCGCCGAGCCGGCGGCGAGCTTGGCGCCGAGCGCGGCGTCATATTCGGTCGGAGCCGAGGGTGCGAACACCACCTTGATGCCCGGGTTCTTGGCTTCGAAAGCCGGGATCAGCTTGTCCTTCCAGATGGCAAGGTCGTCGCCGCGCCAGCTTTCGATGTTGAGCGTTACGTCGTCGGCGTGAGCCAACCCGGCCGAGCCGAGAATGCTGGTGCCCAAAAGCAGTGCCGTCAGTAGTTTCGTTGTCATGCTCAGTCTCCCTGTTGACCTTTTTCAGGTTCGGTTTTGATGAGAACAGAGGCTTTTGAGCCCTTGCTCCCCTCTATAGCGGAAAGGGCCGGCCGCAACTTCTGGCCGGCCTCTTCCAGTATCTTCTGCGCCGCGTCAGTGCTGTCGGCGCCGGCGGCGAGCAGAATGGCGGTCTTGACCGCGCCGCCGCTCTTTTCGAGCAGGCGGGCCGCTTCGTCCGTGCCGCGGCCGCTCACGGCGGCGACGATGCGCGCCGCGCGGTCGCGCAGCTTGATGTTGTCGGCCATGAGATTGACCATGTAGCCGTCATGCACATGGCCGAGATGGATGGCGGTCAGCGTCGACAGCATGTTGAGCGCGATCTTCTGGGCAGTGCCGGCGCCCATGCGCGTGGAGCCGGCGATCAGTTCCGGCGGCGTTTCGAGCAGGATGGCGGTTTGTGCCTGGCGCAGCAGCGCAGAGTCCCTGTTGTTGGCGATGCCGATGGTGGCAGCGCCGCGGCGGGCAGCCTCCTGGATGGCCCGCACGGCATAGGGCGTCGTGCCGCTGGCGGAAATGGCGATCAGGCAGTCGCCCTTGCCGAGGCTGGCCTCGGCGACCGCTGCCGCGGCTTCCTCGGTATCGTCTTCCGGCCCGCCGGCCAGCGTGCGGAAAGCGTCGTCGCCGCCGGCGATCAGGATGGCGATGCGGTCGCGGTGAATGCCGAAGGTGCCCGGCAGCTCCAGCGCATCGGCCAGTGCCATCAGGCCTGAGCTGCCGGCCGCGGCGTAGGCAAGCTTGCCCCCGCTCTTCAGCCTGCCGGCGATGATCTCGGCGGCCCTGGCGATGGATGGAATGGCATGGCGCACCACCTTGGCGGCTTCGATCTGCGCATCGGCCAAATAGGAAAGGATGGCGTCCGGAGGCTGGATATCCAGCCCCTCGGCATTTTTGTGAAGCGCTTCGGTGCGCGTTTCGGCCATCCCGGTTCCTCCAATACCAGAACAATACCAAAAAAATACCACTTGTCCACACGCATTAACGAATTCGCGGGCCGGAAATCGCTGAGCCGCCGAAATACGCAGATTTTTCAATAAAATACGGCTTAAACTTTTTGAAACGGAAATTAACCCTTGGCTATTGGTATTTTATTGGTATTATCCGCCCGGAGGAGAAATCAACGTGAATTTCGTGCTCGGAATCGATGGCGGCGGCACCAGCTGCAGGGCCGCCCTGGCAACGGCGGACGGCACGGTGATCGGCCGCGCCAAAAGCGGCGCCGCCAACATCCGCACCGACCTGACCGGCGCCCGCTCGAACATCGTCGAGGCCGCCAGGCAGGCGTTCCTCGTCGCCGGGCAGGATCCGGAACTGATCCCGCGAACGCCCGCAATTCTCGGCCTTGCCGGCGCCAATGTCGGCACCTACCGGCAGCAGCTCGAGGCGATCCTGCCATTCAGCATCAGCCGCGTCGAGACCGACGCCGAAATCGCGCTGGAAGGCGCTGTCGGCTCCGGTGACGGCGCCATGGCGATCCTCGGCACCGGCACCGCCTATATGGCGCGCATACAAGGCAAATCGCGCGCCATCGGCGGCTGGGGCTTCCAGGTTGGCGACCAGGGCAGCGGCGCCCGTATCGGCCGCGACCTGCTCGAACAGACACTGCTTGCCTATGACGGCGTCCGCGCGGGCTCGCCGCTGACGCAGAGCATGCTGGCCGTCTTCCGCAACAACCCGGAGGATGTCGTCGAATTCACCACCAATGCCAAGCCCGGCGATTTCGGCGGCTTCGCACCCAAGGTGTTCGAACACGCCGAGAAGGGCGACAGCGTCGCCAACTGGATCCTCGACAGGGTGGTTGCCGATGTCGAAGCCTCGCTCGGCGCGCTCGATCTCGCCGACGACGCGCCGCTGTGCCTCCTCGGCGGGCTGGCGCCGCTCTACGCGCCGCGCCTGTCTGCCCGCTACCGGGCGCTGCTGAAGCCGCCGCTCGACGACGCGCTGGGCGGCGCGGTGCAGATGGCGGTTCGCCTTTTCGCCGGACACGCGGAGGCAACTCGATGAGCGAGGCCGCCGACCAGATCTTCGCCACGCTGAAACATCAGGCGCAAAGCGGCGCGCCGCTTTATCTGCAGCTGCGCAAGAGCATCGAGGACGCGGTCAATCGCGGCCTGATCGGGCCGGGCGACGCGCTGCCCTCCGAGCGCGACATCGCCACCAAGGCCGATATTTCGCGGGTCACCGTGCGCAAGGCGGTGCAGGACCTGGTCAAGGGCGGCATCCTGGTGCAGCGCCACGGCTCCGGCACCTTCGTGGCGCCGCGCATGGAGCGTGTCGAACAGTCGCTGTCGCGGCTGACCTCGTTTACCGAAGACATGGCGCGGCGCGGCATGGTGGTGCGTTCGGCATGGCTCGACCGCGGCCTTTACGCACCTTCGCCCGATGAAATGATGGTGCTCGGCCTGTCGTCGAACGAACTGGTGGCGCGCGTGGCGCGCCTGCGCATTGCCAACGACACGACGCTGGCGATCGAGCGGGCCTCGCTGTCGGCCAGCGTGTTGCCCGACCCGGCCGATATAGGCTCCTCGCTCTATGCCGCGCTGGAATTGACCGGCAATCGGCCGGTGCGGGCGGTGCAGCGCATTTCCGCCGCCAATCTCGGCGACAGCGACGCGCGCCTGCTCGAAGTGCCGCCAGGCATTGCCGGCCTGCACATCGAACGCATTTCCTATCTGGCGAGCGGCAAGGTGATCGAATTCACCCGCTCTATCTACCGGGGCGACGCCTATGATTTCGTCGCCGAACTGCGGCTGACAGGGCCGAGCGAAGAGGGCCGACCATGAGCACGACAGAGCCGACCATGTCGACAGAGATGACCCATATGCGGCGCGAGATCGAGGAGGTCCCGCAGGCCGTCGCCCGCCTGCTCGACGGCTCCGGCGCCGTGCTGACCGAAGCCGGGCGCGGCATCCGTGAACGTGACCCGCAGTTCGTCGTCACCGTGGCGCGCGGCTCGTCCGACCATGCCGCCACCTTCATGAAATACGCCGTCGAGCTGACCGCGGGCCTGGCCGTCGCATCGGTCGGGCCGTCGATCGCCTCGATCTATGGCCGCAAGCTCAGGCTCGCCGGCTCGGCCTGCCTGGCGATCTCGCAGTCGGGCAAGAGCCCCGACATCGTCGCCATGGCCGAAACCGCGCGGGCGGGAGGCGCGCTGACCGTCGCCATCACCAACACCGCCGATTCGCCGCTGGCGCGTGCCTCGGACTATGCGATCGACATCCTGGCCGGCCCCGAGCGCAGCGTCGCGGCCACCAAGACCTTCATCAATTCGGCCGTCGCCGGCCTCGCTCTGATGGCGCATGCCACCGGCGACGATGCGCTGCTGGCGGCGCTTGCCCGCCTGCCGGAGCATTTCGGCAAGGCGATCGCCTGCGACTGGATGAGCGTGCTCTCTGAGACGATCGAGAAGCAGAAGTCGTTGTTCATCCTCGGCCGCGGACCGTCGGCGGCGATGGCCAATGAGGCTGCGCTGAAATTCAAGGAGACCTGCGGCATGCATGCGGAAGCCTACAGCGCCGCCGAGGTCATGCATGGCCCGCTGGCGCTGGTCGGCCCCGATTTTCCGGTGCTGGCGCTGGCCGCGCGCGACGCGTCCGAACCGTCGATTGCCGAGGCCGCCGACAGCCTGGCGGCCAAGGGCGCGCCGGTGTTCGTCACCTCGGCACTTGCCCAACGCGCCGTGCGCCTGCCGCATGTCGCCACCGGCCATCCGCTGACCGATCCGCTGACGCTGATCGTCTCCTTCTACATGTTCGTCGAGGCGTTTGCCCGCCATCGCGGTCTCGACCCGGACACGCCGCGCAATCTTCGCAAGGTGACGGAGACCGTATGAGCAATCGCTTTGCCCTGACTGGCGCCCGGATTTTCGACGGCGACGATTGGCATGAAGGCCACGCGCTGGTCGTGCGCGACGGTCTCGTCGAGGCCATTTTGCCCACGGGCGCCGTCCCCTCGGACATCGCCCTCGTCGACGCCGGTGACGGCCTGCTGGTGCCGGGCTTCGTGGACCTGCAGGTCAATGGCGGCGGCGGCGTCATGCTCAACGACCATCCCGATGTCGCTTCCATCGAGACCATCTGCCGCGCGCACGCGCCCTTCGGCACGACGGCGCTGCTGCCGACGCTGATCACCGACACGCCTGCAATCACGGCCGCCGCTGTCGCCGCCGGTGAGGCAGCGGCGCGCCAGAAGGTGCCTGGCTTTCTCGGGCTGCATCTCGAAGGCCCGCATTTGTCGGTCGCCCGCAAGGGTGCGCATGATCCGGCGCTGATCCGGCCGATGACCGATGCCGATCAGGCGATGCTGATCGCGGCGCGGCAAAAGCTGCCGGTGCTGCTGACCACCATCGCGCCCGAATCCGTCGAGCCGGCTCGCGTCGCGGCGCTGACTAAGGCCGGCGTCATCGTCAGCCTTGGCCATTCCGACACCGGCTACGCCACCGCCAGCGCCTTTGCCGCGGCGGGTGCCTCGATGGTTACCCACCTGTTCAATGCGATGAGCCAGATCGGCAATCGCGAGCCTGGCCTGGCTGGCGCCGCCATCGACATCGGCACCTTGTCGGCCGGTCTCATCGCCGACGGCATCCATGTCGATCCGGCCACCATCAAGATCGCACTGCGCGCCAAGCAGGGGCCGGCCAGGATTGTTCTGGTCACCGACGCCATGGCGACAATCGGCACCGACATGACGTCGTTCACGCTCAACGGCCGTACCATCTATCGCAGGCATGGCAGCCTGCGGCTCGGCGACGGAACGCTGGCGGGCGCCGATCTCGACATGATCTCGGCCATTCGTTTCACCCACCGCGTCATCGGGGTCGAGCTTTCCGAGGCCTTGCGCATGGCTTCGCTCTATCCGGCGCAAGCAATCGGCCAGTCGCACCGGCTTGGCCGATTCGCCAACGGCACGGCTGCGGATATTGTCGCGCTGTCGGACGATCTCGACCCGAAGGGCGTCTGGATCGGCGGCGAAAAGGTTTTTGGAGCCGGCTACGGCACTGCGCATTGATATCGGCTGTCGTCGTGAAACCTTTTGATTTTGAGGTCGTTGTCGGAGCGTATGTCCGAGGCGAAACCCAAATTGAAACAGGCCGACGGCATCAAACCGCGCGGTGCCTTGAAGCCGCGACAGCAAGCGCCGCGTGACCACAGGCCGCGCCACGAGGATCTGCGCGAAAAAAAACCGCCGACTGCCGAAGCTGCCCCCGAGGTCGACGGCCAGCCGGGACCGCCACCGGAGGCTGTCGAGCCGGACCCGCAACTGACGCCCGAAGAAGCCGAGCAGGCGCGCCGGAAATACCTGCTGCGGCGTTTCTGGATCAGCGGGCGCGGCTACTGGGCCAGGCGGGGCGATGGGCTTGCCTGGCCGCTCACGATCGGGCTGTTGATCCTGATCTGCGTCAATGTCGGCTTTCAGTACGGGATCAACGTCTGGAACCGCTCCTTCTTCGACGCCATCGAGCAACGCAACGTCCACACCGTCTATGTGCTTAGCGCCATATTCCTGCCGCTCGTCGCTGGAAGCGCGGGCCTTGTGGTCGCGCAGGTCTATCTGCGCATGACGATCCAGCGCCGCTGGCGTTCCTGGCTGACCACCGCCGTCATCGCACGCTGGCTTGCCAATGGCCGCTACTACCAGTTGAACCTCGTCGCCGGCGACCACTCGAACCCCGAAGCCCGCCTCACGGAGGATCTGCGGATCGCCACCGAGTCACCCGTCGATTTCATCTCCGGCGTCCTCAATGCGTTCCTGTCGGCCTCGACCTTCATCGTGGTGCTGTGGACGATCGGCGGCGCGCTCACTTTGCCGATCGGTGGCGAAAACCTGACCATTCCCGGCTTCCTCGTCATCACCGCGGTCATCTATGCCGCCATCACCTCCACGTCGATGGTGGTCATCGGCCGGCATTTCGTCCGCCTCTCCGAGCAGAAGAACCAGGCGGAAGCCGAATTCCGCTACACGCTGACGCGGGTACGCGAAAACGGCGAGAGCATCGCATTGCTCGGCGGCGAGGAGGAGGAGCGTAGCGGCATCGACAGGAATTTCGGTCATGTGCTCAGGCAATGGGCGCTGCTGACGGGCCAGCACATGCGCACGGCGCTGGTGTCGCAGGGATCGAGCCTGTTTGCGCCGGTCGTGCCGGTCCTGCTTTGCGCGCCGAAATTCCTCGAAGGCTCGATGTCGCTCGGACAGGTGATGCAGGCTGCCTCCGCCTTCGCCATCGTGCAGGGCGCGTTCGGATGGCTGGTCGACAACTACCCGCGTCTTGCCGACTGGAACGCCTCGGCGCGACGCATCGCCTCGCTGATGATGTCGCTCGACGGGCTCGAGCGTGCGGAGCAGAGCGACGCGCTCGGACGCATCCAGCACGGCGAAACCGAAGACGGTGCGATGCTCAGCCTCGACGATCTCTCCGTCACGCTCGACGACGGCACCTCCGTGGTCAAGGAAACCGAGGTTGCGATCGAACCTGGCGAGCGTGTGCTGGTGGCTGGCGAATCCGGCTCGGGCAAGTCGACGCTGGTGCGGGCCGTTGCCGGCCTGTGGCCGTGGGGCGGCGGCAGCGTCAATTTTCATGCCGACAGGCGACTGTTCATGCTGCCGCAACGTCCCTACATCCCCTCGGGCACGCTTCGCCGCGCGGTCGCCTATCCCGCGGCCGCGGACAAGTGGACGATCAAACAGATCAAGGCCGCCCTGGACAAGGTCGGCTTGGCCTATCTTGCCGAAAGGATCAAGGAAGAAGCGCCATGGGACCAGACGCTGTCGGGCGGCGAAAAGCAGCGTCTCGCTTTCGCGCGCCTGCTGCTGCACCGCCCCGATATCGTCGTGCTGGATGAAGCAACCTCGGCGCTCGACGAGAAGAGCCAGGACGCCATGATGGCGACGGTGATCCGCGAATTGCCCGATGTCACCATCATCAGCGTGGCGCACCGTGCCGAGCTGGAAGCCTTCCACAGCCGCAAGATCACCCTCGAACGGCGCGAGGGCGGCGCCAAGCTTGTCAGCGACATCAACCTCGTGCCGCGCAAGCGCAACCTGCTGAAGCGCGCCTTGTGGGGCTCCGGCAGTCGGGTCGAAAGGGCGCGCAAGGAGTAAGGCGCCGCTGCCCCGGGCACCGCGCAACTATGATGCGTATATGTCCTTGTAGGTGTCGCGCAGCAGGTTCTTCTGTACCTTGCCCATGGTGTTGCGCGGCAGTTCATCGACGAAGATCACCCGCTTCGGATGCTTGTATTTCGCCACCCGTCCGGCGATGGCGCCGAGAATTTCGGCACCGGTGATCCGCGATGACGGCGCCCGCACGACGACGGCGGTGACGCCTTCGCCGAAATCCGGATGGGCAACGCCGATGACGGCGCTTTCGCTAACCCCGTCGAGCGCATCGATCTCGCTTTCGAGCTCCTTCGGGTAGATGTTGTAGCCGCCCGATATGATCAGGTCCTTGCCGCGGCCGACGATGTGGACATAACCGTCGGCGTCGATCGTACCGAGATCGCCGGTGATGAAAAAACCGCCGGCGCGGAATTCCGCCTTGGTCTTCTCCGGCATGCGCCAATAGCCGCCGAAAACATTTGGGCCCTTCACCTCGATCATGCCGACCTCGCCCTGCGCAAGCGCTGCGCCGCTGTCTGGATCGGTGATGCAAAGCGTGACGCCGGGCAAGGGGAAACCGACGGTGCCGGCGCGCCGCTCGCCCTCATAGGGGTTCGAGGTGTTCATGTTGGTCTCGGTCATGCCGTAGCGTTCGAGGATCGCGTGGCCGGTGCGCTCGCGCCAGGCCTTGTGCGTCTCGGCCAGCAGCGGCGCCGACCCGGAAATGAACACACGGATGTTTTTCGCCGCCTCATGGTCCAGCCCCTCATGCTGCAGCAGGCGCACGTAGAAGGTCGGCACCCCCATCAGGGCCGTGGCACGCGGCAGCAGCGAGGCGATGCGGGCCGGATCGAACTTCTGCTCGAACAGCATCGAGGCGCCGGCCATCAGGACGACGTTGGTGGCGACGAACAGGCCGTGCGTGTGGAAGATCGGCAATGCGTGGATCAGCACGTCGTCTCCGGTGAAACGCCAGTGCTCGACCAGCACGCGCGCGTTCGAAGCAAGGTTCTCGTGGCTGAGCATGGCGCCTTTCGAACGGCCGGTGGTCCCCGACGTGTAGAGGATTGCCGCGAGGTCATCCGGCCCGCGCGCCACGTCATGAAAATCCGTCGGCAGCCGCGAGGCCTGGTCGGTCAGCGATCCCCGGCCATCGCGGCCGAGCGTGACGGTGACGGCGCCCGTCTTTTCCGCCAGCGCGCCGATGTCGGCCGCTCTTGCCGGATCGCAGACGACCAGGCGTGGTTCTGCGTCGCCGAAGAAATACTCCAGCTCAGCCAGCGTGTAGGCGGTGTTGAGCAGCAGGAAGACGGCGCCGGCGCGCAGGCATGCGAGATAGAGCATGACCGCTTCCGGGCTCTTCTCGACCTGCACGGCAACGCGGTCACCGGGCTCGACATCCAGTTGCAGGAGCGCATGCGCAAACTGCGCCGAGCGGGCCAGCATATCGCCATAGGTGATCGAGCGGCCATCATCGGTTTCCATCAGCAAGCGCGCTGGCGCCGGCATCCGGAACCGGAACGCATCGAACAGATGATTGCTCATGAAGACTTCCCTGGGGTGCTGCGGCGCTGAGCATGCGCCTGTCGCGGCATGCCTCGGCGGCGAGAGTTCGCGGTTCTTGGCCGCGCCGTCAAGCCCGCCGACAGCGGTTCACGCCGGCCGCGCCGACGCAGGTTGCGTGCAAGAAACGAGCACAAGAGACCCGCCAGGAAACGACTGCTATCGCCGAGCGCGTTTGCCGGCGATTTCTTTCGTTTCCTCGTCCTGCTCGAAGCGCTTCATGCACATGGCCGCAGTCAACCGGTAGTGGTTGAGCAGGGCCTCGACGGCACCGTCGGCATTGCCGTCGAGGGCACATTCGGCGATCAGACGATGCTCGCCGAAATCGTCGCGCTGGACGCCTTCGCCATCATTGGCCATTTGCCGGTAGCGATAGGCGTGATCGGAGAGCTGGTCGCAAAAGCCCACCAGCCATTGCGACCGGCAGGCCGAAATCAGCACCCTGTGGAAGATGCGATGCAGCCTCTCCCAATCGGGATTGAGCGAGAAGAGATTCTGCGGTGCCAGACGTGACGCGCGTCCCAGGCGATGCAGCGCCAGCACGAGCTGTTCTTCCCATTCGGCGGTGCGGTGGGTGATGGATTCGCGAAGCGCTCGCTCCTCGAGCCAGCAGCGGGTGCGCGTCAGCTCCTCGAGTTCCGAGGCGCTGACCGGCATGATGAAGAAGCCGCGCTGGTCGTGCCGGCCGAGAAGCCCTTCCGAGGCGAGGCGATTGAGGGCTTCGCGGACAGGCGAGGCGCCGGCCCCATATTTGGAGACCACCCACTCGACCCGCAGCTTGCTCTCGGCTTCAAGGACACCGCCGAGAAGATCGTCCCGCAATTGCTGATAGACCGTAGTGGCAAGCGTGCTCTTCGGTCCGGCAGCGTCGTCGTTCAGATTGGCAGCTCCGTATGTCAAAGCGACTCCTTGTCCCCAGGACTTGTCCCGGGCGATTCGAGTCCGAAAGCATTCGCCTTCTCGTACTTGTACCATACAGCGCGAAGATTCGCCTGCTCAAGCAGAAGATCACGTTATTGTACTTTAGCACAAAGGAATATGCGGCATTTGGGAGTTCAATGCTGTAATTCCGTGCATTTTCACAACCTGCGGGCACTTAACATGTTTTGTATGCACGCAGGAGAACCTGTTCTTTTTGTTCTTTTGTATTCGTGCGAGATCAACTGTCTGCTTTGGGCATAGACGACGGAGCTGAAAACCGAATCAGGCAATCGCTCACACCCGATGCCGTTGCCCCAAAAGCTTCACAAACCCGCCCGGCACCAGAACCTTAGCCGGCATGCAGGGCTGACGCGGGAACACTGCTGGTCAACCGGCTGCCTTATCGGCTGCCGTCCTGATCGCCTGGATGTTCTGCCGATAAGCCTCGACGCTGCCGCCTTTGAAGATGGCGGCGCCCGCCACCAGCACGTCGGCGCCGGCAGCGGTGACCAGCGGCGCGGTTTCGGCTGAAACACCGCCGTCGATCTCGATTCGGATCGGCCGGCCTCCGATGAGGGCCTTGACCCGCTTCACCTTGTCGACGATCGCTGGGATGAAGGCCTGGCCGCCGAAGCCCGGATTGACGGTCATGATCAGGATCAGGTCGAGCCGGTCGAGCACGTATTCGACCACGCTTTCCGGCGTCGCCGGATTGAGCGACACACCGGCCTTCTTGCCAAGGTTCCTGATGGTCTGCAGCGAGCGGTCAAGATGCGGGCCGGCCTCGGCATGGACGGTCAAACCGTCGCAGCCGGCCTCGGCGAAAGCGGCCAGATAGGGGTCGGCCGGGGCAATCATCAGATGGCAGTCGAAGAAGGCCTTGGTGCGGTTGCGGATCGCCTTGATCACTGGCGGGCCAAAGGTGATGTTGGGCACGAAATGCCCGTCCATAACATCGAGATGTATCCAGTCGGCGCCGGCTGCCGCTACCGCTTCGACCTCATCGCCGAGTTTGGAAAAATCCGATGCCAGCACCGATGGTGCAATCAGGGTCTTTCTGCTCATGGATGCGGCCTTTCCGAGTGTCCTTCTCGTTGGCCACCCTATCGACTGCCTAATGCGCCGCAGCCGACTTGTCGAGGGTGCAGGCGCGGTCGACGCGCAGGCTGGGACGCGTGCCGTTATCCGCGATCATGGTGCGGCCAATTCCCGCTTGTCCCCACAGCTGCGAAGAAAACCCCGCCGGATTGCTCCGGCGGGGTTTCTGGTCTCGTGTCGAGCAGGTGGTTATTGCTGCTGGAGCTTCAGGATTCTGTCTGGAACCTGGTCCTGCCGCTGTTCGACTTGCGGCCTGCGCCGTGGCAGCACCTGCTGCAGCAGCAGGCCGGGGTTCAGCTCCAGCGACGGTTGTCCGCGGACCGCCCGGCAGTTCGGGTAGCGCCCGATCGTGCCTTCCGGGCAGCGCCTCCTGATGATCGGCTGGCACTGGCCATCGATCATCTGCGAGCCCGGTGCGCATTCCACCTCCTGCCTGCGGCATGCGCCGTTGATCACCTCGGTGCCGCGCGGGCAGACACACTCGCCGCGCTTGTTGTGGACCTGGCCGCGTATGTCGCATTGCTCCTGCGTCGGCTGCTTGCGCCGGCAGGCATTGCCCCGCACCTCGGTACCCCTCGGGCAGACACAATTGCCGTCGGCGTCGTGGACCTGGCCACGGATGGTGCACTGGTCAGGCCTTGGCCGGATCGGGCGGCAGGCGCCGTTTCTGACCTCGTTGCCTTGCGGGCAGACGCAGTCTCCGTCCGCGTCGTGGACCTGGCCACGGATGATGCACTGCTCAGGCTTCGGCCGGATCGGACGGCAGGCGCCATTGCGCACCTCGGTCCCTCGCGGGCAGACACAGTCTCCATCGGCATCGTGGACCTGGCCACGGATCGTGCACTGCTCCGGCTTTGGCTGGATCGGGCGGCAGCCATTGCCCCTGATCTCGGTTCCCCTGGGGCAAACACAATCGCCATCCGCATTGTGGACCTGGCCACGGATAGTGCACTGCTCGGGCTTGTCGGTCCTGACGCACCTGCCGTTCTCGAGCCCGGTTCCGCGTGGGCAGACGCAGCGTCCGTCCTCGGTGCGGATCTGGCCCTCGAGCAGCACACAGCGTTTCGGCTGTTCCGGCTTCGGCACGATACCACCGCCCGGCGAGCACTGGCCGTTGCGGTAGGTGGTGCCTTCGGGGCAAACGCAGCGGCCGGCATCGTTCATGACGAAGCCTTGCGAGCATTCCTTCCTCGTCTCCTGGCTAATGGTGAAGGGATGGCAGGCATAGGCCTTGCCGCGATCGCCCTGCACATTGATCTGATCGCCGCCAAGCACGTCGCCACCGCCCTGCACCCGTGTGTCGGGAGACAGCACGCCGACGCAATTCTGGCCGCTGACATTGCCCTGCAGATTGGCCAGGCGGCCGTCGTCGGGAATGACCACGGTGACATGGTGTACCCGGCTTTCGCCGGCGCCGAGCGTCAGGTTGGCAATGCAGGACGCAGGCAAGGTTGCCGGTTCCGGCGAGCAGCCGAAGGGCGGATCGATCGAGGTGATCTCAACGCCTTCCAGCCTGCCGAGCCCCTCCACGCCGATCGCATCGCCGATGCGGACCGGCCCGGAGAAGGCGGTCGCTCCGTCATTGGTGATGGTGATCTCGAACGAGCAGGGTTGGCCGAGCCTGCATTCGCGGTCGCCGGTCTTTTCGACACGGATGGTCGAAGAACCGCCGCCCTTGGCGCAGGCCTGGCCAAAGGGATAGACGACGTCGTCGCTCGGCGCAGGCCCATAGGAGCCGCGCGCGCAGTTTTCGAACGCGCCATTCGCCGAGACCGTCACGTCGAAGTGGCGGCTGGTTCCAGGTGTCATGACGGCACCGGGAATCTGGCACGACAGCGCATTGGCCGGAACCGGTCCGCACGCCCATTCCGCGCCGTCGGGGGTGACGGTCTGGATCTGGACGGGCGCGCCGCCGGCCACCAGCGTGGCGGCATCGTTGACCCGCACCGGACCGTTGGGGGCAGCGGTGCCAAGGCTGATGACGGTGATGCGGCAAGAGACGACCGCGGCACCGGCGAGCGAGCCGTTGCACACCTTGGTGATGCGCAGGGTCGGCTTGCCGCCATTGGGATGACGGAAGCGTTCCTTGGCGCAGGCCTTGTTGTTGGTGAGGTCGTTTTCACCGGGGATGGGCTTCACCTCAGCGCAATTCTCGACAGTGTCCGACTGGTAGCCGGCCGGCATGACCGCCTTCACGAAGATCGGCGTCGAGGCGCCCGCAGGCAGCGAGATGCCGGCATTGTCGCAACGGAACTGGCCGGGGCCGTTCGGTCCGCATGTCCAGGGCGGGCTCGGCCCGAAGGTCGAGGAGGACGGCGCGCCGCCCGGATAGCTGTCGATCACCGTCAGCGGTCCGTTATAGGTCGATGTGCCGTTGTTGATGATGTCGATCACGAAGGTGCAGATGCCGTCGGCCGAGCAGACCGGGACGCGGGCACGCTTCTTCAGGATCAGGTCGACCTTCTTCTCCACCAGCGGCCGGCAGTCGCGGTCACGGTCGCCGCGCCGGCAGATCGGGATCGAGGCACAGCCGCGATCGTTCGACTGGCTGCCGAACAGCGGCTTGCCGCTGGCGCCATAATTGTAGGTGGCGCAGTTGCGTAAAGCACCGCCTTGCCAGCCTCCGGCCGGCTTGAAGCCGAGTTTGAGGTCGACGGAGGCCCCCGGATTGAGCGTGGTCACCGGATAGGTGCAGGTCATCGGGGTGGTTCCGGGTACGCAGACCCAAGGTGGATTTGGCCCTGAATCGAGCGTCGAGCCGGCCGGCAGCGTCACCTCGTCGAGCACGATCTTGCCGTGGTAGGCTCCGGTGCCGACATTGGTGACCCTGATGGTGAAGTCGCAGCCGCCGCCCATCGTGCAACGCGTCACGTCGGCGCGTTTCTCGACCTTGAGGTCCGGCTCCTTGTCCCTGGGCGGGCACCTCTGGTCACGCGGGATGACGATGTCGATCGTCTGCGTGCAGCACAGGCCCCAGCCTTCCTTCGGACCGGCATAGGTTTCGATGCCGGTGACGATGAGGTGGATGACGTCGCCGGGCGAGGCACCGACGATCTTCCAGTTGAGCACACCGCCGCCCGCCGGCACCAATTGGGTATCGGGGATGATGTTGATGCCGGGCGTGCTCGTCGACACCTGCACCCACTTGCCGCCCATCTCCGGGCCGACCGGCATGTGATAGATGAAGGCGCCGCCGCCGGGCACGCAGTCGACCGTACCGCGTTCCACCTTGAAGCATTCCTTGCCGGGAGGTGGCGGTGGCGGATTGCACTTGGTGACGTCGATCTTGATCGAGGTCTTCACGCCGGTCTTGAAGTCACCGTCGTCGGGCTTGCTCGGATCCTGCGATGGGATGATGGTCCCGGTGCCCGGTCCGGCCGTCACCTTGATCATGCCCTGGTTGTCGACGATCGTCGGCGCGGGAAATGCCGCACGATCGATCTTGGCCGTGATCGCGAAGTTGATCACACGCTCGTTGGCAGCGCCGACGCCGTCGACATCGGACGTGGAGATGCGGAAATCGGAAACCGTGGCAGTATCGTTCGGATTTGCCGAAGTGCTGATCGTTGCACCCGGCAGTGGTCCGCCGGACGAATCCGTGCCGTCGCCGGACACGTTGACGTTGATGATCGCAAGGCCGTGCGGAAGCTGGTCCTTGAAGTCGATCCTGACCTTCTTCAGCCTGGCCTCGAGGCTCGGGTCGGCAAGGCCCTGCGGATCGCCGCGCAAGCCGAAGCTCAGCGAGTAGACGACGTAATCGCAGCCTCTTTGAACGCCTGTCTTGGTGAAGAAAGGCACCACCTGGTCAGGCCTCGGAGTGACGACGCGCGAACTGTCGAGATCGAGCTTCAGCTCCGGGGTGATCGAGGCAGCGTCTTCTGCAAAGCCTTGCACCGGGGTGAACATGGCGACCGCGATACCGGCCGCCATCAGCCAGCGCGCGCCGCGCCTGGCGTATGACAGGGGTTTCATGATCGTCTCCATGACGGTTGTTTGGGCGTTCGTTGCGAGCGGGGAGAGTGCGAGATTTTTCATCTTCCCCTCCTCAACGTTCGCAGCTGGCGGCTGGGGTTCTGAGCGGCAAAGTCATCTTGCAGCAAGGGTAATAGCCACCCTTGTCCTTGTCGGACTTCCTGTAGAAGCAGAGCCCGACATCGACTGTGTCGCCCGGATAGTGGCCGGTGATGTCGATCGTGTAGGGCTTGCCGGGCGCATGCGACTGGGATGATGTCACCCCGACGCCTGGCGTCCTGGACTGGACCTTGATCGAATCGCCGCCGAAGCCGGCATGGTCATGGAGATAGAGATCGGCCTCGAGGCCGGAAGGCGTGCAGTAATACTGGACGTCGTCGACGTCGAGACATGGAGGCAGGTTGCCGGGTGGTGGGAAATCCGGCGGGTAGAAGGGGGGCAGGTAGCCGCCCGGGATTTCCTCGTAATAGCCGGCGCGGCCCTCGCAAGGGTGCCAGACGGCAACATCGCCGACATGGCCCTCGACCTCCGGGTCTTCGAAATAACCGTCGAAGTCGACGAACCATGAGCCGAAGGGCGGCACATTGGCCGGCTTGACCAGCTCTTTCGGCGTGATCTGCACACCGTGTACGGCCAGCGGCCCGCCGGCTGCGAGCTGTTCGGCGAGTGAAGGATTGTCGCGCAGCTTGTCGCCCGTGTTGACCAGCGTCTGCGTGCAGACGGAGCTGTCGAGATTGCCGTCGGCATCATAGCCATATTGCAGATCAAGACCGCCGGCCGACTGCCGGTTGCCTTGGGGGAAGCCGACCGCATATTCCTGCGGCACTTCGACCCAGAGCGATTCCGTTTCCGGATCGTCCGGGTTCTCCCGGAAGTAGCGGATGACCTCGCCTTTACCGGAATCGGCGAACTGGCTGTAATCGTAACGGTTCTCGACCGGACCGCGCTGGGCCAGGTACATGAAGCCGCTATTGTCGAAGGCGATATCGGTGACGGCGTAGTCCTTGTCGGCCCTGACCGTCAGTTCCCAGCGCGCGTCACCGGCAAAACTGCCGTCGCGAGCGATGCCCACCGACCAGATTTCCGACTTTTCGCCGACCGAATAGTAGAGCCGGCCGCCATGGTAGGAGACACCCCAGACGCGGCGCTCGTCCTGCGTGTAGCCCCAGCTGTCGGGGTCTTCGCTATCGAAGGCGGCACCTTGTATGTCCATCACCGAACCATCGTCGGCGACGGGAGCGAGCCCATGCGTGGGCCGGCCGGCAACGCCGTGATCGAAGCTGTCGATCAGTCTGCCTTCGGCGTCGATGCGATGGATCAGGCCGGTGTCGAGATCGGACGCGAAGAACTCGCGGTGAGTGGCGTCGAAAGTGAGATTGCCGATGCCGGGACCGCTGTTGGTGTCGATGTCGGCGAATTTGGAGACCTGGCCGGTGATGCCGTCGATCTTCCAGACGGTGCCCGGCCCACCACCGTTTTCGGTGCCGAACTGGCCATCCATGAAGGTGGCGCCGGCAACGCCGCGGCGCTGCCTCTCGGGGCGGCCGTCATCGTCGGCATCCGGGGTGACGATACGGATGCCGTGCAGCGAGGTGGCGCCGGCATAGAGATTGGGAATGCCCGATGGAACGCCGTCGCGCACGCCGTCATCATAGGTGACGCCGAACACCTGGCCGATCTGCTCCGCCGTCACCTCGAAGGGCGGCGGCGTGTTGACCAGCTGGCCGGAGGCTGGGCCGCCCAGATGCGAAACGTCGAACACGCGCAAGGTGGCGCGCGTGGGGTCGATGAAGGTTTCGTCGACCGGATCGACGCCGGGCGGCAGGCCCTCTTTTTCGGAATCAGGGGGGTCGAAATTGGGAATGATGGTGCCGGAGAATCCGGTCACCGCCATCGAGCCGGGATAGATGATCCGGGTTTCCTGCGCCTGCGCGGCGCCCAGCCACAGGCCGAGTGCCAGCGCCAGCAACCCGCCTGGATGCACAGCACGGCGCAAGCCGCCATCAAGAGACGACACGAACGAGCCGCGGATGCGAGACATGACACTACCCCCCGTAGTCGACGGGAGAACGTCGGGGCTGGCCGCGCAAATCAGGGCAAGGCGCGGCGGTCCGGCTCGTTCTTCCCTGATCGAATTGTCTGCTTTCCTCAAGACGACGATACGCCTGGTCTTACGCAGGGTCAACGGAATCAGCGGAAAGCCCAGCGCATCGACCCCGTCCCGAAGGCGGTGGTCGCGCCGAGCTCCTGTTGTTCCCGGAGACCTCAGAGCCTCTGGGTTATTGGTCATGGGGGCTTCCTTTCCGGGCCGCACCATGCGGCACCTGGAGATCAGTCGCGGGCGGAGATGGAAAGGTTCATGGAAGGCCTGCGCAGAATGCTTGCGCGCGATGCCGCCTGTTCTTATATACGCGCCAAGCCGTTCGGCGCCGGAATGCCGGTTGCCGGAACGGGATTTCTTGTGAACAGGGGCTTTCGTCGGAACGCCTGTACGGGTCCTGAGAGCCTGCTTAGCGGAGAGACTAGAGAAATGGCAAAAGTAATCGGTATCGATCTCGGCACCACCAACTCCTGCATCGCCATCATGGATGGCAAGGAGCCCAAGGTAATCGAGAATGCGGAAGGCGCGCGCACGACGCCTTCCATCGTCGCCATCTCGGGCGACGACGAACGTCTGGTCGGCCAGCCGGCCAAGCGCCAGGCGGTCACCAATCCTGAAAACACCATCTTCGCGGTCAAGCGCCTGATCGGCCGCCGCTATGACGATCCGGTGACGGAGAAGGACAAGAAGCTTGTCCCCTACAAGATCGTCAAGGGCGACAATGGCGATGCCTGGGTCGAAGCCGGCGGCAGGAAGCAGTCGCCCTCGCAGATTTCGGCCATGATCCTGCAGAAGATGAAGGAGACGGCGGAAGCCTATCTCGGCGAAAAGGTCGAGAAGGCGGTCATCACCGTTCCGGCCTATTTCAACGACGCCCAGCGCCAGGCGACCAAGGATGCCGGCAAGATCGCCGGCCTTGAAGTGCTGCGCATCATCAACGAGCCGACCGCGGCAGCGCTTGCCTATGGCCTCGACAAGAAGGAAGGCAAGACCATTGCCGTCTATGACCTTGGCGGCGGCACGTTCGACATTTCGGTGCTCGAAATCGGCGATGGCGTGTTCGAGGTCAAGTCGACCAATGGCGACACCTTCCTCGGCGGCGAGGATTTCGACATGCGCCTGGTCGAATACCTGGCGGCCGAGTTCAAGAAGGAACAGGGCATCGACCTGAAGAACGACAAGCTTGCCCTGCAGCGCCTCAAGGAGGCGGCTGAAAAGGCCAAGATCGAGCTGTCGTCGACCACCCAGACCGAAATCAACCTGCCCTTCATCACCGCCGACGCGACCGGGCCGAAGCACCTGACGCTGAAGCTGACGCGCGCCAAGTTCGAGCAGCTGGTCGACGACCTCGTCCAGCGCACGATTGCCCCTTGCAAGGCGGCGTTGAAGGATGCCGGCCTGAAGGCGGGCGAGATCGACGAAGTCGTCCTGGTCGGCGGCATGACCCGCATGCCCAAGATCCAGGAAATCGTGAAGCAGTTCTTCGGCAAGGAGCCGCACAAGGGCGTCAATCCGGATGAGGTCGTCGCTCTCGGCGCCGCCATCCAGGCCGGCGTGCTGCAGGGCGACGTCAAGGACGTGCTGTTGCTCGACGTGACGCCGCTGTCGCTCGGCATCGAGACGCTGGGTGGCGTGTTCACCCGCCTGATCGAACGCAACACGACGATCCCGACCAAGAAGAGCCAGGTGTTCTCGACGGCCGAGGACTCACAGTCGGCAGTGACCATCCGGGTCTTCCAGGGTGAGCGCGAAATGGCCGCCGACAACAAGGCGCTCGGCCAGTTCGACCTGGTCGGCATTCCGCCGGCGCCGCGCGGCGTACCGCAGATCGAGGTCACCTTCGACATCGACGCCAACGGCATCGTCAACGTTTCGGCCAAGGACAAGGGGACCGGCAAGGAGCACCAGATCCGCATCCAGGCATCGGGTGGTCTTTCGGACGCCGACATCGAGAAGATGGTCAAGGACGCCGAGGCCAATGCCGAGACCGACAAGAAGCGGCGTGCGCTGGTCGAGGCCCGCAACCAGGCCGAAGCGCTGCTGCATTCCTCGGAGAAGTCGCTGAAGGAATATGGCGACAAGGTTTCGGAAGGCGAGCGCACGGCGATCTCCGACGCGATCGCGGCGCTGAAGACCGCGACCGAAGGCGACGACGCGGCCGACATCGAAGCCAAGAGCCAGGCGCTGGCCGAGGCTTCTATGAAGCTTGGCCAGGCCATGTACGAGGCTTCGCAGAAGGAAGCGGCGGAAGCCGACGCCAAGGCGGACGCCGCCAAGGACAGTGACGTTGTCGACGCCGATTTCGAGGAAATCGACGAGGACGACGACAAGAAGAAGTCGGCCTGAACCGTTTGACGGCAAGATAAAGCGAAAAGCCCGGCGAAGGCCGGGCTTTTTTGCAACCCCTTGCAGAAAAACAGCGGGCCTTGCTGAAAAAATGCAGGCAAAGCCGCGTCGACACTGGCATCCCCCTTCCATCGCACCTAAATCGAAGCGTCAGTGCCGGCAAGAGACGCAACAATGCTTCAAGACGTTGAGCATCCGGACAGCGGGAAAAAATGAAAGCTGATTTCTACGAGACGCTGGGCGTGCAAAAAGGCGCCGATGAGAAGGAGCTCAAGAGCGCTTTCCGCAAGCTCGCCATGCAATTCCATCCCGATCGCAACCCCGGCGACCATTCCTGCGAGCACAAGTTCAAGGAAATCAACGAAGCCTACGAGACGCTGAAAGACCCGCAGAAGCGCGCGGCCTATGACCGCTTCGGCCACGCCGCCTTCGAACAGGGCGGCATGAATGGCGGGGCCCAGGGCTTTGGCGCCGGCGGCTTCGCCGACATTTTTGAGGACATTTTCGGCGACATGATGGGCGGGCGCCAGCGCCGCTCGTCGGGCGGCCGCGAGCGCGGCGCCGACCTGCGCTACAACATGGAAATCACCCTGGAAGAGGCTTTTGCCGGCAAGACCGCACAGATCCGGGTGCCGGCGTCGATCTCGTGCTCTGAATGTTCGGGCAGCGGCGCCAAGCCCGGCACCCAGCCCGTCACCTGCTCGATGTGCAACGGCCACGGCAAGGTGCGCGCCACGCAAGGTTTCTTCTCGATCGAGCGGACCTGCCCGCAATGCCAGGGGCGCGGCCAGACGATCAAGGATCCGTGCCCGAAATGCGCCGGCCAGGGCCGCGTCACCGAGGAGCGTTCGCTGTCGGTCAACATCCCGGCCGGCATCGAGGACGGCACCCGCATCCGCCTTGCCAATGAGGGCGAAGCCGGCCTGCGCGGCGGGCCCTCGGGTGACCTCTATATTTTCCTGGCGGTCAAACCGCACGAGTTCTTCCAACGCGACGGCGCCGATCTCTATTGCAAGGTGCCGATCTCGATGACGACGGCAGCCCTTGGCGGCTCCTTCGAGGTGACGACGCTGGACGGCACGCAGACCAAGGTCAAGGTGACCGAAGGCACACAGAACGGGCGCCAGTTCCGCCTCAAGGGCAAGGGCATGCCTGTGCTGCGCCAGCCCAATGTCGGCGACCTCTACATCCAGACCGCGGTGGAGACGCCGCAGAACCTGACCCGGCGCCAGCGCGAACTTCTGGAGGAGTTCGAACAGCTCTCCTCGCAGGACAATTCGCCTCAATCGAGCGGCTTTTTCGCCCGTATGAAGGATTTCTTCGAGTCTTTCGGCGAGCGTTGATGCACTTTGGCCCGCGTAAGCCGATTTGCCACGCGTAAATCCTTGAATCGCGTCACCCCTTGAGACGCGACGAAAATTATCTTATCCACGACATGCGTCCGGCCGCGCCTTGCCTAGCACCGCTCAGGTGCTAAGTAACTTTGCGGGGAGCGCTGAGGAGAGCTTGCATGACACGTGGCCCTGGACTGCGGAAGGCGCTTGTCGAAAAGTTCGACGACGAACTCAAATTCTTCAAGGGCTGGATCGACAAGCCGAAGACGGTTGGCTCGATCGTGCCGACCAGTTCGATCACCGCGCGCAAGATGGCCTCGATCGTCAATCCTAAATCCGGCCTGCCAGTGCTCGAGGTCGGTCCCGGTACCGGCGTCATCACCCGCGCTATCCTCGCCCAGGGCGTACGCCCCGAAAACCTTTACGCTGTCGAATATTCCACGGATTTCGTTCGTCACCTGCGGCGGCTCTATCCCGGCGTCAACGTCATCGAGGGCGACGCCTTCAACCTCAACGCCACGCTTGGCGACAAGAGCGGGATGATCTTCGACTCCGTCGTTTCGGGCGTGCCGCTGCTCAACTTTCCGGTCGCCCAGCGCATCGCCTATATCGAGAGCCTGCTCGACCGCATCCCGGCCGGACGGCCGATCGTGCAGCTGACCTACGGACCGATGTCGCCGATCCCGGCCGGCCGCGGTGACTACACGGTCAAGCATTTCGATTTCATCCTCCGCAACATTCCGCCGACGCAGCTGTGGATCTATCGCCGCGAAGCGCACTAGTGAGAAGGGAATAAGGCAATAGGGGAGTAAGAGAGTAGGGATGAAGGGTTCCATTTCCAGGCTATTTTCTACTCCCATATTCCCTACTGCCCTATTCCCCTATCCAGCCGTTGATTTGAGCCGTCCTTGGCTGTACCTGTCCGGGAACAAGGGTGGCCAATGGCAGTGATCCCGAAAATCCTCGTCTTCGCCGGCTCGGTGCGCAGCGGCGCCTATAGCGGCAGGGCCGCCGACGTGGCGCAAAAGGAACTCGCCATGCAAGGTGCCGAGGTGACCCGCATCTCGCTCGCCGAATACCCCCTGCCGATCATGGACGAGGATCTGGAAAAGGAAAAAGGCGTTCCCGAAAACGCCCAGAAACTCGGCCGTCTCATCATGGCCCATGACGGGCTGCTGATCGCCACGCCCGAATATAACGGCTCCATTCCGCCGCTGCTCAAGAACACGATCGACTGGGTGAGCCGGGTGCGCAGGGATGGTGGCCGGCCAGTCAGGCCGCTGGCCGGCAAGGTCGTTGGCCTTTGCTCGTCCTCCAACGGGCACTTTGCCGGTATCCGCTGCATCAACCATCTGCGCGCGGTGCTGGTGCGTTGCCAGATGGAGGTGGTGACGCCGGAATGCTCGGTGCCCGACGGCGGTGACGCCTTCGACGAGGATGGAAATTTCCGTGACGAAAGACTGCACAAATCGATGGAGCACCTATGCCGCACGCTGATCGAGACCTCGCGCCTGCTGTCCACCCGGATCGAGGCATGATCGCCAATAGCATGCGCGACCGGCTCATCGTCGGCCTCGACGTGCCGACAGTGAAGCAAGCCGAGCAGGCAGTGCGCGAACTCGACGGCATCGTCTCCTTCTACAAGATCGGCTACCAGCTTGCCTTCGCCGGCGGGCTCGACTTCGCCAGGGAGCTGGCCAGCGGCGGCACCAACGTCTTCCTGGACATGAAGCTGCTCGACATCGACCACACGGTGGCCAAGGGTGTCGAGAACATCGTCAAGATGGGCGTGACCATGCTGACCATCCACGCCTATCCCAAGGCTATGCAGGCCGCCGTAGAGGCGGCCAGAGGCAGCGACCTTTGCCTGCTTGCCGTTAGCGTTCTGACCTCGATGGACGAGCAGGACATGATCGACGTCGGCTATGAGTACGATCCGCATACGCTGGTGCTTAGGCGCTCGGAACAGGCGCTGCATGCCGGCATGGGCGGCATCGTCTGCTCGGCCGCGGAGGCCGAGGCGGTGCGCCGGATCGTGGGACCCGACATGGCGGTGGTGACGCCCGGCATCCGGCCGGCGGGCAGCGACCATGGCGACCAGAAGCGCGTGGTGACGCCAGGCCAGGCGATTCGCAACGGCGCCAGCCACCTCGTCGTCGGCCGTCCGATCATTGCTGCGGCCAACAAGCGGGAAGCGGCCGAAGCCATCCTCGACGAGATGCGCTCGGCCTGAGATTTCCAGGAACAAGTTCGGAGGCCAAGAAAATGCCCAAGGGATACTGGATCGCTCGTGTCGATGTGCGCGACGCGGAAGGCTACAAGGACTATGTCGCCGCCGCCAAACCTGCCTTCGAGCGCTTCGGGGCGAAGTTCCTGGCGCGCGGCGGCGAGTACGAAAAGGCCGAAGGCCCCGGCCGCGCACGCAATGTCATCATCGAGTTCGAATCGCTGGCTGCCGCACACGATTGCTACCATTCGCCGGAATACCAGCGCGCCGCCGCCATTCGCCAGAAGGTTGCCGATGGCGAGATCGTCCTGGTCGAGGGCGCCTGAGGTCCCCTGCATGCATAGTTCCGGTTTTAGCCGGAGACGTGCTCAAAATCGGATAGAGCCTGGCGGCGTTTGAAGCCTCGCAGGCTCATTTTACATATCTTTGCTCCGCGATTTCACGGTGATCTGCCTGGCGCAGTTGCCAGGTGCGGAGCCGTGCCGACGAGCGGTCATTCAACGCCGGTCGGATTGCCGATTGACATGCAGGTATTTACCTGCATATTATGCCTTACAACAGAGTGAGGCAGATGGACGCCGACAAGGTTTTCAAAGCGCTGGGCGACCCGACACGCAGAAGGCTGCTTGACCTTCTGTGCGAGCAGAACGGGCAGACGCTCAGTCAGCTTTGCGATCATCTGGACATGGCCAGGCAATCCGCCACCCAGCACCTCGACCTGCTGGAGGCGGCCAACCTGGTGAGCACGGTCAAGCGCGGCCGCGAAAAGCTGCATTTCATCAATCCCGTGCCGCTGCACGAAGTCTACGAGCGCTGGGTACGGAAATTCGAACGGCAGCGGCTCAGCCTGCTGCACGACCTGAAGCAAGAACTCGAAGGAGAAGACCAATGACCAGGGAAACGACCAGCTTTGTCTACGTGACCTATATCCGCTCGACGCCGCAGAAGGTGTTCGAGGCCATAATCAAGCCCGAGATCGCAAAGCGCTACTGGGGCCACGAGAACGTCTCCGAATGGACGCCGGGCTCGAAATGGGAGCACATCCGCGCCAATGACGAACGGACCGTCGAACTCGTCGGCAAGGTCGTCGAGATTTCGCCGCCGACCCGCCTCGTCATCACCTGGGCGAACGCTTCGCAGGCGGACGATCCGTCAAAAACCAGCCGCGTGACGTTCGCCATCGAGGAATACGACACCATGGTGCGGCTGACCGTCAGCCATGACGAGCTCGAGGCCGGCAGCGGCATGGCGAAGGGCGTCAGCCAGGGTTGGCCGGCGGTGCTGTCCAGCCTGAAATCCTTCCTCGAAACCGGCAGCGGCATCGATATTTTCGCCAAGCCGAAGTCGGCCTGATGTTGCGACCTCGAGCAGACTCAGACCCGTGGAGAATAACGATGACCAAGCGCTATACCGGCGGCTGCGCATGCGGCGCGATCCGTTACGAAACCAACGACGAGCCGATCTTCCAGAACCACTGCCAGTGCAGCGATTGCCAGAAGCGCTCAGGCACCGGCCACGGATCCTACCTGACCTTCGGCCAGCGTGCCGATATGGCCATTACCGGGGAGGTGAGCACCTGGCGCGTGGCGGGCGCCAGCGGCAATGAAAAAATCCACACCTTCTGTCCAACCTGCGGAACGCCGGTCTTTCTGATATCCGTCGCCATGCCGGAATTCATAGCGGTCCATGCGGCCAGCCTCGACGATCCGGAACAGTTCAGCCCACAGATGGTGACTTACACGAGCCACGGCCATGCCTGGGACAAGATGGATCCCGCCTTGCAGGCGGTCGAGCGAATGCCGTAGTGAAACGCGTCCGCCGGTCGGCCCGCGATCTGCCGTGGCGCCTTCAGGCGCGATGCTCTTGGCCGATCAGCCGGCTCGCCGCTGTCTCGGCTATGGCATCGGCAAGCTCGAGGCTCCATTGCTGGCGGCAATAGGCGCGGAAATCGAAGCAGGGCAGGCCGGGGCAGACCTCGAACTCGATGAGGTGGACGGTGTTGTCGGCCTCGACCCTGAGATCGATGGAAAACACGTCGCGCAGGCCGAGCCCGCTCATCAGCCGCCCGGCGATCGCACGAATCCTGGCGTCGGCGGCCGGCTGGCTGTCGGCGACCGCGACGAGCTCCGGCTCGGCGTAATGTCCCGCCGCTTTCGCTGCCTCGCCAGTGTCGCCGTAGAGCGCCAGGCTGTCGGCCATGGTCTGGAAATCGGCGCCTGAATCGACAAAGGCCACGCCAAGCACTTCGACTCCCGCGCCCGGCATCAGGCTAAGGAAACTGGCGCGCACGTTGCGGCCGGCGACGTAGGGCTGGACGACGACATCGTCGCGATAGGCCGAAAAGACGCGCCGGCTGAGCTCCAAAGCGTGGGCGAGATCGCTGCAGCGCGACTCCGGCCAGATGCCGATCTTGGCGCCGAGCCGGTTGGGCTTGACGAACCAGCCGGCGGGCGAGGCCGGCGGCTCGACCAGCCATTGGCCGTCACGCGCGAGCCCAGCCTGTGGCACCGGCAGGCCGAGCGCGCCGAGCACGGCGCCGGAGCGGAACTTGTCCTGGCAGAGCGCGAACAACGCATCGTCGGCGCCGATTGTCTTGAAACCGCCCAGTCGCGCCAAAGCGGGCGCCGCGCCGCCGCGGAAATAGGCGATGCCGTCGGTCAGCGTCCAGACCAGCGTTGTGCTGGGATGCTCGCCGGCGAGCACGCTGGCAGCGTCGTCGAGCGCCACCGGCGCGAACGACAGGCCGCGTGCCTGGCAGGCACGGCCAAGCACGTCGAATTCAGGAGCGAGATCGGTCGACTGCGCCAGATAGGACGCGATTTCGGTTGCGCGCTGCGGCGCATGGCCGTCGGCGACCAGACGGTCGAAACAAGCCTTTTCCGGCTCATGGACGAGTATCAGTTTCGGCTTACGGCTTGGCATGAGATGAACGATCCCCGGCGGTACGATCACCTACCATCGCATGGTCGAGACGTCAGGCTCTCGCGAAACCGACACGGTGCGGGCGGTGGCGTGACAACGCACCGTCCGACCGTAGAATCCAGTTCGATCAGGCGATCAGCACGCGCGGCTCGAAGCGGCCGTTGACGGGAATATCGAGCAGAAAGGTCATGCCGCCCTGCAGATCCAGCAGACGCTGCTTCTCATCCTTGCCCGACCAGGCGGAGGTGACCGCCAGCCGGTCGGCCTTGGCGCCGACGAAGGCTGGGCAGGATGGCTGCGTCACCGGCATGGCGACCGTGCGGACGAGCTTGCCGTCGGGTCCGTAGGCTTCGATGACACTGCCGCCCCAGACGGCGTTCCACAGGATGCCGTCGCGGTCGAGCACCGACCCGTCGACATAGCCCTTGGCCGAGCGGTGGTCGACGAACAGCTTGGGCTCACCGGCAGGCAGACCGGTCGCCGGGTCGCAGGCGACGCGCATCAGCAGCCCGGTCGAGGTGTCGGTGTAGTAAGCGATCGCGCCATCCTCGGTAAAACAGATCGAATTGGAGACGGTGATGTCCGAAAACAGGCGGCGCAGTTCGCCCTTGAAAAACCAGTAGATCGAACCCGCGCCTTTTTCCTCGCCCTTGCCCATGGTGCCCATCCACAGGGCACCACAGGGATGGACGCGGGAATCGTTGGAGCGCGTGACCGGATTGTCGGCCTCGACAGGCGTGTGCAGCGTCAGCTTGCCGGTCGCGACATCGCGGACATAAAAGCCGGTCTCGGCGGCGATCAGCTGGCGCTTGTCGTCGATGACGGCGATGGCGCTCGCCATTTGGCCAAGCTCATGGACGGTGGTCGCGCCGCCGGACAGCCGCTTTTCCAGAAGCTGGCTGTTGACGATGTCAAACCAGTAGAGCGTATCGGTGGCGGGATCGTAGCTCGGCCCCTCGCCGAGCTGGCAGACGTGATCGGAAAAAACCGAAACGATCGCTTCGCTCATCCTGCTTCTCCGAACACCGCATCCCAGGCCGCGACGGCAGCTTGCGCACGCGCGGCCACCTCGTCGACGCTCATGCCCGGCTTGAACAGGCTGGAGCCCAGACCAAAGGCGGTCACGCCGGCAGCCTTGTAGCCGGCAAAATCTTTTTCAGAGACACCGCCGACGGCGCCGACCAATGTCTGCGCCGGCAACACCGCGCGCATCGCGGAAATGCCGCCGGCGCCCAGCACGCTCGCCGGGAAGAATTTCAGGGCCGAGGCGCCGAGCTTGATCGCCAGGAAGGCTTCGGTCGGCGTGAACACGCCGGGCATCGTAACCATGCCGTAATGCATGGCGCGCGCCATCACCTCGGCATCGATATTGGGACTGACCAGCAGCCGCCCTCCGGCCTGGTGCAAGCCATCGACATCGGCCGGCGTCAGCACCGTGCCGGCGCCGACCAGCGCCGTTTTCGGCAGCACTTGGACGATGCGGGCGATCGACGAGAACGGTTGCGGCGAGTTGAGCGGCACTTCGATCGCCTCGATGCCGGCGTCGAACAGCGCCTGGCCCATGGCCATCGCCTCGGTGGGCTTGAGCCCGCGAAGGATGGCAACCAGGCCGCGCTTGAGTTTTGGAAACGGTGCGGTCTGGCTCATCGGGCAACTCCAATTCTGGCGATCATGCCGTTCTCGCGCGCCGCCTCGACGAGACCGGCACGCACTGCCTCGTCGGCGTCGACGGCCCGGACCTCAAGCCCAGCAAGACCAAGTGCGGCCTGGTAGAGTGCGGCCAGCGCGCCGGAGGCAATCAGCACCACGGGTTCGGCACCGGCGCCATGCCGGCGGCTGGCGGAGGCGATCTCGCCGCCGATCAAAAGGCCGGACAGGCAGGCGGCGGCATCGTCGGCTTTCAGATCCTGCAGCAGGCCGGCGGCGCGGATGGAAAACAGCCGCGAGGTGACATCGCCGCCTTCGCCCAATGCGGTTTCGCACCAGCGGCGGAAGAACGGATTGTCCGATGTGACCGGCTTGGGGTGCTCGCCGAGCGAGTGGCGCAGGATCGAATGCGCGGCAAGCACGGAAAACAGCTCACCGGTCGGCCAGGTGCCGAAGCCGGTAACGGCGCCATCCTCGACCAGCACCCATTTCGAATGGGTGCCGGGCATGCAGACCAACTGGCGCCCCCTGGCCGGCAGGCCGGCGCCGGCAAGCTGGGTTTCCTCGCCGCGCATGACGTCGGGCGCGTCAGTCAGCCGCTGGGCCAGACCCGGAACGATGCGGATGTCACGGCTCTGTCCGGGCACGCTGGCGGCGCCCGCAAGGATGGCGGTAAGCGGCGCCGGCACGGTGACATAGGGCGCTTCGAGCCAGCCCTGGCGGGACCCGGCCATGCCGCAGATGATGACGGGCAGCGCCGCTGGTGCTCCCATCGCCGCCAGATGCCCTTCGAGGATGGTCGAAAAGCCCTTTTGCTGCGCGGTGATCAGGCCGTCATCGCCGCGGCGTTCGGCAAGCATCTTGCCTTGCCCGTCGATCAGCCAGACCCGCATGCGGGTCGTGCCCCAGTCGACGGCGGCGACCGCCGGTGCGTTGCCGGCTTGGCTCACAGGAAACCTCCATCGACGATCAGCATCTGCGCCGTCAGCATGCGCGAAGCGTCCGAGGCCAGGAACAGCACCGTGCCGACGATGTCGTCGGGCTGCATCACCTGTTTTATGCACTGCTTGGCGACATGGGCGGCAAGCCCCTGTTCGGTCACCCAGAGCTCCTTCTGCCGCTCGGTGATCACCCAGCCGGGCGCGATGGCGTTGACGCGGATGCCGTCCACACCGAGCTTGCCGGCCAGCCCCTTGGTCAGACCGAGGATACCGGCCTTGGCGGCCGTGTAGGACGGCATGTCGGGGTGGTTGATCAGATAGGACGTCGAGGTGAAGTTGATGATCGAGCCGCCGCCGGCCCGCTTCATGCCCGGCGCCACCGCTTGCGCGGTGAAGAAATGCGGCCTCAGATTAATGGCTTGGTTGTTGTCCCAGAACTCGACCGTCACGTCTTCGACGGCGTGGCGTTCGTCCCAGGCCGCATTGTTGACCAGCACGGTGACATCGCCGTGCGCCTCGGCAGCCTTCGCGGCGGACGCCCGCAGGGCCTCGACATCGCGCAAATCGGTCTTGAGGTAGAGCGGCCGGCGGCCGAATTCTTTCTCGATGCGGTCGGCAAGAGCTGTGCTTGGGCCGTCGGCGATGTCGATGAAGGCGACATTGGCGCCCTGGCGCACAAAACCCTCGGTCAGTGCCGCGCCAATTCCGGAGCCGCCGCCGGTGATCAGCACCGAGGCTCCTTCGAGGTCGGCAAAATGCGCCGATGGCATCATCGTTGTTGTCTCCCAGCGCATGACCCCGAAAATCGGATCGATTTTCGGAAAGGGATCATGCGCAAATGTTAAATGCTACAGCGTCCTTTGCGCGTCTTGAAAGACGCGCGGCGCTGTAGCGTGATCGGCGCGCATCCTAGCCGCGCAAGGCGCGCGGGCAAGGGCGAACCGCCGAATTTCAGGGCTTATGTCAGACAAAACGACAATGCGCCGCACCGGATGCGCACGGCAGCACCGTCGGGGTTGGGGATTGCGGAGGGTCGCCGATCAGATCGCCTTGGCGCGCAGGGCGCCGCGGAAGGAATCGCGGAGATAGCCGAGCGTGGCGTCGGCATCGACCGGCTTGCCGAACAGATAGCCCTGTCCGCCGGCGCAGCCAAACTGGACCAGGCGATCGGCCTGCGCTTCCTGCTCGATTCCTTCGGCGACGACGTCCATGCCGAGCCCTTCGCACATTGCGAGGATAGCGCGGATGATGTGTTCCGACGGCCTGTCGTCGAGAATGGAGGAGACGAAGGCGCGATCGATCTTGAGCTTGTCGAAATGGAATTCGCGCAAGCGGCCGAGCGAGGACTGGCCGGTGCCGAAATCGTCGAGCGAGACGCGGATGCCGACGCGGCGCAGATCCTCGACGATCTGAGCGGCCGAGGCCGGGTCGTTCATCAGGCCGGTCTCGGTGATCTCGATCTCCAGCCGGCGCGGATCGAAGCCGGTGCGGTCGAGGATCGCCAATATGTGCAGGCCGGTGTTCTGGTCGACGAGCTGCGAGGGTGACAGGTTGAACGACAGGAACAGGTCCTTCGGCCAGCTTCTGGCGGCCTCCGTCGCCTTGCGCAGCACCAGCTGCGACAACGGGCCGATGATGCCGCGCTCCTCGGCGATGGGAATGAAGACGGTCGGCGGCACGGAACCCAGGTCGCGGTCGGTCCAGCGCGCCAGCGTCTCGAAGCCGATGGTGCGGCGCGTGGCGAGATCGACGATGGGTTGGAAATGCGGCTCCACTTCGCCGGCCGAGACAGCCCGGCGCAGCGCCTGTTCGATGCGGGTGACGCGCTTGGCCGCTTCTTCCATCTCACGGGTGTAGACGACGACGCGGCCACGGCCGGAACGCTTGGCGTGGTAGAGTGCCGTCTCTGCCTTGTTGATGAGGATTTCCGTGGTCTCGTCGCCCGAATAGAACAACGAGCAGCCGACCGAGGCCGAAAGCCTGGCGGTGCGTTCGCCGACATCGTAGGGCGCCGACAGGATCTCGATCAGCATGCGCGACTTTTCGGCCGCAGCGTCCTCGCTGAATACCATCGGATAGAGAAAAGCGAATTCGTCGGCGCCGATGCGGCAGACCGTGGAATAGCCGTCCATAGAGGCGCGCAGCCGCATCGCGACCTGGATCAGGATGTCGTCGCCGGCCTTGTGGCCGAACAGATCGTTGATCGGCTTGAAGCCGTCGAGGTCGAGAATCCCGACGGTAAAGGGCGCGGGATCGTCGGCTCGGTCGGCGATCAGCCGATCGACCTTGTCGAAGAAGCGGCGATGGTTGCCAAGCCCGGTCAACGGATCGGTGAATGCCAGATCCGTGCTCTCCCTGTTTGCCTGACCGGTGCCAAACGAAGTTTGCATCGGTGTCCCTGTTTTGTGACTTCGGAATTTATTTTCAGACTGGCAGCAAACCCTTTAGGAAACGTATCGCGAAATCGATTTTCCATGGGCAACCGCGACCTGTTTCGAAGGATCGATGTGAGGTGTGCATTCGGGCTCAAGGAACAACGAGGACGCGCAGCCTGGCTCCTGTCACGGAATGACCGGCAGGGCCGAGCTTGCGACTTGCTGATGCCAATCTTCAAAAGGTCGCGATTGGCAGACGGGCAGTGAGCCTGTACAGGCAGGACAGTCGCCCATCCGAGCCGCCGGAGACCCGCCATGAAGCTGAAAATCGCCGTCCAGATGGACCACATCTCCACCGTGTCGATCGCCGGCGACACCTCGTTCGCGCTGTCGCTGGAAGCGCAGCGGCGTGGCCATGAGCTGTTCCACTACACGCCGGATCGGCTGTCGTTGCGCGACGGCAAGGTGTTTGCCCGCATTGAGGAGATGCAGGTGCGCGACGAGAAAGGCAGCCACTATTCGCTGGGCGAGAAGGTGCGCACCGATTTGTCGGAGATGGACGTCGTCCTGCTGCGCCAGGATCCGCCCTTCGACATGAACTACATCACCACCACGCACATCCTGGAGCGCATCCACCCGAAGACGCTCGTGGTCAACGACCCGGCCTGGGTGCGCAACAGCCCGGAAAAGATCTTCGTCACCGAATTTGCCGACCTGATGCCGGACACGCTGATCACCAAGGATCCACTCGAAGTTGCCGCCTTCCGCAAGGAGTTCGGCGACATCATCGTCAAGCCGCTCTACGGCAATGGCGGCGCCGGCATCTTCCATCTGCTGGAGGGCGACCGCAACCTGGCCTCGCTGCTGGAAATGTTCGGCCAGATGTTTCGCGAACCCTATATCGTGCAGCGCTATCTCAAGGACGTGCGCAAGGGCGACAAGCGCATCATCCTGATCGACGGCGAGCCGGTCGGCGCCATCAACCGGGTGCCCGCCGAACATGATTCCCGCTCCAATATGCATGTCGGCGGCCGCGCCGAAAAGACCGAGCTGACCGAACGCGAACGCGAGATCTGCGCCCGCATCGGGCCTTCGCTGAAGGAGCGTGGCTTCATCCTGGTCGGCATCGACGTCATCGGTGACTACATGACCGAGATCAACGTGACCTCGCCGACCGGCGTGCGCGAGGTCAAGCGCTTCGGCGGCGCCGACATCGCCAGCCTGTTCTGGGACGCGGTCGAGGGGAAGCGGCGCAAGTAAGCCGCTTTCATTTCGTATTAACCATGTTCCGCTTTTGCAACCGGGCGCAATCCGGCTGCAACTTACACGCTTGCTTGTTCCTGTAATGTTCTTGATTTGACCGGAGAATTGTGATTGTCTCCCCGAAGGGCCATTCTTGGCCAATCGCAGGGGTTGCGGCCGGGGGCATAAAAATGGTGGCGCGGGTTCGCACGGTCGCTTTCCAGGGTATCGAGGCCGTGCCGGTCGACGTGCAGGTGATGATCGCGCCCGGCAAGGTCAACATGCACATCGTCGGCCTGGGCGACAAGGCGGTGGCCGAAAGCCGCGAGCGGGTGCAGGCGGCACTGCATGCTTCCGGCCTGTCGATGCCGTCGAAGAAGGTCACGGTCAATCTGGCGCCCGCCGACCTGCCCAAGGAGGGCAGCCATTACGATCTGCCGATCGCGCTTGGCCTGATGGCGGCATTGGGCGCCATTCCGGGCGACATGCTGGCTGGCTATGTCGTGCTTGGAGAATTGTCGCTCGACGGCACGATCGCCGCGGTCGCCGGCGCCTTGCCGGCGGCGATCGGCGCCAATGCCGAGGGCAAGGGCCTGATCTGCCCGTTCGCCTGCGGGCCGGAAGCGGCCTGGGCGGGCAAGGATTTTGACATTCTGGCGCCGCGCAGCCTGATTGCCATCGCCAATCATTTTCGCGGCACGCAGGTGCTGTCGCGCCCCGAGGCCGGCATCCACGCCGCCGCGCTGGATTTGCCCGACCTCGCCGACATCAAGGGCCAGGAGACCGCCAAGCGGGCGCTGGAAGTGGCGGCCGCCGGCGGGCATAATCTTCTCATGATCGGCCCGCCGGGCTCGGGCAAATCGATGCTGGCGCAGCGGCTGCCGTCGATCCTGCCGCCGCTGGCGCCGAAGGAATTGCTCGAAGTCTCGATGATCGCCTCGGTGGCGGGAGAGCTCGGCGAAGGCAAATTGACCGATCGGCGGCCGTTCCGCGCGCCGCACCATTCGGCCTCGATGGCGGCAATGGTTGGCGGCGGCATCCGCGCCCGGCCGGGCGAGGTGTCGCTGGCCCATCACGGCGTGCTGTTCCTCGACGAGTTTCCCGAGTTCACGCCGCAGACGCTCGATGCGCTGCGCCAGCCGTTGGAGACCGGCGACTGCATGATCGCGCGGGCCAACCATCGCGTCACCTATCCAGCGCGTATCCAGCTGGTGGCGGCGATGAACCCGTGCCGCTGCGGCATGGCCGGCGAGCCTGGTTATCGCTGCCTGCGCGGCGAGCGCTGCCGCACCGACTATCAGGCGCGCATTTCGGGCCCGCTGCTCGACCGCATCGATCTCAGGATCGAGGTGCCGGCGGTCTCGGCCAGCGACCTGATCCGGCCCGACCGGGCGGAGAAAAGTGCCGATGTGGCGATGCGCGTGGCACGCGCCCGCACCATCCAGCGCGAGCGCTTCGAGCGGCTCGGCGCCACCCGCGCCACCACCAACGCGCATTGCGCGCCCTCGGTCATCGAGGAGATCGCCATGCCGGACGCCGCCGGCCTGTCGCTGCTCAAGGACGCCAGCGAAAAGCTCGCCTTTTCGGCGCGAGCCTATCACCGGGTGCTGAAGGTGGCGCGGACACTCGCCGATCTCGACGCCAGCGAAACCGTCGGCCGCATCCATCTGGCCGAAGCGATTTCCTACCGCATGAGTTCGGAGCGGGTGGCACAGGCGGCGTAGGTCTCGCCGCCCGACAAGCCCACCTCGCCAAATTGCCTTCCGCGATCACGCCATAACCGTCATCCGACGAATCGGCCATCTCCGCACTGCGGCGGACCTGATTGTCCGCTTGGTCGACGTCCTCACCACCCAACGGCCCCCACCGACCGGGCGCCGGCCGTTTCTCCGTCTTCGGGGGCGTGGACGTCATCGCATCGGACCAAAGTCTTGGTCTCCGCATTGGGAATTCCTTATTTAGATAATGTGAATATGATTGCGGTCGGGGAGCCCGCTATGTTCGTTGACTACTACGAAGTTTTGGAAGTCAGCCCGAACGCCAACTCGGAAACGCTGGAGCGCATATTTCGCTATTTTGCGATGCGCTATCATCCCGACAATCGCGAAACCGGCGATGAAGCCCGCTTCAGTGAAATCGTGGAAGCCCACAACACGCTCAAGGATCCGGTCAAACGCGCTCAATACGACATCGCGTATAGGGACCATGCCGGCCTTCGCCGCGAATTGACCGAGGAAGCCAGCAACAGCAAAGGCATCGAGCGGGATGTCGTGATCCAGGCCAGGCTGCTGTCGCTGCTTTACGCGAAGCGCCGGCACGACGTCAGCAATCCCGGGATCGGGGATGTGGAGCTCGAACGCCTGTCAGACTGTCCGCGAGAGCATCTCGAGTTTCATCTCTGGTATCTAAAAGCGAAGGGCTGGATAGCAAGAGTGGAAAACGGGACGATCGCGATTACGGTGGAAGGCGTCGATAGGGTCAACTCCGAACACCGTCGCGATCCCACCATCCGGCTCCTGGACCATACAGCTTCCTGACGCCTCACCTCCGGAGGAAGTCAGGCCGAAGACCTGCCGCCCCATTCACGGCAGGGACTGGCCTCTTCAGCCCTGCTGCGCCTTCAGTTCCAGCCGCCGCGCGTGCAACACCGGCTCGGTGTAGCCGTTGGGCTGGGCGCGGCCCTTGAATACCAGGTCGCAGGCGGCGAGGAAGGCTATCGACTTGTCAAAGTCGGCCGCCATCGGCTCGTAGAGCGGGTCGCCCTCGTTCTGGCGGTCGACGATGTCAGCCATGCGCTTCATCGTCGCCATCACCTGGTCCTCGCTGCACACGCCGTGGTGCAGCCAGTTGGCGATGTGCTGTGAGGAAATCCGCAGCGTGGCGCGGTCTTCCATCAGGCCGACATCGTTGATGTCAGGCACTTTCGAGCAGCCGACGCCCTGGTCGATCCAGCGCACGACATAGCCAAGAATGCCCTGCGCGTTGTTGTCGAGTTCTTTCTGGATATCCTCGGGCGACCAGTTCGGTCGCACGGCAACGGGCACCGACAGGATGTCGTCGAGCCTGGCCTTGGGCCGGTTCTTCAGCGCCGCCTGCACGGCGTGAACATCGACCTTGTGATAGTGCGTGGCATGCAGTGTCGCCGCCGTCGGCGACGGCACCCAGGCGGTGTTGGCGCCGGCCTTGGGGTGGACGATCTTCTCCACCAGCATCGCAGCCATCAGATCCGGCATCGCCCACATGCCCTTGCCGATCTGGGCGTGGCCGGCCAAGCCGCATTCCAGCCCGATGTCGACATTCCACGCCTCGTAGGCGGAAATCCAGGCGGCCTGCTTCATGTCGCCCTTGCGGATCATCGGGCCGGCTTCCATCGAGGTGTGGATCTCGTCGCCGGTGCGGTCGAGAAAGCCGGTGTTGATGAACACGACGCGCTCCTTTGCGGCGCGGATTGCCTCCTTGAGGTTGACGGTGGTGCGCCGCTCCTCGTCCATGATGCCCATCTTGATGGTATTTTTCGCCATGCCGAGCAGCGCTTCGACGCGGTCGAAGATCTCGACGGCGAAAGCGACTTCCTCCGGCCCATGCATCTTGGGTTTCACGACATACATCGAGCCGGCTCGGGAATTGGCGCGGCGGCCGTTCGGCCCGACATCGTGCAGCGCGATCAGCGCCGTCATCGCCGCATCCATGATGCCTTCCGGAACCTCATTGCCGTCGCGGTCGAGGATCGCCGGGCTGGTCATCAGGTGGCCGACATTCCTGACCAGCATCAGCGAGCGGCCGGGCACGGTCAGCGTGCCACCGGCGGGCGCGGTGTAGGCGCGGTCGGGATTGAGCTTGCGGACAAAACTCTTGCCGCCCTTGGTGATCTCTTCCGCCAGGTCACCCTTCATCAGGCCGAGCCAGTTGCGGTAGACGACGACCTTGTCTGGCGCATCCACCGCCGCGACTGAATCCTCGCAGTCCTGGATGGTGGTCAGCGCCGATTCCAGGATCACATCGGCGATGCCCGCCGGATCGGTGCGGCCGATCTGGTTGTTGCGGTCGATCACGATCTCGATGTGCAGGCCGTTGCGCACAAGCAGCACGGCATCGGGATTGGCGGCATCGCCGCGATAGCCGACGAATTGCCTGGGGTCGGCCAGCGTCGTCGAGCCGGCGCCGGCGCTCAGCCGCAAGGCACCTTGCGCCAGCGACAGGCCATTGACGCCGGCCCATTTGCCGGACGTGAGCGGGGCAGCCTCGTCGAGAAAGGTCTTCGTCCAGGCGACGACCTTGGCGCCGCGTGCCGGATTGAAGGCTTTGCCCTTTTCGGCGCCATCCGTTTCGGGGATGGCATCGGTGCCGTAGAGCGCATCGTAGAGCGAACCCCAGCGAGCATTGGCAGCGTTGAGCGCATAGCGCGCATTCATCACCGGCACGACCAGCTGCGGTCCGGCAACATCAGCAATTTCCGAGTCGACATTGTCGGTCGACACGCTGAAGGCCGGGCCTTCGGGAACGAGGTAGCCGATCTCTTTCAGGAAGCCCTTGTAGGCCTCCATGTCGACCGGCGCGCCGTGATCGCGATACCAGCCATCTATCTGTTCCTGGATGGCGTCACGCTTTGCCAGCAGCGCCCGGTTCTTCGGCGCCAGATCATGGACGATGGCCGAAAAACCGTTCCAGAAGGCGTCCGCTTCGATCCCCGTGCCCGGCAGCGCTTCCGTGGCCACGAACTCATGCAGCTCGCGGGCAATCCGCAATCCGGCGATCTCGATGCGGTCGGTCATCAGGCTACTCCAGATGAAAGGCTTTGCGGGCCTTTGGCATGTCAGGTTTGCCGGGTCAATTCAGCTTAGGGTGAAGGTGGCGTATTTCGCCGCGTCGCTCAAACCGCAATCCTTGGCCTACCCGAGGCCACGGCCACGACATGCGCCTCGATGAACATGCGCTGGGCCTCGACGGTCGAGACCCGGAATTCGGTGGCGACGTCGATCTCGGCGCTGTCGGTGCCGGCATCCCTGGCGCGCTCCGCGACGATGGCGCGGACATCGGCCTCGGCCGCCGCGATCGCCGCTGCCTCGTCGAGGAAATCGCGTACGGTCTCGCCCGAGGCGAGACGAAACAGCCCTTCTATGGGCTGGCTGACCCGCGCCTCGGCCGAAACCCTGACCTGGCCGACGACGGCGCCGAGCGCGTTGGCGACATCGGTATCCCTGGGCACCACGCAGTCATTGCCGATCAGCTCGGCCAAGCCGGCATAGTGCAGCGGCGCCGAGGCGCCGAGGCCGATGACCGGGCGGTCGAGCGCAACGCTCAGGCGGGCGATGCCGGGATGCGCGTCGACTGCGCGCTGCACCAGGGCGTGCGCCACTGTCGCGGCGCCATCGAGCCCATCCTCGGCAAAGGCGGTCTCGAGGATATATTCGGCCGACCAGCGCGTCAGCGTCACCAGCACCCGTTCCGAGATCGCTTCCGGCGAAGCGGCAATGTTCTGGCCACGGCCGTCACGCTTGCGGGCGAACAGTTCGGCCCCGAGGCGCGCCGCGATAGGGTCCCAGTTCGCCTGCTTGCCCAGCACGTGGGCGGCGTCCGACGGGGTGAAGCCGGCGACATGCACCAGCCCGCGCGACACCAGCCGGTTCAGCGTCGCGTTCTGCGCATTCGAGGTCAAAAGCCTGTCGACGGCGAGCGGCACGGCACCGATGGCCTCGTAGAGCCTGGCTTCGGCGCCGGTCAGGCCGGCGGCGAGCCGGTCCGGCACGCCGGTGCGCACCGCGAAGCGGCCGTCCATGCGGCCGGGATTGGGTGCCCGCAGCTGGCGCTCCAGCTCTGAAATCACCGCTACGCCATGCGCCATGCCGGCCAGCGCCAGCGGCACCAGGCGGCGCGGCCCGAGCAGGATCTTCGGGTTGAGCGCGCCATCCTCCAGCGCCACTTCGGAATCGCCGCCGAGGCCGAAGGTGCGCATGGCGACGGCCTCGACCATGGTGCGGAAGCCGCCGACGGTGGCGCCTTCCGGATCTAGCCTGGGACGGCCGCCGTCGAGCACGGCGACGTCGGTGGTGGTGCCGCCGATGTCGGACACCACAGCATTGTCGAGCCCGGTCATGTGGCGGGCGCCGACCAGGCTGGCGGCCGGGCCGGACAGGATGGTCTCGATCGGTCGCTGGCGGGCAAAAGCGGCTGAAACCAGCGCGCCATCGCCGCGCACCACCATCAGCGGTGCTGCGATGTTGCGCGCCTCGAGAAAGCCTTCGGTCGCTGCCACCAGCCGGTCGACCATCGAGATCAGCCTGGCGTTGAGCAAAGTGGTCAGCGCCCGGCGCGGGCCGCCGAGCTTGGCCGACAGCTCGTGGCTCGATGTGACCGGCAGGCCGGACTTGTCGCGGATCAACTCGCGGGCGGCGATCTCATGCGCCGGATTGCGGGTGGCGAAGTAGGCGCAGACGGCAAAGCCGGACACCGAGGCGCCGAGTTCCGGCAGCGCCGCTTCCAGTCCGGACAGATCGAGCTTGGCGGCATTGCCATGCACGTCGTGGCCGCCCGGACAAAAAACCACCGGATCGGTGCCGAGCGCGGCCTTCAGCCCGTCGCGGGCGAGGTCGCCCTCGGAAAAGCCGATCATCACCAGCGCGACGCGGCCGCCCTGGCCCTCGACGAGCGCGTTGGTGGCAAGCGTCGTCGACATCGACACCAGCTTGATATCAGCCGGATCGGTTCCGGCTTTCTGCAGCACAGCGTCGACGGCGCCGGAAATGCCGACGGCAAGATCATGCCTGGTGGTCAGCGCCTTGGCCTTGGCCAGCACCTTGCCCTTGTTCGGCCCTTCTTGCGGGCCTTCCGTTTCAGACCACAACACGGCATCGGTATAGGTGCCGCCGGTGTCGATCCCGAGGAACAACGGTTTTGGCTTGGTCTTGGCTGTCATTTTTGGCGGCGGTCCGGCTGGGGAGTCTGTCTGCCCCTGCCTTTAGCCGATGCGGGCGGGTCGATAAAGCTGCGAGCGCTGGGCCAAGGCGGAGATTGGCAGCGTTGGCCGAAGCGCCAACCTACCCGACAAACCCCACTTTCTTGTGCGTGCCATCGCAGAACGGCTTGTTGGCGGAATGGCCGCAGCGGCAGAGGAAGGCGCGTTGTGTACGGTCGACCGTATGGCCGGTTCCGGTGACGATCTCGAGATTGCCCTCAAGCTTGAGCGGGCCATTGGTGGTCGGCGTCACTTTCAGCGGACCATTTCTCGCTTCGAGCGCCGGCGTGTCCTTCAGCTGCGGCTCGCCGGTGGCGGCAAAACCGGATTTGTTGTGGCTGCCGTCGCAGAACGGCTTGTTTTCCGAAGCGCCGCAGCGGCAGAGCGTGGCACGATAAGAAGTCTCGCCGTCGAGAACGATTTCGGCGTGTACCGCCAGCGGGCCGTTTTCCCGCAGCCGCACCGTGTTGACCACTGGTGCTTGCTCCTGCGGCCCGCCATCCTTCCTGACATAGGTGATGGCGCCCGACGGGCAGCTTTCGGCGATGGCGACGATCTTCTCGACGCTGGCCGCCTCGGGATGGATCCATTGACCCGGCGCGTTGGGCACGAAGACGTGCGGATCGCCGAGCACGCAGTTGCGCGAATGGATGCAGCGCTTGCCGGAAAACCCGACGTCGATCTTGTCGCTTTCGACCATGCCGGCCATAGCTGAGCTCCTTTTGCCTGAAGCACGTCGCGTCTGAACAGTTCGAGGCGGCGCGCGCTGCGTATTTGCACAGGCTATGGCTCCAGCCCGAAGACCGTCAAGCTGGCAAACCGGTCAGGGGACCAGTTCGATCTCCTCGGTCTCGCCGCCGCTGCAGGTGTAGCAGCAATCCTCACATTTTTCCTTGTTGCCGGGGCCGACGCCCCAATAGGTGCCCTCGTCACCATCGACCCAGGCGCCGTAACAGATCGATTCCCCGGCGTTGCAGGATATCGGCAGCTGCTTGGTCTCGCCGTCGTCGAGGTAGAAGTCCTTGTCATCGCCCGGCCAGACATAGTCGCGGTCCTGGCTGTAGAGTTCGACGCGCATGGCGTTGGGGTGGCCGTTCTTGATGGCAAAGGTGACATCGTCGGCACGCGCCGCCGGCACGAGCAGCATGAGGAGAGACAGCGGGGCCAGCACGCGGCGCGCATAGACATGAAACATGAGTGACCCCCTGAATAAGCGGCCCACCCGGCCGCGTGGCGACCATCGCACGCAGCGCTGAATCGCGGAAGTGGACCGGACGAGCCGATCCCTGACTTAATTTGGGTCCAACGAAAACTTCCGCGCTCTACGGCACCAGATCGATCGTCTCTGTCGAGTGTTCGACGCAGATGAAGCAGCAGGTGTCGCAAGGCTGGTCATTGTCCGGCCCGACGCCGGCCGAGAGGCTGTCATTGCCGTCGGCCCAGGCGCCATAGCAGATATGTTCGCCCTGATTGCAGGAGAACGGCACGGATTTCTGCGACCCTGGGGCGATCAGGAACACCTTGTCGTTGCCCGGCCAGACCGTCTCGCGGTCGCGGCTGAACAGCTCGACCGCGACTGCTTCCTTGCGCAGGTTCTTGACGAAGAAGGCCATGTCGGCGGCCTGCGCCGAGGCGGTGAAGACCAGCGCCGCCAGTGCAACCATACGAAACAGCGTCACGGCCTGGATCTCCCGAATCACAGCGGCAGAATCGCACGCCTGCCCGCAACTAGGAAGGTGCGGAACCCTGCGTCGCGATCTCATGCCCCAGCCGCACCGTTTCACGCACCAGCAGGTCGAGATCCTCGCGCCGTGTGCGATGATTGGTGATCGCCACGCGCAACCAGTGCTCGCCATGCACCGTGGTGTCCGAAAGGGCCGCAATGCCCTGTTCCTGCAGCCGCAGCATGATCTCCGTGTTGAGCGCCTTCAGAGCCTCGCCTGTCAGACCGGGCTGATAGCGGAAGCAGACGATGTTGACGGTCGGCGATGCCGCCAGCTGCAGCCGCGGCGCGGCCTCGATCAAGCCGGCAAGATAGACGGCCTGGGCAATGTTCTGGTCGATCAGGCGGCCGAATTTCTCGACACCGTGCTCCTTCAGCGCCATCCACACCTTCAGCGCGCGAAAACCGCGCGACGTCTGCAGGCCGTAGTCGTGCAGCCATTCGCCGGAAGCGAGGCCGCGCGGCGTCGATTCCAGATATTCCGGCGTCACCGCGAAGGTCCCGCGATGCGCGGCGGCATCCCTGACCAGGGCGCAGCCGACTTCGAACGGCGCGTGCAGCCATTTGTGGGGATCGAGCGCGACCGAATCCGCCCGTTCGATGCCGGCGACGCGATGGGCATTCTCAGGCGCAATGGCGATCAGCGCGCCGATGCAGCCGTCGACATGGAACCAGAGGCCTTCCTCATGTGACAGCTTCGCAAGCGCCTGCAAATCGTCGATCGCCCCGGTGTTGACGGTGCCCGCCGTACCGATGACGCAGGCCGGCTTGAACCCTGCCGCGCGGTCCTCTGTGATCGCGGCACGCAAGCCGGCGATATCGATGCGCAGCCCGGCATCGGTCGGGATGCGGCGCAGTGCCCGGTTGCCGAGGCCAAGTGCCTCCATTGCCTTGCGGTGGCACGAGTGGATCTGCTCCGAGCCGTAGAAGCGCAGCGGCTTTTCGATGGCGGCGACACCATGCTCGCGCACGTCGATGCCGGCCCTGACGTTGCGCGCCACGGTCAGCCCGATGATGTTGGCCATCGAGCCGCCGCTGACCAGCGTGCCGCCGGCAGAAGCGGGAAAGCCCAGCATCTCCTTGCACCAGTTCACCACCTGGCTGTCCATCAGCCCGGCGGCGTGGTTGCCGCCGCCGAGGTTCGAGCCCTGGATTGCCGCCAGGAAATCGCCGAGCGCACCGGTGAAATTGCTCGACCCCATATACCAGGACCAGAAGCGCGGATGAATGTTGCCCATTGGATAGGACATCACCGTGCGGGACACCTCAGAATAGACCGCATCCAGCGGCGCCGGTGAGCGCGGCAGCGGCGCCGAGAAGGCCCCTCTCACATCGGCCGGCATCTCCCGCCAGACCGGGCGGTCGCGCACATCGCGGAGGTAATCGACCGCATCGTCGATGACCCGGTGCGACAGGGCCTGCACATCGGCCCAATCCAGGGGGTCGAGCGTTTCCTCGGCCAACAGGCCTAGGTTATCTTGCACGGCGTCCATACCAGATCTCCCGTCAAGCCGCCGGGAACTGGCAGCCGGGCGTCGAGCGCGACAGGGCGGTCTCGTCGGCATCCATCTCGGCCTCGATGCCGTCGAACAGCGGCGTCGACATGTAGCGTTCGCCGGTGTCGGGCAGCATGCACAGGATCACCGCGCCAGCCGGCGCCTTCTCAGCGACCTGCCGCGCCACGGCGAAGGTCGCGCCGCCGGAAATGCCGGTGAAGATGCCCTCTTTGCGCGCCAATTCCCTCGCCCATTTGATGCCCTCGGGCCCGGCGATCGGCATCACCTCGTCATAGAGGCTGGTGTCGATCGCCTCCTGCAGCACGTTGGGGATGAAATCCGGCGTCCAGCCCTGGATCGGGTGCGGCTCGAAGGCTGGATGGCTGGCGGCGGGAGCACCATCGACGCCGCGCTGCTGGACCTTGCCGCTGCCGATGAGCTGCGCGTTGGCCGGCTCGGAGAGCACGATGCGGGTTTCCGGCCGCTCGCGGCGCAGCACGCGCGCCACGCCCACCACCGTGCCGCCGGTGCCATAGCCGGTGACGAAGCAATCAAGCCGCGAGCCGGCGAAATCATTGACGATCTCGCGCGCCGTCGTTGCCTCGTGGATGGCGGCGTTGGCGGTCGTCTCGAATTGGCGGGCAAGGAACCAGCCATTGGCCTCGGCCAGTTCCACCGCCTTCTTGTACATGCCGAAACCTTTTTCGGCGCGCGGCGTCAGCACCACCTTGGCGCCCAGCATGCGCATCAGCTTGCGGCGCTCGACCGAAAAACTGTCGGCCATCGTGACGACCAGCGGATAGCCCTTTTGCGCGCAGACCATGGCGAGGCCAATGCCGGTGTTGCCGCTGGTCGCCTCGACCACCGTCTGGCCCGGCTTCAGCGCCCCGCTGCGCTCGCCCTCCTCGATGATGTTGAGCGCCAGCCGGTCCTTCACCGAGGCGCCGGGATTGAAATACTCGGCCTTGACGTAGATCGTCGCGTGGGACGGTCCGAGATTGTTGATGCGAACCACCGGCGTGTCGCCGACGGTGTCGAGAATGCTGTCGAACAGGCGGCCGCGCCCGGCCGTGGTTCTGATCTTCTGTTGCTGCAACATCTTGGTCTCCTTGATTGTCATCGCGTTTTGTCTTCACGGGCGGGTTACAAACCGGCGGGCTGGGCGGCGAGGTTTGGTGACCTTGCCGCGCTAGGACTGACATGCCGCACAGCGGCAATGCCCGTATCCGGCGCTGATATCCGCTGCCGGATGCGCCGTGTCGTGTTTGGTGATACAGGAGAGGCCGACAGGCCAGCGTGGGAGCAGGCGTGGAAACGCACGTGGAATCCACTCGATCGAGGCCGGACGGCGACATGCCGGTCCTTTCCGTGCGCCTGCTCGGACCGCTGATGATCTCCCGCGACGGCGCTCCGGTTGCCCTGCCCGCGTCACGCAAGCTGCGCGCGCTGCTCGCCTATCTGGCGCTGGCGCCGCATCCGGTCAGCCGCAGTCGCCTGTGCGAGTTGTTGTGGGATGTGCCGAACGACCCAAGGGGCGAACTGCGCTGGTGCCTGAGCAAGCTGCGCGGCGCGCTTGACATGCCGGCCCGGCGCCGGGTCTCCACCCAAGGCGATACGGTCGCACTCGATCTCGACGATTGCCTGGTCGATGTGCTGGAGGTCAGCCGCGCCGCCGCGCAAGGGATCGGCACGCTTGACGTCGAGCGCTTGCGCGTGCTGGCCGGACTGTTTGCCGGCGATTTCCTCGACGGGCTGGAGCTCGAGCGCAGCCCGCATTTCAACAGCTGGCTGATCGCGCAGCGCCGCCGCTTCAGCGCTTGCCACGCCGCCGTGCTGGAACGCCTTGTCGCGAGCCTGCCGGCTTATAGTGCCGAGGCGATCGCCCATCTCGACACATGGGTGGAACTGGCGCCGTTCGACACGTGCGGACATCTGGCGTTGCTGTCCAATCTGGCCGGGCGCGGCGAGGTCGGCGCGGCCGAAGAGCATCTGGCCGCGGCGGAACGATTGTTTCGGTCGGAGGAGCTCGATTTCGCACCGCTTCGCGCGGCCTGGCGGGCGATCCGTGACCGACAGTCGGGCACCTCGCTTCGAACGGCCTGCCTGTCCACGCTATCGCCACTGGTGGCTACCATGCCCACCGCACCCGGCCCGGTCGAGCCCAGCCACGCTTCGCTGGCGGTGATGCCGTTTGTCGAGGAGAGCGGCGGCACGCGCGGCGGATTGGCCGACGGTTTCACCCACGACATCATCACCCGCCTGGCCAAGCTCAGGGATTTCTTCGTCATCGCGCGCGGATCGGTGTTTGCGCTGGCAGAGCAGAACATCGCGCCCGAGGATGCCGGCCGCCGGCTGAATGTCGACTATGTCGCCACCGGCACGGTGCGCAGCCCGTCCGGCCGCCTCATCGTCAGCGTCGAGCTGATCGAGGTGCGCAGCGCCAGGATCGTCTGGGCCGAGACCTTCGAGCGCAGGCCCGATGACATCTTTTCCGTGCTCGACGACATCGGCAACAGCATCGTCTCCTCGATCTCGGCCGAGATCGAAACGGTCGAGCGCAACCGCGCCATGCTGAAGGCGCCCAGCTCGCTCAACGCCTGGGAGGCCTACCATCGCGGCCTCTGGCACATGTACCGCTTCACCCAGGCCGAAAACGAGCAGGCGCGGCATTTTTTTGCGCAGGCCTTGCAGCTCGACCCGACCTTCGCCCGCGCCTATGCCGGCCTGTCCTTCACCCACTGGCAGAACGCCTTCCAGCGCTGGGGCGACCGCGACCGCGAATGCGCGCTGGCGTTCGAGAGCGCCGGACACAGCCTGCTGGTCGACGACCACAATCCGGCCGCGCATTGGGCGATGGGCCGGGCGCTGTGGCTGCGCGGGGAGCAGGACGGCTCGCTGCTCGAACTCGAGCGGGCGGTCGATCTCAGCCCCAACTTCGCGCTCGGCCACTACGCTTTGTCCTTCGTGCATTCGCAGTCGGGCGACCCGCGAGCGGCGATAGGCTCTTCCGATCACTCGCGCCATCTCAGCCCGTTCGACCCGCTGCTGTTCGGCATGCTGGGCGCACGCGCCATGGCGCATGTCCGGCTCGGCCAGTTCGAGGAGGCGGCCGAATGGGCGCTGAAGGCGGCGGCGCGGCCCAACGCCCACGCCATCATACTGGCGATCGCCGCGCACTGCCTGGCGCTGGCCGGACGGCTCGACGAGGCGCGCGGCTTCGCCGCCGCCATCCGCAAGACAAGGCCGGACTATTGCGCCGACGATTTCATCGGCACCTTCCGCTTCGAACCGGATGCCGTAGCGCTGTTCCGGCAGGGCGCCAGCCGCATCGGGCTCAACTGAAGCCTGGATCGCCATCTTGGGGATCGCATGGGAATTTCGCCTCAAATCCGCCGGGTTAACGAAGTCGGAAGGAGTTGTTTAACCGTTAGCTTCTATGTCACGGCCCGGGGGGCCGACAAAGTGAGTATGATGAGCAACAGCCCCGACAAGCGCAATGAATGGCGCGCCATATTTTACGTGCAGGCTCGCGTTGCCATCCTGTTTGTCCCGGTGGTTGCCAGCCTGCTGATCATAGCGGCGCTTGCCGGAAACGAACGCAAGTCGGTTCCCAGCATGATCGACCCGACCGTCACCGGCTCCGTGCGGTAGGCGCTATCGGTCGGCGTTAGCCCTCTCGGGGAGAGCGCCTTCTGAAGAAAAAGAAGGTCGAAGGAAAGGCCCTCCCGATCAACGAGGGAAGGCGCTATGCGCTTTTCCTGGGAAACCACTTCACACTTTCCCGGACTTGCTCCAGGAGAGCGTGCTTTCCGGCAGCATTCGCTTGAGCACGTCGTCCTTGCGGATGAAATGATGCCATAGCGCCGCGGCTGCGTGCACTCCGGCGAGGATGAGGATCGAATTGGCGCACAGGCTGTGCAGTTCCCTGATGAACCGGGCCGTGTCGCGGTCGGGCGATACCGGGGCCGGGATGGTGAAGAGGCCGAAGAAGCTCAAGGCGTCGCCCCTGTACCAAGTCAGCAGGATGCCGAGAGCCGGAATGGTCACCAGCAGCGCATAGAGCAGCAGATGCGCGATCTTGGCCGCCCATCGTTCAAGCTCCGACATTTCCGTCTGCAGCCCTGGCGTTCCCAGTATCAGGCGCAGGCCGACGCGGATGACGACCAGCGCAAACAACAGCAGCCCGAACGAAATATGGAACCACCAGACGAGCGCGCGGCCGGGATCGCCGCGCGGAAAAAGTTCTTCCACATAGGTCAAGCCATAAAGGCCGATGACCAGCAGAAACACCGCCCAGTGAATGGCTTTTTGTGCGCTTGTATAGGTGAGGTGCATGCGAGCCTTCCAGTTTTGAATGTTTCTAAACTAGCCGCGATCATGTCAAAGCTTTGTCGGGCTCGGATGATCGTGAGCTGGCAGGACACTGGAACGGGTAAGCTGTGAGTTTGCGGACAGTCGGGCATCGAGCGCGTAATGCTGGACAAAGAAAAGCCCGGGCGAACCGGGCTCTTCTTCGGCGTCTCCAGGGCGCTCAAACAAAGCGCGGGATCGGACCGTTCTGCGGGGTCACATCGTCGCCGAGGTCGACAAACACCTCGTCGACATAGCACCATGCCCAGCCTTCGGGTGGATCGTAGCCCTCGATGATCGGATGCTTGGTGGCGTGGAAATGCTTGGTGGCGTGGCGGTTGGGCGAGTCGTCGCAGCAGCCGACATGGCCGCAGGTACGGCACAGCCGCAGATGCACCCATTTCGACCCGCTCTTCAGGCATTCCTCGCAGCCGAGCGCGCTCGGCGTGACCTTCCTGATGTCGCGCGTATGTCTGCATTCATCCATCATGGTCTCCCGGCCATTCGAAATGTGTCGGCGTTGCCGCGCGCGAGGTAGGCATGCAGAGCCGCGACCACCTGGGCGCCTTCGCCGACAGCCGCCGCGACCCGTTTGACCGAACCGGCGCGGACATCGCCTATGGCGAACACGCCGCTGCGGCTCGTCTCCATCTGCGCCGATCCTATGTCCGATCCGGTGCGCACGAAACCCCTGGCGTCCAGCGCGACATCGCAGTTGGCCAGCCAATCGGTGTTCGGATCGGCGCCGATGAAGAGAAAGAGATGGCGGATCGGGCGCGTCGTTTCCGCGCCGCTGGCGCGGTTGCGCCAGCGCACCATGGCAAGATTGCCCTCTTCGCCCTCCAGCGCCTCGATTTCGGTCCCGGTCAGCACTTCGATATTCGGCTGCGCCCTGATGCGCTCGACCAGATAGCGCGACATCGAGGCTTCGAGGCTGCCACCACGCGCCAGCAGCGCCACTTTCCGCGCATGGCTGGCGAGGTAAACCGCCGCTTGGCCCGCCGAATTGCCGGCGCCGACCAGCGCCACTTCCTGGCCGGCGCAAAGCCGCCCTTCTATGGGCGACGCCCAATAGTGCACGGACGTCCCCTCGAACCGCGCAAGATTGGCGATGTCGAGGCGGCGATAGCGCGCGCCGCTGGCGATCACCACGCTGCGCGTGCGCACGGTCTCGCCGTCACCGACATCGAGCAGATAGCGGGCGCCTGACGTGTCGGTGGCCGCGCTCAAAAGCTTCGCCTCGTCCGGGATGACCATTTCAACGCCGAATTTCTGCGCCTGGTTGTAGGCGCGCGCCATCAGCGCCATGCCGGTGATGCCGGTCGGGAAACCGAGATAGTTCTCGATGCGCGAGGAGGCGCCGGCCTGTCCGCCGAAGGCACGGCAATCGAGCACGATCGTCGACAGCCCTTCGGATGCCGCATAGACCGCCGCCGCCAGCCCTGCCGGGCCGGCGCCGACGATGGCCACGTCATACACCGTATCGGCATCGATCGGGCGCAACAGGCCGACGCAGCGGGCGAGGTCCTTTTCGCCGGGGTTCATCAACAGCCTGCCGTTTGGACAGAGCACGATCGGCAGGTGGTGCGGATCGACCTCGAAGCGTTCGACCAGCGTTTTGGCGCAGGGATCGCTGTCGGAATCGAGCACGCGGTGCGGCTGGCCGCTGCGCGCCAGAAAACCCTGCAGCCGCAACACGTCGGCATTGTCCCGGGGTCCGATGATGATCGGCCCGCTGGTGGCGCTCTCCAAAAGCCCGACGCGGCGCAGGATCAGCGCCCGCATGATGCGCTCGCCGAGATTGGCCTCCTGCACCATCAGGTCGCGCAGCCGCTGCGAGGCGATGACGAACGCCTCCACCGGCTCGGCGGCCTGCGCATTCACCAGCGAGGGACGGGCCGAAAGCTGCGCCAGCTCACCGACAAAGCTGCCCGGGCCGTGCGTGACGATCGTCTCGCGCCGGCCGAGCCCGCCGTCCTGGGTGATGTCCACGCTACCCGACAGCACGACGATCAGGCCGGGCGCCACATCGCCGGCTTCGATGATGTGCTCGCCGGCTGCATAGGCGCTGGCCTCGCCGAACCGGCGCATGCGGTCGATGTCCACCTCGGCCAGCGTGGGGAACGCCTGGTCGCGGCGGGCACCGAAGATCGGGTTGGTGGATTGAGCCATGGTTTTGAGCGTAGCGAAGCGGCCGCGGAGTTTGAAGCGGTTTGTGAGGGGACTGGCCGGAAGGGGAGGTTGGCTGAAAAGAAAAAGCCCGGACGAACCGGGCTTTTTCTCTAAGTTTCTGAACCGTCGAGTGGCTCGAAACGGGAATTTGGTGCCCAGAAGAGGACTCGAACCTCCACTCCTTGCGGAACACGGACCTGAACCGTGCGCGTCTACCAATTCCGCCATCTGGGCTGGTGCGGGCTCATGTAAGCGGGCAAGCGATGTGTGTCAACGCGCTTTTTTCGCAGGTACTCCGTTCGCCGGCTCAGTCGTCCAGCACTTCCTTGGAAGCGACGGTGGAATCGGCGTTGAGCTGGTAGATGACCGGCACGCCGGTGCCGAGTTCCAGCTTGACGATCTCCTCACCCGACTTGCCGTCGAGCGCCATGATCAGCGCGCGCAGGGAGTTGCCGTGCGCGGCGACCAGCACGGTGCCGCCGCGAAGCACATGCGGCTGCAAATCGTGCAGGTAATAGGGCCAGACGCGGGCGCCGGTGTCCTTCAGGCTTTCGCCGGCAGGCGGCGGCACGTCGTAGGAGCGGCGCCAGACATGCACCTGCTCCTCGCCCCATTTCTTGCGGGCGTCGTCCTTGTTGAGGCCGGAGAGGTCGCCATAGTCGCGCTCGTTGAGCGCCTGGTCGCGGATGGTCTTCAGGTCGCCCTGGCCAACCGCGTCGAGGATGTGCTGGCATGTCTTTTGCGCCCGGATCAGCGCGGAGGTGAAGGCGATGTCGAATTTCAGGCCGCGCGCCTTGAGCTTTTGCCCGGCGGCCTTGGCCTCGGCGTGGCCCTGTTCGGTCAGGTCGACGTCGCGCCAGCCGGTGAACAGGTTCTTCAAATTCCATTCGCTCTGGCCGTGGCGCACGAGCACGAGGGTTCGCGACATGTTTGCTCCTTCAGGTTTATGGATCAGGCCGGCTCAGCTGAGGCCGAGCACGTCCCGCATCGAATACAGTCCCGGCTTCTTGCCACGCGCCCAAAGCGCCGCCTTGACGGCGCCGCGGGCGAAGATGGCGCGGTCCTCGGCGTGGTGCGACAGGGTGATGCGCTCGCCGGTTCCGGCCAGCATCACGCTGTGGTCGCCGACGACAGAGCCGCCGCGCAACGTGGCAAAGCCGATCGAGCCCGTCTTGCGCACCCCGGTGTGGCCGTCGCGGACGCGCACGTCGTTGCCTGAGAGCTCGATACCACGCCCGGCGGCGGCGGCTTCACCCAGCAGCAGCGCCGTGCCCGAAGGCGCGTCGACCTTGTGCTTGTGGTGCATTTCGAGGATCTCGATGTCGAAATCGTCGGCATCGAGCGCGCGCGCCGCCTGCTCGACCAGCACCGCCAGAAGATTGACGCCGAGGCTCATATTGCCCGATTTGACGATCGTCGCATGGCGCGCCGCCGCAGCGATCCTGGCATTGTCATCGGTCGAACAGCCGGTCGTGCCGATGACATGGACGATGCGCGCCTGCGCCGCGTAGCCGGCGAATTCGACCGTCGAAGCAGGCGTGGTGAAATCGAGCACACCGTCGGCCTTGGCGAACACCGGCAGCGGATCGTCGCTGATCGGCACGTTGATGATGCCGATGCCGGCCAGCTCGCCGGCATCCTTGCCCAGATGCGGCGAATCCGCCCGCTCGACCGCGCCGATGACCCGCGCGCCTGATATAGAGTGGATGGCGCGGATCAGCGTCTGGCCCATGCGGCCGGCGGCGCCCACCACCACCAGGCCCATATCATTTGCCGGTCCGTCGGTTGCGGGCGTGGCGCTCATGTCGTGCTCCCGGCGATGCTCTGCGTGTCGATGCCTTGTGACAGGCGTTGCGCCGAAGTCCGGATCGGCGCGCTGTCGTCGACAAGCCCCAGACCCTTGACGCCCTGGATGCGGTGGAAGCGGGCATAGACGCTGTGCGGATCGGCCATCAGCGAGGCGTGCGTGCCTTCCTCGACCAGCCGTCCCTGTTCCATGACGATGATGTGGTCGGCATTGACCACCGTTGACAGCCGGTGCGCGATGACGATGGTGGTGCGGCCTTCCATGACCTTTGTCAGCGCCTGCTGGACGCGAGCCTCGGCCTCGTTGTCGAGCGCCGATGTCGCTTCGTCGAGCAAAAGGATCGGTGCCTGCCTGACGATGGCCCGCGCGATCGAGACGCGCTGGCGCTGGCCGCCGGACAGCGTCACGCCGTTCTCGCCGACTGGCGTGTCGTAGCCCTGCGGCTGCTGGCGGATGAAGTCGTCGGCCGCGGCTTGGCCCGCGGCCTGTTCGATCTCGGCATCGGTGGCGCTCAGCCGGCCGTAGCGGATGTTATCGCGGATGGTGCCTTCGAACAGATAGGGCTGCTGCGAGACATAGGCGATGGAACCGCGCAGCGACTGTTTGGTGACCTTCGAGATGTCCTGGCCGTCGATCTCGATCGACCCCGCCTCGACATCGTAGAAGCGCTGCAGCAGCGCCACCAATGTCGTCTTGCCGGCGCCCGAAGCGCCGACGATTGCCGTCACCTTGCCGGCCGCGGCGACGAAACTCAGATCCTGCAGCACCGGGGCCTCCTCGACATAGCGGAAGGAGACGTTGTTGAAACGCACTTCGCCGGAGGTGAATTTCGCCTCGGCGGCGCCTTGGGCGTCGCTCTGCTGCGGCTCGATGTCGAGAAGCTCGTAGATCATGCGCGCATTGACCAGCGCGCGTTCCATGCCGACCTGCATGCGCGCCAGACGGCGGGCCGGATCATAGGCGAGCGTCAGCGCCGTGATGAAGGAAAACACCGCGCCCGGCGGCTGGCCGAGAACGGTGGCCCGGTAGCCGGAATAGGCGATGACGCTGGCGAAGGCGATGCCGGCCAGCAGTTCGGAAACCGGCGTCAGCCGCTCGGAGACGCGAGCGATCTTGTTCGACCGCTGCTCGGCATCCTCGGCGAGCTGGCTGATCCGGCGCGACAGCTCGTCCTCCATGGTGAAGGCCTTGACGATGGCGATGCCTTGCGTGGCTTCCTGCATGGCGCCGATCAGCCGAGAGTTGATCTGCACCGATTCGCGCGTGATGCGGCGCACCCGGCGCATCAGATAGGTGACGGTCCAGATCAGCGGCGGCCCGATCAGCAGCGAACTCAAGGAGAGTATCGGATCCTGGTAGATCATCACGCCGACCAGACCGACCAGCGAGACGGCATCACGCGCGGTCGAGGTCACCGTCATCGACAACAGGTCGCGAATGCCGTTGACGTTCTCGTTGACCTGCGCGGCCAGCCGCCCGGACCTTGTGTCGTTGAAGAAGGAGACGCCAAGCTTCATCAGATGGTTGAAGATGCGCTGCTGATAGCGCGCCACCAGATTGTTGCCGATCCTGGCCATCGTCACCGCCTGGCCGTAGCCGGCAAGGCCGCGCAGGATGAAGGCACCGAGCAGTGCGGCGCAGATCCATGGGATCAGGTCGCCGCGTCGTTCGTAGAAGATCTGGTTGACGACCGGGCTCATGATCCAGGCGGCAAGCGCCGTCGTCGCCGACACGGTCAGCAGGCAGAGGATGGTGAAAATATACGCGCCCCGATAGTCGCGGCCATTTTCCTGGAGGATACGGCGGATGACCGCCACGATCTCTCCCGCACGGGGTTTCGACAAATTGGGGGGCTGAAATGTCAAATCGGAGCGCTTCGTAGATTTCCGCTTCCCGCGGCCGGGCAATTTGGCACCCCTCTTAACGCCAAGCAGCCAGCTTGCCTATGCCTCGGGGTGACTAACTTCGTCGCGCCAGCGCCGGCCCGAAGTCTGGACACCGAACAGCGAGGGGTTCCTGGCATAGGCGGCAAGGCCCAGAAGTGCGGCCAGCGGATGGGTAATGACATACACCGGCATGGTGCGCATCATCGCGCTGTGCGGCGCCTTGTCCTCGAAAGCGGCACGGAAATTGCCGGCTTTCAGCGCCGGCACGATCTTCTGCGCGATGCCACCGGTGAGAAACACGCCGCCGCGGCTCATGAACACCAGAGCAAGGTCGCCTGCCGTGCGCCCAAGGCAGGTGACGAAGGTCTCCAGCGCTTCCTCGGCAACCGGATCGGTTTTCGCGAGTGCCGCGGCAGTGATCTCGGCCGGCGTGGTGAAGGGCGACGGTTTGCGGTCCGCCTTGGCAACCGCCCGATAGACATTGACCAGACCGCGTCCGCACAGGATCTGCTCGCCCGAAATGCGGCCCTCCAGCTTCTCGATATGCGGAAAAACCTCGAAATCGCGGGCCGAGCGCGGACCGATGTCCATATGGCCGCCCTCGCCGGGCACCGGTATCCAGTGGTGCAGCGCATGGACCAGCCCGGCGACGCCGAGCCCGGTTCCGGGGCCGAGCACGACGCGGCCGGCATTGGGCTCCGGCGTGCCGCCGCCGATCTTTTCCATGTGCTCCTCGCCGAGCGCGACGACGGCCAGCGCCTGCGCCTCGAAATCGTTGAGCACGACGATGTCGCTCAGGCCGAGGCTGGCGAACATTTTTCTCGGCTTGACGATCCAGGGGCAGTTGGTCAGTTCGATCTCGTCGCCGTCGACCGGACCGGCCACCGCCAGCACCGCCGAATTGGGACGCACCGACGAGCGATCGAGCACGGCCGCCTGGATCGCCTCGTCGATGGTGTTGTAGTTCGCCGTCTGGACGATGGTCGGCTCGCCTGCCTCGGAATTGGCGTCGAGCACGATCGAAAAGCGCGCATTGGTGCCGCCGATGTCGCCGATAAGGATCGGAAACCGCAACAAAGTATCGTCGTCGCCTGTGCCTGGCATGCTCTCGTCCGTCTCCGGCGCCACCAACGGCATTTAGCCGTTCTTCCGTTGACTAGCGCATGGGTTTGAAAAGGGAAACGGTTTTCGACCCCGGCGGCGCGCTGAGGCCGGCTGTGCGGCCAAACCGACACGGTTTCGCAAAAATAAGGTCCTGAACCGGTTGAGCCCGTCTATGAGCCGTGACCGTCAGTTTCCTGGCGGCCGCGGTCGCGGCAGCGGCACGCCGATCTCGGGCGTCGCCGTGAAGGCGTTCACCGTGCTTGGCAAGCCGGCGGCGGCCGGCGTGGCGGACAATGACGGCGCTTCGGGTTCGGGTGCGGCAGCCGCGACCGGCACGCCGCCGCCATGATAGGTCGCCGCCTCGGCCGAGGCCGGCCCCGGCGCGTCGAGCACGGCGCGGCATTCGCTCGGCAGGTTCGCCATCGTCATCAGGTCGCGTGCCTTGGGGGCATCCGGGTTCTTGTTGGGCCGCCACGGCTCCTGCGTGAACCACCAGGCCAATGGCTTGCCGCAACCGTCATCGTCCGGCGTCGCTTCCTGCGCCTTGCAGCCGGGGGATCCCGGCTGACAGCCGATGCGCATGTGAAAATGATAGTCGTGGCCCCAAAACGGCCGGATCTTGCGCAGCCAGCCGCGGTCGCCCCTGACGGTGTCGCAGAGTTTCTTCTTGATGCCCGGATTGACCAGGATGCGCTCGACCTGGCTGTAGCTCGCCGCCCGCTTCAGAAGCCTTGTGTGCGCCGGCGTCCACAGCGCGTCCTTCACCAGATGGGTCTTCTCATCGACCATCAAGGTGGCGCTCATCGATTCGCGCTGCGCCACCGACAGCGGGCGGCTGGGCATCGGCGTCAGCCAGATGTCGGCGTCGAGCCCGATCTGGTGCGAGGCATGCCCGGTCAGCATCGGGCCGCCGCGCGGCTGCGAAATGTCGCCGATCAGCAGGCCCGGCCAACCATCGGCTGCCGCGTCGCGCGACAATTTCTCGATCACCGCGATCATAGCCGGATGGCCCCAGCGACGGTTGCGGGACGGCCGCATCACCTCCCAGGTCGGACCGTCCATGGGAATGGCGACGCCGCCGGCAAAACAGCCCTTGGAATAGAAGCCGATCGATTGCGCCGCGCTCGCGGCTGGCAGTTTCTTGGCGCCGAACAGGTCTTTTGCCCGTTCCTCGGCCGCGGCCGGCCGTACGACTAGACCGGCAAGGACGAACAGGCCGAGAGCGGCCGCCAGCCTGAATTTTTTGCCGAGAGATGGCTGTATCGGTGTTTTCATGAAACCGGATCCCCACCAGGCCGAATCATAGCATGCAACGCGGAACGCTTCGATCGACAGAGCGGTTCACCGAAACGGTGAACCGCTCTGTCTCTGTTTTGACGCAATCCCGGTGTCACACTTTTCCTGGAATTGCTTTTAGCGCTTCATCGGGCTGCGCGCCTCGCCGTCGCGCCAGTCGTCGCTCGCCCACATATGGTCGAAGGCGGCGCGGTAGTCTGGAAAGCGCAGGGAATAGCCCGCCGCCTTGATCGCCGCGTTGCCGACGCGCTTGTTCTCGCCATAGAAGGACCGCGCCATGGGCGAAAGTTGGGCGGCGTCGAAAGGAATCTCGGGCGGCGGCTCTATACCCATCAGCGAAGCGGCATAGGCGACGACATCCTGCGGCGGCGCCGGCAGATCGTCGGTGACGTTGAAGATGCCGCCTTTATTGCCTTGGATGAGCTGCCACAGGGAGCCTGCAATGTCGTCGCAATGGATGCGGTTGAACACTTGGTCCGGCTTGACCAGCCGCCTTGCGCTGCCGTTTTCCAGATTGAGCAGGGCATTGCGGCCCGGCCCGTAAATGCCGGAGAGTCGCAGGATCGCCACCGGCCGGCGAATCTCGCGGCCCAGCTCCAGCCAGTCCTGCTCTGCCGCCACCCGCATCATCGAACGCTTCGACACCGGCCGGCATTCAGCCGTTTCATCGACCCATGCGCCGTCATAATTGCCGTAAACCCCGACCGTAGAGAGATAGCCGATCCATTCCAGCAAAGGCATTTGAGCGATTGCCTCTCGCGCGGCACCCAGCACGGGATCGCCGGCCTCCTCCGGGGCGACCGAAATCAGCAGATGCGTTGTTTTCCGCAATGCATCGCCAATCTCATCCGTCAGCGCACCGTCGAACAACAGCGGGGCGATGCCGGCCTGCCGTAGCGTCTCGAATTTTTCCGGCGAGCGTGTCGTGCCGAAGATCGTCGCGGCGCCTTTGTTGGCCCGAGCAAAAGCCCTGCCCGAATAGCCGGCGCCGAAGATGAATATCTGCTTTTCGCTCATGCATTCGCCCTGGTTGGCCGCGCCAGACGCCATTCGTCGCGCACGGCTTCGTCGCTCTCGGTTTTCAGGCCGATGGCTGCCCTTTCTGAATATTCGGCGTTGGGCACCAGCCGCGCCAGCGCCCATATTGCCGCGCCCCGCACCAGCGGGGACGGATCGCCGAGCAGCGCAAGCACCGCGCCGGACAGCGACGCTTCGCCGGAATTGCCGGCGGCGATCAGCACGTTGCGGATGAACCGATCGCGGCCGATGCGTTTTATCGGCGAACCGGAGAAGAAAGCGCGGAAGGCCGCGTCATCGAGACCCAAAAGGTCGGCGAGCGGTGGTTCGCGCAGATCATCGCGCGCGGCGAGTTTTGCTTCCGAAGCCGCCCGGGCGAATTTGTTCCACGGGCAGGCGGCTAAACAGTCATCGCAGCCATAGATGCGGTTGCCGATCTTTTCGCGGAATTCGTGCGGAATCGGCCCCTTGTTCTCGATGGTGAGATAGGAAATGCAGCGCCGCGCATCGAGCCGGTAGGGCGCCGGAAAAGCATCGGTCGGGCATGCGTCGAGGCAGGCGCGGCAGGAGCCGCAATGGTCGATTTCGGCGCGGTCGGGCACCAGTTCAGCGGTGGTGAAGATGGTGCCGAGGAACAGCCAGGAGCCGTGCTCGCGGCTGACCAGATTGGTGTGTTTGCCTTGCCAGCCAAGCCCGGCGGCTTCGGCCAGCGGCTTTTCCATGACAGGTGCGGTGTCGACGAACACCTTCACGTCACCGCCGGCGCGGGCAACGAGCTTGCCGGCGATCTCCTTCAGCCGGCCTTTCATCACATCGTGATAGTCGCGGTTTTGCGCATAGACCGAGATCGCGCCGCGGTCGCGCTTGGCCAGCACTTCGCGAAGATCATGGTCGGGGCCGTAGTTCATCGCCAGCACGACGATCGAGCGTACCTGCGGCCAGAGGGCCGTTGGTTCACTGCGGCGTTGCAGCGTCTCGGCGATCCAGTCCATTGAGCCGTGAAAGCCATCGGCGACGAATTCGGCCAGGCGCGCCGGCGCCAGCGGGATCGCATCGGGGGAGGTGACGGCGACGGCATCGAAGCCGGCGCGCTGCGCCTCAGCGTCGATCAGCGCGCGCAGTTTTGCGGCGTCAGAAGTCGAGGTCCGCATAATGCGACACCGGTGACAGGCCGCGCACCCGGTCGGTCAAAAGCGGCCGGAAGGAAGGCCGCGACTTGACCCGCGTGTACCATTCGCGAGCAGCGCTGTGCTCGCGCCAGTCTATCTCGCCGAGATAATCGAGCACCGACAGCGTCGCCGCGGCCGCGAGATCGGCATAGGTGACCCTCGAGCCGGCCAGCCAATGGCGGGTGCCGGCCAGCCAGTTGGTGTATTTCATGTGCTGGCGGATGTTGGCGCGCGCCGCACGGATCGCGCCCGAGTCGGGCGAGCCGCCGCCCGCCGTTTCCGGCATGACCGGCTTCAGCACGCGCTCACGCACCAGATGACGGGTGACTTCGCTTTCAGCCTTGTTGAGATACCAGTCGATGAGCCGGCGGATTTCGGCGCGCTGCATCGGGTCCTCGGCGAACAGCCGCTTGTCGCGCTTCAGCACGCCGCGCGTTTCATCGAGATATTCCGATATGACCGTCGCGCCGACGATCGGCACGTCGCCTTCGGCCAGCAGGATCGGCAGCGTGCCGGCCGGGTTCAGCGCCAGGAACTCCTTGCGCCGGGTCCACGGCTTTTCCTCGATCAGGGCCAGCTCCTCGCCATACTCGCCGAAAGCGAGGCGGACGAAGCGACAGGTGGCGAACATGGGATGGTGGAAAAGCGTCAGCATGGTTCCGCGATGATAAAGCGCACTGGCGAATCGCAGGGCGCACCGGTAAGTCTTGGCCGCCCGGTTAGCGGGCCGTCAGGGTGTTGCGACCTATAGGGGGACTTCAACGCCATGACAAGCAAGCCCTTCTGTCAGCCGTCACGCCAATGCCGAGGTAGCCATGGAAAGCCAGACCATCGTCGAAGCCCTGCTGCTCGGCCTGCTGGAGGGGCTGACCGAGTTCATCCCGGTGTCCTCGACCGGCCATATCCTGCTCGCTGGCCATTTCCTCGGCTTCCACTCGACCGGCAAGGCCTTCGAGATCCTGATCCAGCTCGGCGCCATCCTGGCGATCCTCAGCGTTTATTTCCGCCGCCTCTGGAAAATGCTGCTCGAACTGCCGCACGACCGACTGACCAGGCATTTCGTCATCGGCATCCTCATCGCCTTCCTGCCGGCGGCATTCATCGGCGCGCTGGCGCATGATTTCATCAAGACGGTGCTGTTCGAATCGCCAAGGCTGATCTGCATCATGCTGATCATCGGCGGCGTCGTGCTGCTGGTGGTCGACCGCATGAACCTCAAGCCTGTTTATCGCGACGTCGAGCGCTTCCCGACCCGGCTTTACCTGCAGATCGGGCTTTTCCAGTGCCTGTCGCTCATTCCCGGCACATCGCGTTCGGGCTCGACCATCGTCGGCGCCCTGCTTTTGGGCGTCGACAAGCGCGCGGCCGCTGAATTTTCCTTCTTCCTTGCAATCCCGACCATGGTCGGCGCCTTCGCCTTCGACCTGTTCAAGAACCGCAACGTGCTGAGCAGCGCCGACCTGCCGATCATCGCCGTCGGCTTCGTCGCCGCCTTTGTCACGGCGCTCATCGTCGTGCGCTTCCTGCTCGATTACGTCTCGCGCAAAGGTTACTCGCTATTCGGCTGGTGGCGGCTGGTGGTGGGCGGTGTCGGGTTGGTGGCGTTGATGATCTGGGGGTGAGGAGTGTTCCGCGTAGCGGCCCTCACGCTTCGTCCCACGGGCTCCGCCCGTGGATGACGAATGAAGGAGGGCTGCCCCCTCTAACTCTTCCCATAAAACGCGTTCTCGACATGCACCGGCCAGCGCCAGGGCAGCACGGCGACCATGTCGAAGCGCATCGACAGCCTGCCGTAGTCCGCTTGGCGCGACAGCCAGATGTCGGCCGCGCCTTCTATTCGACGTTCCGATTCGTGGCCGATCGCCTCCATGGCTTCCATCAGCGACCGGCGCGCCTTGACCTCGACGAACAGCACCAGATCGCCGCGCCGCGCGATCAGGTCGATCTCGCCGAAGCGCGTGCGGTGGCGGCGGGCGAGAATGCGATAGCCTTTCAGCATCAGCGCTACCGACGCCAGCCATTCGCCGCGATGGCCGCGCCGATAGGCTTTCTGGCGGCTGGCGCTCGGGCGTTCAGCCACCGCCGCTTTCTCCCGAAGCATCCTTGAGCTCCAGCAATCGCCGATAGAGCGCCTGTTTCTGGCCGCCGGTCATCTTCGCGGCTTCCGCCGCCGCCTTGGAGGCCGGCATTTCGGCGGCAAGCGACAGAAGCAGACGGTCGATGTCGGCGGGTTCGTCGACCCTGGCCTCGGCCGGAGCGACGCAGACGACGATCTCGCCCTTCGGCGTATCGGCCGCGGCATAGTGGTCGGCCAGCGCCTGCAGCGTGCCGGTTCGCATCTCCTCGAAGGTCTTGGTCAATTCCCTGCCGATCGCGGCCTTGCGCTCGCCGCCCAGCGCTTCGACCATGGCACCGAGGGATTCGGCCAGCCGGCGCGGCGATTCGAAGAAAATCAATGTCGCCGGCACGGCTTTCAGTGCCTCCAGCCGCGTCAGCCGCTGCCCGGTCTTCACCGGTAAAAATCCGGCGAACATGAAGGCATCGGAGGGCAGGCCGGATGCGGTCAACGCCGCGAGCGGCGCCGATGGGCCGGGGATAGGCACGACGCGAATGCCGTGGTCGAGCGCCTCGCCGACCAGCCGGTAGCCGGGATCGGACACCAGCGGCGTGCCGGCATCAGAGATCAGCGCCACGCTCTGTCCGGCCTGCAGCGCCGCGATCAGCTTCGGCCCGGCCTCGCCGGCATTATGCTCATGATAGGCTGTGGTGCGGCGGCGGATGCCATAACGGTCGAGCAGCACGCGCGACACCCGTGTGTCTTCGCAAGCGACGATGTCGGCGGCGGCCAGCGTCTCCAGCGCGCGCAGCGTGATGTCGGCGAGATTGCCGATCGGCGTCGCCACCAGATAGAGCGCCGGCTCCAGCGGCCGGGCCGCGATCTCGGTCTGCCCGACCACATAGCTGCGCTTGCCCGTCTCTGCGGTCACTGACGACTTCTCCATTCAGCCCTGTTTGGCACGGCTGACGCGGGCTTGCAAAAGCTGATGCCGATGTAGGGAATTCGCCTTTCCTTTGCCACAGTGGGGAACCAAACCGGCGTTGGCAGATTAGCCCCCTGATTCCGGAGGAGGACAGGATGGATAGCCTCAAGATACAAGACGCTTTCGAACCCTACTATGCCGGCCGCAACCGCGTTGCCACCCCCAGGGACAAGCGCCCGTCTGCCAAGACCGAGCACAGCCTGACCGAAGAGCGCGTCGCCAGCACCTTGCCGACGAACGTCAGCCTTTCCGACAACAAACCCGACAGCACGACGGAGCACTGACCGGACGATGCCCAATCGCTTCGATATCTTCATCACCCGTCTTGAAACGAAGAACGCACGCCATGGCGCGCAACTACCCTCGATAGGCGACCAGCACAGCACCCGCCGCGATAAGGGTGACGCCAAGCCAGTTCGCTCCGGACAACCGCTCGCCGAGAAAGGCCGCGCCAAACACCGCCACAAGCACGACGCTTAGCTTGTCGATCGGCGCCACCTGCGCCGCATTGCCGATCTTCAGGGCGCGAAAATAGCAGAGCCATGAAGCGCCGGTCGCCAGACCGGACAGGGCGAGGAAAGCCCAGGTCTTTCCCGAGATCGTAGCCGGCGACTGGAATTGGCCGCTGGCGAGCAGGATGGCACCGAGCACGATCAGGATGATGATCGTGCGGATGAAGGTGGCGAAATCGGAATTGATGTTCTCGATGCCGACCTTGGCGAAGATCGCCGTCAGGGCAGCGAATGCAGCCGAGAGCAGTGCCCAGAATTGCCAGGAGGATACGGTCAGGTTCATGCGGGTGGCCTTCGCGGATGGCGTCTTAACCGAGATACCGCGAAACGCGTGCCTTCAGAAGGCCAATCAACTCCAGATCCAGGAATTCATAATTGTCAGGTATGTCGAGGCAGATCACACGCGCCTTCTTCAGGCTGGCCCTGAATTTCTTCTGCAGCTTGGTGCGGTGCGCCTTTTCCATGACGAAGATAATGTCGGCCCAAGCGACCAGCTCATGCGTCAGCGGCGTGTCGGCATCGTGGTTGGTTCCGGCCGAGGCCACCTCGATATCGCGGCGCGTTGAAAACACCTGTTCGGCGGTCGGGCTGCGCAAGCGGTTCTGGCTGCAGACGAAAAGGACGTTCTTCAAGGGTTAGCGCGCCAGATCGGCGACCACCGCGTCGAGCACGATCATGCCGGCGGCCGTGGCGCGCAGGCGCGCATTGCCGATCGGCGCCACCAGCCCTTCGCCCTGCAGCATCGACAACCGCGCGCTCGACAGGCCGCGCCCGGAGAACGCCTCGTAGCGGGAGAGGTCGATGCCTTCGGCCAGCCGCAGGCCCATCAGCAGGAATTCGTCGGCCTCTTCCGAGCGCGTCAGGATCTCGCCGCCGGTGACGCCATGGCCCTTGGCCTCGACCAGATTGGCCCAGGTTTCCGGCATCCGCTCGGCGATTGTCACCGTGCGGCGGCCGTTCTCGACGAAGCGGCCATGCGCGCCCGGCCCGACGCCGACATATTCGCCATAGCGCCAATAGGTCAGGTTGTGCCGGCTCTCGGCGCCCGGCCTGGCGTGGTTGGAAATCTCGTAGGCCGGCAGGCCGTGCGCCGTGGTGATCTCCTGCGTCAGCGCATAGAGGTCGGCGGCATGGTCATTGTCGGGGATGACGAATTTCTTTGCCGCATGCAGCGCGTGGAAGGGCGTGCCTTCCTCGATGGTCAGCTGGTAGAGCGACAGATGGTCGGCCGCATGGCCGATCGCCTGTTCCAGCTCCGATGCCCAAGCCTCCGGCGTCTGGCCGGGGCGGGCGTAGATCAGGTCGAAGGACAGCCTTGGGAATATTTCCCGCGCGAAGTCGATGGCGTGCAGGGCCTGTTCGACATTGTGCAAACGGCCGAGGAAGCGCAAATCCTTGTCGTTCAGCGCCTGCACGCCGAGCGACACGCGATTGACCCCGGCTGCCCGGTAGCCGCGAAAGCGCTCGGCCTCGACCGAGGACGGATTGGCCTCCAGCGTCACCTCGATGCCATCGGGCACCGTCCAGTTCTTCGCCACGGCGTCCAGAACCCTGGCCACGGTTTCCGGCTTCATCAGCGAGGGCGTGCCGCCGCCGAGAAAAACGCTGGTCACCTCGCGCGGCCCGGTGCGCTCGCGCATCGTCGCCAGTTCGACCTCGAAGGCGGCGGCAAAGCGCTCCTGGTCGACCGGCTGGTGGCGGACATGGCTGTTGAAGTCGCAATAGGGGCATTTGGCCGCGCAGAACGGCCAGTGGACATAGACGCCGAAGCCGGGCGCCCGGTCGAGCAGCATGCTCATGCCGAGCCCAATCTCGCCTTGGCGAATTTCTGGAAGGCACGGGCGCGGTGCGACAGCGCCGTGGCCTGGCCGGGCTTCCAGCCATGCTTTTCCTCAGCGCTCATCTCGCCGAAGGTTTTTTCGAAGCCATCGGGCAGGAACACAGGATCGTAGCCGAAGCCGAGCTCGCCGCGCGGCGGCCAGACCAGCGTGCCTTCGGCCTCGCCGCGATAATATTCGGCCTCGCCGTCGGGAAACGCCAGGCAGATGACGGCAACGAAACGTCCCTTGCGCTGTTGCGGCAAGGCCGCTCCGACTTCCTGCAGCGCCACTTCGGTGCGTTGCATGGCCATGCCGAAGTCACGCGAACCGTCCGGGGTTTCGGCCCAGTTGGCGGTGTAGACGCCGGGCGCGCCGTCAAGCGCGTCGACACACAGGCCGGAATCGTCCGACAACGCCGGCAGGCCGGTCGCCTTGGCGGCGGCGAGCGCCTTGATGTAGGCGTTCTCCTCGAAGGTGGTGCCGGTCTCGTCCGGCTCCGGCAGGCCATACTCCCTGGCCGACTTCGCTTCGAAGCCGAACGGTCCCATCAGGTCGGCGAATTCGCGCAGCTTGCCCTCATTATGGCTGGCGACGACGATCTTCTTGCCATCGAGAGAATGCATCAAAGGCCCCAGATTCTTGGCTCGGCAAATTCGATCGAATTGCCCGAGGGGTCGCGTATATAGATCGAACGGCCGCCCTGCGGCCACTCGAATTCGCTCTCGATGGCGATCTTCTTTGCCTCCAGATGGGTTTTCCAGCCGGCGATTTCATCGGCGGTCGCCGTAAAGCAGAGATGACCTTGGCCGACCGCGCCGTGCGGTGGCACCGGCAGCCTCGCGTCAGGCGCCGGCGGGATTTTGGTTGCCTCGGCGTTGAAGACGAGCAGCACGCCGGGGCCGCAGCGGAAGAAGAGGTGGCGGCCGTCGACCTTGCCGAGGAGATTGAGGCCGAGGATGTCGGTGTAGAAGGTTTCGGCGGCGGGCAGGTCTGTGACGTAGAGGGCCGATTCCAGGATCGCGGAGGGTGTCACGAGGCGCCCCCCTCTGGCCTGCCGGCCATCTCCCCCTCAGGTGGGGAGATTGGCAGCTTCTGCATTGTCGCGCACCCTACAACGCCGGAGATTGGCGAAGCCCTAGACGACATCCGATCTCCCCACTTGAGGGGGAGATGGCCGGCAGGCCAGAGGGGGGCGCTCAGGCTCGACATCTAAAAACTAAGCCACCGCCATCTGCTGCAAACTCACCAGGCGCTGGATGCCTTTCTTGGCCAGGCCCATCAGGTCCGCGAACTGCTCCTCGGAGAAAGGCTCGCCCTCGGCGGTGCCCTGGATCTCGACGATGCCACCCTTGCCTGTCATGACGAAATTGGCGTCGGTGCCGGCCGCGGAATCCTCGATATAGTCGAGGTCGATGACCGGCTGGCCGTCATGGATGCCGCAGGAGATCGCAGCGACATGATCCTTCAGCACCTTGGCGACGCTGGCCATCTGGCGCGCTTCCATCCAGCGCAGGCAGTCATACAGCGCCACCCAGCCGCCGGTGATCGAGGCGGTGCGGGTGCCGCCATCGGCCTGGATGACGTCGCAGTCGACGGTGATCTGCTGTTCGCCCAGCGCCTGCAAATCGACCACGGCGCGCAAGGAGCGGCCGATCAGCCGCTGGATTTCCAGCGTGCGGCCGCCCTGCTTGCCGGCCGAAGCCTCACGGCGCATGCGCTCGCCGGTCGAGCGCGGCAGCATGCCGTATTCCGCCGTCACCCAGCCCTTGCCGGAGTTGCGCATCCAACCCGGCACTTTTTCCTCGAGGCTGGCCGTGCACAGGACATGCGTGTCGCCGAACTTCACCAGGCATGAGCCTTCGGCATGCTTGGAGACGCCACGCTCGAAGGAGATGGCACGCATTTCGTCGAATTGGCGTTTGGAAGGGCGCATTCAGGGCTGCTTTCTTGTCATTTTTTCGGAATCTTGGCCGGCTTGTAACCGCATGGGACGCGTGGCGCAAAGGAAAATGGCCTGACGATCGGACACAGACACCGGGTTGCGCGGGTGCGGTGTAAGTCTGTATCCTTGGGCCGGAGGTTTTTGGCCGTATGACCAAGGCAGTCGATCCGAGTTCGCAGTCGCCCGCGCTTCAGTCGCCAGTATTCCAGGCGCTCGACATGCGTTCCCGCGACATCTTCCGGCGCATCGTCGATTCCTATCTCAGGGACGGTGAACCGGTGGGATCGCGCAGCCTGTCGCGTATCCTGCCGTCTTCACTGTCGCCGGCGACCATCCGCAACGTGATGAGCGACCTCGAGCATCTCGGCCTGATCTACGCGCCGCACATTTCGGCCGGCCGGCTGCCGACGCAGGCCGGCCTGCGTTTCTTCGTCGATGCCTTCATGGAGCTTGGCGACCTTTCCGACGAGGAGCGCCGCGCCATCGAGGCACAGGTGCGGGCGTCCGGTTCCGGTGCGACGCTGGAGCACATGCTGACCGAGGCCAGCCAGATGCTGTCGGGCATGTCGCGCGGCGCCGGCCTGGTGCTGGCCGCCAAGAACGAGGTGGCGCTGAAGCACATCGAATTCATCCAGCTTGAGCCGACCAAGGCGCTGGCGGTGCTGGTGTCGCAGAATGGCGACGTCGAGAACCGCGTCGTCGACCTGCCCGCCGGCATCACCGTCTCGCAACTGCACGAGGCCTCGAATTTCCTCAACGCCCATATACGCGGCCGCACGCTTGCCGAGGCGCGGATCGAGATCGCTCGCATCAAGGAAGAAACCAGGGCCGCGCTCGACACGCTGTCGCAGGACCTGGTGGAGAAGGGGCTGGCGGTGTGGGCCGGTGCCGACAGCGGCCTTCCGGCACGGCTCATCGTGCGCGGGCGTGCCAATCTGCTTGAAAACGTCACCGCCCAGGCCGACATCGAGCTGCTGCGCCATCTGTTCGAGGACATGGAGACGCAGGACGGGCTTATCCAGCTGCTTGACCTCGCCGAGCAGGGCTCGGGTGTGCGCATCTTCATCGGCTCGGAAAACAAGCTGTTTTCGCTGTCGGGCTCGTCGCTAGTCGTCGCCCCCTATCGCGACAAGGATGCCCGCGTCGTCGGCGCGCTCGGCGTCATCGGCCCGACCCGGCTGAATTACGCGCGCATCGTCCCAATGGTCGACTATACGGCGCAGCTGATTTCACGCATGCTGCGCTGAGCTGATCCAACCGAGGAGACGACGATGGCGCTCGAAGAATTCAAGGCCCGGATCAGCCTGCTGCTGGAGGAGATGGTCAACCAGCCGGAAGACCAGCACGAGATCCAGGAGCAGCTGCGCGAAAAGCTACGGGAAATGCGCGCCATGGGCCTGCCGCTGCCGGCTGACCTCGTCGAGTTGGAAAAACGCCTCGACGACGATTTCTACGCCGCCGGGACCTGAACCGGAAAACCGCAAGCTTCCTTCACCTCATCGTGTGCCGTGGAACGATCGACGAAACCGGTCGTTCCTGTTTTCACGCCCGAACATTGGAGGACCGAATGATGCGTTTTGCCGGCCCCGCACTTTCCGCCGCACTGTTTGTCTCGACCGCTTCATTCGCCCAGCAGGCGGACGAGCCGGTGCTGAAAGGCGCGGCCGCCTTCGGCGACTGGCGAGCGGACAAGCCGGGCACACGCCGCCTGATCAGACCGGATGATCTGCCCAAGCCCAATGCCACCCGGTCGACCTCGAACAGCGCCGGCATCGCGGACATGCCGGCAGACGCGAAGCTGCAACTGCCGCCGGGTTTCTCGGCCGAGCTGGTTGCATCGGGCATCGACAATCCACGCGTCGTACGCGTCGCACCGAATGGCGACCTGTTCGTCGCCGACAGCAAAGCCAACCAGGTCCGCATCTATCGCCTCGCCGAAGGCAGTGCGAAGCCGGCGCAGGACGGCATCTTTGCCGGCAATCTCAACCGGCCCTATGGCATTGCCTTCTATCCGCCGGGCGCTGACCCGCAATGGGTCTATGTCGCCAACAGCGACAGCATCGTGCGCTTTGCCTACCGCAATGGCGACCTGAAGGCCTCCGGCGACCCGGAAACCATCGTCGGCAACATCCCCGCCAGTCATCACTGGACCCGCGATATCGCCTTCTCGCCGGACGGCAAGACGCTTTACCTTTCGGTCGGCTCGGGATCGAATGTCGCCGAGGACATGGGCCGGGAGCCGAAAGGCGGACTCGATGCCTGGGCGAAATCGCAGCCGCTGGGTGCAGCCTGGGGTTCTGAAGACGGCCGCGCCGACGTGCTGGCCTTCGATCCCGATGGCAAGAACGGCCGCATCTTTGCCGCCGGCTTGCGCAACTGCTCGGGTATGACTGTGCAGCCGGCGACCGGCGCGCTGTGGTGCGTCGTCAACGAACGCGATGCGCTTGGCGACAATGTGCCACCCGAATACGCGACCGTGGTCAAGGAGGGTGCCTTCTATGGCTGGCCCTGGTACTATATCGGCAACAATGAGGATCCGCGCCACAAGGGTGAGCGCCCCGATCTTGCCGGCAAAACGACCGTTCCCGATGTGCTGATGCAGGCGCATTCGGCGCCGCTCACCATCGCCTTCTACGAGGGGAAGAGCTTTCCAGCTGAATACAAGGGCGATGCGTTCGTCGCTCTGCACGGGTCATGGAACCGCGGCAACAGGACCGGCTACAAGGTGGTGCGGTTGCTGTTCAAGGACGGCAAGCCGACCGGCGCGTATGAGGATTTCATCACCGGCTTCGTGGTTTCCAACGGTGAGGTCTGGGGCCGGCCGGTCGGCGTGGCGATTGCGAGCGACGGTGCGCTGATCGTCAGCGAGGACGGCAACGGCACCATCTGGCGTGTCACCCATGGCGACGGTCCGTCCTGATCTGCTCAGGTAACGCAGGCCCCCTCACCCGGATTGCCAACCGAATTGCGAAGAGCAATTCGGGACAATCCGACCTCTCCCCGAGGGGAGAGCGACTATCTGGGGTGTCAAGTTGCACTCGCGAACTCGTTGCGCGCATCGCGTGCTTTTGCATTGAGGATG
>NZ_JBVVQG010000006.1:0-220038 GCF_055811095.1 Mesorhizobium sp. WSM4833
ATGATCCCGCCAGCGGTCTTGGATTCGGATTCGACCCGGCGAACGACCACGCGGTCATGAAGCGGGCGGAACTTCGACTTTGCCATTTTTTCTTCCTCGATGAGAACGGTGAGAAACAGTTCCTCCATCCGGCGGCGCCGGACATGTGGTTAGCACTCACCAAAGGCGAGTGCTAACGTGGCGCTGAAATAGGCTGGCGGCGCGCCGGAGTCAAGGCGCTCGGAGCGCCTCTTGGCGCATGATGATGAACTTACCGGTGCCTGGCCGAACCGAGCACCAGAAGCGGGCACCGTTCCGCCAGCGGATAGCTTCCGCTCGGCACGACGCGCACGTCGCCGAACCAGTTGGCTGCCTCGTTGGTCAGCGTGGCCAGCGTCGCGAAGCTGTAGCTTATGTCCGAGCCTGCATAGACGTCGATCGTGTTGATCGAGCTCATGCTCCATCCTGTTCGCGCGGCAAGAGCTTCGCGGTCCGGAAACAGTCTGCCGAATGCATCGCGGATCGTTGCCACCTTGATGGTAAAATCGCGGTCGTCGGTCGTACACGCCATCGCAATCCGCCATTTGAGCGCGTGGAAATTCTCGATCCCGCCGGCCAGAACCAGAGCTTCGATGCCGCACAGATCGTCCGCCGTTTCCGGTCGTGCGAAGACGCGGATCGCTGCGCGCCTGCCAGGCTTCAGCACCCTGGCGACCTCGCCAAACAACGAACTGCGCGCCGCCTGGGAAGCGACCGCCGACAGGCATCCGTCGCCGATGACAGCGTCGATGCTTGCGCGGTCCACGGGCAGGTTAAGCCAGTTGCCGGCAATTGCCCGTCGCGAGCCGTCGTCGCCAGCCCATACGCCGGAAATCATGGCCGCCGACTGGTCGACCGCCAACATCGACTTGCCCAGAACTGCCAATTCCGGGGTAACCCCCAAGAGAAGGACATCGGCATTTCCGAGATCAAGTTCGCGATCGAATATAGCGACGGTTTCCGCTGTCGGCCGGAGCGGCGCTTCCAGAAGTTTCCAATGGCGGTGGTAATCGTCCCAATGATTTGTCATGCAATTCCATTGGCCCCCTGCACGCCTGGATTTTGGATATCACCGGGGCTTAATAGAGGTCGTTGGACAAGCCAAGACATTTCAAGGCATCTACAGACAGTCCAGGAGGTGGATAGTGGCGCGTATCGCCGTGATAACGCATGAGCATGACAGGTTCCTGGGCAGGCGCGATATTCTGCTGCGCAGGAGCAGCCCATACATGCTGTTCGACATTCTTGCGGAATTGAAAAGGCGCGGCCATTCGGTTCGGGTTCAGCAAGGCCTGTCGAAGCCGGTCAGCGCCGATATGGCGGTATTGCATGTCGATGCCACGGTGACGCCCACGGACTATGTCGACTATGCCCGGAGTTTTGCATTCTGCCTCAACATCGGCGCCGCCGACATATCCAAACGGCGGATCAGTGGTGCATTGATCGACAAAACCGACAGCTGGCAAGGTCAGGTGATCGTCAAAAGCAATCTCAACAATCGGGGAATTCCGGAGACGCTCCTCAACCGGCGATCCGAGCGCGCGGGCAAACAGCCGCCGTTTCCGCATTTGCCAATCTTGCACCCCTATGAGATCCACGGATCTCTCGGCGACGTTCCAGACGGCGTCTTTGATTGCGACGATCTCGTCGTGGAAAAGTTCATTCCGGAGAGAGAACCCGACGGTTTTGCTGTTCGTTTCTGGGTGTTTTGCGGAGAGCGCGAGCGCTGCACCCGCTACGTCTCCCCGAACGGCCTGGTCAAGGCATCGGAGACGATCCGGCGCGAGCCCGTCCCGGTGCCCGACGAATTGCGTGAGCGCCGGCGTGAACTCGGCTTCGACTATGGAAAATTCGATTTCGTCATGCATGAGGGCAGGGCCATCCTCCTCGATGCGAACAAGACTCCCGGCCGTCCGCAAAACCTCGTCAAGATGTTCGCGGCCGGCGCTTCGGATCTGACACACGGCTTCGAAGGCCTCGTCCATCGGGCGAAATAGGCGCGGCTCTAGAGAAACAGCCGCAGCTGCGTGTGAATGATCGAACGATAATCTTCGATCGTGCGGCGGCTTTCCGCTTCGCCCTCGGCAAGCGCCAGGCGCACCACACCGCCGGCAAGCTGGAAGATCAGCAGAACCATGCGTTCGAACTGCTCGCGCTTTTCCGGCTCGATCAGGGCGATGACATGGTCGCAGAACATTTTGGCTTGGTGCCGCGTTTCGGCGAGGTCGAGGTTCTTGAGCGCCTTGTCGGCCTGGATGGCGTTCTGCAGATCCTGGATGGCCGGATCGCCGGCGACACGGCTGAGATAGTCATCGAGCAGCCGGTCGGCGGCCACGATCACGTCCTTCGGCTCGCGGACATCGGCGATGATCGTCGTCAGCCTTGCGCGGCTGACCTCTGAAAACCGCTCATAGAGCATCGCCAGGATCGCCGATTTGTTGGGAAAATAATGGTAGACGGTGGCGATCGGTCCGCCCGCCAGCATGCCGACTTCCTTCATGGTGACGGCGTCGATGCCTTTTTCACCGATCAGCCGCATGGTTGTCGACAGGATCGCGTCGATGCGCTCGCGGCTGCGTTCCTGCTTGGGCCTGCGCCTCGGCTCGGTCGCCATTCTCTTCAATTCCGTCATGCACCGATCTTTCGCACGGTTTTTAGATTCCGGTTGACAAGAAATATGATCAAGTATCAGTTTCGGAAATACTGACAGGTTGTCAGCTTTTTTGCCGCGCGGCAAGGACGTTGGGAGGCGCCTTTGGCTTCGACAGATATCGGCCACGCAGGCAGTGGCGACTGGCTGGTCGGCAATCCGACCGGCTGGCAGCTCGCCTCGGCCCTGTGGATCGGTTCGGTCGGCCTGCTCATCCTCGGCCTGCAGCCGGTGCTGCTCGGAGCTCTCTACACCGAAGGCCATGTCAGCGGCGACGAACTGGCGCTGGTCGCCACCGCCGAGATGATCGCCATTGCCATCGGTTCGGCCGTCGTGGCGATGCTGCTTTCGGCCCACAATATGCGCTGGAAAAGTGCCGTCCTTCTGCTGCTGCTGGCGCTGGCCAATGTGTGGACGGCCTATGCCGCGAGCGCCAACATGCTGATTGCGGCCCGCGCCCTTGCCGGGCTCGCCGAGGGCGGTCTGGTCGCCATCGCCACCGAACTGATCGCCCGCTCGCGGCGCGCCGAGCGCATCGGCGGCTATTTCGTCACCATGCAGACGCTGGCGCAATGCGCGCTCGCCCTGTTGCTGGCGCTCTATGTCATTCCGGCCGCAGGGTCGGAGGGTGGCTTCATCGTTCTTGCCGTCGTCTGCGTCGTGTCGCTGGCGGTCGCTTTCACCGTGCCCGGTGACTATGCCGACCTGCCCAAGGAAGAGAATCTGGCCAATGTGCTGACGGTTCCCTCGATGACCGCGCTGCTGTCGGTCTTCTGCTACTTCATGTTCTTCGGCGCGGTCTGGGCCTTCCTGGAGCCGCTAGGCGCGCAATACGGCATCGATGGCCGTACCGTCGGCCTGATCGTCTCGGCCAGCCTCGCGGTGCAGGTCCTGGGGGCGATGACGGCGACCGCGTTCGAGGCGCGCATCGATTATCGCCTTGCCATCGCGGCGATCGGCGTCGTGGCGCTTGTCAGTTCCCTGGTTCTTGCCAGCAGCCCCGGCCTGACGACGTTCTGGGTCGCTGCCCTGGCCATGGGCTTTATCCTGCTGTTCATCGTGCCCTACCAGATCCGTCTGGCGATCACCGCCGACGAGACGCGCACCGCCGTGCTGCTGGTGCCGGCAGCCCAACTGTTCGGCCTGGCGATCGGGCCGATTGCGGCGTCGCTGCTCATCGATGGCAAGGATTTCCGGCCGGTGCCGGAATTCGCCGCCGCCAGCGCGGTGGCAAGCGTGGCGCTGCTCGGTCTCTTCGTTCTTGTGTCACGTCGCCGTCGTGCGGTTGCCTGAGCGGGGAGCGCCATGTCGAACACTTGGAGCAACTGGTCGGGCTTCGTAAGTGCCGAGCCCAAGCTGATCGCCAGCCCCGGCGATGCCGGTGAACTCGGTGATCTCGTCCGGAGCGCGCCTGGCCCGGTGCGCGTTGCCGGCGCCGGTCATTCCTTCACACCGCTGGTGAAATCGCAGGGCACGATCCTGTCCCTGGAGAGACTGGAAGGGCTGGTCTCGCACGACGCGCAAAAACATCAGGCGCGGGTGCGGGCAGGGACCCGGCTCGGCCCGCTCATGCACATCCTGCAAGGCATTGGCCAGGGCCTGCCCAACATGGGCGATATCGACCGCCAGGCGATCGGCGGCGCGCTGGGCACAGCCACGCACGGCTCGGGACCGACGCTCGGCGCCTATCACACGCAGCTGGAGACGGTGCAGATCGTCGACGGGCTTGGCAAGGTCCGCGACTTCAAGCGGGCAGGGGATCGGGACATGATCCACGCCATCGGTGTTGCGCTCGGCGCTTTCGGCGTGCTCACCGAAGTGACGCTGAACAACATCGCGACCTACCGGTTGCGCCGCCGCAAATATGTGCTGCCGATCACCGAGATGCTGCGTGATTTCGAGGCGATGATGGCCGCGCATCGCTCGGCCGAATTCTACTACATTCCGTTTTCCGGCTATGCGCAGTTCATCGCCAGCGATTTCAGCGATGCCGCACCCACCACGCGGCCGCCGGAAGAGGACGAGGCGGGTTTGAGGACACTGCGCAGGCTGCGCACTTCACTTGCCTGGCTGCCATCGCTGCGTGGCCGCCTGATCCGATCGGCGGCCGCCAAATTTCCCGCCGAGGACTACGTGCAGGACTGGCTCAACGTCTATGCCAGCGACCGGCAGACCAAGTTCAACGAGATGGAATATCATTTGCCGTTCGAGGAAGGGCCGAAGGCGCTGGCCGAGATCATCGAGCTGACCGAGAAGCGTTTTCCCGAGGTCTATTTCCCGATGGAGGTGCGCTCGGTCGCGCCCGATCAGTTCTGGCTATCGCCCTTCTACAACAGGCCGACCTGCTCCATCGCCATCCACCACGATGCCGCGAACGATCCTTTGCCGTTCATGCGGGCGGCAGAGCCGATCTTCCGCAGACATGGCGGCCGGCCGCATTGGGGCAAGATGCACAGCCTGAAAGCGGCGGAGCTGAAAAAGCTCTACCCGCGCTGGGATGATGCCATGGCGGTGCGCCGCGACATCGATCCGGAAAACCGCTTCGTGTCGCCCTACATGGCCGGCCTGTTCGGCATCGAATGATGAGCACCTATTTTTCCACCCTCTCGGATGCGCTGAAGACCGCCGGCATCTTCCGACCCTGCCTGCTGCTCGACCGCGATCGGCTGGACGGAAACATTGCCCTGGTAAAAGGGAGGCTGGATCCCGGCCTGGCCGTGCGGCTGGTCGACAAATCGCTCGCCTGCCTGCCGCTGCTTGCGCATATAGGCAAGGCGCTTCGCCATGAGCGCTTCATGACCTTCCACCCGCCGATCAGCGAGGCGGTGCTGAAGGCGTTTCCGGATGCCGATCTGCTCTACGGCAAGCCGATGCCGATCGGTGCGGCAAGGGCTGCGCTGGTGAAGGATGATGCCGACTGGTCGCGTGTCTGCTGGCTGATCGACAGCGAGGAGAGACTGGCGGAATACGGTGCTCTCGCTGACGAACTCGGCATCGGCCTGCGCATCGCTTTCGAGATCGATGTCGGGCTGCATCGCGGCGGCTTTGCTGATCCCGCGGCCTTGTCGAAGGCGTTGAGCGCGTTGCCGGCCCGGCTGCATTGCGAAGGCGTCATGGCCTACGAGGCGCATGCGCCGCTCATTCCCGGCCTTTTCGGCGGACCGGCAAAGGCATTGGCGGAGGCGTCGGCGCAGGCTGCGGCGTTCGTCGCCTGTCTCGGCGCCGACCAGCGCCGTATCCTCAACATCGGCGGCAGCAAGACCGCACTGCTTCATCGTGGCGGCGCGGCCAATGAAGTGTCGATGGGCTCGGCCTTCGTGCTGCCCAGCGACTTCGATACGCCAGGCCTCGACGGCTTCCAGCCGGCGGCTTTCATCGCTACGCCGATCCTGAAAGTGGTCGAGCCGATGCTGCCTGGCCCGCCGGCCGTCACCCGCCTGCTGCAGGCGCTCGGCCGCTTCCCGCGCAAGGGCTGCTATCTCTATGGCGGCAAGTGGATGGCCGAGCCGGTCTTCCCCCAAGGCATGAAGACGAACGGCCTGCTCGGCCTGTCCTCCAACCAGCAATTCATGGGCTTGCCTGCCGATGCGACCGCAAGGCCAGGCGACTACGCGTTTCTAAGGCCGACGCAGAGCGAGGCCGTGCTGCAGCAATTCGGGTCGATCGCCGTGTTTTCCGGCGGAAAGGTCATCGATCGCTGGCCGGCGCTGCCGATGGCGTGATCGAGCTACCCCTTCACCGGTACCCAGATCTCCAGCCCGCCATTGCCGCTGTGGGCATCGAACTCCGGTCCATAGCGCTCGAATTCCGGTGCATCCGCGATTTCGTGACCGGAGTCGGGCAGCCAACTGTTCCAGATCGTGTTGATCGTCCGGCGGATGGATGAGATGTGCTCGCGGTGCGAGAACACCGCATATTTCTGCGCCGGCACCCGCACCCGATAGAAGTCCTTCGGCAGATCCGCAAAGCCGGACACTTCGACGCCGACGACATAGTCGAAATTGCCCGCGTCGTCGCCGTTAAGGCACACGCCGTAGAAAACGCCTGAGATCTCGCCGGGGATGTTGCCGATATAGGGTGCAAAACGCTGCCACTGCATCGGAATCCCGGCGCTGGTTTCACAGCTGTAGCGTTCGCCGAGGCCGGCGATCAGGAACGGCCGGCTGGTCTCGAAGCGCGGTGGTTCGAGATTGGTGAGGAAGGACTGGTCCATCAGGATCGGCTCCACGAGGTCGAGGTTGTTGGTCGAGCCTTGCGCGCGCACCAGTTCCGGCGTGGTGCCGAACTGATCGCGGAAGGCACGGGTGAACGCCTCATGCGAGTTGTAGCCGGCGTCGAGCGCGACGGCGAGGATGTCGGGCGCTCCGCCGGCCAGCTTGCGCGCCGCCTCGGTCAGCCGGCGTGAGCGCATGTAACCCATCACCGAGCGGCCGGTTGCGGCGCCGAAGGCGCGCGTCACATGAAAACGCGACACGCCGCTGCTTTGCGCGACATCGTCAAGCGAGATCGCCTCCGGCAGATGGCTCTCGACGAACCACAGCGCTTTCTCGGTCGGGTTCATGGGGCTCCTTTTCGCATTGGCCGGATCATCTTGGCGTTTCCTGGCGCGGCCAGTTTGATCGAAATTGCGCATTCCGTGCAATCTGCGCCGATCCCATGGGCTTTCGCTTGACAGCGGGCCGCGTCATCTCCTAAGAATGTTATGTTATTACATAAAGTGAGCGTGCAATGCCTGTTTCCGTTAGCTGGCCCACCACTTCGTCCGAGAAATCCATTGCGAAGCGTTTGGTGGAAATCTACGCTGAAGTGGTGATGGTCCCCGAGCCGAAAGGCGAGGGGTGAAAAGGGAACACGGTGAGGCCTGTTCAGGTCGAGGCCGTGGCTGCCCCCGCAACTGTAAGCGGCTAGCAAAATCCGTGAATGCCACTGGCCGGCAAGGCTGGGAAGGCAGGATGGCGCAACGACCCGCGAGCCAGGAGACCTGCCATCACTGAGTTGACCGGACGGGGTGTGCCGGGAGGAAACGCGAGTCCCGGTCTTGTCGGCCGCTTCGCCAGCTTCCTTCCGTCGCCAGTTTTGGAAAGTGACGGAAAGTTGGACGGCTCCATCGATCATCGCATCACCATGCGCACGCTTTGCCGTCCCCGCAATCCGGCGGGCTGCAGCCGATGAGCGCAGCGCTTCTCGAAGCCCATGACCTCTGTGCCATGGCGAATGGGCGGAATCTGGTCCAGGCGGTCAGCTTCTCGGTGGCCGCTGGCGATCGCCTTGCCATCATCGGTCCCAACGGCGCCGGCAAGACGACGCTGCTGCGCATGCTGTCGGGCATGCTGCGGCCAAGTTCCGGCGAGGTGAAGCTTGGCGGGCGGCGGCTGGACAGGATTTCGGCCGCCGAGCGGGCGCTGCATATCGCCGTTGTCGGCCAGACCGACCAGCCCGATCCACGGCTGGCGGTGATCGATTATGTCGAGCTTGGCCGGGTCCCGCACGCCGGACTGAGGCGCAGGCGCGAGGAACGCGACATTGTCGTCGATGCGCTGCGCCGGACCGGCCTGCTGCCGCTGCTTGGCCGCACCGTCGGCTCGCTGTCGGGCGGCGAGCGCCAGCGCGCCCAACTGGCGCGCGCCATCGCCCAGCAGCCCAAAATCCTGTTCCTCGACGAACCGACCAACCATCTGGACCCGCGCGCCCGCGGCGAACTGCTCGACCTCGTGGCAGGCTTTGAGATGACGGTGATCGCGGTGCTGCACGATCTGGCGCTGGTAGCACCCTTCGCCACCAGGGTGGCGGTGATGAACCATGCCCGTCTGCAAGCGCTCGCCGCACCGCGCGAAGCGCTGGCCCAACAGCTGATCCGCGAGATTTTCGGCATCGATGTGCTGCGCCTGCGCCATCCGACCGAGGATCGAGAGTTGACGGTGTTCGAGGTTCCGAACCGTGCCGCGCCGCCGTCGTGATTGAAGCCGTTCCATAGTCGACCCGATCCCACCCACAAGGAGCATACCCGTGAAACGCCTCGCTTTTTCGCTTGCCGTCTCGCTGCTGACCTCGACCGCCTTCGCCTTCCCGGTAACCGTCGACAGCTGCGGCAAGCCGCTGACCTTCGACGCGCCGCCGAAGCGCGCTGTCATCCATGATCTGAACATGGCCGAGATGGCTTTCGCGCTGAAATTGCAGCCGTCAATCGTCGGCCTGACGGGCATCACCGGATGGTACAAGGTCGGTTCCGAATTCAAGGCAGAGCAGGGTTCGATCCCGGAGCTGGCGCCGAAATATCCGACGCTCGAAAACCTCGTGGCCGTCGAGCCGGATTTCTTCTTCGCCGGCTGGTACTACGGCATGAAGCCGGGTGGCGAGGTGACGCCCGACACGCTTGCCCCGCACGGCATCAAGACGCTGGTGCTGACGGAAAGCTGCGTCCATCTCGACAAGAGCCGCCCCGCCGCCTCGATGGACCTGCTCTATGGCGACGTCGAAAAGCTGGGCAAGATCTTCGGCAAGGAGACAGAGGCGGAAAAGCTTGTCTCTGGCTGGAAGGCGCAGCTCGCCGACATCACCGCCAAGGTCGGCAGCGCCAAGGGCACGCGGGTGTTCCTCTACGATTCCGGCGAGGACAAGCCGTTCACCGCAGGCAAGTTCGCCATCCCCAGCGCCATGATAACTGCCGCCGGCGGCGACAACATCATGGCTGACATGGACACCAGCTGGGGCAACACAGATTGGGAAACGGTGGCGTCGCGCAATCCGCAATTCCTCATCCTGCTCGATTACCAGGACGGTGGCGGCTACAGGAAGCTGCTCGATTTCCTGAAAGCGCATCCGGCCATGAAGGAGACCGACGCGGTCAAGAACGAGCGCTTCGTCGCCCTCCGCTACGCCGAGCTGACGCCTGGACCCGCCAACATCGAAGCGATCGACAAGATCGCCAAGGCCATGCACCCGGAAGCATTTTGAGCTTGCGCCATCCGGCATTTGCGTTGGCCATGCTGGCGGGAGCGGCGGCGATCGCCGCTCTCGCTCTGCTGTCGATCGCCTATGGCTCGACGCTGATCCCGCTGGCCGACGTTGTAGCAGCGCTTGGCCGCGCAATCGGCTTAGGCGGGCACGACGTGTCCGGGCCGGTCGGCAAGATCGTCGTCGATCTGCGGCTGCCGCGCACGATCCTGGCCATCTGCGTCGGCGCGGGCCTCGGCGTAGTCGGCGCGCTGCTGCAGACAGTGACCCGCAACGATCTCGCCGATCCGTTCCTGTTCGGCCTGTCGTCGGGCGCCGCCGCCGGTGCTGTTTCCGTCATCACCGTCTTCGGCGACAGCTTTGGCATCTGGACGTTGCCGGTCGCGGCCTTCACCGGCGGCATATTGGCCGCCGGCGTCGTCCTGCTGCTGGTCGCGCGGGTGAGGGGCCAAGGGCCGGAGCGGCTGATCCTCGCCGGCCTTGCCGTGTCCTTCATGTTCACCGCCTTGACCAACTACCTGGTCTTTGCCGGCGACCAGCGCGCCGCCCACTCCGTGTTGTTTTGGACGATGGGCGGCCTTGGCCTGGCGCGCTGGGACAATATCTGGTTGGGCGCGCTGGGTGCGGGCACCATTCTGGCTTACGCGCTGTGGAACCACCGCCGGCTCGATGCCTTCTTGGCCGGCGAAAACGCCGCCGAAAGCCTTGGCGTGCCAGTGGCGCGCATGCGCCGAATGACGTTTCTCGTCGCCGCCTTCTCGACGGCGATCCTGGTCTCTGTCGCCGGGGTCATCGGCTTCGTCGGGCTGATGATCCCGCATCTGTCGCGGCCGCTGGCAGGCCCCTTGCATCTGCGCCTGGTTGCCAGCTGCGCCGTCTTCGGCGCGGTGCTTTTGCTGGCCAGCGATCTTCTGGCCCGAACGCTGCTGCCGCCGCAGGAACTGCCGATCGGCATCATCACCAGCTCGGTCGGTGCGTTCTTCGTCGTCACCATGCTGATCCGCAACCGGCTTTGAGCGCGTTTGGCAACCGGTCGCCGGATCACACGGTCCAGAAATAGCGCACGATGTGGAAGAACACCGGGGCGGCGAAGACCAGGCTGTCGGTGCGGTCCATCATGCCGCCATGGCCTTCGATGAGATGGCCCCAGTCCTTGACGCCCTGGTCGCGCTTGATGGCCGAGGCGACCAGCCCGCCTAGGAATCCCATCGAGCAGGCGACGAAGGCCACGCCTGCCGCCTGCAGCGGCGAGAAGGGCGTCACGAACGACAACAGCGCGCCGAGCAGGCTCGCCGACACCAGTCCGCCGATCAGCCCTTCCCAGGTTTTCGACGGCGAGACGTTCGGCGAAAACCGGTGTTTACCAAACAGCTTGCCGAAGATGTACTGCAGCACGTCGCTGCCTTGCACGACGATGATCAGGAAGGCGATCAGCAGCAAGGTGCGGCCTTCGAAGCCTGGCACGTCGAGTGTCAGCAGGGCGGGGACGTGGCTGACGCAATAGACCGAGATCATCACCGCCCATTGCTGCGCGGCGATCCGCTCGAGGAAGCGTTCGGTGTCGCCATGCAGCGCCGTGATGGCCGGCATCAAGAGGAAGCAGTAGACCGGAATGAAGATGACGAAGAGCCCGTACCAGGCGGTCCACACCAGCCAGTACTGAAACGGGATGATGATGCCGAACATGCCGAGCAGCACCCAATGGTCGCTGCGGCGCGTATGCGTCAGCGTCACGAATTCGCGCAGCGCGGCGAAGGAAATCAGCGCAAACAGGATGGTCATCCCGTAACGGCCGAAGAAGAAGGCGACCGTCATCAGCGCCACCATCACCCACCAGGCGTTGATGCGCTGCGTGAGATTGACAAGCGTCGAGCTCAGCGGCTTCGGCGCTCGCGCCGAAAGGATGGTGGCGACGATGCTGGCGGTGGTCAAAACCGCCAGCAGGCCGATGATCAGGATGGAGATTTCGTGGCGCATCAATCGTCTCGCTCGGGACGCGGGTTGAGCGCCAGAAGCGCGGCGTGGGCGCGCTCGAGAAAGGCGCGGCGTTCTTCGCCCGGGCCAACCGCGACAGGCGCGCCGAAAACGACGCGGCACAGCAGCGGCACCGGCAGGAACTGGCCCTTGGGCAGCACGCGCGACATGTTCTCGATCCAGCACGGGATCAGCTCGACCTCAGGCCGCGCCGTCGACAGATTGTAGAGCCCGGAGCGGAACGCCAGCAGCGGCTCGTCTGTCATGTTGCGTGTGCCTTCGGGAAACAGGATAAGCGAGTGCCCTTGGTCGAGAACCGACAGCATGATCTCGATGGGGTTTTCCTCAGGTCTCGTCCATTGCCGGTTGATGAGCACGGACGACAACATGTCCTGCGCGATGAAGCGGCGCAGCCGCGACTTCCCCCAATATTCGCCTGCGGCAACAGCATGGGTGATCGCGCGCTCCCTTTCGCTGAGACAGGCCGACAAAAGGATGAAGTCGCCATGGCTGGTGTGATTGGCGAAATAGATGCGCTGCCGCTCGGAGGGCAGGCTGCCGTTCCAGATCGGCCGCACCCCGGTCACCATCCGGGCCAGAGCCGACAGGCCGACGGAGGTTACCGTCTGCAGCAAGGTGAAGGTCTTGAGCGAAAGCTTGTTCATCGCGGCGCCCAAAACCCTGCCGCCAGAAGCGCTGCGGCAAACAGAGCCAGGGCAGCGCGCTGCTTGAACAGCAAGCGGCTTGTGCCGGCCATGCGGTCATCGAGCAAGCGTGTCGCGAACGGAGCCGGTTTCAGGCGCATGCGCGCCAACATGTCATCTACCGCGGCACCGCCGGAAGCTTCGTCGTCATGGCTCGCCATCAGTCGGAACAGCAGCGCGTCGAATGCCAGCAATGCCGACAGCGCCAGCACCGCAACCGCGCTCGCGGCGGCGATCGACAAAGCGATGGCCGCGGGCAAGGTCTCGAAGGCACCGCGCGCCGACGCGGCTAGAGGCGCAAGGACATTTGCGGCCAGCACGATTGCGGCCGGCCACGCGGCCTGTCGCATCAGCATGCCGGCGAAGCGGTCGGTGCGGTCCTGATAGGTATTGCCTGTCATGACGCCGCCCGCCCAGTGGCCTCTGCAAGGTGGACCGGCCGGCCGGCGGCCGCGAGCATCTCGCGGGCGAGCGTCGGCGTCCCGGCCCTGCCGGTCGCCACCAGCCATTCGGCGACGACGCCGGCGCTGCGCTGGAAGCCGAGCGCGCAGCACACCAGGACGGTGCCGTCGCGGCGTGCATTCTCCAGCGCGCCGGCTGCCTGTTGCCGTATCGCCAGTGGCGGCGGCAACAGGTCGATCATCGGAAAGCTGATCCAGCGGCAATCGGTTGTCGCCGGCTTTTCGAGTTCGGCGGCGAGGTCGATGACCGTGCCGAAGCTGTTGGCCTCGCTTGCCGTGGGAAAGCGCCCGAGAAAGACACCTTCGGCAATCGCCACCTGGGGGGCAAGATTGCGCGTCCAGGCCCATATGTTTGCCCTGGCGCCGAGGCGATAAGGCAAGAGCAGGACACGGCTTGCAAGCGTGATGCTGCCATCGGCGGATTTCTGGAACACCTTTTCGCCTGCGCCAGCATAGGCGAAGGCGACGATGGCCAGCGCCAGCGCCGGCCAAAGCAGGAAGAGCGCGACAGCGCAAAGGAAGGCACCGAGCGCGGCACCGGCCAGCGCGAGGACGGCGCCCAGCGCGTAGAACCGCGCCAGCCGCCGCGCTTTCGCATCGTTGGTCAGCCGGAAGCCCGCAAACGGCAATGCGCCGCTACGCGGAAACAGCCACAGCGCAAAGAACCCGAGCAGCGCGCCGGTCGGGATGTCGATGAAGTGATGCTGCCAGGTCGTCAGCACCGAGGCGCCGATGAGGAAGCTCCAGCCATGCCAGAGCGGCAGGAGCAACCCGCCGAGCCGGTGGCGCCAATGATCCCAGATGATCGCCAAAAGGGCGATGTGCAGCGAGGGCGCCTGGTTGAACGGCTTGTCGAAACCGCCGAGCACGGCAAACAGGAAGCCCGGCAGGCCGGTCGTCGCCGGTCGCACGAATGTAGCGGTCAGCGGGAACAGGATGAAGCAGATAACGGCGACGATTTGCGCGGTGAGATAGCGTCCGGCCAGACGGTCGACCCCTTGCCTGTCGTTGTTGAGCAGCAGCGACAGGCCGTAGAACAGGTTGATCGACCAATAGGGCACGATGGTCCAGGCGAGGAACGGGATGCCGTGCTCCCACGAGAACACGATACTGCCGACATCGTCGCGCCGCGACGCCAGCCAGTTGGCGAAGCCGTAGCTGAGATAGAAGAACGGCGCCAGGAAGGCCAGCCACAGGGCTGCCCTGACGACCACCCGGCTATAGGGTTCGGCACGCGCCACGGATGCAGGCGATGACACCATGCTGCTCAGCGGCGCCGCGCGAGCGAGACGGTGAAGATGCCCCATTGGTCGATGCGCTGGTCGAGCTTTTCGAAACCGGCGGCTTCGACGAGCTGGTCCATTTCGCCTTGCGTGCGCCGGCGCATCACCCAGGCCTCGCCGCCGCGATGCGAGGTCAGGCTGCGGGCGATCATCTCGAGCTGCGGGTGCCAAGGCTGGTTGGTGTAGAGCAACAGGCTGCCCGGCTGCATGGCGCTGGCCAATCCACCGAGCGAGCGGGCGATCATCGCATTGTCCGAGAATAGCTCGTAGAGGCCGGAAACGATGGCGAGGTCCGGCGCCGGATCGGCGTTGGCGAGCATGTCGGCATCGAAAGCGTCGGCGCGCTGGAACGTGACGTCAGCCGGCAATTGCCGCTCCGTGATCAGCTTGCGGCCAAGCTGCACGTTGAGGTCGGAATAATCCTGCAGACGCACGCTCGCCGGCTGGTCGGGGCTCTTCACGATGGCATCGAGAACATAGCGGCCGTGGCCGGCGGCGATGTCGAGAATATGCACTGGCCGGCCAGTGGTCTTGAGCGTTGCCAGGCAAGAGCCGATCAGTTCTTCGAGATGCAGCTTGCGCTGGCGGATGCCGCGCCAGCCGATGGCTTCCAGGAAGACACGGTCGACGACGCGGCCAAGGGGCGTAAGGCCGCGCGCGTCGTTTTCGTAGACATAATCCAGCGTCGAGCCGGAATCGAAGCCGGTGGCAATGCCGGTCTTCATGCCTTGGGAAACCCAGGCGCCCATGCGGATGGAGGCGCGGCTGAATGCCCAATAGAGGCCCTTGGGCGACATCAAAGCGAGCGGTGAAGCAAGCCGGTCGGCCTCGTCGCGTGTGTAGCCGGCAATGTCCGCCTGCTTCAGGTCGACCGGCGCATCCGGTGCCGCGAACTGCCTGGCCAGGAACGGCCGGATCAGGTCGAGGGCCTGCGCCCGGTCGCGTTCGCCCAGCGTGTCGTGGAAGAAGCCCGGCAGCACATGACGTTCCTTGATGCGGCTGCCGAGATTGACGAAGAACTCGTGCTGCGGGCCGTGGCGCACGACCCAATCGCTGCCCGAAAGCAGAAGCTGCGTCGGCGCGGTGATGGCGCGGGCGTCCGCAACGATGCGGGCTGCATGCTGATAGAGTTCGACCAGGATGTTGGAAGCGATCGGCCGCGTGATCAGTGGATCGCTCTCGAAAGAGGCGATGCGCACGGGATCATGGGTCAGGAATTTCGCCTTGACGTAGGAATTGACGAAGAAGCGGCCCTTGATCTTCTGCCAGAGCGCTATGCCCTCCTTGGCGAAGGGCACGTAGAGTTTTACCGAGAAGGCCGGTGAGGCCAGCACCATGGCGCGCAGCTTCGGCGCATAGTCATGCACCCAGGCGGCGGCCAGAACGGCGCCGAAGGACTGCGCGATCAGCGCGATATCGCGCGTGGCGAAGCCATCCCTTTCAGCGATCTCGCGCATGAAGCAGTCGATGTCGCGCACCAGCGCCGAGAAGGACGGGGCATAGCCGCGCTCGCCGTACGAACGGCCATTGCCGCGGGCATCCCAGGCATAGAAGGCGTGGTCCGGCATCCGCAATTCATCGACGAGATGGGCCATGCGGCCGCCATGCTCGTGGCCGCGATGGAAGAGCACCACCGCGCCGTTGGCATCGGCGGAGGCCGCCGGCCAGAAGCGGTAGAAGATCTCCGTCCCGTCATGGCTGCGGAAGACCCGCTCCTGCGCTTGCCGCGCAAGGCTTTCCGTGGCCGCGGCGGCGATCGGGTCGTGCATCATGGTCTTTCCCTCTGGCGGCCCCACTGGCGGCATGGCGAGCCTCGATGCTCAGCTGGCGCTGCCAATAAGCCCGGCGCGTATCCGGTTTATGGCGGTCAGCAGCGAAAGCGTTGCCATGGCCGGAAACACAAATGGCGCGATCGATACCGGCCACAGCCCTGCGGCGCACAGCACAGCGACGACGCCAAGCGCCAGCGCCCTGTCGCTCTTGCCGAACGGCCCGGCATAGTTGCGGCCGATCTTGGCGGCGATGCCGAGCACGCCGGCAAACTCGGTCAGCACGGCCGATATTGCGAAGGCGACGACGCCCCATGCGCCAAATTCCGGAAAGACGGCAAAAGGCAAGATCAGCGCGAGGTCCGAAACGACGTCGCACAACTCGTTCAGATACATGCCGAGCGTCGAGGCTTGGCCATGCTCGCGCGCCAGCATGCCGTCCACGGCATTCAGCGCCATGCGCACGAACATCACCACGGGGATAAGCAACAGCAGCCAGCGCCATTCATGCCGGATCGCAATGGCCGCGCCGGCGGCTATCGACATCGCGGCCGCCAGGATGGTTATGCTGTTTGCGGTGACCCCGATAGCCGCCAGCCGATTGACCAGCGGCCGCAGTCGACCCTGGAAGGCCGGCTTGAGAGCGTAAAGCGTCGGCATTGCGTTGATCCCCCGATCCTGTTCAGCGGCTGTACATCAATATGCCAGACGCGACCAGCGGAGAGGCGGCGCGGCCATCATGCGTTCGCAAATCGATAACCATGATTGGCCCGGCAAAGCTGTCATGCACATTTGTCGGCTTTGTGTGCACTGCGGCACCTTGAATAGTGAGCACGCTTATTATATATCCCGCTCATGGTTTCCGATGGCATCGACAGATTGGGCTTCTTGATCCACGACGTGCAGCGCCTGATGCGCAAGCGCTTCGAGGCGAGGGCCAGTGGCTTGGGGCTTTCTTCGGCGCAATGGCGGCTTTTGGTCCGCGTTGCCAAGGAAGACGGTGTCGCGCAGGCGCGGCTGGCCGAACTTCTCGAAATCGAGCCGATCAGCGTTTCGCGCCTGGTCGATCGCATGGAGGAGGGCGGCTGGATCGAGCGTCGTCCCGACGCCACCGATCGTCGCGTCCGCATGATCTTCCTGACGCCCAAGGCAAGCGATGCCTACGCCGTGATCAAGAGCATTGCCGGAGAAGTCTATGAGGAATCGCTGGTCGGCGTGAAACCGGAAGCCCGTCGCGTCCTCGTCGAGGGACTTGAGGCGATGGTCCGCAACCTGACCGACGACGAGACGCCGTCCATTGAAAAAGTGAAGAACACAGAGGGCGCAGCAGCATGAACGCGGTAGCCAAGATAGACGAGAAAGTGACCGAACTGGAAATGGAAGCGCCGGCGCAGCCGGCCGCGGCCCCGGCAACCGTTGCTCCCCCGGTGCAGCCGGCTCCGGCGCCGGTGAAGAAAAAGCGCCGGCTGGGCCGCTTCCTGCTCATGGTCGCGCTGCCTGCGGCATTGGCTGTTGGCGGCGGCTATGTCTGGGTTACCGGCGGCCGTTATCAGGAGACCGAGAACGCCAATCTGCAGCAGGCCAAGGTGTCGATCGCTTCCGACACGGCCGGCCGCATCGTCAAGGTCGACATCTTCGATAACCAGCTGGTCAAGCAGGGTGACGAGCTGTTTGCCATCGACCCCGAGCCCTACCGGATCGCGTTGGCGCAGGCCGACGCGGCGGTGGCGGGCGCGCGTCTCAATGTCGAGCAGTTGCGCGCCGCCTATGGCCAGTCGATGGCTCAGCAGAAGTCCGATGCCAGCCAGGTCGCCTTCGCCCAGTCGCAGTTCGACCGCGCCGCCGATCTTGCCCAGAAGGGCATCAACGCCAAATCGTCGCTGGACGAAGCCAAGAACGATCTCGACAAGGCCAAGCAGCAGCTCGCCGTTGCCGAGCAAGGCATCATCAGCGCCAAGGCAGCCCTTGGCGGCAATCCCGACATCGAAACCGACAAGCATCCGACCGTGATGGCCGCGCTCGCCGCGCGCGACAAGGCCGCCTACGACCTGGCGCAGACCACGGTCAAGGCGCCGGCTGACGGCATCGTCAGCCAGGCCTCGTCGTTCAAGGTCGGCCAGTATGTCGGTTCCGGCACGCCGCTGTTTTCGCTGGTCGAGACCGGCGACACCTGGATCGATGCCAATTTCAAGGAAACGCAGCTCACCCACATGAAGCCCGGCCAGAAGGCCGAGATCGTGGTCGACACCTATCCGGGGCGCACCTTCGAGGCGACGGTCAAGGCGATCGGCGCCGGCACGGGAGCCGAGTTCTCGCTGCTGCCGGCCCAGAATGCCACCGGCAACTGGGTCAAGGTCACACAGCGCATCCCGGTTCGTCTCGAACTGACCGATGCGGACGCCAAGATGGCGTTGCGCACCGGCATGAGCGCCACCGTTACCGTCGACACCGGCGTGGCGCGTGGCCTGCCTTCGATCTTCGGTCACGCCACGGCCGGCGAGGCCGCGCAGTAACGTCAACAGAATGCCGCAGGACCAGCGGCGGAGGTGAATAGCAGGATTGGTCTGATGGGAGGAGCTGGAAGGATCAGCGTTTGGGCACGCCGCATAGCGGCCTGGCCGAAGTCTGAAATCTCCGACGCGGACCCGTCGGTCCTCATGTTTCCGGGCGGCAAGCATCCGCTGATTAGAGACTTTCAGTCGATGTAACCCCCACATCGACAATCGCGTCCCACCGCGACGAGGGTCTCTCAACGGAAGGCGTTGCCGCCCGGAAACCCCTTGTACACGTTATTGTTACCTGCTGGAAGTTCCACGCCATGAGCACGCCCGAACCCTTCAAAGAAGTGCCGCATCGCGGCCTGATCACGGTCGCGCTCATGTTGGCGACGATCATGCAGGCGCTCGACACGACGATCGCCAACGTCGCGCTGCCGACCATGACCGGCGATCTCGGCGCCTCGCCTGACAACATCAATTGGGTGCTGACCTCCTACATCGTTGCCGCCGCCATCATGACGCCGGTCACCGGCTGGCTGGCCGATCGCTTCGGCCGCAAGGAACTGTTCCTGACGGCGGTGGTCGGCTTCACCGTGTTTTCGATGCTGTGCGGCATCGCCTGGAGCCTGGAGACCATGGTGTTCTTCCGGCTGATGCAAGGCGTGTTCGGCGCCGCGATCGTGCCTCTGTCGCAGACCTTCCTGCTCGACATCAATCCCAGGGAACGCCATGGCCAGGCGATGGCCATCTGGGGCGCCGGCATCATGCTGGGTCCGATTCTGGGCCCGACACTCGGTGGCTGGCTGACCGAGAATTTCAACTGGCGTTGGGTGTTCTTCATCAATCTGCCGGTCGGCATCGTCGCCTTTCTCGGTATGGCCGCTTATTTGCCGGCTATCGCGCGGCGCGTGCGCGGCTTCGATTTCTTCGGCTTCGCCATGATATCGCTCGGCGTCGGCGCGCTTCAGCTGCTGCTCGACCGCGGCGGCGAGGTCGACTGGTTTTCCTCGGTCGAGATCTGGATCGAACTTGGTCTTTCGCTCACCGGCTTCTGGGTGTTCATCATTCACACCATGACGGCCGAGCACCCCTTCATCGATCCCAAGATCTTCCTCGACCGCAATTTCGTGACCGGGCTCGCATTCATCTTCGTCATGGGTGTGCTCATCCTGGCGAGCATGTCGCTGCTGCCGCCGATGCTGTCGACCATCTTCGGCTATCCGACCGTCACCATCGGCATCGTCATGGGGCCACGCGGCGTCGGCACCATGATTTCGATGCTCGTCGTCGGGCGGCTCATGAGCAGGATTGACGCCAGGATTCTCGTCGTCATCGGCTTCCTGCTGACCGCGCAGTCGCTCTACACCATGTCCAGCTTCACCCCGCAGATGGACAATTGGCTGATCATCAGCTCCGGCGTCATCCAGGGCCTGGGCATGGGGATGGTGTTCGTGCCGCTGTCGACCGTCGCCTTCGCCACGCTTGACGTGCGCTTCCGCACCGATGCCACGGCTCTGTTCAGCCTGGTGCGCAATCTTGGCTCGTCGATCGGCGTGTCGGTCGTGACGGTGTTGATGGTGCGCAACACGCAGATCAACCATGCCGAGCTTTCGGCCTTCATCAATCCGTTCAACCCCAATCTGTGGGCTGTCTCGCCGGCGGCCGCAGGCGGCGACCCAACGGCGCTCTCGCAGGTCGATCGCATGGTCAATCTCCAGGCCATGATGATCTCCTACGTCAACGACTTCAAAATACTCATGGTGATGACGCTGCTTGCCATCCCGTTTGTTTTCCTGCTGCGCAAGCCGAAGCAGGCGCCAGCCGGCGGCGCGCCGGCGGCGCATATGGACTAGCTTTCCATCAAATCGTCTTGGGTGTGGCGCACCGCACCGGCACGTTTTCCTATTTTCCGAGCACGAGGCTCCAGTAACGGAGCTTGCTGTCGCTGCCGTCGCGCACATAGGCAAGGCCGAAGCGTGTGAAGCGCGGGTCGAGCATGTTGCGGCGATGGCCTGGTGAATGCACCCAGATGTCGAACAGCTTCTCGAGGTCGAAACGACCCTCGGCGATGTTCTCCGCCGCGGCACCGGAAATTCGATTGTCCCTGACGCGCGAGGCGAAATCCTTGCCCCAGCCGGTGGTGTGGCTCATGCGGCGGCGCTGCGCCATGTAGCCTGCCTGCTGCAGGGCGGCCTGTTCGAGCTGCCGGTCGGGGACCAGCGGCGCGAGCCCGGCCGAGGCGCGGATGCTGGCCAGCGTGCTGGTGGCGGAGGAGGAGACCCCGGCGCCTTCACCGGTTGGCAGTGAAACGGTGCTGCAGGCGGCGAGCCCCGCCAGGGCTGCGAGGCCGGTCAGCACCATGCGCCTGTTCAGCTTCGGGATCGGGTGGGTTTCGATCCTATGGTCATGCCTCTGAGATAATGGCGATCATGGCTTTTGCCGGGCATGGCGGCGAAAATCGAAGAGGGGGCGACAGACTGACGCTGGCCGGTACAACGCTGATCGGCGTGGCATGCTGGGCGGAATTTCACCAGGCGATCGACGGCGCTGCCTATCCCAGGCTGGCCGGATTGCGCCTCGCATCGAAACCGATCCGGCCGTGCGTTATCGCCATTTTCTCAACGCTACCGCTGGCGCCGCCGCACGTCAGGTTGTCTCTCATTTCACCAGAGTGATCATCCGATCGGCATACATTGTGCGATTTCCAAGCGCCGCCGCGCAGTCGGACTTGACGGACGAGTTCCCGGTCATCTGTATCGTATTGCCGACAAGCCTGAGACAGTCGCCCTGGGCGCTCATATCAGAATTGCCGGCGTAGGAAATGGGCGCGTCCGGCGCGTAGATGAAACCGCTGAGCACGGAATTTGCGCCACCATTCAATGTCAGGGCAGACGTGTTGCCGTGATCCTGGAAAATGGTGATGCCAGCATAAGGGCCGCTGGTGGGCGGGGAAAGGTTCACCTTCTCATTGGCATTTATGTAGATCTGAGCGCTTTCCATGAGGAAAATGGTCACGCCCTGGCCAGTCAGGCTGCCGTTTCCCCCTGGCTTTATGGTGGTGCCGCGCATGATGTAGACGCCCGGATTAAGCGTGATGTTCCCCGATAATGTCTTGTCGCAATAAGTGCCGGGCGACAGCGTGTAGGTTTTGCCGTTCGGGACAGGCAAACACAATGTGTAAGGGGGAGGAACGACGTCGGCCAATGGATCAAAGGACGCGTACCTATGTTCGTGCGGCGTTCCGCAGGCGAGACTGGCGCTGGGTGGCAACAGCCCGCTGGTGCCACCGACGGTTGAGACACAGCCGGCCGAAACCAGTGCGGAACCACCCCTGTTGACGGAATCCGACGCGTCCGAGTTCGCCGCGATCACGCAATTGTCCATCGAGACGTTGGTTGAGCCCTGCAGGTTCACGGCGGCGGACGCATGCGGATCGAGCGCCAGCACGCAGGCCTGTGCGCCAGGTTTTATCTTGACCGAGGCCGAGCGGTAGGCCTGCCAGGGGGCCGAGGCGCTGATGAAGCTTGGGCGGCTTATGCTGGACGACAGCGAGATAAAGTAGGCGCTTGGACTGCCGCTTGCCGTTGCCGCGAAAGCGGAGACGCTGCCCAAATATTCCTGCTGGTCGGCCGCGCTCATATTGGCGGCGAAGAACTGCAGCCCAAGCTGCTGGACATCGCCAGCCGCCATATCGGGAGAGAACTTCGTGCCGATGGCGAGCCCAGCCGCGTCCAGCGAGTTCTGGAGTTGCGAGGCGTCATGGCTCGTGCCGATCAGATCGACGGCGCCGGCCAAACCAATCATTATTGGCAGCATAGCGAAGGCGGTCGTTATGGCAAAGTTGCCGCGCTCCGAAGACCAGAAGGCTTTCAATGCGAACATAGTCCCTCGCCGAAACTCGTAAAGCTCAGGTGATACGCCAGGGATCCCTACGAGTAATTTAAGTAAATGCTAAAATGCGTAAATGCTAAAATGCAGCACAATGATTGGCCAAAACGAAGGTCTGCCAAGGTACGCCATATGAGAGGCCATACGGAGAGTTGAACACAACGAGGAGTTGCTCCCCAGGCCATTGACCCGGCGACAATCGCCGCCAACTCTGCTATCATGCTTGTCGATCTTGAAGTGGCAGCTCTGGCGGCCATCCAGGCGGTGACCGCCCCGACACACGGGAGGAAGGTTATGGCCGGCTTTCATGTCATGGCGGACGCACGTGGAATGCATGTGCAGCCGACGGTGCGCCGCATCACCACGTCGGACCTTTGGGATGCGTTGCGTCTCGGGTTCGAGGATTTCTGGGCAAAACCATCGCACTACGTGTTCCTGTGCCTGATCTATCCCATCGTCGGCCTGATCCTGACGCAGTGGACGTCCGGCGCCAATGCCATCCAGCTCATCTATCCCCTGATGTCGGGTTTCGCTCTGGTCGGGCCGTTTGCGGCGCTCGGCCTTTACGAGATCAGCCGCCGGCGCGAGCTCGGCATGAACACCTCCTGGCGGCACGCGTTTGATGTCCGGCGCTCGTCCGCGATCCCGTCGATCGCCGTCATCGGCGTCATGCTGGTGGCGCTGTTCCTGTTGTGGCTCTACACCGCGCAATCGATCTACACTGGCCTGTTCGGAGACCAGCCGCCGGCCTCGATCGGCGGCTTCATCCGCGACGTGCTGACCACCAGTAAGGGCTGGACGCTGATCCTTGCCGGTAATGCCGCGGGCTTTGTCTTTGCCGTAATCGTGCTGGCCACCACTGTGGTTGCCTTCCCGCTGCTGCTCGACCGCGACGTCGGCGCCGTCTCAGCCATCGAGACCTCGGCCCGGGCGGTGATGGCCAACCCGCTGCAAATGGCGCTGTGGGGCTTGCTGGTCGCCGTGCTTCTGGTGATCGGTTCGATCCCGCTGTTTGCCGGGCTCGCCGTCGTCATGCCGGTGCTCGGCCATGCCACCTGGCATCTCTACCGCAAGGTGGTCGAGCCGGAGCGGGCACAGCAGATAAGGCGACCGATGTAGGCTAGCTCTCAGCGCTGCGCGTCTGTCGCCATCTTCAGCGCAAGAGCCGCCAGCACGGTTCCCATCATCCAGCGCTGGATGACCAGCCACAAGGGCCGTCCGGCGAGAAAGGTGGCGATTGAACCGGCCGTCACCGCGATGACGGCATTGACGCTGAGGCTGATCGAGATCTGTGTCGCGCCGAGCACCAGGAGCTGCGACAGGACGTGACCCTTGCCAGGGCTGATGAACTGCGGCAACAGCGACAGATAGAGCACGGCCACCTTCGGATTGAGCAGATTGGTCATCAGGCCCATGGCGAAAAGCTTGCGCGGCCGGTCCCTCGGCAATTCGCGCACTTCGAATGGCGAGCGTCCGCCCGGCTTCACCGCCTGCCAGGCCAGCCACAGGAGATAGAGCACGCCGGCAAAGCGCAGCGCATCATAGGCGTAGGGCACGGCGAGCAGCAGCGCGGTGATGCCGAATGCCGCCGCCAGTACATAGAAGACAAAGCCGAGCGCCACGCCGCCAAGCGAGATGAGCCCCGCCTTCGGCCCCTGCGACAGGCAACGCGAGATCAAATAGATCATGTTGGGGCCAGGCGTCAGCACCATGCCGAGGCAGACCAGCGCGAAGGCGAGATGATTGGCTGTTTCGGGCATCTGTTCTTCCCCAGCGCGCCGCGAATGGACGCGCGATCCAGGCGGCCAAGATGTGCCTGTCCCGGCAGGCGCGCGCAAGTGCATGGCGGCGCCAGCCGTTGTTCCAGCCAGCCCCCGAAGCCTGAGGATCAGCCGACGATGCGCAGGTTCGACAATTCGTTGCCGATTTCCTTGAAATCGTTCGACAAGCTGGCGCCGGTGGCATTCCAGAACAGTTTTGCCGGCTTGCTCGCGTCCGTTGGATCCTTGCGGAAGCGCGAGTTCGACGAGCAGGATTTCAGCGCCTCGATCGCCTGCTGATCGGCGGTTTTGGTCGTCGACAGGTCGAGCGCCACCGTCATCACCATGATATTGGCTGCCTTGGCGTTGTTGCAAAGCGTCGCCATCTGCTCGTTGAGCGCGTTGGTGTAGTTGCCGTTCGAATAGTCGAACTGGCCAATGGCGCTCGATGTGCCCATGAACAGGCGGCCCACCGAAGTGCCGTTGTAGCCTGGGTTGAGATAGCCGAAGGACGCATAGGTCGATTTCGAATCGGCGGGGTCGGAATGGCTGAGCGAGGACGGCGTGTAGTAGGTATTGGCGCCGTCGGTCAGCACGATGACGACCTTGTCGTTGCCTCTCTCGGTTTCCGGGCGGCCTTGCGTGAACGGCTCGCCGCTCGAAACCACCCGCCAACCCCAGGCCATGCCTTCGGGAACATTGGTGCCGCCATCGGGCTTCATCAGGTCGATCGCGGCCTTGATCGCGGTAAGCCCAGTGGTAACGCTGACATCGGTCAGCGGCGTGATCGGGTTGGTGGAGCAGCTGTAGTTCGGCCCGTTGCCGGCGGCCAGCGCCGGCGCATTGATCGGCCTCGGTTGGAAATATTTGGACATGTTGCGCAGCCGGGATTGGCCGGTGCTGCTCGTCGGGTCGTCATTCCACCAGCTGTTGATGGCGCCATAGGTCGTCGGCGCGGCCTCGTCGGGATCCTGGGTGAGCCTCCAATGGTTGCCGGGTTCGTCCGGGGCGAACATCGGCACAAACATCGTCGCCGGATCGCCGACCCCTATGCCGGTGTTCGCCGAGCCGCCGGAAGGCGCCGCGTCGTTGACATTGTAGGGATAAGGCCTGGCCTCGACGCAGCCCTGCCAACTGGCGAACGGGCCATAGGTGTCGATGTAGTCGTATTCGTCGTGGTCGCGTTTGCAGGTGTTGTTCGGGTTGTATTCGTCGCACACCACGCGCTTGCTGTTGACGACACGCTCATGGTTGGTGACGACCTTCATGTCGCGATAGAGCGAAAACCGGGTCAGCATCTGGCCTTCGTCGGTTCCCCATCCGGTGCCGCGCTTGTACCAGATGCCGTTGGTCTGCTGGGCGTATTTGTCGGCTGCGTTCAGCGTCGACCAGTCGAAATTCTCGTTCGATACCGGCGACAGGCCTTCGGTATCCATCCAGGGCGCATTGCCGTTGCCGGGCCCGACATTGACCGAGGCGGCAAACGGCACGAGGCCGAACTGCACCGGCCTGTCGACCTGCTTGATCATCGCCGCCTGCTGGGCCAGCGTGTCGACCAGCTGTTTTGCCGCGGTCTTGAGAAGGTCGATGCGCGTTTGCCCCGAGCCCGTTCCGGTCTTGGTCATCGACCCGGAATTGTCGAGTACCAGGGCGACTTCAAGAGTGTTCTTCAGCCGCACTTCCGAGGTGATGTTGAAGCTGATCCTCTGGTTGGCGTCGGTTTCGGATTTGCCGACGAGCTGGCCGAAGACCGGATAGAAATAGGGCTTGTAGTCCAGCCGCGCGGTCATCTTGAGCAAGCCGCCGCCGGTGGTGTTGCTTGGCAAGGTAACGGTGAGCGTCGTATTGGCGGGATTGATCTTGTTGAGGTTGGCATTGAAGAAGTCGAGCGCATAGGCCCGCAACTGGTCGTCGGTGGCACCCTCCGTCAGCCGGCGCGCCGTGGCGAAGTTTGCGGCATCGAGCGCGTTCGAAACCGCCTGTTTTTCGCGGCTCATCTCGGTGAAGTCGACGGCCATTGCCAGGGCGCCCATCAGCGGAACCATCGCGACGACCGTCATAAGAGCATAGTTGCCGCGTTGGTCGCGGCAGAACTGACGCCAAAGTCCATGCATGTCTTGGAGCGGCCCCCGCCGGCGGATTCTCGATCGATGCCAGCTTGTCACAAAACGCTGAAGGCCGGGTTTGGGAAATCGCTCTATTGCCGGGGCAGCGCTTCACCAACCGCTAACCAATCGTGCCTGGCGAAAGCTGGTGACAGGCCGGAATGGTTCGGCTAATCCGAACCGGCTGCGGCGAACCGTCTGTCGTGGCGGTCGCAACGATCATGACTGAAGGAAACGGCATGGCGGATTCGCCTGAAATCATCGGCTCGCTCGAAGACGTGTCGAAGGCCTATTCGGCAATCCTGTGCGACGTCTGGGGCGTGGTCCATAATGGCGAAACGCATTTCCCTGTGGCAGCCTCCGCATTGGCAAGGGCTCGAGAGGCGAAAATCCCCGTCGTCCTGATCACCAATTCGCCGCGCAGAAGTGCCGATGTCGTGGCGCAGATGAACGCGATCGGTGTTCCACAGTCAGCCTACGACCGGGTGGTTACCTCAGGCGACGTGACCCGGGATCTGATCGCCGAAGGGCCGCGCAAGATTTTCCACATCGGCGCCGACCGCGACTTCACCCTCTATGAGGGTCTCGATGTCGAGCTTGTCGAGGAGTTCGAGGCGTCCGGCGTCGTCTGTACCGGCCTGTTCGACGACGAGGTCGAGAAGCCCGAGGATTACACGGAGCTCCTGCGGCGGCTGCGCGCCAAGAACCTGCCTTTCATCTGCGCAAATCCCGACATCGTGGTCGAACGTGGCGAACGCATCATCTGGTGTGCCGGCGCGCTGGCGCGTGACTATGCCCAGCTCGGCGGCCGCACATTGATCGCCGGAAAACCTTACGCGCCGATCTACAATCTCGCGATGAAGGAGGTTGCCGAGATTCTTGGCCAGCCGGTCGAGCGCGGCCAGGTGCTGGCCATCGGCGACGGCATGATGACCGATGTGAAGGGCGCCGCCGACAATGGCTTCGATGTTCTTTATGTCTCCGGCGGTATCCATGCCCGCGACTATGGCGATGCCCTGCAACCGGATCCGGCAAGATTGGCGGCCTTCCTGGAAAAGCATGGCTATGGTCCGGTGGCCGTCATTCCCAGACTTCGGTAGGTGACGATGGCAGCCTTCCAGCGCATCCTGGCAACCGCGCCGCTTCCCGCCGACCTGCGCGGCGGCGTCGTGGCGATCGGCAATTTCGATGGCGTCCATCGCGGCCATCAGGCGGTGCTCGAGCGAGCCTCGGCGGAGGCAGGACGGCGCGGCGTGCCGGCCCTGGTGCTGACATTCGAACCGCATCCGCGCAAGATCTTCAGGCCTGATATCCCGTTGTTCGTGCTGACGCCGCCGCCTATGAAGGCGCGGCTGCTGTCGCTGCTAGGCTTTGCCGCGCTGGTCGAGCAGCCGTTCACGCGCGACTTCGCCTCGCTGTCGGCGGAAGCGTTCGTGACGGATGTGCTGGAGACGAACCTCGGCATTACTCACGCCGTGACCGGGTTCGACTTCCATTTCGGCAAGGATCGTCAGGGCGGCCCGGCCTACCTGATGGCGGCCGGCGAGCGTCATGGCTTCGGCGTCACGCTCGTCGACGCGTTCCGGGACGAGGGCGCCGAGGTGGTGTCGTCCAGCCGCATCCGCGTATTGCTGGGCGAGGGTGAGGTGGCTGAAGCCGCCGGTCTGCTCGGCTACCGGTTCACCGTCGAAAGCGAGGTGGTCGGCGGACAGCAGCTTGGCCGCACCCTTGGCTTTCCAACCGCGAATATGAGGCTGTCGGCTGAAGCCGCACTCAAGGAGGGCATCTATGCCGTCCGCTTCCGCCGCGCCGACGGCACGCTCCACGACGGCGTCGCCAGCTTTGGCCGACGCCCGACAGTCGACGACAACGGCGCGCCGCTGCTGGAAACCTTTGTCTTCGATTTCTCTGGTGACCTCTATGGCGAGGTTTGTCAGGTTTCCTTCTTCGGTTTCCTGCGTCCGGAGGTGAAGTTCGGGGGGCTCGACGCGCTGGTCGCGCAGATGAAGCGCGATGAAGCCGAGGCACGCGCGCTGCTTGCCGGCGTCAGGCCGCTCTCCGACCTCGACGCTGCGATGGCATTTTAAGCTACTTCTTCAGTGCTAGGCCAACGGCGATGAAGGTCCAGCCCTGGAAGATCAGATCGATCGCCAGGAACAGACCGAGCACCCACAGGCTGTTGACCGGCCAGCCCATGGCGATGATCAGGCCCGCAAGCGCGGTGATGACACCGGCAGCGACGATCCAGCCCCAGCCGCGTTCCGGCCGATGGCTGTAGCCGACCCAGGCCCTGAGCACCCCTGACGCGACCAGCGCAATCGCCAGCAGGAACGTCAGCACCGCCGAGGCAAGCAGCGGATTGCCGAAAGCGAAGAAGCCGGCAACGGCGTACAGCAGTCCGCTGAGCAGCCAGTAGAAGAAGCGGCTCCAGGTCTTGACGCCGAACGCGTGCACGATCTCGATGATGCCCGCCATCAGCATCAGCCATCCCACGACGTAGACGGAAGCCACCGTGGCGACGAACAGGTTGGCGAAGGCAATGCCGCCGAATATGAGCAGCAGCACACCGAGCGCGACAAACCATCCCCATTTTGTCCGTGTCTGTTCGATCGCGATTTTCAGGGCATCGCCATGCAGGGTCATTGTCGCGGTCTCCATCGAGGGCTGCGGAATACTGCGGATGGAAGGTAATCCGGGCGCGGGCCAACGTCCAGTCGATGACCGGCAGGGGGATCCCGGCAAAGCGCGAGCGTATGTCTCGGGTTTAAATCAAATTTTACCAAACGGCCGTCAAAGCTGTCATCGGTAATCGTGTGTGTCGTGTTAGTGGAGTGGCCATGAGTCCGGTCGGAAGAATCTCTCTTGTGTTGGCCGCTGCGGTGCTGGGTGGAGTGGGCGCTGCCAATGCGGGCGAGGGCAGCTGGCTGTCCGGCGACTGGTATCTGACCGTTGGCGCCACCGGCCTGGTCGCGCCCAATTTCGAGGGCGGCAGGAAATACATGCTGAGCGCCCAACCCATCATCTCATTGGGCAAGGCCGGACCGGCGGCACGCTTTGTCTCGCGCAACGACAACATCTCGTTGGCGCTGGTCGACGATGGCGGTGTCCGCGCCGGCCTGACCGGCAAGTTCCTGTTTTCCCGCGACGACGACAACGCCGATGAACTGAAGGGCCTCGATCCGGTGCGCTGGGGCGGCGAAGTCGGCGGCTTCTTCGAATTCTATCCGACGGACTGGCTGCGCGCCCGCGCCGAGCTGCGCCACGGCATTCGCGCCCACAACGGCTTTGTCGCCGACATCGCCGCCGATGCCTTTTACGACGTGACGCCGACCGTCAGGATTTCGGGAGGACCGCGTGTTTCCTTCGCCTCTGGCAACTATTTCGACGCCTATTATGGCGTCAACGCGCAGGAAGCGGTGGCCTCCGGCCTGAGCGAATACCATCCCGGTGGCGGGCTGAAATCGACCGGTCTTGGCGGCGCCATAACCTGGAAGGTGACCGAGCCGATGACCGCCAGCCTGTTTGGCGAATATTCACGCCTGATGGGACCGGCGGCCGATTCCAGCCTGGTCAAGGAGCGTGGCGACCGCAACCAGTTCACGGTCGGCGTGTCGACCACCTACCGCTTCGATTTCACGATGTAGGTGAATCGAACGAGAGACGCTTTATTCCTGCCGTGGCTTCGGCTAAAAGCCCAGCCATGACCAGCTTTTCGCGCCTTTTCGCGATCGCGATACGAATTACAGGCCCGGTGTTCCGGGTGGCCTGAGCGCCGCCGGAGCCGCCGGGAGTTTCTGCGCGCCCCTCGCGCTTTTTTCATAACATGATAGTTCACGCCCGAGCTTGTACGCCCGCCGGGCAATGCACATGGCAGACCAATGACCGACACAACTGAAACGATCGACTATTCCAAGACGCTTTATTTGCCGCAGACGGACTTCCCGATGCGCGCCGGCTTGCCGGAGAAGGAGCCGCTGCTGGTCAAGCGCTGGCAGGACATGGATCTCTACCGCAAGCTGCGCGAGAGCGCTGCCGGCCGCACGAAATACGTGCTGCATGACGGCCCGCCCTACGCCAATGGCAACATCCATATCGGCCATGCGCTGAACAAGATCCTCAAGGACGTCATCACCCGCTCGTTCCAGATGCGCGGTTACGACTCGAACTATGTGCCCGGCTGGGACTGTCACGGCCTGCCGATCGAATGGAAGATCGAGGAGCAGTACCGCGCCAAGGGCAAGAACAAGGACGAGGTGCCGGTTAACGAGTTCCGCAAGGAATGCCGCGAATTCGCCGCGGGTTGGATCACAGTGCAGGGGGCCGAGTTCCAGCGCCTCGGCGTCATCGGCGACTTCAAGAACCCCTATACCACGATGGCTTTCCATGCCGAGTCGCGCATCGCCGGCGAGCTTTTGAAATTTGCCATGTCGGGCCAGCTCTATCGCGGCTCCAAGCCGGTGATGTGGAGCGTGGTCGAGCGCACGGCGCTGGCCGAGGCCGAGATCGAGTACCACGACTATGAGAGCGACACGATCTGGGTGAAGTTTCCGGTCGCCAGCCTTGTCCGCCCCATTGACGATGGCCAGACCAAGCTGACGGAGGGCGCCCTCGATCTGCTGCAGGCCCACGTCGTCATCTGGACGACGACGCCGTGGACGATCCCAGGCAACCGCGCCGTCAACTATTCGCCGCGTATAAATTATGGCCTCTACGAGGTCACGGCAGCCGAGAACGCGTTCGGCCCGCAGCCGGGCGAAAAGCTGATCTTTGCCGACGCACTGGCCGAAGACTCCTCGGCCAAGGCCAAGGTCACCTTGAATCGTCTCCGCAGCGTCTCGGCGCAAGAGCTTGGAAGCCTTACGCTTTCACATCCGCTCAAGGGCTTGGGCGGCGGCTACGAATTTGCCGCTCCGATGCTCGCCGGCGACCATGTCACCGACGATGCCGGCACCGGCTTCGTCCACACCGCGCCCGGACACGGCCGCGAGGACTTTGACGCCTGGATGGACGCGGCGGTGGATCTGCGTGCACGCGGCATCGATCCCGCCATCCCGTTCACCGTCGACGATGGCGGCTTCTTCACCAAGGACGCGCCGGGTTTCGGACCGGACCGCGAGGGTGGGCCGGCGCGCGTCATCGACGACAACGGCAAGAAGGGCAACGCCAACCAGGCCGTCATCGACGAGCTGATCAAACGCAACGCGCTGTTCGCGCGTGGCCGGCTGAAGCACAGCTATCCGCATTCATGGCGGTCCAAAAAACCGATCATCTTCCGCAACACGCCGCAATGGTTCGTCTATATGGACAAGGACCTCGGCGACGGCTCGACGTTGCGCAGCCGGGCGCTCAAGGCCATCGACGAAACCCGTTTCGTGCCCGCCGCCGGCCAGAACCGCATCCGCGCCATGATCGAGGAGCGCCCGGACTGGGTGCTGTCGCGCCAGCGCGCCTGGGGCGTGCCGATCGCCGTCTTCGCCGATGTCGACGGCAATGTGCTGAAGGACGAAGCGGTCAACCAGCGCATCATGGACGCCTTCGAGAAGGAGGGCGCCGACGCCTGGTTCGCCGCTGGCGCCAAGGAGCGTTTCCTTGGCAATCACGATGCCTCCAAATGGAAGCAGGTAATGGACATCCTCGACGTCTGGTTCGATTCGGGCTCGACGCATGTCTTCACGCTGGAGGATCGCCCTGACCTGAAATGGCCGGCCGACGTCTATCTCGAAGGCTCCGACCAGCATCGCGGCTGGTTCCATTCCTCGCTGCTGGAAAGCTGCGGCACCAGGGGCAGGGCGCCTTACGATACTGTCGTCACCCATGGTTTCACCATGGACGAGGATGGCCGCAAGATGTCGAAGTCGCTCGGCAACACCGTGGTGCCGCAGGACGTCATCAAGCAGTCGGGCGCCGATATCCTGCGTCTGTGGGTGGTGACGACCGACTACTGGGAGGACCAGCGGCTCGGCAAGAACGTGCTGCAGACCAACATCGATGCCTACCGCAAGCTGCGCAACACCATCCGCTGGATGCTCGGCACACTCGCCCATGACGATGGCGAAGAGGTGCCGCTGGAGAAGATGCCGGAGCTGGAGCGGCTGATGCTGCACCGGCTGGCCGAGCTCGATGAGGTCGTGCGCTCGGGCTACGACGCCTTCGAATTCAAGCGCATCACCCGCATGCTGCTCGATTTCATGGTGGTCGAGCTGTCCGCGTTCTATTTCGACATCCGCAAGGACGCGCTCTACTGCGACGCGCCGTCGAGCCTGAAGCGCAAGGCTTCCGTGCAGGTGGTGCGCCATCTCTTCGATTGCCTGGTGAAATGGCTGGCGCCGATGCTGCCCTTCACCATGGAGGAGGCCTGGCTCGATCGTCATCCCGACTCGGTCTCGGTGCATCTCGACCAGTTTCCGCAAATCCCGGCGGACTGGAAGAACGAGGCGCTGGCGGAAAAGTGGCGCCAGGTGCGGCAGGTGCGGCGCGTCGTTACCGGCGCGCTGGAGATCGCGCGCGCCCAGAAGGTGATCGGATCGTCGCTGGAAGCGGTGCCGGTCGTCACCATCAACGATGCAGCGCTCGAAGCGGCGATTTCAGATGTCGACATGGCCGAGATGGCGATCACCAGCGATCTGGTCATCGCGCATGGCGAGGCACCGGCTGGTGCCTTCGCGATCGACGACGTCAGGGGTGTCGCCGTGGTGGTCGAGAAGGCCGAGGATCGCGGCCTGTTAAAATGCGCACGCTCATGGCGCTACACCGCCGATATCGGCCAGGATCCGGAATACCCGGATGTTTCGGCCAGGGATGCGGCGGTGCTGCATGAATTGAAGGCGCTTGGCCGGCTTTGACAGGCCGGCCGGCCAGCTTGATCGGTGCACAAATGCCACGCCGGGCGGGTGAAAAACGCCCGCGCGTTGCCCTTAACGAGTGGTTGAGGTAAACACGCGAAAACTCCGGAAGACAAATTGTCGCCGGATTTCCGTCGCAAGTGCTTGGACGATGGGGACCGGCCAGAAGGCTGGTGGCAATCGAGAGGCTGTCTAGAGTGGGACTTTTTGGCATGACCGAGAGATATAATGCGCGCCTGGCGCTGCTGGCGCCGCTTGTCGCGTCGGGCCTCGCTTTGTCCGGCTGCATGGGCTCTCCGACCTACGGCACCGACAAGACCGCCGGCGAACAGCTGGCCGGCGATATTTCAGGCGCCTTTTCATTTGCGCCGAAGCGCAAGGAACAGATCGACTACAAGCCGCGTCCGACGCTTGTAAAGCCGGCGCCCGGCCAGAAGGAAGCGCTGCCGGCCCCGCAGGACAGCATCGAGACGGCGAGCGCCGAATGGCCCGAATCGCCCGAGCAGCGCCGCGCCCGCTTGCGGGCCGATGCCACCGCCCATCAGAACGACCCGGCCTATCAGTCGGAGATCGTCGACGACGTGCAAACCGATCCGGCCTCGGTGAAAAGGGCGATGGCGGAGTCAGGCTCGAGCCACCCGCCGGCATGGACACCGGCCGATTCCGACAAAGGCCGTGCCGCCGAGATCCAGCGTCGCCTCGCCGACAGCAAGCAGGGCGATCCGAACACCCGCAAATATCTGAGCGAGCCTCCAGTGCAGTATCGTGTCGCGGCCGGCACCGCGCCGCAGAACGAGCTTGGCGAGGACGAGTACAAGAAGGAACGCCGTCTCAAGAAAGAGGCGGAAGGCAAGAAGGGCAGCGGCTGGTTCGATTGGCTGTAAGAACACCGAATTGTGTCGCCGGGCGTAGCGCCCGCTTCAGCCGCGCCGCTCCCGAAAAAATCCTTTAAGCAGCAGGCCTGCTTCGGTCTCGCCCATGCCCGGATAGATGTCGGGCGCGTGGTGGCAGGTCGGCGAGGCGAAGAAGCGCACGCCATTGACCACAGCGCCGCCCTTGTCGTCGGCGGCGCCGAAATAAAGCCGGCGCAGCCGGGCGAAGGAAATGGCGCCGGCGCACATGGCGCAAGGCTCCAGCGTCACATAGAGATCGTGCCCGGTCAGCCGCTCGGCCGACAGTTTGCGGCAGGCTTCGCGGATGACCAGCATCTCGGCATGCGCGGTCGGGTCGGCAAGTTCGCGTGTGCGGTTGCCGGCGCTGGCGACAACACCAGCGCCGTTGGCGATGACGGCGCCGACCGGCACTTCGCCTCGCAAGGCGGCAGCTTCGGCCTCCTTCAGCGCCAGCGCCATGAAATCGGGCCGCTTCACGCGATTTCCACTCCGATTATCTCCTCGCCACCTGACGGTGATCCTGTTATGGAGCGCATGACCTCGAAAATCGGGACTCGGTTTTCGAAAATGATCATGCGCCACATCAAAAGTGCTACAGCGTTCGTTGCGCGCCCGAAAGGATGCGCCACGCTGTAGCAGCGCAAACGGATAAAGGCCACATGGACGACAACGACAAGAAATTCCGACCCAGGAAGGGGCCGGCCAAGAGTGGGCCGAAAGCCGCGGGACCGCGCAGCCGCGATGGCGCCGCGGGCAAGGGCGGCAAACCGTCCTTTGGCGCCAAGAAACCTTACGCACCGCGTGGCGACCGGCCGATGGCTGCCGATGGCGAGCGGCCGAAGCGCGATTTCAAGGGCGGCGACAAGCCTTTCAGCAAAGGCCCGCGTCCCGAAGGCAAGCCCTTTGAAAAGCGCGAAGGACCGCGCAAGCCCTATGCGCCGCGCGGCGATCGCCCAACGGCCGCCGAAGGCGAGCGCAAGCCCTTTGAAAAGCGCGAAGGGCCGCGCAAGCCCTATGCGCCGCGCGGCGATCGCCCAATGGCCGCCGAAGGCGAGCGCAAGCCCTATGAAAAGCGCGAAGGACCGCGCAAGCCCTACGCACCGCGCGGCGACCGCCCGGTGGCCGCTGAAGGCGAGCGCAAGCCCTACGAGAAGCGCGAAGGGCCACGCAAACCCTATGCACCGCGGGGCGACCGGCCGGCTGGGGCGGCAGCGGGCGGCGAAAAGCGCTTCGACCGTCCCAAGCGCGATTTCGGTGACCGCGCCCCCCGTGACGCCGGCGATCGCCCAAAGCGTGACTTCGCCGACCGCCCCAAGCGTGACTTCGGCGATCGCCCGAAGCGGGATTTCAACGATCGGCCGCAAGGCGCGTCAGGCGGCAGCTTCAAGCCACGCCCGCGTCCCGCCGAGGCTGCGGAAGAGGCAGGCGAGCGCATCGCCAAGCGGCTGGCCCGCGCCGGCCTCGCCTCGCGCCGCGATGCCGAGGAGCTGATCGCCGCCGGCCGCGTCAAGGTCAATGGCCGCGCCCTGACTTCACCGGCCTTCAACGTGATGCCTGATGACATCATCCATCTCGACGGTATGGAAATCCCGCCGATCGAGCGCACAAGGCTGTTCCTGTTCCACAAGCCGGCCGGCGTCGTCACCACCAACCGCGATCCCGAGGGCCGCAAGACTGTCTTCGACGTGCTGCCGGCTGAATTGCCGCGGCTGATGACCATCGGCCGGCTCGACATCAACACCGAAGGCCTGCTGCTGCTCACCAATGATGGCGGCCTGTCGCGCGTGCTCGAACTGCCGGCCACCGGCTGGCTGCGCCGCTACCGCGTGCGCGTCCACGGTAAGGTCGAGGAAAGCGCGCTTGCCGGCCTGCGCGAAGGCATCGCCGTCGACGGCGTCTTTTACGGCGCCATCGAAGCGACGCTCGATCGCGAGCAAGGCACCAATGCCTGGCTGACGATCGGCCTGCGCGAGGGCAAGAACCGCGAAGTCAGGAACATCCTGGGTTCACTCGGCCTCGACGTGACGCGGCTGATCCGTATCTCCTACGGGCCGTTCCAACTCGATGACCTCGCCGAGGGCCATGTGCTGGAAATCAAGGGCAGGGTGTTGCGCGACCAGCTTGGCGAGCGCCTGGTCGAGGAATCCGGCGCCAATTTCGACGCCGATGTCACCAAGCCGTTTTCCAACAAGCCGGTGCGGCGCACCGAAGTTCGCGAGCCGGAGCCGGAACGGCCGAAATTCACCCGCGATGGCGAGCGCCGCCCGATCGGCGAGGGCGGGTTGATCAAGAATCGCAAGCGCCGCGAAGGCAGCCGCGATGAGGCTCTGGGCAAATTGTCGACAAGCCCCGACAGAAACGCTGAGAAGAGTTTTGGCGAACGCGCCCCGCGTCCCGAACGCAGCTTTGGCGACAAGCCGCGCGGCAATTTCGGCGACAAACCGCGCGGTGGCTTCGGCGACAAGCCGCGTGGTGCTTTTGGTGGCAAGCCGGGCGGTGGCAAAAAGTCCGAGCGCGAGCAGCGGCCGATCGAGCCGCCCGGCCAGCGCAAGGCCAATGTCTGGATGGCGCCAGGCGCGCGACCGATCGGCAAGGGCAGGGCCGAAGCTGACGCCGCCAAGGCGGCTGACGCCAAGGCGCGCAAGGCCTCGTTCAAACCGACCTATGGCAAACCGGCCGGTGCAAAGCCGTTCGGCAAGCCGCGCGGCGAACGTCCGGGCGGGGCTGGCGGCGGTGAGCGTCCGCGCAACGGTCCCCGAGGCCCCAAAGCGAGATGAGAATCGTCGGTGGTGAGTTTCGCGGGCGTCCGTTGGCGACGCCGCGCTCGAGCGCCATCCGTCCGACGACCGATCGTACCCGCGAGGCGGTCTTCAACGTGCTGGCGCATCGCTTTGCCGAGCAATTGGACGGGGCACGCGTGCTCGACCTGTTCGCCGGCACCGGCGCGCTGGGACTCGAAGCGCTGTCGCGCGGTGCCTCCTACGGTGTCTTCATCGAGGAATCGGCGGAAGGCCGTGGCCTGATCCGCGACAATGTCGAGGCCTTCGGGCTGACCGGCCGCACCAAGATCTTCCGCCGCGATGCCACCGGCCTCGGCGAGGCCGGCACGCTGGCGCCGTTCGGCCTTGTCTTCGCCGACCCGCCCTATGGCAAGGGCCTTGGCGAGCGCGCCTTGCAGTCGGCCAAAGCCGGCGGCTGGCTTCGCCCCGGCGCGCTGTGCGTGGTCGAAGAGGCCGCGGTGGCGTCCTTCGAGCCAGGCCCCGGCTTTTCGGTGCTGGACGAACGCAACTATGGCGAGACCGTCATCCGCTTCATCGAGGCGTCCTGATACGCCTCGTATCCTTGGCCGGGCATCCATGGGCCGGCCTCTTTGCCGCCGCCTTTGCCGGCAACATGATCAACAAATCACTTTGCTTGTCGCCAGCACCTTGCCTATCGTCTGTCGACAGAACCGGAGCCGTTGATGACATCCAGGATTGAATGGCTGCGGGGAACGCTGTTGGCGACCTCCTTGGCTTTTGTCACGACCAGCCCGGTGCTGGCCGAGAGCCCCGTCTTGCCCAACACGGTTCCGGCCGAGTTCAAGGTCACGGATTTCCTGCTCGACAACGGCATGGAGGTGGTCGTCATTCCCGACCACCGTGCGCCGATCGTCACCCACATGGTCTGGTACAAGATCGGCAGCGCCGACGAGCCGCCCGGCAAATCCGGCATCGCGCATTTCTTCGAACATCTGATGTTCAAGGCAACGACCAACCATACGGCCGGCGAGTTCGACCGCGCCGTCTCCGATATCGGCGGATCCAACAACGCCTTCACCTCCTATGACTACACCGCTTTCCACGAGACGGTGGCGCCGTCGGCGCTCGAGCTGATGATGAGCTTCGAGGCTGACCGCATGCGCAACCTCATCCTCACCGACGATGTCATCAAGACCGAGCGCGACGTCATCCTCGAGGAGCGCCGCTCGCGTATCGACAACAGCCCCGAGGCTGTGCTGGACGAGGAGGTCGATGCGACGCTGTGGCAGAACCAGCCCTATCGCATTCCGGTCATCGGCTGGATGCAGGAGATGCAGCAGCTGAACCGCGTCGACGCCACCGCCTTCTACGACAAATACTACCGGCCCAACAACGCCGTGCTGATCGTCGCCGGCGATGTCGAACCGGACACGGTGCGGGCGCTGGCCGAAAAGACCTATGGCAAGGTGGCGCGCGGCCCCGATCTGCCGCCCCGCATCCGCCCGGTCGAGCCGGAGCAGAACACCAAGCGCACGGTCACGCTCTCCGACGCGCGCGTCAGCGTGCCGAGCTTTTCCACGCGATGGGTGGTGCCGTCCTATCATTCGGGAAAGCCGGGCGAGGCGGAAGCGCTCGACCTCTTGGCGGAGATCCTCGGCGGCGGCAATCGCAGCCGGCTGTACCAGGCGCTCGTCGTCCAGCAAGGTATCGCATCCAGCGCCGGCGCCTTTTTCCAGGGCACCATGCTCGACGACACCAACTTCACCGTCTACGGCGCGCCGCGCGGCGATGCCAGGATTTCCGACGTCGAAGCGGCAGTCGATGCGGAGGTGGTGCGCATCGTCAAGGATGGCGTGACGCCATCGGAACTGGAAAAGGCCAAGGACCGCTATGTCAGGTCGATGATCTTTGCCCGCGACAAGCAGGATTCCATGGCCAACATCTACGGTTCGACGCTGGCCACCGGCGGCAATGTGCAGGACGTCCAGCAATGGACGGACCGCATCCGCAAGGTCACCGCAGACGAGGTCAAGGCGGTCGCCGCGCGCTATCTGGTGCTCGCCCGGTCGACGACCGGCTATCTCTTGCCGCAGCAACAGGCGGGGAATTGATGATGAATTCGATCCCCGTGAGCGAGGCAGCCCCCTCATCCGGCCGCTTCGCGGCCACCTTCTCCCCGCTGGGGAGAAGAGGCTGGCGCCAGCGCTGGCAAGCTCCTCTCCCCGTCGGGGAGAGGTCAGCCGAGCAAAGCGGAGGCTGGGTGAGGGGGAGCGCCGGCTTCCGCGATTGGTCGCTGCCGACGATTGCCGCATGGCGTGCCCTCACCACCCTCTTTCTCTCCATCCTCTTCCTCATCCTGCCGGCGCTCACCGCGCGGGCCATGGAGATCCAGTCCGTCACCTCCCCAAAGGGCATCACCGCCTGGCTGGTCGAGGATTATTCCGTGCCGGTCGTCGCCATCCGCTTCGTCTTTGGCGGCGGCTCGACGCAGGATCCTGTCGGCAAGGAAGGACTGGCCAATCTGATGACCGGCCTGTTCGACGAAGGCGCCGGCCCGCTCGATAGTGAAGACTTCCAGATCAAGCTCGACGATGCCGGCGCCGAGATGAGCTTCGACGAGAGCCGCGACGGCATCTACGGCTCGATGCGCATGCTGGCCGAGCAGCGCGACCAGGCCTTCGACCTGCTGCGGCTGGCGGTCAACGAGCCGCGCTTCGACCAGTTGCCGATCGACCGCATCCGTTCCCAGATCCTGTCCGGCATCATCGCCGGCGAAAACGACCCGGACACGGTGGCGCAGAACAAATGGGCGCGCGCCCTCTATGGCGACCATCCCTATTCCCGCTCCGATCAGGGCACCAAGGAAAGCATCGCCGCCATCACGTCCGATGATCTGAAAGCCCTGCACAAAGCGGTGTTCGCGCGCGGCGGCCTGCATGTCGCCGTGGTCGGCGCCATCGACGCGGAGACGCTGAAGAAGAAGCTCGACATGGTGTTCGGCGACCTGCCGCAGAACCAGGCGCTGAGGCCTGTGGCCGATATCGACCCGAAGCTGGCGCAGCATATCGAGGTCGACTACGACCTGCCGCAGACCTCCCTGCAGCTCGCCTTTCCCGGCGTGAAGCGCAAGGCGGCGGATTTCTTCCCCGCCGTGCTGATGAACGAGATCCTCGGCGGCGGCACCTTCACCTCGCGCCTGTTCCAGGAAGTGCGCGAAAAGCGCGGACTGGCCTACAGTGTCAACTCCTCGCTCATCAACCAGGACCACGCCAGCGCGCTGATCGTCAGCACCGGCACCCGGTCCGACCGTGCGGCCGAGACGCTTGGCATCGTCCGCGATGTCGTCAAGCAATTGGCCGAACAAGGCCCGACCGAAGCGGAACTGGCGGCGACCAAGAAATACATGATCGGCGCCTACGCCATCAACAATCTGGACTCGTCCAGCGCCATCGCCTCGACATTGGTCGAGTTGCAGCTCGACGATCTCGGCATCGACTACATGCAGCGCCGCGCCGGCTACATCAACGCGGTGACGCTCGAACAGGTCAAGGCGGCGGCGAAAAAGCTGCTGACCACCGAGCCGACCATCATGATCATCGGCCCGAAACTGGCTGGAGCCGGCAAGGGATGAGCCCCACCTTCGGCATCGCCTTCGGCGGCGGCGGCGCGCGCGGGCTGGCGCATATCCATGTCATCGAGGCGCTGGACGAGCTCGGCATCAAGCCGGTGGCGATTGCCGGCTCGTCGATCGGCGCCATCATGGGCGCCGGCATGGCATCAGGCATGGCCGGCAAGGACATCCACGACTACGCCCGCTCTATCCTCGGCCGCCGCGCCGAGGTGGCCAGCCGCATGTGGCGGGCGCGGCCGGGCACGATAGCCGAAGCCATGCAGAACGGCATCCGCGTCAGCCAGTTCAATGTCGAGCGCATCCTGAAAGCCTTTCTGCCCGAGGCCATCCCCGAAACCTTTGCCGAGCTGAAAATCCCGCTGAAGGTGACGGCGACCGACTATTTCGGTCACAAGCTGGCCGTCTTCGAAGACGGCGACCTGCACTCCGCGCTGGCGGCGTCAGCGGCCATTCCCGCCGTGTTCCGTCCGGTGATGCGAGACGGCAGGCTGCTGATCGACGGCGGCATCTACAACCCCGTGCCGTTCGACCTGATCGAGAACGACGCCGACATCATCATCGGCGTCGACGTCGTCGGCGCACCGGAAGAGGCCGACCGCAAACAGCCGACCTCCGTCGACCTGATGTTCGGCGCCACGCAATTGATGATGCAGTCGATCATCGCCAACAAGCTGAAGCAATGCCGCCCCGACATCCTGGTCCGCCCGGCAGTGTCGAGATACCGCGTCCTCGATTTCCTGAAGATCGACGCGCTGATGAACGAGACGGTGGATATCAAGGACGAACTGAAGCGGCAGGTGGAGAAGGCGGTGGAGGCGCGGAATAGCGCCGCCATCGAGGGGAGACGGGGCAAGCAGGTCGGGTGAGGATGCATCTTCCCCATTCGATCTGAAAGGCTCCAACCGATTTACGACTTCGCCGCCACCGGCGCATACTCCAGCGCCACAACGCCGTTGCTGAACGGCATCGCAGAAATCAGTTCGAGCGACACCGGTTCGCCGCCTGGGAACAGCGGCTTGCCTTGGCCGACGGTGCCGGGATAACTGAGCAGCCTGACGCGGTCGACCAGGCCATGGCGCAGCAATTCCTGCGCGACGCTGAGGCTGCCATGCACATAGATGTTGCCGCCGCTGCCTTGCTTCAGCGTCCTGACCGCTTCCGGCAGCGGTCCCTTCAGCAATTCGGCAGGCTTCCAGTCGAGCGCCTTCAGGCTGTTTGAGGCGACATATTTTGGCAGCGCGTTGAACCGGTCGGCAAAATCTCCGGTTTCCGTCGGCCAGGAGCCGGCAAAGATCTCATAGGTCGTGCGCCCCAAAAGCATGGCGCCGCTATCGGCAAGCTCGTCCTCCTTGAACCTGTTCATCTCGTCGTTCCAGGTCACGCTTGGCAGCTTCTCGACCTCGGCAATGCCATCGACGCTGATGAATTCGGTGACGATAAGTTTTCGCATGGCGTTCTCCTTCTTCGCTCAAAGGACGGACCGCGCAGGGTCATTGCGACACGCTTCATAAAATATATCGCTGCGCTTCGTTGCAGGGTGGCGCTTTCAGCGCGAGCCTGCGAAAGACCGATACCACGGGGAAGTGCGACCGGCCTGGACTAAACCGCAAAGTTCGGATTTTGATGCCACATCTGAAGTAGTTATTATTCCCAAGAGCGCATTGCAGGAAGATCATGGAATTCGGGGTTTTCATTCATCGCTCGGATTCGCGGTACAATGATCGCCCCGCAGAGCAATACCAGTTTCCTCGTCCGTATCTGCGCCGCGTTGAGGCGTGTGTCGGCAAGTGGATCATCTACTACGAGCCCAGCAAGGTAAACGATACACGGGGCTATTACGCTGTAGCGAAAGTCCAGCAGATCATCCCTGATCCTGTGATATCAGACATGTACCTCGCGCTGATTGAGCCCGGAACCTACCTCGATTTCGTCAATCCTGTTCCATTTAATGGATCTGATGGTCTCGTCGAGCGAGGCCTGCTCAACGATGAAGGACGGATTTCGGGCCGTGCCCAATCTGCAGTCCGTGCACTTAGCGCAAATGACTTCAACCGCATCATCGATCTGGGCCTGGATACGAATGAGTTGTTGCTGCCGCGCGTTGATGAGGTCGGCATATCTGCCGGCTTTCAGGATGAGCAGGCGCCATTCGAATTCGAGCAGAGTCGTGATCGCGTAAGCTACATCGGATCGCGAATCGTGCGGGACCGCATTTTCCGTCGCGTCGTCTTACGCGCTTATGACGAGCGCTGCGCAATCACGGGTCTCAAGCTGATAAATGGCGGCGGCCGGGCAGAAGTTTCTGCTGCACATATTCGACCGGTCGAGGCGAACGGGCCTGATGTCGTCAACAATGGGATCGCACTGTCCGGCACTGCGCATTGGATGTTCGACCGTGGATTGATCAGCCTGTCGGACGATTTGGAAATCCTGATCTCCAGACAGGTCAATGACTTAGACAGTGTGCAGGGCTTTATAAACAAGACGCGCCGCGCGCTTCCGCCTCGCCGACAGCTCGAACGCCCGCATCCTCATTTCTTGCAATGGCACCGCGAGCACTGCTTCAAGCAATAAGCGGTCAAAGCTGCCCCGTCCATGGGAAGGCTTTGCTTGGAGGCGTTTGGTCGTTTGGGCGGGAAGAACCCCCTCAGTCCTTCGCCCGCTCCACATAAGCCCCATCCGCCGTCATCACCACCACGCGGGTGCCCGGCGCGATGTGGGGGGGCACCAGGGTGCGTACGCCGTTGGACAGCACGGCCGGCTTGTAGGACGACGAGGCCGTCTGTCCCTTGGTCGTCGGCTCGGTTTCCACCACTTCGAAGGTGGCGCGCTGCGGCAGCACCAGGGAGATTGCAATGCCGTTGAACTGCGACACCTGCACGGCCATGCCTTCCAGCAGGTAAGGCGCCATGTCGCCGACCACCGCTTCCGACACCGCCACCTGGTCGTAGGTTTCCGGGTTCATGAAGTGAAAGCCTTCGCCGTCGCGGTAGAGGAAGGTGTGCTCGCGCTCTTCGACATAGGCGCGCTCGACCTGCTCGGTGGTGCGGTAGCGTTCCGAAACCTTCACCCCGTCGCCGATGCGGCGCATGTCGAGCTGCGTTACCGGCGTGCCCTTGCCTGGGTGGATGTTTTCGGCAAAGAGGATCACATAAAGCTTGCCGTCCTTGTCGACGACATTGCCTTTGCGGAGCGAACTGGCGATGACTTTCACCACGGTTTTAAATCCTGCAAGAAGAGTTGACTGGCGTTTGCCGGCTAGTGCGGCGCTGGATGGGGGCCTACCGCATCTTGGCCGCCGCCGCCAGCCCCCTTCCACCATGTTCCGAGCCGCATGACCGAAGCTTCGCCCTGGTGGACGCCTGACGTTCACGCCGACCGCCGCCCGCGGCTGATGCTGCGCAATGGCATCGCCGCCGGCCTGCGCGACTGGTTCGCCGCCCATGATTTCGTCGAGGTGCAAACGGCGGCGCTGCAGGTCTCGCCCGGCAATGAGGCGCATCTGGCGGCTTTCGCCACGGAAGCGGTCGGGCCGGACGGTGCAAGGGCGCCACTCTATCTCCACACCTCGCCGGAATTCGCCTGCAAGAAGTTGATCGCCGCCGGTGAAACCAGGATTTTCAGCTTCGGTCCGGTCTATCGCAACCGCGAGCGCGGCCCCTTGCATCATCCCGAATTCACCATGCTCGAATGGTACAGGGTGGGCGAGGCCTATGAGAGCCTGATGCTGGATTGTGCGGCCTTTCTGGCGCTGGCCGCGACAAGGACAGGGGCGACTCTTTTCTCTTTCCGGGGCCGCGACTGCGATCCGTTTGCCGAGCCGGAACGACTGACGGTGGCGGACGCTTTCGCCCACCATGCCGGCATCGACCTGCTGGCCACGGTCGCCGCCGACGGCAGCACCGACCGCGACGCGCTGCACGCCGCCTTGACCCATGTCGGCCTGCGCACCGCGCCCGACGACAGCTGGGCCGATCTGTTCAGCCGGGTGATGGTGGAAAAGGTCGAGCCATTTCTCGGGCAGGGCCGCGCGACCATCCTGTGCGAATATCCCGTCGCCGAGGCGGCACTGGCGCGGCCGAGCCAGCGCGACCCGCGCGTCGCCGAGCGTTTCGAGCTCTATTGCTGCGGCGTCGAACTCGCCAACGGCTTTGGCGAACTGACCGACGCCGACGAGCAGCGCCGGCGCTTTGTTATCGAGATGGACGAGAAGCAGCGCGTCTATGGCGAGCGCTATCCGCTGGACGAGGATTTTCTCTCAGCCCTTGCCATCATGCCGCCGGCCAGCGGCATCGCACTCGGCTTCGACCGGCTGGCGATGCTGGCGACCGGCGCGCAAAAAATCGAGGACGTGATCTGGACGCCTGTCGCCTGAGGGCGGAAAGATCTGGCCTATTCGATTCCAGGGATCAAGACTGGACCGTGACCCCGAACCAAGAGACCACATGATCGGTACTGGATTTCAGGGTCAATCGGGAAGATCTACAGTGGCTGCTTCTGAAACGGTCGAAATCGCCATCGTCGGCGCCGGAGTTGTCGGGCTGGCGACGGCACTTCGCCTTGTCGCCGACGGCCGCGAAGTCCTGCTCATCGATCCGAACGAGCCGGGCTCCGGCGCGTCGTTCGGCAATGCTGGAACGATCGCCGAATATGCCTGCATGCCGGTCGGCACTCCTGCGGTGCTGCGGGCATTGCCAAAGCTGCTGCTTGATTCCGACAGCCCGTTTTCGCTGCGCTGGCCGGCGCTGCTGCAGCTGGCGCCATGGCTCGTTCGGTTCATGCGGCAATCGCTGCCGGCGGCCACCCGGGCCAATGCACTGGCGCTCGCCGGACTGCTGGCCGACGCCCTTCCAGCCTGGGAAGACATGGTCGGGGAGGCCGGGCTGGAGGACCAGATACGCCGCAAAGGCTGTCTTTACCTCTATCGCCGCTTGAGCGATTTTGCCGCTGGCGCCGGCGGCCGGGCAATGCGCGCTGGGTTTGGCATCCACCAAGAGGTGCTGACTCCCGAAGAGGTGGCGGTGCTTGAGCCGGGCCTGCCGGCGACAGCAGCGCATGGCGTGTATTTTCCCGACTCGATCAATGTCACCGATCCGGCAATGGTGATGCGGCGGTTGCTAGGCGCGGTGAGTGCCCGTGGTGCATCGGTGAAGCAGGCAGAGATCACCGGGCTGCAGATCGAGGCTGACGGTGTCCAGCTCAGCGGACCCGGCGTTCGCATCAAGGCTGGCACGGTGGTGATCGCCGCCGGTGCACGGTCGCGCGCACTGGCCGCGCAGGCCGGCGACAGGATTCCGCTCGAGACCGAGCGCGGCTATCATCTGGAATTCCAGACCGACGCGCCGCTGCTCAACCGACCTGTCTGTCCCGTCGATCTTGGTTTCTACCTGACGCCGATGGCTGGCCGCTTGCGGGTCGCCGGCACCGTCGAACTCGGCGGCCTGGTCGCGCCGCCAAATCCGCGCCGGCTGGCGCTGCTTGACCGTGGCGCCAGGCAAATTTTTCCCAGGCTCGGCTCGCCTGCCTCGCAATGGCTCGGCTTCCGGCCGTCCCTGCCGGATTCCAGGCCGGTCATCGGCGCTTCGCGCGGCAGCTCCCGCGTAATTCATGCTTTCGGGCACGGCCATCTCGGCCTGACGCTGGCTCCGATCACCGCGCGGCTGGTCGCCGACTTGATCGGCGGACGCGGCGATCCGGCTCGGCTCGCACCTTTCGCGGCGGGCCGTTTCGGCCGTTGATCGATGGATGCCCTCGATCTGAGCTAGTGCGCGAAAACCTGCTCCAGCGAGCGAAAGCCCTTGAATTCCAAGGCATTGCCCGAGGGGTCGCGGATGAACAGCGTTGCCTGTTCGCCGGGCTCGCCCTTGAAGCGGACCATCGGCCGTTCCAGCCAGTCGATGTCGTCGCGCGCCTCCAGCCGTGTCGCCAGGCGCTGCCAGTCGTCCATCAAGAGCACCGCGCCGAAATGCGGGATCGGCACGACAATGCCGTCGACCTTGCCGTCGCTGGGGGCCTGTGCGGCCTGCGGCCGCAGATGCGCCGACATCTGGTGACCGTAGAGGTCGAAGTCGACCCAGGTCGCTGACGAGCGGCCGATCGCGCAGCCCAGCACCTCGCCATAGAAAACGCGGGTTTCATCGAGATCACGGACCGGGAAGGCGAGATGGAAAGGCGTCATCGAAATGCTCCGTGCAGGCTGCGAACCGATTTTGCGTCACAGGGTTCGCGGTTTGAACCGTCCGCCCCGCATTTTGATTGAAGCCTATGCCATTGCACAAGCCGGACCGGAACAATAGATGGGTGGGCAACGGCCGCACACCGGCCGCACCAGCAGGATTTCAGGCATGACCGACATATCAGACGCAGCAAAATTGACCGACCGCGTCGCGGCCCTGGTCGAGGCTGCCAAAAAGGCCGGCGCCGATGCCGCCGACGCGGTGGCCGTGCGCGGCCGCTCGACCGGTGTGTCGGTGCGTCTCGGCAAGGTCGAGGCTACCGAAGCTTCCGAAAGCGAGGATGTGGCGCTTCGCGTTTTCGTCGGCGGCCGGGTGGCGAGTGTCTCGGCGACGGCGGCGTCCGACCCGAAAACACTGGCCGAGCGCGCCGTGGCGATGGCGAAAGTGTCGCCGCAGGATCCCTATCAGGGGCTGGCCGATCCGGCATTGCTCGCCAAACAGACGCGCGATCTCGACCTGTTCGACGCCACCGAAGTGTCGGCAGACCAGTTGAAGGAAGCCGCATTGGCGGCGGAAGCGGCAGCGCTTGCCGTCAAGGGCGTGACCAATTCGGCCGGCGCCAGCGCCGGTGCCGGGCTGGGCGGCCTGGTGCTGGCCACTTCACACGGCTTCCTCGGCCACTATGTCGGCTCGCGTTTTTCGCGCTCGGCCAGCGTTATCGCCGGCGAGGGCACCGGCATGGAGCGCGACTATGAATTCTCCTCGCGCCAGCATTTTGCAGATCTCGATGCGCCCGAGGACATCGGCCGCAAGGCCGGCGAGCGCGCCGTGCGCCGCATCGGCGCGCGCAAGGCGGCGACCGGGCCGGTCAACGTGGTGTTCGACCCACGCGTCGCGCGCGGCATCGCCGGCCATCTCGCCGGCGCCATCAACGGCGCCTCGGTCGCGCGCAAGACCTCGTTCCTGCGCGACATGATGGGCAAGCAGGTGGCCGCCTCCGCCATCACCGTCACCGACGAGCCGCTCCGGCGACGTGGCCAGGCCTCGCGTCCGTTCGACGGCGAAGGCGTCGAGGGCGAAAAGCTGTTGATGGTCGAGAAGGGCGTGCTCAACCACTGGTTCCTGTCGACCTCGGCTGCAAGGGAGCTGGGCCTCGTCACCAACGGCCGCGGCGCACGCAGCGGCTCCTCCGTTACGCCATCCTCCACCAATCTCGCCATCGAACCCGGCGAGCGGTCGCCGGAAGAGCTGATCAAATCGCTCAAGACCGGCTTCTACGTCACCGAGGTGTTCGGCCAGGGCGTCGACATGGTCACCGGCGAATACAGCCGCGGCGCTTCCGGTTTCTGGATCGAGAATGGCGAACTGGCCTATCCCGTCGCCGAGGTCACCATCGCCTCGAACCTGAAGACGATGTTCCTCAACATGGTGCCGGCCGATGACCTCGACCGCAATTTCGGCACCGCGGCGCCGACGCTCCTGATCGAAGGCATGACCCTTGCCGGAGCATGACCTGACCACTGCCGGAGCCACCGAAGACTTGCCGCTGCTGCGCGATGCCGCCCGCGAGGCGGGGCTGATCGCCATGCGCTACTTCGGCAACAGCCCGCAAGTCTGGATGAAGGGCGGCACATCGCCGGTCAGCGAGGCCGACCACGCCGCCGATGCCTATCTGCGCGAAACGCTGCTGGCGGCGCGGCCCGATTATGGCTGGCTGTCGGAAGAGACAGTTGACGATCCGGTCCGGCTTTCGGCACGCCGCACCTTCGTCGTCGACCCGATCGACGGCACGCGCGGTTTCCTGGAAGGCCAGCGCACCTGGTGCGTCAGCGTCGCCGTCGTCGAGCATGGCCGCACGCTGGCCGGCGTGCTGGAATGCCCGGCGATGGAGGAGACCTATTGGGCGCTGCCCGGCCAGGGTGCTTTCCGCAACGGCAAGCGCATTGCGGTTCGCAAGCTGGCCGAAACGGCCGAGATTTCCGGGCTGAAGCAGTTGACCGACCTGATGCCTGCCGAATGGCAGGCGCGGCTGAAGCGGGCGCCTTACAGCCCTTCGCTCGCCTATCGGCTGGCCATGATCGCCAATGGCGCGCTGGACGCCACTTTCGTCAAGCCGAACGCGCATGACTGGGACATTGCAGCGGCCGACCTCATCCTGCGCGAGGCCGGCGGCCAGCTGCTCGACCAGCATGGCCGCGCTCCACTTTATGCCGGCGAGGTGACTCGTCACGGCGCCCTTGCTGCCGGCAGCGGTGAATTGCTGGCCGTGCTCGCCGGCGTCATCGCCGGTCTGGACACGTGAAAGCGTTTTCCCCGGCGAGATGAATTCATCTCGCCCTAAAGGTTCCAAAGTCGGCGGCTTTGGTCTAGACCTGTGACAAACTCACGATATGTGAAGGACCGACATGGCCGCGGAAGACGGAAAGAAACAGCTTTTGCATCTGGTGTTCGGTGGCGAACTGAAGAAGCTTGGCGGCACCGAATTCCGCGATCTCGACGGGCTCGACATCGTCGGCATCTATCCCGACTATCAATCCGCGCACACGGCGTGGAAAGCCAAGGCGCAAGCCAGCGTGGACAACGCTCACATGCGTTACTTCGTCGTTCATCTGCACCGGCTGCTGGACCCCGACAACAAGGCTGCCGGTTGACTTCGATGGAGCATGACCTGGCGAAAGGGCCAGCAAGCGATGCCGCGCCCACGGGCAGGGGACGCAGCCGCACGACCAAGGCCTTCTGGCGCAAGATTCGCCAACCGCTTGCGCAGTCGCGATTCGTCAAGAACGCCATCGCCAGCCTGTTCGCCCAGTTCGTCCGCTTCGTGCGCCTCACCAATCGCGTCGTCGAGGGATCGGCACGGTTTTCGGGCGGTGCCTATACCGAGTTCGAGCCTGGCATCATCGCCTTGTGGCACGGCCAGCATCTGCTGACGCCTGCCTATTATCCCAAGCGCAAGCCGCTGGTCGCCATGGTTTCGCGCAGCGCCGATGCCGAGCTCAACGCCTTGATGCTGGAAAAATTCGGCATCGAGGCGGTGCGCGGCTCGGGCGGGCGGGAAAATGCCAGGCACCTCGACAAGGGTGGGGCAAAAGCGCTTATCGCCCTGAAAAAGTCGCTCGCCGTCGGCAAGAACGTCGCCATGATCGCAGATATTCCGCACGGCACGCCGCGAGACGCAGGACTTGGTATCGTTCTCCTGGCTCGCCTCTCGGGCCGGCCGCTTGTGCCCGTCGCCATCACCACCAGCCGCCGCAAGGTGCTGGAGAAGAGCTGGGACAAGACCACCATCAACCTGCCGTTCGGCCGTTCGTCGATCGTCATCGGCCAGCCGATCTTCGTGGCGGCCGGCGCCGATGACGCCGAAATGGAGCGCAAGCGCCAGGAAGTGACGACAGCGCTCAATGCCGCGACCGCCGAGGCTTACCGTCTCGTGGATGCTCCGCGATGAGCGGCCGCTGGGCACGGGCCATGCTGTCGGCTTACCGATTCGCGGGTGCGGCAGCCTATCCGCTGGTCGGGCCCTACGTTGCCTGGCGCACCTCGCGCGGCAAGGAAGACCGCTACCGCCGCCGCGAGCGCTATGGCGTCGCCGGCCGCGCGCGCCCCGACGGGCCGGTGATCTGGATCCATGCCGCGAGCGTCGGCGAGACCATAGCCGTCGTGCCGCTGGTCGAAAGCATTCTCGACTACGGCGTCAACATCGTGCTGACGACCGGCACGGTCACCTCGGCGCAGGTCGCCGACGAGCGGCTCGGTGACCGGATCATCCATCAATATGTACCGCTCGATCTCAAGCCGGCGGTCAGCCGGTTCCTCGATCATTGGCAGCCGGATCTGGCAATCATCGCCGAATCCGAGATCTGGCCGATGACCATCCTCGAGCTTGGCGCGCGACGCGTGCCGCAGGTGCTGGTCAATGGCAGGCTGTCCGACCGCTCGTTCAAATCGTGGAAGAAACGCGCCAACATCGCCGAGGCGCTGTTCGAGAACCTGGCTCACGTCGTGGCGCAGTCGGATGTCGATGGCGAGCGGTTTCTCGCGCTCGGCGCGCGGCCGGTGACGGTGTCGGGCAACCTCAAGGTGGACACGTCGCCGCCTCCGGTCGACGAACGGGCGCTGGCGACACTGCGGCGGCAGATAGGCACGCGCCCGACCTGGGCGGCGATCTCGACCCATGACGGCGAGGAAGTGGTCGCGGCTGAAGTCCACGCGACGCTGCACAAGCGCCACCATGGTCTTCTGACGATCGTCGTTCCGCGTCATCCCGATCGAGCCGAGGCGCTTGCGGCGCAGATTTCCGGCATGGGCCTGAAGGTCGCGCGGCGCAGCAAGGGCGACAGGATCACGGCCGACACCGACATATTGCTTGGCGACACGATCGGCGAGATGGGGCTCTATCTCCGGCTGACGGAAATCGCCTTCGTCGGCCGCTCGCTGACCTCCGAGGGTGGCCAGAACCCGCTGGAGCCGGCCATGCTCGACACGGCGGTTCTCGCCGGGCGCAATGTGCAGAATTTTCGCGAGGCCTACCAGCGTCTCCTCGACAGCGGCGGCGCCAAGCTGGTGCGCGATCGCGACATGCTGGCCGGCGCCGTCAATTTCCTCCTGACCAACGAAGTGGCGCGCCACGAGATGATGGCGGCAGGCATTGCGACCGTCGACGAGATGCGCGGTGCGCTGGCGCGTACGCTGAAATCGCTTGAGCCCTACATCCAGCCGCTGGTCGTCAAGTCGCGCCTGAAGGGCGCGAACGGGCGCTAGCGTGGCCTCGGAAGCACCACCATTCTGGTGGGAAGAGCCGGACTGGCGGGTCCTGGCACTGTCGCCGCTGTCGGCCATCTATGCGGCTGCCGCCGGCCGCGGCATGCGGCGGGCCAAGCGTGGGAAGATCGAAGCACCTGTTCTGTGCATCGGCAATTTCACGGTTGGCGGCACCGGCAAGACACCGGTGGCCATCGCGCTCGCCAAGCAGGCCAAGCGCATGCATCTCAAGCCAGGCTTCCTGTCGCGCGGCCATGGCGGCTCCTTCGCCGAGCCGCACGTGGTCGATATCGACCACGACAGCGCCCGGCATGTCGGCGACGAACCGCTGCTGCTCGCCGAACACGCGCCGGTGGCGGTGACGCCGAACCGCGCCGCCGGCGCCCGGCTGCTGCTGGAACGGAATGGCTGCGATTTCCTGATCATGGACGATGGCTTCCAGAGCGCCCGCATCCACATCGACTATGCGCTGGTCGTAGTCGATGCGCGCTACGGGATCGGCAACGGCCGCGTCATTCCAGGGGGGCCGCTCAGGGCCAAAATCGTCGACCAGCTGGTTTTCACCAGCGGGTTGTTGAAAATGGGCGAGGGCACTGCCGCCGACAGCGTGGTCCGCCAGGCGGCACGCGCCGGCCGGGCGATCTTCGAGGCCCATACAGAGCCACGCGGCAAGGCAGGGCTTGCCGGCAAGCGGTTCCTCGCCTTCGCCGGTATAGGCCATCCCGAGAAATTCTTCGACACGGTGCGCGAGGCCGGCGGCGAACTGGCATTGACGCGGCCGTTTCCGGACCATCATTTCTATGCGGAGGACGAACTTGCCGAGTTGGCGGCGACCGCACGCACTGAGGGGCTGGTGCTCATCACCACCGCCAAGGACGCCGCCCGGCTGCGCCACGGCGCCTCACAGGACTTTCTCGACCGGCTCGAGGTGCTGGAGATCGACACGGTCTTCGAACTCGATCACGTTCCCGAGCGCATCATCTACGAGACGCTCGATGCCTGGCGCCAGCGCAAGCTGAAGGGTTAACTGCGCTTACGCAGCTCCGGATGCATCTCGATTTCACGGCGCAGCGAGGCGGTGGCGCTGATATAGGGCTCTTGCCTTGCGACGCTCCAGTATTTCAACTCGTCGAGCGGAATGCTTTCGCCTGTCACCGCGCAGCGCACGAACGCGCCGGGGCTGGTAACCTGGAAGTCGCCATCCAGGTAGCGGATGCGGGCTTCCTTGCCGCCGGGGCCTTCGAAACGGTTCATCATGCGGGGACGCCAGGGTTCATGAGGATTTCATCGCCATAAATTCCCGGCGAGGTCAAGCATGAGACAAGCCTGAGACAATGCTGAACGCTTATTGTGAAGCGGAAAAATGTCGTTGGTGGGCCGCAATGGACGTTTCCTCCACTCGTCTTCCCGCCCTGCTTAGGGAAGTGATGACGCCGCAAGCCGTGCCCTCGGGGCAGGCTGATCCAGTGATGACGGCACTGGTCAAGGCGCTGGTCCAACCGCCGGCGCCGTCTCTGCTCGCGCAGCAGACAGCGCCGGCGCTGTTGATTTTGCCGGTGGCGCCGATGGCCGTCAAATCGCAGCAGATCGCATCCGCTGGCATCGTCGATGCCTATCTTGCCCAGCTTGAGACGGGCGAAGAGGCGGCGTTGGCAACAGTCGTGGCGAGAAAGGCAAAACCCGAAGCCGAAACGCTGCGAGCCTTCTTGCCGCCTTCGACAACCGCCAATGACAATGCCTCCGCCAGGGTTGCGGGGCTGTCATTGCTGTCGCTTATCCCGCCGCAGGCTCCAGTCCCGCGCAACGCTGCCGCCCTGGGTACGCCGGCGGGCAGGCACAGGCCGGCCAATCAATCCCATGGTGCGGTGCCGAACCCTGAGCAGTTGCTGGTGAAAATTGGCTTTGTTTCGATAATGGCCGGTTTGCTAGGAGCGGTGATCCTTGGGTTCGTTTTGTTGTTGCTTCGCTGAGCTTCGAATCGGCCGGTTTTCCATATAGGTCCGGAAGGCCTATCGCTCGGCTTCGATAAACGCCTCGATCTTTTCCTGGGCCAGCCCGGCCTCTGCCGCGATGCGGCGGGCGAGGTCGGCGGCGGCGGCACGCGGCCGCCCCATCGGCCGGTCGAGCCAGTAGGATACCGGGTTGAGGGCTGTGCGCTCATCGACGGGAGTGATGCGGCCCGATTGTAATTGATGTCCGGTCAGCGGCGGGCGGGCCAGCGCGATGCCCAGCCCATAGGCGGCGGCGTCGAGCACCAGATTGTAGTCCTCGAAGCGGCGGTCCTGCGGGCGCGGGCGGTAATCCATGCCTTGCGCGGCAAACCAGGCGCGCCAGGCCGACGCGTCGGAATCGTTGATCAGCGGATATTTGAGCAGCCGGGCAGGGTCGCCGCGGCCGATCTCGCGGGCAAGATCGGGTGACGCGACGGGAAAGACATGTTCCTCGAAAAGCTGCACCGAGATGCGGCCCGGAATGCCGCCGCGTCCACAACGGATCGAGAGGTCGATGCCTTCATCGGCAAGGTCGGCCTGGCGGATGTCGACATCGAGCACGATGCGCAGCTTCGAGGGATTGTTTTCCAGAGCCGCCATGCGCGGCATCAGCCACAGTCCGCTGACCGAGGGAATCGAGGTCAGCCGCACCACCGCCGTGCCACGCGGCTCTACCCAGCGGTCGGAATGGGTCGATATCAGCGCAAAGGCTTCCGCCGTGCGCAGATGCAGCCTGTTGCCTTCGATCGTCAGCGAGACGCCGCGCGCACCACGGTCGAAGACTTTCAATCCCAGCCAGTCCTCGAGCTTGGCGATCTGCCGGCTGACGGCGCCATGGGTGATATTGAGCTTTTCGGCGGCCGCTGAAAAGCTGCCTGTCCGCGCCGCCGCATCGAAGGCGCGCAGCGTTTCGAGCGGCACCATTGTGTCCGAGCTGTGATCCATACTCACAGGTGATCCTCGATTTCGTCGTTTGTCAACCGGGGTGAAAAGGCGTTTTCTGCCTTTCAGGACCGAAGAAATACGGGGCGGTGAGATGAGCGAGATAACGGGCACGTTGAATTCGACACAGCGAATGGACACCACGGCAGCCATCGCGGTGGCGCTGACGGTGGTTGGTTGGGCCTCCGCCTTTCCCGCTATCCGAGCCGGTCTCGCCGCCTTCGGCCCACTGGAACTGGGTGCGTTGCGCTTTGCCATCGCCGCTGTGCCGGCGGCGATCTTCCTGGCCGTCAAGCGCCCGGCGCTGCCAAGGCTCGACGAAGTGTGGCGCCTGGTCTTTGGCGGCGCCATCTTCGTCGCGCTCTACACCGTCATGCTCAATTTCGGCGAACTGACCGTCTCGGCCGGTGCCGCCGGCTTCATCATCAATGTCAGCCCGATCTTCACCGCCATCATGGCGATGGCATTGCTGGGCGAGCGCTTCTCAGGCGTGGCCTGGATCGGTACGGTGATTTCCTTCGCCGGCATAGGCATCATCGCCATGGCCGACGGGCATGGCCTGTCGTTCAACACCGGTGCTCTGTTGGTGCTTGGTTCGGCCTTGTGCTCGGCCGTCAACACCATCGTCCAGAAGCCGCTGTTTGCCCGCCATCATCCATTGACCATTTCGGCTTCGAACATGGTGCTCGGCGCACTATGCCTGGCGCCCTTCCTGCCGTCGGCCTTTTCGCAGGCGGCGGTCGCCGACACAGCAGGCCTCGGCGCCGTCATCTTTCTCGGCATCGTGCCCAGCCTCATCGCCTATGCCGCCTGGGCGACCGCGCTGTCGCGTCTGCCGGCGGCACGTGCCTCCAACTTCCTCTATCTGGTCTCGCCGATGTCCGCGCTGATCGGCTTCTTCTGGCTGGGCGAAGTTCCCACTCTGCTCGGCATAATCGGCGGCGCGCTGGCGCTGGGCGGTGTCATCGTGGTGAATTTGAAGAGATGAATATTGCCGACCGTCCGCTTCCCCCATTCGGAACGATCCCTCGATCAAACGCGTTTAGCCGATGTTTGTTCGACGGAGGTCCGAATGCCGGGTGCAACGGCGCACCGACGCATGCAACTGGATGATCTATCCATTTTTTATCGCGAGGCAGGGCCGTTAGAAGCACCTGTCTTGCTCTTGCTGCACGGCTATCCCTGCTCTTCGTTCCAATTCCGCCGACTGATGCCGGCGCTCGCCGACCGCTGGCGGACGATTGCATTCGATTGGCCTGGCTTCGGATACAGCGGCACACCCGATCCGGCCACCTTCGGCTATGATTTCGACGCCTATTGCGACGTGCTTTCCAAGCTTGCCGATAAATTCGGTCTCCAACGCTACGCCTTGTGGCTGCACGATTATGGCTCGCAGATAGGACTCCGGCATGCGATCTCGCACCCGGAGCGGATCAGCGCCCTCATCATCCAGAACGGCGACATCTACGAGGACGTGCTTGGACCCAAATACGCCACGATCAAGGCCTGGTGGACCGACAAGACGCCCGGCAAGCACCGTCCGCTCGAGGCTGCGGTAAGTGAGGACGGGTTCCGGGCCGAGTTCATCGGGGAAGTGGCTGACGACGTCGCCATGCGCGTGCCGCCCGATCTCTGGAATCTTCACTGGCCACTGATGAACACGCCGGTTCGTCGGCAGATCGCCGTCGGTCTGATGGAGAAGCTGGAAGCCAATCTCACCTGGTTTCCGCGCTACCAGGCTTATTTGCGTGAACACCATCCACCCACGCTGATCCTTTGGGGGCCAGAGGATGGCTATATGCCCGCGGCGTCGGCAAGGGCCTATCATCGCGATCTGCCCGATGCGGAACTGCATCTGATCGAAGGGGCGGGTCATTGGCTGCTCGAGACACATTTCGACGACGCGCTGGCGCTGGTCCGCGATTTCCTGGCTGGTGTTCACGGCTGATCACAATTGGCGTCCGCTATGCCCAGTTTGCTGTGCGCCTGACTGAAGGAGAACCTCATGCCGACCACACCGACCATCGCGCGCATCTGGCGCGGTCGCACCCGCCGCGACATCGCCGACGCCTATGAGCCATACCTGCGTGCCGAGGGTATTCCACCCCTCGAGAAGACGGCGCTTGGCGTCCAATTGCTGCGCGAGGACCGTGATGCCGAGACGTGGTTCACAACCATCTCGTATTGGGCCGACATGCAAGCGATGACCGCCTTTACCAAAGGCGAACCGACCAAAGTCCATCATCTGGACCGCGATGCCGAGTTCCTGATCGAGCTGCCGGAGCGGATCGAAATCCATCGGATACTTGTCGATCGTCGGGGACTGCGCTGAGCGCCCATCGGTGGTTCGCAACCTCTTCTTCTTCGCGGTGATGTCGCTGATCTGGGGGCTGACCTGGGCCGCGATCAAGCTCGGTCTCAATGACGCGCCTCCGCGCCTGCTGGCGGCTGCACGCTATTTGCTGACCGCTTTGGCGGCAGGAGCCTGGCTTTTCGGCGAGGCGGTCGGCTGGGCTGAAATCACCGGTGCGATCCTCCTGCTGGCGGCGGCTGCGATCGCGCTACTCGGACTGCTGGGCGAAAATCGCGGGTGACCACATTGTCGGCCGGCCTCCTTGACCTGCCGACCTCGAGCGGCGAAGCGATAGGCCCGCAATCCGTCCGCAGCTATCGCCGTCCGAAAAGCCGTTCGATATCCGCCAGCTTGAGTTCGATATAAGTGGGGCGGCCGTGGTTGCAGGTGCCGGAGCCGGGCGTCGCCTCCATCTGCCGCAGCAGCGCGTTCATCTCCTCGGCCTTGAGCAGGCGGCCGGAGCGCACAGAGCCGTGGCACGCCATGGTCGCGGCTATTTTGTCCAGCCGCTCCTTCAGCGTGTCGACCGTGTCGTTGTCGGCGATCTCGTCGGCGAGGTCGCGCACCAATTGCTGGACATTGGCCTCGCCCAGCATCGACGGCGTCTCGCGCACCGCGACAGCGCCGGGGCCAAAGCGCTCGATGCCGAGACCGAAGCGGGCCAGCGTTTCCGAATGCAGCGCAAGCCGCTCCGCATCCTCCTCCGGCAGGTCGATGATCTCGGGCAGAAGCAGCATCTGCGAGGGCACCGGGCGCGAATGCAGCGCATTCTTCAGCGCCTCGTAGACCAGCCGTTCATGCGCCGCATGCTGGTCGACGATGATGAGCGAATCCCTGGTCTGGGCGACGATGTAGTTCTCATGCACCTGGGCGCGCGCCGCGCCCAGCACCGCGCCGAGCAACGTCTCGGCCGCTTCATCCTGCCCTGCGCGTGCATCGGCGCTGGCAAGCGGACCGGCATCGAAAGCCGCTTGCTCGCTTTCTCGCAAGCCGCGCTGCTCGAAGCCCGCACCATCGAAACCCATATCGAGCGGCCGCTGCGGCGATCGGGCAGGATCGAAGCCGGACGGGCCCGACGCGCGGTAGGCCGCGTCGTAGCTGCGGTGGCCGTTTGCCGGTCCGCCGTGGCCGTAGGATGCGGCCCCTGGCCGGAACGCCGCCATCATGCCGGCGGCACCCGTGGTGGCGGCGCGGACGCCGGCATCGGCCAGTGCTTGCCTGATTGCGCCGACGATCAGCCCGCGCACAAGGCCGGGATCGCGGAAGCGCACATCGGCCTTGGCTGGATGGACATTGACGTCGACGATGGCCGGATCGAGCGTCAGGAACAGTACCGTCACCGCGTGGCGGTCGCGCGGCAGGACGTCGGCATAGGCGCCGCGTATGGCGCCGGCGATCAGCTTGTCGCGCACTGGGCGGCCGTTCACATAGGCATATTGCTGCAGCGCGTTGGCGCGGGTGAAGGACGGGATCGACGCGTGGCCCGTCAGATGCACGCCATCGCGCATCGCGTCGAGGGCAATGGAATTGTCGGGAAAGTCGGCGCCCATCACCTGGGCGACACGACGCAGGCTGCCTTCCGCGCTGTCGTCCGCCGCCGGCAATTCCAGCGTCGAGCGGTCCGAGCCGGCCAGCGTGAAGCGCACGGCGGGGAAGGCGATGGCGATGCGCTTGACCACATCGCTGGTGGCCGAGCTTTCGGCGCGTTCGCCCTTCATGAACTTCAATCGGGCCGGCGTTGCGAAGAACAGGTCGCGCACCTCGACCGTGGTGCCGCGATTGGCCGCCGCCGGCCTGACAGGCAGGACGCGGCCACCCTCGATGCCGATCTCGGCGGCGCTGTCGCTTGCTGCCGTGCGCGAGCGGATCGAAAGTCGCGACACCGAGCCGATCGACGGCAGCGCTTCGCCGCGGAAGCCCAGCGAGCGAATGTCGTTGATATCCTCGGTGAGCTTGGAGGTGCAGTGACGTGCGATCGCCAGCGCCAGCTCCCGTTCGGGAATGCCGGAGCCGTCATCGGTGACGCGGATCAGGTTCAGCCCGCCGCCCGATGTGACGATCTCGACGCGCGAAGCACCGGCATCGAGCGCATTCTCGACCAGTTCCTTGACCACGCTCGCCGGACGCTCGATGACTTCGCCGGCGGCGATCTGGTTGATCATCGTTTCGGAAAGCTGGCGGATGGGCATGGCGGCACTATAGGCGGATTCGCGTCGCGCGGGAGGGGCAGAATTGCGCCAGCGGTGGATCAGTGGAAAACGACTTATGCCTGCGCCGCCAGCCAGTCGCGCACCTTGCGGGCGTTGTCGCTGAGCTCCCGGTTCTTCGGCCAGACGACATAGAAGGCCTTGCCGGTCTTCAGCACATGATCCGTCACCGGCACCAGCAGGCCCGACGCCAGCAGCCGCTCGGCGAGGTGCCGCCAGCCGAGCGCGATGCCTTGGCCTTCCATGACACCCTGGATCACCAGGCCGTAGTCGTTGATGCGCAGGCCGCGCGCGGTATCGCTGAGATTGGCGCCCGCCGACTGGAACCATTCGTCCCAACTGGCCGCCTCGCGATACGGCTCCTCCAGATGGATGAGGCGGTGCGTGGCCAGTTCGGCAGCGGATCTGGGCAGGCCGAACTTTGCCGCATAGCTGGTGCCGGCGACGGGAAATATCTCCTCGTCAGCCAGCGGCAACGAATGATAGTCCGGCCAGTCCCGCGGCGCGCCGCCGCGCACGCCGAGGGGAATGCCTTCCGCGATGATGTCGAGGTCGCGGTCGGCGGTCTGGATACGCAGGTCGATGCCCGGCAGCTCGTCACGGAACTGCTGCAGGCGCGGCATCATCCAGAACGAACCGAACGCGGTCGAGGCGGCCAGCGTGACATGACCGCCGGTCGCCTGCAGGCGCAGATCCTCCGCCGATTTGCGGATGTGCGAAAGGCCGAGCGAGACGTCGGCATGGAAGCGCTCGCCGGCCTCGGTCAGGAGCACCTGGCGGTGGCGGCGCTGGAACAGCTTGGCGCCGAGCTGTTCTTCCAGTCCGCGCACGGCATAGGAGACGGCGGCCTGCGTCATGCCCAGCTCGCGCCCGGCGGCGGTGAAGCTCGACAGCCGCCCGGCCGCCTCGAAGACGATCAGGCTGCCGGCCGAAGGCAGAAGGTGGCGCAAGCTTCGCATAAGCTGAGCTTATACAAGAGATCAGGATTTTCCAGCGTCACATCACCATTTTGTCGCGCTAGGCTCCTTCATGAGTGGAATGGAGTTGCCATGAACGCACCGGCCCCCGAAGTGACCGAACATGCCAACCGCCGCAGTGGCGGCCGCCTGGGGCGCAAGGCCCTGCGCGGAGCTCCCGTAACGTCGTTCCCGACGCTGGTCCGCCAGATCCCCGTCTACCAGATGGTCCCGGATGAGGCGGTCGAACTGATCCACGAGGAGTCGCTCTTGATCCTCGAAGAGGTGGGATGCGAGTTCCGCGACGACGAGGCGATCGCACTGTGGAAGGCGGCGGGCGCGGATGTCTCGGAAACCCGTGTGCGGATCGACCGGGCCCTGCTGATGGAACTGGTGTCGAAGGTCCCGTCGGAGTTCACGCTCAATGCGAGGAATCCGCAGCGCACGGTGCGGGTGGGCGGCAACAACACCATCTTCGTGCCGATGTATGGCGCGCCCTATGTTCGCGATCTCGACAACAACAGGCGTTACGGCACGCTCGCCGACCTCAACAATTTTCACAAGCTCGCCTACATGGCGCCGGCGCTGCATTCATCGAGTTCGGTCATTTGCGAGCCGATGGAAATCGCGGTACCGAAGCGTCACCTCCACATCATCCATTCCGCGCTTAAGCATTCCGATAAGCCGTTCATGGGCATCGTCACGTCCAAGGAGCGGGCGGAAGACACGATGGCGATGGCAGGCATCGTGTTCGGAGAGGATTACGTCCGCGACAATCCGGTCCTGGTGTCGATCACCAACTGCAATTCGCCGCTGGTGTGGGACGCCACCATGCTGGACGCGATGAAGGTCTATGCGCGAAGCAACCAGCCGCTGATCCTCGCACCCTTTGCACTGTGCGGCGCCTCGACTTCGGCGTCCGCCGTGGGCGCTGTGGCACAGGTCAATGCGGAAGCGCTGGCGGGCGTCGCCTTCACGCAACTGCTGCGCCCAGGCTCGCCGCAGATCTACGGACAGTTCATGGTCACGGTGGACATGAAGACCGGTGCTCCGATGGGCGGCACGCCCGAGGCGGCGCAGATGATGTATCTGATGGGAGCGCTGGCGCGGAAATACCGGCTGCCGTGGCGCACCTCCGGCTTCCATGTCGGGTCGAAGCTCAACGACGCCCAGGCTGGTTACGAGGCGAACATGCTGATGCATGCCGCCATCCTCGCCGGCGCCAACTACATCTGGCACTCCGCCGGATGGCTCGAGGCCGGCCTGACCTGCGGCTATTCGAAATTCGCCACCGACTGCGAACAGCTCATCGGCTGGTACAAATATGCCGGCGGCCTGCCGTTCGACGATTTCAAGGAAGCCATGGCGGCAATCCGCGAGGTGGGACCGCAGGGCCATTTCCTCGGTACCCAGCACACGCTCGAACATTTCGAATCCGCCTTCTTCATGCCCTCGATCATGGACTTCAATTCGTTCGAACAGTGGAAGGCAGAAGGGGCGAAGGACCACGACACGCGCGGCCGCGAGAAGGCGCGCAACATGCTGGCGGATTACGAGGAGCCGAAACTCGACGAAGGCATCGCCGATGGCCTGATGGATTTCATCGCGCGGCGCGAGGAGAGGCTGCCGGACAGCGTCAGTTGAGGCGAAGAACCAAGATCAAAGGGAACCAGACGGGAGAAAAAAATGGCATTCTTCAGAAGCAGTGGCGATCGCGTGCCGAGCGCTATCGAGGCAATGGCTGTCGAAGCACGCGCGGGTCGTGTCGACCGGCGCGAGTTCCTGGCGCTGGCAAGCGCCTTCGGCGCATCGACGGCTCTTGCCTATGGCATGATCGGCCTTGCCGTGCCGGATCGGGCCTTGGCCGAAGAGCCGAAGAAAGGCGGAACGCTGCGCGTCTCGATGTCGGTGAAGGGACAGAAGGATCCGCGCACTTACGACTGGGTGGAACTGGCGAACATTTCGCGCTGCTGGCTGGAGCCGCTTGTCCGCTATACCAGGCAATTCACCTTCGAGCCGGTCCTGCTCGAAAGCTGGGATATCAACGACGACGCCACCGAATACGTGCTGCATGTGCGCAAGGGCATCACGTGGAACAATGGCGATGCCTTCAACGCCGATGACGTCGCTCACAATCTGACCCGCTGGTGCGAGAAGAATGTCGCCGGCAATTCCATGGCCGCCCGGGTCGGCGCGCTGATCGACGCAAAGACCGGCAAGGCCAGGGATGGCGCGATCACCAAGGTCGACGACAATACGGTCAAGCTGAAGCTAAGCGAACCAGACATTTCACTGATCCCGAATTTCACCGACTATCCGGCGCTCGTCGTCCATCGCAGCTTCGATGCCGACGGTGCCGATCCGATCAAGAAGCCGATCGGCACGGGACCGTTCGAACTTGTCTCCTACGATGTCGGCCAGAAGGCGGTCGTCAAGCGTCGTGAGAATGGCAAATGGTGGGGTGGTGAGGCGCCGCTCGACAGCGTCGAGTTCGTCGACTACGGCACCGATTTCAACGCCACCGTGAACGCGTTCGAATCCGGTGAGATCGACCTCAATTTCGAGTCGCCCGCCGACTTCATCGACATTCTCGACAAGATGGATCTGGTGAAATCGGAGGTGGCGACGGCGACGACGCTGGTTGCCCGCACCAACATCACCCACAAGCCCTATGACGACAAGCGGGTGCGCAACGCCCTGCAAATGGCCGTCGACAACAATGCGGTCCTCGAACTCGGTTATGCCGGGCGAGGCACCCCTGGTGAAAACCACCACGTCGCCCCGATCCATCCGGAATACTATGCGCTGCCCAAGAAGACACGCGACGCCGCCGGCGCCAAGAAGCTGATGGCGGAAGCCGGACAGGCCGACTTCGAGCATGAGCTGATCACCATCGAGGACGATTGGCAGAAGAATACCGGCGACGCCATTGCCGGCCAGTTGCGCGATGCCGGGATCAAGGTGAAGCGCACGGTGCTGCCGGGTTCGACCTTCTGGAACGACTGGACGAAATATCCCTATTCGATGACGATCTGGTACATGCGCCCGCTTGGCGTGCAGGTGCTGGCGCTCGGCTATCGCACCGGCGAGGCCTGGAATGAATCGGCATATTCCAACCCCGATTTCGATGCCAAGCTCAAGCAGGCGCTTTCGCTCATCGACGTGGAGAAACGACGCGAGGTCATGAAGGATGTCGAGCAGATCCTGCAGGATTCGGGCGTCATTATTCAGCCCTTCTGGCAGAAGCTCTACAGCCACATGAACAAGAAGGTGAAGAACTATGGTGTCCACCAGACATTCGAGATGGACCTTCAGAACGTCTGGCTGGACGGCTGAAACAAGGTGCTGCGGGACTTCATGAGCCGCAAAAAAGCCGATATGCAGGATACGTGGTGTTGATAGGCTCAAGCCGTCAAAAGCCGGAGATTCTGCATGCGACTGACAGTGATCGTTGCCGCCCTTTCGATAGCCCTGCCGGCCGGAGCCGTCGCCGGACCGGCGTCCGACGCGGTGAAGTTCTTCTATGCCCCGGCGGTCAAGTTCGAGGCCGACGAACAATATCGGGACCGGTTCACCGAACCGGTCACGAAACTGTTCGACCTGAACGACCAGGCAACGAAAAAGAACCCGGACCAGGTCGCCTGCATCGATTTCGATCCTGGTCTCGACGCTCAGGATTTCGATCAGAAAACCGTCTCGAAAACGCTGAAACTGTCTGAGAAGCAGGATGGCGACAACGCACAGGTCACGGCATCCTTCAGCCTGTTTCCGGAAGGCGATGATTCCAAACGTGAAATGCTCTGGTCGCTCAAGAAGATCGACGGCAAGTGGAAGATATCGGACATCGCTTCCAAAACCAGCGACTGGACGCTCAGCGCGCTGGAATGCATGGCCGGCCAGACGCCGGAGTGAAGCGATGGCCCACCGCCGGTTCGTGGCACTGTCGGGTGTGTGCCTGCTGGCGGCTCTGAGCGGCGCCGCCGCGCAAGGCTTGTTGGGTGCGCCGCCGGCAAACGCCCCGGCCGACACCCAGCCGAGCGACAGCGCTGCACCGCCCGCAAATGCGCCGGGCGGAGCGGCAGAACCGGCCACGCCGCCGGTTGGATGGTCGCCGGCCGAAGCCGCGCCCGCCGCACCGATCCAGCCGGGCTCGCCGACCGCCGTTGTGCGGCCGTTTTACGATCAGGTCGGGCTGGAGATCGATCCGGCCGAGCGAAGCCATTTCATCGATCCAGCCAAAACCGTGCTCGACAAGAGCGATGCCTTGCGCAAATCCGGGCAGGGCGAGTGCCTCGACCCCAACATGGCGCTCGACAATGCCGATTACGACAAGGCCGAGATCGACAAGAGCCTGAAGACGCTCGAGGCGATCAACGGTGACCAGGCCAAGGTCATCGTCGCCTTCGTCATATCGGGCAACCCGCACCGGCTGGAATGGAAATTCAAGAAGGTCGATGGCGACTGGAAGATCACGGACCTGTTGTCGGTGACCGGCGAATGGGCACTCAGCCAATATCAGTGCGAATGATGGGCGAGCTCAACCCCGCCCGCGATAGGGCGCCACCCCGGTGTCGGGGAGCCAGGCGCCTTCCGGCGGAGCGCCGGTTTGCCAGAACACATCGATCGGAATGCCGCCGCGTGGATACCAATAGCCGCCTATGCGCAACCACAGCGGCTTGGTTGCCGCCACGATGCGGCGGCCGATCATGACGGTGCAGTCTTCATGGAAGGCGCCATGGTTGCGAAACGAGGTCATGAACAGCTTGAGCGACTTCGATTCCACCAGAGCCGCATCGGGTGCGTAGTCGATGACGATATGGGCGAAGTCCGGTTGGCCGGTGACCGGGCACAGCGAGGTGAATTCCGGGCAGGTGAAGCGCACGATCGCCGGCGGCCCGTCGCCGCGCGAAAACGGTACGGTCTCCAGGACCGCTGCTTCGGGGCTCTGTGGCGTCTCGACGTGGGTGCCGAGCTGGGTGAGTGTTTTGGTGTCGATCATGGGCTCAATCCTTGTCGCATGTGCCCGGAGTGCGTTCGGGACGACATGCTTGAAAACGAATTTTGCCGCTCATTAGCACAATTTGAAACCGCAGGAAGACGATGACCTCCAACGATCCGCTTCTCCAGCCCTACCAGCTCAAACATCTGACGCTGAAGAACCGGGTCATGTCGACCAGCCATGAGCCGGCCTATTCCGAGGACGGCATGCCGAAACAGCGATACCGGCTCTACCATGCCGAGAAGGCTAGGGGAGGCATGGCGCTGACCATGACCGCCGGCTCGGCGATCGTCTCGCGCGACAGCCCGGCCGCTTTCGGCAATCTGCATGTCTATGACGACAGGATCGTGCCGTGGCTGGCCGAGCTCGCCGATGCCTGCCACGAGCACGACTGCAAGGTGATGATCCAGATCACCCATCTCGGGCGCCGCACCGGCTGGAACAAGGCCGACTGGCTGCCGGTGCTCTCGGCCTCGCCGGTGCGTGAGCCGGCGCATCGCGCATTCCCGAAAACGATCGAGGACTGGGACATCGAGCGCATCGTCGCCGACTATGCTTCGGCCGCCCAGCGCTGTCAGGCCGCCGGACTGGACGGCATCGAGTTCGAATCCTACGGCCATCTGATGGACGGCTTCTGGTCGCCGGCCACCAACCATCGCGACGACGAATTCGGCGGCTCGCTCGACAACCGCCTGCGCTTCACCAACATGGTGCTTGATGCCGTGCGTGCGTCGGTCGGCGAGAAATTCGTCGTCGGCATCCGCATGGTCGCTGACGAAGATTTCGAAAAAGGCCTGTCCAAACAGGAGGGCATCGAGATCGCCGGGCGGCTGGCCAATTCCGGCAAGGTCGATTTCCTCAACATCATCCGCGGCTCGATCGAAAGCGACGCGGCGCTGACCAAGGTCATACCGGTGGCCGGTATGCGCTCGTCGCCGCATCTCGATTTCGCCGGAGAGGTGAGGGCGGCGACGAAATTCCCGACCTTCCACGCGGCGCGCATATCCGACGTGGCCACCGCACGCCACGCCATTGCCACCGGCAAGCTCGACATGGTCGGCATGACCCGCGCCCATATCGCCGATCCGCACATCATCAAAAAGGTGATGGAGGGCCGCGAGCATGAGATCCGCCCGTGCGTGGGCGCCACCTATTGTCTCGACCGCATTTATGAGGGCGGCGAAGCGCTTTGCGTCCACAATGCCGCGACTGGCCGCGAGGCCGAAATCCCGCATATCATCGTCAAGACCGAAGGACCGAAGCAGAAAATCGTGGTCATCGGAGCCGGCGCCGGCGGGCTGGAGGTTGCGCGGGTCGCAGCCGAGCGCGGCCACAAGGTGACGGTGCTTGAAGCATCGAGCCAGGCCGGCGGCCAAATTCGACTGGCGACGCAGAATCCGCGCCGCAAGGAGCTGATCGGTATCATCGACTGGCGGCTGGCTGAACTCGCCCGGCTCGGCGTCGAGATCCGCTACGACACCTGGGCGGAGAAGGACGATGTTCTGGCGCTGTCACCCGACGTGGTGGTGGTCGCCACCGGCGGCCTGCCGCAGAACCCGCCGCTGACGGCCGGCGACAATCTTGTCACCTCAAGCTGGGACATCATGGCCGGCAGCGTCAAGCCGGCCGAAAATGTACTGCTCTATGACGACAATGGCGGCCATCAGGGCATGGGCGCCGCCGAACTGATCGCCAATGCCGGCTCGAAACTCGAACTTGTCTCGCCCGAACGTTTCTTTGCCCCGGAAATGGGCGGCATGAACCATGTGCCGTATATGCGCGCCTTTCAGGAAAAGGGCGTCACCATCACCATCAACACGCGGCTGCGTTCGGTGCGCCGCGAGGGCAACCAACTGGTCGCCGAACTGGCATCGGATTTCGCCGATGGCTGGCGCGGCGAGCGCAGGGTCGACCAGGTGGTGGTCGAGCACGGTACGTTGCCGCTCGATGATCTCTATCTCTCGCTGAAGCCGCTGTCGAAGAATGGCGGTGCGGTCGACTACGAACGGCTGGTGAGCGGTGGCGACATCTTCCCCAAGCGCAATCCAGAAGGCGGCTTTGTACTGTTCCGCATCGGCGACGCGGTCGCCTCGCGCAACATCCATGCCGCCATCTACGACGGCATCAGGTTCGGCTTGCGGATCTGAAATTGGGCGTTGCGAGGATCGGTGGCGCGCGGCCGGACCTGCGTACGAGAGCCCATGTACTTCGGTCTGGCCGCGCGCCCGCACGTCATTGGCTCGTCGCCAGACAACGTACGATTCTGTGAGGGTGTGCCGCGTGGCGGCGTTCAAAACATTCTGGCGGTGGCCATGCACAGCACTGTCAGCACCAACAGCCCCCCGGCAATGCGCTCGCCTCTTGTCATCTTCGCGCGCAACTGCCTTTCCGTTGCCGCATCGGCACCGGCAAGCTGCCTGCTGGCTGAGCCCACCAGCGCGCCTTGCACGCCGGCGGCGATCAGGGCCGTCACGATGCCCAGCGCCAGCACCTTCTCCATCGAGCCGAAAACACCCTCGTGAAAGAAATACCAGAGCAGTATGCCGGTCAGGAAAACCAGGCCGGCAGCGCCCATTTGCGGCCGGAAGAACCGTTCCGCCCGGATGTCCGGGTCACGGCCGACCGCGATGGTCGTGCCCGCCCAGAATACGCCTGCCATGACATGAAGACCGATAACGACGATGTAGACATACTGCATGACCGGATTTCCTCTTTAGCCCGCCATCTCTAGATGATTAGATATCGAACGGTTAGATGTCAATATAAAAGTCGTGCCAGTTCCATCCGTGCATGACACCGTCTAGGGTCCTGCAATGACACCCTTTGACCGCCCGCCAGTCGGCATGAATCTCGGACGAACCGCCAAGCTGGTTGCCCAGGCCTTCGATGCTGCCCTGGTCGAGGCTGGAGGTACATTGCCGATCTGGCTCACGCTGCTATCGGTCAAGTCGAGCAACCTTGCCAACCAGCGCGAGCTTGCCGGCATGATCGGTATCCAGGGCGCGACGCTGACCCATCATCTCAACGCCATGGAGGCGCAGGGCCTGCTGATGCGCCGCCGCGACCCCGTCAACCGCCGGGTTCATCTGGTCGAATTGACCGAGGCCGGAGAAGCGATGTTCGAGACACTGCGAAAGGCCGCGCTCGTCTTCGACAAGCGGCTGCGAGTGGGATTGACCGACGAGCGTCTGGCGGAGTTCGCGCAGGTGCTGGCTGTGTTGCGGGGCAATGTCGGGGGATAGAACCCGACGGACCAAGAATTTCCTTGGACTGGACTTCCCTCATCACATTTGTAACGTTCCATTGTCCGGCTGATCCTGGTGGGGAGAGGTCAGGCTCAACTCTTCTGCAAAATCTGTGCAAGAATACCGAAGCCGCTGGCTTCGGCAGCGAGAAGTCGCCGGAAAACCTAACAACGTTCGGGGGGACAAGTTGACCAAAGAAGATCTGTTCGTTCCGCGCCAGACCAACACGGCGCTTTACATCCAGCTATACGAGGCTGGATATCCGCTTGCCGATATCGCCCGGGTGCAGAAGGCGTATCGTGTGTGTTGCGCGATGTTCAACGGCCGTTATCGCAAGACGGGACGGCCTTTCATCTGCCATGCGGTGGGAGCTGCGTCGTCGGTCGCGCATTTCGACAAAAGCGTCGATCTTGTCCTCGCTGCTATGTTTCACGCCGCCTATGACGGAGGCCAGTATCCGGACGGCAAATCCAGCAGGCGAACCGATGCTCACCGCCAGTGGCTGGAGCAAAAAATCGGTCCTCGCGTCGAGGGTCTTGTCGCTCGCGTGGTCGGACTGAAATTCGACACGGGAGATCCCGAGCGCATTGTGGACAAAGGTGTGCCGACCGGCGACGAGGACATTCTGTTCCTGGCGCTTGCCCATGAGGTCGATGACCTGGCGGACGGCGGACTGGCGTTTGCGCCCAAATACGGCCAGTCGATTCGTTCGAGGGTTGCTGCCTGCGCCACTCTGGCCAGGAATCTGGGCCGCGAAAATCTTGCCGCCACCATCGAAGGTTACGGCGCCCGCTACGAGACGATGGCGTGGGCTGCTCCCCTCCAGGAGACGAAGCTGGTGGGCTTTCAGATGACGCCTAATTTGCGCACATACATCAAATTGCGTCGGCACAAGCTGCGCGGGGAATCGATCGAGGTGCTTTGACGCCTTGCCGGCCATGCGACAGCATCGGGTACCGATGCACATCCGCTGAAGAACTTGCCGTCCTCACCGGTTCAGTCGTCGTAGCCCTGGATTGCCCCAAAGGCGTAACGGCGCAGCTTCAGCGCGGCGATCAAATTGGTCAGCTTCGTCTTGCCGTCGAAGCCGTCCTGAAACATCTCGTCATGCATCAGCAGGATCAGCTTGCCGGGCTTGACGAAGCGGCCATAGCCGAACAGATGATCGATCTCGCTGACCAGATGGTCGACGCTCTGCACCGGCTCGCCGTTGTCCTTGTGCACCCATTCATGGTCCCAGCCGTAGAGATAAAAGCCTGAGGCCGCGACAAATTCGTAGTCGGGCTCTTCATGCCCCTCCTGGGCGAGGCCAAGCGAAGTGTCGTTCTTCGACATGGAGGGCAGCCTGAACACGTCGCGCCCCGGCAGCCTTGCATGCACCACGGGCTTCAAGCCGAGCACCGCGTTTGCCCGTACCATGTCGGCGACGACACCCTCGGTGTCGCCGTAGAAATGCCGGTAGTGATTGTAGGCATGGCTGTAGCTGTGGTTGCCGAGCGTCACCAGAGGAAGCTGCTTGGCGCGCTGGACGAGCGCTCTGTTGGCAGCGCTCGCCTGTGCGTGCATGCCGACCATGAATAGGGTTGCAGGAACCTGCTCGGCCTCCAGCACGTCGAGGATGTTGCTTGTGCCGTTCAGCGGCCCATCGTCGAAGGTAAGATAGATGGTGCGATCGGCGCCCTGGGCGGGGGCCGCAAAGATCAGCAGTGCCGCAAGGGCAAACCGAAACGGTGTCATCAGCCCCGATATCCCTGTTGCGATCACGACAAGGCGGCCATCTTCACACGCGGTTGTCAAGGCAGCCCGGCCGTACCTATGCCAGGCTTCCTTGCAGCACCGTCAGCTTGGCCTTCTTCGGCATGCGAGCGGTCAGCCATTCCAGCGCCTTGTCGTGCGGCATCGGGAAGGCGATGGAGTAGCCCTGCACCTGGTCGCAGCCGATCGCCATCAGCGAATCGAGCTCGGCCTCGGTTTCGGCAACCTCCGCGACGATCGAGATGCCGAGGCCACGCGCCAGCTCGGTGATGGCGCGCACGATCTTCGAGTTGTCGCCATTCTCATGGATGTTCTGAACGAAGCGGCGATCGATCTTCAGCCGGTCGATCTCGTTCGGGTTGACATGGCTGAGCGAAGCATAGCCGGTGCCGAAATCATCGAGTTCGAGATGGACGCCGGCTGCCCTGATGTGGCGCAGCTTGGCGGCGATGCCTGTCTTTTCGTCGTCGAGGATGACGGATTCGACGATTTCCAGCGACAGTTTTTGCGGCGGCAGCCCAGCCTTTTCCAGCGTCTCGAACAAGAACGCATCGAAATCGTGCTCGCGCAGCTCGGTGCCGGAAACATTGACGGCAAGCCGTCCGAAGGCAATGCCGGCGCGATTCCATTCGGCCGCCTCGTTGATCGCCTTGGTGATGACGATGCGGCCGATCTCGGGCATGAAGCCGCATTTCTCGGCGACCGGGATGAATTCGCCGGGCGGGATCATGCCGCGCTCCGCATGGTTCCAGCGCACCAGCGCCTCGATGCCGCTGATCGTGCCGTTGGTCAGCGAGACCTGCGGCTGGAAATAGACCTGGAACGCCCGCTCCGCGATGGCGACCTTGATGTCGTGCTCGAGCTGCTTGCGATAATCGAGTTCGCGGCGCAGTTCCTCGGAGAAGAAGGAGAAGTTGCCACCGCCAAGCTTCTTGGCGGAATAAAGCGCCAGGTCGGCATGGACCAGCAAATCCCCAGCATTGTCGGCGTCGATCGGATAGACCGCGATGCCGGCGCTGGCGCCTGGGAGAATGGTCGTGCCCTGGAAGACGATCGGCTCGTTGATGTGCGCCAGGATGCGCCGCGCCAGCATGTTGATGTCTTCGGTGCCGCCGGCGCCGCCGAGGATCATGACGAACTCGTCGCCGCCCAGGCGCACGCACAGATCCGACGCCCGGCAGGAATCGCGCATGCGCTGTGCCGTGACGACCAGCACATAGTCGCCGGCGGCGTGGCCGAGCGTATCGTTGATCTGCTTGAACCGGTCGAGATCGAGCTGGACGACGGCAAGGCGTTCGCGACGCCGGTGCGTGCCCTTGATCAGCGTGTCGAAATGATCGGTCAGGAACGTGCGGTTGTGCAGGCCGGTGAGGCCGTCATGAACCGCGATGAAGGCCATGGAATTGCGCGCGTCGATCAGTTCATGCGTCTTGCGCAGGATGGCGTTCGACATCGGCCTGAAGATGAAGAGCGCCACCAGTATGATGACGCCGATTGTGGCGTAGAACAGCGTGCGATGGAGAGCGAGCAGCTTCTCGGAGCGGTCGTCGGCGTCGGCAGTGATGCGCTGGCCGAGCGCGGCATAACCCGACAAGGTCGCATTGGCGACTGAGGCGTCGAGATTGACGCGTTCGCCGCCGCCCTTGTAACCGCCATTGCCGCTGAATTGCGATTCATAGGCCGAGATCAGGCGGTCGCCATTGGCGATCAGCCCGACGGAGAAATAGTCGAGGTGGAAGGGCTTGGCGAAGAGGACGCTTTCGATCGACTTCGGGTCGAGCTTGGCCGGCGATTGCGGATCGGCTCCTGTCTGATCGAGCAGCAGGTCGTAGTTGGTCTCGAACTCCGCCGTTGCCTGCTTGAGCGCACTGACCAGCGCCGGTTGCTTGTCGCGTGAACCGGCACCCGTTGCACTGGCAAGGAAGACGATGCGCTGCGACAGCGTCTTTTGTGTGCTGACGATGTCGAGCAAGGTGTGATTGTGCTGTTGGGTGGCCATCATCTGCTGCAGCAGTATGAAGGAGGCGATCACCATGGCCGCAATGATCAGCAGGGCCAGCCAATAGCCAGCCTTGATCAGCAGTATGAGCTTGCCTGAAACGGTTTGCACCGGCTGCTGCGACATTTTCGGGGGCGGCCCTCTCGCCTAAGGATTCTTGCCTAGGGATTCTTGTATGAGCACCATTGAACTGCAAACGTTAACAGGACCGGAAATCGACGGCTGTCCGGCAAGGGGCGGCCGTGGAAAGATCGCGGAATGGTTATCGGCTCGTTTAGCACCGTACCGCCATTTGAGCGGTCATCGGCCAGAACCTTTGTCGTGGCGTCGTTCCTCGGCCGCGTGATGATCGACATCGGGGCCGCATCGTGCTGCTTGCCACCGATCCGGTCGTTTTTGCGATGGATTTTTCGCGCGGACGAGACGACAGTCGGCCCACATCAAACGAGGCTAGGTCATGACCGCAGCATTCCTCTCCCACATCGACAGCGAGCTCGCGGGGCTCAAATCGGCAGGCCTCTACAAGTCGGAGCGGGTGATCACTTCGACGCAGTCGGCCGAGATCGAGGTCGGCGGCGACAAGGTGTTGAATTTCTGTGCCAACAACTATCTCGGCCTCGCCGATAGCGCCGATTTGCGCAATGCTGCCAAGCAGGCGCTCGACCGCTATGGCTACGGCATGGCATCGGTGCGCTTCATCTGCGGCACGCAGGAAGAGCACAAGCAGCTCGAATCGACGATTTCCTCCTTCCTCGGCATGGAAGACACCATCCTTTACGGCTCCTGCTTCGATGCCAATGGCGGCCTGTTCGAGACGCTGCTGGGCGAGGAAGACGCCATTATTTCGGATGCCTTGAATCATGCCTCGATCATCGATGGTGTGCGGCTGTCGAAGACCAAACGTTTCCGCTACGCCAACAACGACATGGCCGATCTCGAGGCGCGCCTGAAGGAAGCCCGGGACTGCCGCTTCCGGTTGATCGCCACCGACGGCGTGTTTTCGATGGATGGCATCATCGCCAATCTCAGGGGTGTCTGCGACCTCGCCGAGAAGTATGACGCCATGGTGATGGTCGACGACAGCCATGCCGTCGGCTTCGTCGGCCAGAACGGCCGCGGCTCGGCCGAGCATTGCGGCGTCGAGGGCAGGGTCGACATCATCACCGGGACGCTCGGCAAGGCACTTGGTGGGGCCTCCGGTGGTTACACCTCGGGCAAAAGCCAGGTGGTCGACTGGTTGCGCCAGCGCTCACGGCCGTATCTCTTTTCCAACACGCTGATGCCGGCGATCGCCGGCGCTTCGATCAAGGTGTTCGAGCTGATCAAGGACGGCGATGGGCTGCGCGACAAACTCTACGACAACGCTGCGCGGTTCCGGTCGCAAATGGGCAAGCTCGGCTTCACGCTGGCCGGAGCGGATCATCCGATCATCCCGGTGATGCTGGGCGATGCCAGCCTGGCGCAGGAGATGGCCGCGCGCATGCTGAAGCGCGGCATCTATGTCATCGGCTTCTCCTTCCCGGTGGTGCCAAAGGGGCAGGCGCGCATCCGCACGCAGATGTCGGCGGCGCATTCCAGCGCCGATATCGACCGCGCGGTGGAAGCGTTCGCCGCCGTCGGGCGCGAACTCGGCGTCATTTCCTGACAAGCCGGAATCGAAAAGCGATTCCGGAACAAGAGCTTCAAGGGACAAAAGCATGTCGAACATGATGAAAGCGCTGGTGAAGGCCAAGGCCGAACCAGGCATCTGGATGGAAGAGGTGCCGGTGCCGGAAATCGGCCCTAACGACGTGCTGATCAAGATCAAGAAGACGGCGATCTGCGGCACCGACGTGCACATCTACAATTGGGACCAGTGGGCGCAGAAGACGGTGCCGGTGCCGATGGTGACGGGCCATGAATTCGTCGGCACCGTTGCCGATTTCGGCGCAGCGGTCACCGAATACAAGGTCGGCCAGCGCGTGTCGGGCGAGGGCCACATCGTCTGCGGTCATTGCCGCAACTGTCGCGCCGGGCGAGGGCATCTGTGCCGCAACACGCTCGGCGTCGGCGTCAATCGTCCGGGCGCCTTCGGTGAGTATCTGGCTATCCCGCAGCACAACGTCGTGCCGATCCCCGATGATGTGCCGGACGAGATCGCCGCCATCTTCGATCCGTTGGGCAATGCCGTGCACACGGCACTCTCCTTCGATCTGGTCGGCGAGGACGTGCTGGTCACCGGCGCCGGGCCGATCGGCATCATGGGCGCGCTCGTCGCCCAATGCGTCGGCGCGCGAAAAGTGGTCATCACCGACATCAATCCGGTGCGGCTGGCGCTGGCGAAAAAGCTCGGCGTCCAGCATGTCGTCGACGCGTCCAAGGAAAAGCTGCGCGATGTCATGCCGGCACTCGGCATGACCGAGGGTTTTGATGTCGGCCTCGAAATGTCGGGCGCAGCCCCCGCCTTCCGCGACATGATCGACACCATGAACAACGGCGGCAAGATCGCCATTCTGGGCATTGCGCCGACCGGATTCGAGATCGACTGGAACAAGGTCATCTTCAAGATGCTGCATCTCAAGGGCATCTATGGCCGTGAGATGTTCGAGACCTGGTACAAGATGATCGCGCTGGTGCAGGGGCCGCTGGATGTTTCCGGGCTTATCACGCACCGCATCGGCATCGACGATTTCCAAGCCGGCTTCGATGCAATGCGCAGCGGCAGTTCCGGCAAGGTGGTGATGGATTGGTAGATGCCGCCCTAACGCAGAATTCTGTTTTTCATCAGCCATTTCACGGAGCGGGGCCACGCGTAGTTCGCACCCATGCGAAGATCGGTAAACCCCTCCGAAACATGTTTCCCGGTTTCGGCGTCAAGGATGCGAATGAACATAGTATGTTCTGTTCGGTTGACGCGCGTTACGACACCAAGCAAGGCAAGCGACGCGCCGTGCTCCTTGGCAATCGGGCCTTCACAACCAGCGCAGTTGCGCAATCCGTGCGGCGCCGCAGCCTGTGTATCCCTCGCCGGCACATCAATTACTGTAAAACGCCCAGACTGGGAGAGCATGTCCTTAGCAACTTGTGCTGATTCCGACAGATAGCGCCTGTCATATTCATCCGGGGGAATTATTCCCGCCCCGGCGCTCTTGTCCTCCAATTCGAAAGGGAACACTTCGATCGACATCGGCTTTGTCTGCTGCGCCTGCGCAAATGTGCAGGTGCCTACAAGCAGCGTCACCAGGACACTTAATGTGCGAATGCTCATCGTAGTCCTCCTGTCGGTATGATGGGCATTATACGCGGCCTGACAACGCAAATCACGATTAAATCGAAAGCAATGCTATGCTTCGGGAGTTTCCACGCAGTCTCGCTCGAACTCCGTCGTTCAGAGTGATTGGCTTGATCTTGGACTAACTCTTGCTCGGGACCAGACTGGTCTCCAATGCAGCCAGTCCGCTGGTGATCGCCGTGCGCTCTTCAGCGCTGAGCCTTGCCAGCAAATCCCGTTCGAACGCCTTCGCCAGCGGCACCATCTCGCGATAGGCGGCAAGCCCCGTTCCGGTCAGCGTCAGATGTTCGATACGGCGATCTTTCTCATCAGGTGTCCGCATCAACCAGCGCCGCCGCTCGAGTTCAGCCACGGCGCGTGAAACCTTGGTCTTGTGCATAGCCGATTGCTCGCCGAGTTCGGTCGCAGTCATCGTTCCATGCTGCCCCAGCCCCGAAAGGGTGCGCCATTCCGGCCGCGTCAGGCCATGGCTGTCCTTGTATATCCTCGAAAATTCGCGGCTGACGGCGTCGGCAAGCCGGTAGAGCCGGTAGGGCAGGAAGTTTTCCAGATTGAGAATTTCAGCCGCGTCGGACGCTTCGCTCCTGATCGCCATTTTTCAAAGCCGCCATTGATGGTTACATTTTCGATGGTTACAAATGAAACCAGTTTGGTCAATTGATATCCATTTCGGGAGGAAGCAATGGCCTTTTCCTATATGCCGGGCTTCGGCAACGATTTTGAGACCGAGACGCTGCCCGGCTCGTTGCCGCAGGGACGGAATTCGCCGCAGCGGCCGGCCTACGGCCTCTATGCCGAGCAGCTTTCAGGCTCGCCCTTCACCGCGCCGCGCGGCACCAATGAGCGGTCCTGGCTCTACCGCATCCGGCCGAGCGTCAAGCACACCGGCCGCTTCAAGGCGGCGAGCTATCCCTTGTGGAAGAGTGCGCCCAGTGTCGGCGATCATGAACTGGCGCTCGGCCAGTATCGCTGGAACCCGGTGCCGATGCCGAAGGAGCCGACCGATTTCATCGCCGGTATGCGCAGCATCACAACCGCTGGCGACGTGCTCGGGCAGACCGGCATGGCGGCGCATGTCTATGTCGCCAACACCTCGATGGCGGACGATCATTTTTTCAATGCCGACGGCGAGTTGCTGGTCGTGCCGCAAGTCGGCGCATTGCGCTTCGTCACCGAGATGGGCGTCATTGAGCTGCGGCCCGGCGAGATCGCCGTGCTGCCACGCGGTCTGGTCTTCAAGGTCGAGCTGGTCGACGCCGAAGTGCGCGGCTACGTCTGCGAGAACTACGGCGCCAAGTTGACGCTGCCCGATCGCGGCCCGATCGGCGCCAATTGCCTGGCCAACCCACGCGATTTCAAGACGCCTTGCGCCTGGTTCGAGGAGAAGGAAACGCCGTGCCGGCTGATCGTGAAATGGTGCGGCAATTTCCATGTCACCGAGATCGGCCATTCGCCGCTCGATGTCGTTGCCTGGCACGGCAATTATGCGCCCTACAAATATGATCTGGCGACCTTTTCACCGGTCGGAGCGCTTTTGTTCGACCATCCCGATCCGTCGATCTTCACCGTGTTAACGGCACCAAGCGGCGAGGAGGGCACGGCCAACATCGACTTCGTCATCTTCCCGCCGCGCTGGCTGGTGGCCGAAGATACCTTCCGGCCGCCCTGGTACCACCGCAACATCATGAGCGAGTTCATGGGCCTGATCCACGGCCAGTACGACGCCAAGGAAGAAGGTTTCGTGCCTGGCGGCATCAGCCTGCACAATCTGATGCTGGCCCATGGGCCGGATGCGCCTGGCTTCGAAAAGGCCTCGCGCGCGGAGCTGAAACCGGTCAAGCTCGACAACACCATGGCCTTCATGTTCGAGACCCGATTTCCGCAGATGCTGACCCGCTACGGCGCCGAGCTCGAAACCCGGCAGGACAACTACATCGACTGCTGGGCCGACCTGAAGAAGCGTTTCAACGGCACGCCCGAGGGCGACTGGTCTTGAGCACCGAGCCAATGCCGGATCGGCTGGTGCTTTTGGGCTCGAAGGGTGGCCCGGCATTGCGGCCGGGTGGTCCATGGCCGAGTTCGTCGCTGCTGCAGATCGGCGGCCGCAGCATCGTCGTCGACTGCGGCCTTGGCGTGACGCGTGGTCTGGTCGATGCCGGCATCAGCCTGAAGTCGCTCGACCTGATCTTCATCACGCATCTGCATTCCGACCATGTGCTGGAACTGGGGCCGCTGATCCACACCGCCTGGACGGCGGGCCTCGCGACGCCCGTCGGCGTGTTCGGTCCGCCCGGCACCGGTCATTACTGGCGGCGCTTTTGCCAGGCGATGGAGTTCGACATCGAGATCCGCATCGTTGACGAAGGCCGGCCGGATATTCGCGATCTGGTGTCGATCAGCGAATTCGGCGAAGGCCAGGTGGTCGCGCAGGGCGGCTTGACGGTTTCGGCGCTGCGCGTCGAGCATCCGCCGGTGACCGATTGTTTTGCGCTTCGCTTCGAGCATGGCGCCAAAAGCGTGGTGTTCTCCGGCGACACGGCCTTTTATCCGCCGCTCGCCGATTTTGCCCGAGGCGCCGACATCCTCGTCCACGAAGCCATGCTGGAAGAAGGCATCGAGCGACTGGTGGCCAGGACCGGCAATGGTGCGCGGCTCAGAGAGCATCTGCTCGCCAGCCACAGCTTTGCCGAAGAAGCCGGCAGCATCGCAAGCGATGCCGGCGTGAAGAGATTGGTGCTCAACCATCTCATCCCGGCCGACGATTCTTTGATAGGCGAGGCCGACTGGACTGCCGCTGTCAGGAAAACTTGGAACGGCGACTTGACGATCGCCCGCGACGGTCTTGTTGTGGGCTTAAGCAGCGCCAAAGCTGCAGCAGGAGAGGAAACCGCATGAAGCTTGCCACATTGAAGGACGGGACGCGCGACGGAAAACTCGTCGTCGTCTCGCGCGACCTGACACGCTTCACCGACGCCTCGTTCCTGGTACGCACGCTGCAGGCGGCGCTCGACGACTGGCGGCGCATCGCCCCGCATCTCGCGACGATAGCGGAATCGCTTGAGAACAATGCGATGCCGGCGGAGCGCTTCCACGAACATGACGCCCATTCGCCGCTGCCGCGTGCCTATCAATGGGCCGATGGCTCGGCTTACGTGAACCATGTCGAGCTGGTGCGCAAAGCGCGCGGCGCCGAGATGCCGGCGAGCTTCTGGACCGACCCGCTGATCTACCAGGGCGGCTCGGATTCTTTCATTCCGCCACGTGATCCGATCCGCACGGCTGACGAAGCCTTCGGCATCGACATGGAGGGCGAGGTCGCTGTCATCGTCGACGACGTGCCGATGGGTGCAAGCCTCGAAGAAGCAAAGGCAGCGATCCGACTGGTCATGCTGGTCAACGACGTTACGTTGCGCGCGCTCACCGGACCGGAACTGGCCAAAGGTTTCGGTTTTTTCCAATCAAAGCCGTCCTCGGCGTTTTCACCGGTCGCTGTGACGCCGGACGAACTGGGTGATGCCTGGGACGGCGGCAAGGTCAGCCTGCCGCTGCTTACCGATCTCAACGGCAAGCCGTTCGGCCGCGCCAATGCCGGTATCGACATGACCTTCGACTTTCCTGCGCTGATCGTTCATGCAGCAAGGACACGGCCATTGGCCGCCGGCACGATCATCGGTTCCGGCACCGTCTCCAACAAGCTCGACGGCGGGCCGGGCAAGCCTGTCTCGGCCGGCGGCGCCGGCTATTCCTGCATCGCCGAACTGCGCATGATCGAGACCATTGTGTCAGGCGAAGCCAAAACGCCATTCCTGCGCTTCGGCGACACGGTGCGCATCGAGATGAAGGACAAGGCTGGGCATTCGATCTTCGGTGCCATCGAACAGAAGGTCGAGAAATACGAGAGGTAAGGGCATGACGGGGGTCTATCTGCTGGCCGGTGTCTGGGCACTCGCCATACTGGCGGTCTTCATCCAGGCGATCCGGCTGAGCTATCGCATAGAGGCGCGCTCGCCTGACCTGACCAACCGCAGCGGCTTTCCGCGCAAGGCGATGATGTTCCACACCATCACCAACATGGCCGTCGCGCGGGACGCGGAAACGCAGAGCATGCGTCGGCGTATGAACTGGTTGCTGCTGATCGTTCTTGCTGGATTTGTCGTTATGTGGGCGGGCTTGTATCTGTCGCGGTCAACCGGATGACGTGATGAGCCTGCCCGACTACCCGCGCAGCATGGCCGGCAACAATCTCTGGTCGAACGACCGACTCTACCGCGCGGTATTGTCCCTTCAGCCCGGCGAAAGAGGTCAAGCGGCTGGGCTTGGGCGATCAGGCCAATACGACGTCATAGGCTGAAAATTGCCGATCCGCGGAGACCAACGTCAGGCCTTCAATTTGGGTCTGCGCAATAAGCAGGCGGTCGAAGGGATCGCGGTGGTGAAGCGGCAGATGTTCAAGTCTCGCCGCGTGTAGTTCGTTTACGCCGAGAATCGGAATCCCGTTCGATCGCAGGATGTCCACGATGTCGCCTGTGAGCGTCACTTTGCCGAGCGATTTCTTGATGGCGATCTCGGCCACCGAGACGGCGCTGACGATCACATCCTTGCCTGTGAGAAAGATATCGCGATGATGATCCGAAAGACGTGAATCGGCGTTGAGTACCCAAAGCAGAATATGGGTATCGACCAGATATCTGCGGCTCATTTAATATAATCGTCCCATTCGGGACCGAGTTCATCAAAATCATCCGATATCCAAATCTGGCCTTTCAGGGCGCCAAGCAAGCCTTTGCTCCCACCAGCCCGAACGGGAGCGCTCAAGGTTGCGACAACCTCTCCATGTCGGGTCAGATGGATCTCTTCGCCAGCCTGGGCACGTTTCACCAATTCGGAAAGCTGAGCCTTCGCTTTTGCCATGGGGATATTCATAGATGACCTCTTATGACCAGAATTTAGGTCATAATTGGCCGGGCCGCAAGTGAGTTCGATGGCTATTCCGCCGCCTGAACCTTGATCACCCCGCGCTTGATCTGATCCTGCTCGATCGATTCGAACAGCGCGCGGAAATTGCCTTCGCCAAAACCTTCGTCGCCCTTGCGCTGGATGAACTCGAAGAAGATTGGGCCGATCACGGTTTTCGAGAATATCTGCAGCAGGATCTTGGTCGTGCCGCCGTCGACGACGCCTTCGCCGTCGATCAGGATGCCGTGCTTCTTCATCCGCTCGATCGGTTCGTCATGGCCGTTCACGCGGTCATACGACATGTCGTAGTAGGTTTCAGGCGGGCCGGGCATGAACTTCAGCCCGTTCTCGGCCAGTCTGTCGGTGGCCTCGTAGATTTCGTCGGTGCCGACGGCGATGTGCTGGATGCCTTCGCCATTGTACTTCTTCAGGTACTCGGCGATCTGGCTGGTCTCGTCCTTGGACTCGTTGAGCGGAATGCGGATCTTGCCGCAGGGCGAGGTGATGGCGCGGCTGACCAGGCCGGTGATCTTGCCGTCGATGTCGAAGAAATGGATCTGCTTGAAGCCGAACAGGTTGCGGTAGAAATCCCACCATTTGTCCATCTGGCCGCGATAGACATTGTGGGTCAGGTGATCGAGATAGTAGAAGCCGACGCCTTCCGGCCGCGGGTCGCGCGCACCCAGCCACTCGAACTCGGCGTCATAGGCCGAGCCCTTCTTGCCGTAGGTTTCGATGAAATAGAGCAGCGAGCCGCCAATGCCCACGATCGCCGGCACGTCCAGCGCCTTGTCGGCACCTTCGTAAGGTGTGGCACCCTTGGCAACGGCATGATCGAAGGCGTGTTTGGCGTCGACCACCCGCCAGGCCATCGAGGCGGCGCAAGGGCCGTGCTTGTCGACGAACTTCATCGCATGCGAGCCGGGTTCGGCATTGACGACATAGTTGATGTCGCCCTGGCGCCAGACGGTGATGTCCTTCGTGCGGTGCTTGGCCACCGCGATATAGCCCATGCGGGTGAACAGCTCAGCCAGCTTTTGCGGCTCCGGATGCGCGAATTCGACGAACTCGAACCCATCGGTGCCGGCCGGGTTGTCCTTGCTGATCCTGGCGGGCGGGGCGTCGTGCGGGAAGGGACCCATAATATTCCTCCGAAAGCTGGCCTGGCCTGAAAAGGCGATTTGACACGATGATAACGCGGAGGAGGCGCACGGTGCTTGCATTCAAACGCTTGAAATGATGACGTCATGCGTGAAGCGTGCATGATGTAAGGGAAAGCCATGGATGAGGCGCGCATTGACCAGTTCGACCGCAAGATAATGGCACTGTTGCAGGGTGATGCGCGGCTGACCAACAACGATCTTTCGGAGCGGGTGAACCTGTCGGCGTCGCAATGCTCGCGCCGCCGTCAGCGGCTGGAGGAGGACGGCTTCATCAGGGGCTATCGCGCCGTTCTCGACCGCGACAAGCTCGGTTTTTCCCTGGTCAACGTCATTTCGGTCACGCTCGCCACCCACAATCGCGACAATGCAAGGCGCTTCGGCGAACTGGTGGCGCGGCTGCCCGAAGTGCAGGAAGCGCACGCGCTGACCGGCGAGATGGACTACATCCTGAAAGTGGTGACGCCGGATCTCAAATCATTGTCGGAATTCGTCAACGGCGTGCTACTGCCGCACGAATCCGTGCAGCACGTGAAGACGGCGATCGTGCTGGAGACGCTGAAGGAAACCGGCGCGCTGCCGATTTAATCTGAGCGGATATCATTGATACGTCGGCAGGCCAGAGGGGGTGTGAAGGATCCCCAGCCTAATGACGGAAGGGCCCTTCAACCCTTCGACTGCTGGATCAGTCCATAGAGATTGGTGCAGCGGGCGCCGGAACGGCAATAGGCGAAGACCGGGCCGTCGAGTTCCTCGAGCGCTTCGGCCTGATCCTCGACATTCTCGGCCGTGATCTGGCCGCTGATCACCGGAATGTAGCGGAAGGCGAGGCCTGCGGCTTCGACCGCTGCCCCGACGGTGTCGGCAGAAGGCTGGCCCGGCTGTTCGTCATCGGGCCGGTTGCAGATGACGCTCTTGAAGCCGGCTTTCTTGATGGCGGGGACGTCTTCGGGCTGGATCTGGCCCGAAACCGAATAGTCCTCGCTGATTTCGCGGTATTCCATGGCAGCATCCTCGCAAACTGGTCAGGTGGCAGTCTTGCCACTCCCCGACATGGGCGGCAATCCGTGCCGAAGGATTTCTCTGCCAAATAGACATTGCGTGCCAGAAAATCCAACCGGGCCGATGCGGCCCGGCTGGACGATCCTTCAAACTCAGCTGCCGAGAATAGCGCCTTTGATCTGACGGATGTTGTTGTGCATCATGTCGATATAGGTTGCGGCCGGGCCGTCGGGCTGCGACAGCGCGTCCGAATAGAGCGTGCCGCCGACTTTGATGCCGGTTTCGCTGGCGATTTGCTCGATCAGGCGCGGGTTGGTGATGTTCTCGACGAAGATCGCAGCCGCCTTGTCCTGCTTCACCTGATTGACCAGCTTGGCAACGTCTGCGGCGGATGGTTCGGAGTCGGTTGAGACCCCTTGCGGGGCAAGGAAGGTCAGGCCGTATGCATGTTCGAAATAGCCGAAGGCGTCGTGCGAGGTGATGACGACGCGCTTGCTCTCTGGGATCGAGGCAATTGCCGCTTTCACTTCACCTTCGACCGCATCAAGCTTCTTGGTGTAGGCGGCGGCATTGGTCTGATAGCTGACGCAGCCTTCCGAATCGGCCGCGCAGAAAGCCTCGGCGATGTTCTTCACATAGATCCTGGCGTTGGCAATCGACTGGAATGCGTGGGGATCGGTGACCGTCTTGCCGCCGCCGGTGCCGGCACCTTCGGCCGCGTCGGCATCGGCGAATTCAGGCTTGAAATCGATCGGCGTCACGCCCTTGGTCAAGGTGATGATCGAGGCCTTGGTGGCACTGGCATCGACCAGCCGCTGCAGAAAACCTTCGAAATGCAGGCCGTTGACCAGCACGATGTCGGCCTTGGCCATGGCCACCGCATCGGCCGGGCTCGGCTCGTAGACATGGGCATCGCCATCCGGCCCGACGATGGTGGTGACATCGATGCGGTCGCCGCCGACATTTTTGGCGAAATCGGCAATGACGGTGAAGCTGGCGACCACTTTCAGCGGGGCCGCGAAGGCCGACGATGCGCCAAAGGCGGTTAATGTTATAACGCTCATCGCCAGGGCGGCATGGATGGATTTCAGCATAGAGGGGTCTCCTTCTAGGGGCGGGGATCAGGCCGTTCTGTGACGGTGATGGATGATGCGTGCGCGCAGAATGCCGCGCGTGCCGAACAGGATCGAGGCGAAATAGACGACGCCGGCCGACAGGATGATGGCCGGGCCGGATGGCAGCGAGGCGTGATAGGACAAAAGCAGCCCGGCGACGCAGGATGCGAAGCCGATCAGTACGGCCAGCACGCACATCGGCTCGACGCGAACCGTCCAGAAGCGGGCGGCCGCGGCCGGCAGCATCATCAGCCCAACCGATAGAAGCGTGCCGAGCGCCTGGAAGCCGCCGACGAGGTTGAGTACGACAAGGCCGAGGAAGATGAAATGCACCGGGCTGCCGAGCCGGCTGACCGAGCGCAGGAACAGCGGGTCTAGGCATTCGGCGACCAGCGCCCGCCAGAAGATGGCGAGGCTGACCAGCGTCACCGCGACGATGCCGCCGATCAGCGTCAGGGCCTCGTCATTGAGCGCCAGCACGGTGCCGAACAGCACATGCATGAGATCGACGCTGGAACCGCGGATCGACACCATCAGCACGCCGATGGCGAGCGAAATCAGGTAGAAAGCCGCCATCGAGGCGTCTTCGCGCTGGATGGTGAAACGCGAGACGGCGCCGGCGCCGAGCGCGACGATGACGCCGGCGATCAGGCCGCCGATGGTCATCGGCAGGATTTCCAGCCCATAGAACAGGAAGCCGGCGGCTGCACCGGGCAGGATTGCGTGCGCCATGGCGTCGCCCGACAGGCTCATGCGCCGCAGCATCAGGAAGACGCCGATCGGGCAGGCGCCGAGCGACAGCATCAGCGAACCGATCAACGCCCGCTGCATGAAGGCGAAATCGGCGAAGGGCGCGATGACAAGGCCGTAAAGCATGTCCATCAAGCAGCCCTCGGTCCGACGCCATGTTGGTGATCGTGATCGTGGCCATGGTGATCGTGACCATGAGCGTCCTCGCCCGGCTCGCACCAGGGTGCATTTTCTTCCCAGGCCTCGTGAAAACGGCGGGCGCGCAACAGATTTTCAGGCTTCAGCGTTTCCCGGGTTTCGCCCCAGGCGATCGGCTGGCGGGCCAGAAGCAGCGTTTCGGGGAAATTCTGCCGCACCAGATCCAGATCGTGGACGACGACCATGATGGTGCGTTCCTCGCCATGCCAGTGCTTGATCAGCGCAATGAGGTCGCCGACCGTCTTGGCGTCGACGGCGTTGAAGGGTTCGTCGAGCAGGATGAGGTCGGCGTCCTGCAGCAGGACACGCGCAAACAGCGTGCGCTGCAGTTGGCCGCCCGACAGCGTGTCGATCGGCCGCTTTTCAAAACCGCCGAGGCCCACCGCCATCAGCGCCTTGCTGACGTCATCGCGATCTTCCCTAGTGTAGCGGCCAAGCAGGCCGCGCCGTGGCCACAGGCCGAGCGAAACCAGATCCACCACCCGCGCCGGAAAGGACCGGTCGAGCTCCGATTGCTGCGGCAGATAGGCGGCACGTACACCGGGTGCGCGGACAACCTCGCCGGCCATCGGCTTCAGGACGCCGACAATACCTTTCATCAGCGTCGATTTGCCGGAGCCGTTGGCGCCGACCACAGCGGTCAGCGAGCCCTTGCGGATGGTGCCGTCGAGATGATGGATCGCCGGATGGCTGCCGTAGCCAAGCGTCAGGTCGCGGAATGTCAGGCAGGTATTTGTCATTCTGCGATCCGTAGGCGGCGAAATCCGGCTGCTGGCAGCGGCCGATTGGATATGTGATGTTATTACATTAGTCAACAAGCCAATCCGGCGGAATTGCGGCGGCAGGGTCAACTTGCCGTGTGTGCGTATCATATGCCGTTGGCCCAAGGGGATTCGACCTAGCGACCTTGCCCCAAGCCGGTCGCGACTCTAAAGAAGCGCAACCGCCACAGGAAGGAACCATCCAATGAGCATTCGTCGCATCGATGTCGGCCCGCGCATGAGCCAGATCGTCATCCATGGCAATACCGTCTATCTGGCTGGTCAGGTCGGCCAGCCAACCGGCAATGTCGCTTCGCAGACCAGGGACATCCTGGCGGCTGTCGACGAATTGCTGGCCAAGGCTGGCTCCGACAAGACCAAGATCCTGCAGGCGATCATCTGGCTGGCCGACATGAGCACCTTTGCCGAGATGAACGCGGAATGGGACAAGTGGGTGCCGCAGGGCAACACGCCAGCCCGCGCCACCGGCGAAGCAAAGCTCGCCGCCCCGGAATATCTGGTCGAGATTATTATTACCGCTGCGATTTGAGGCGTTGAAGCTGCCAATCTCCCCCCACGTGGGGGGAGATCAGCCTCACCCCTGCGGCCTGAACCTCGCCACCAGCGTGTGGCTCTCGGCCGCGTAGGTGAAGCGCACATGGGTGACCGGGTGCTCGGCGCTCCACGTCCGTCGCTCGACCACCAGGCAGGGCGCACCGGTTTCTATATCGAGTGCAGCCGCGATATGCCTGTCGGCGGCGACAGCGCGAATCCGGTGCTCGGCTTCGCTCCACGGCACGCGGCCAATCAGCCATGGTCCTGGTGCGGTGGCCACGAATTCCTCGTCCGCTGCCTCGGGCACGGCGGTGAGATTGATCAGCCGCTGTTCATGCGCGAACGGCCGCTCGCCGGCGAAATGACCGCACTCCAGCGCCAGCACCGGTCCGGCCACGCCGAGTTCCAGCAGTGCGCGATCCCCGGTGCTGCTGCGCCTTTTGTGTCGGGCGACGCGCTCGTAGCGATAGGGCAGGCCGAGCGCTTCGACCTCGATGCGGATATCGTGGATTTCCAGCACCGCGGCCTGCGACTGCGGCCGGCGCACAAAGCTGCCTGAGCGGCGGCGGCGCTCGATCAGTCCGGCCTTGGCAAGCTGCGACAGCGCCTTGTTCACCGTCATGCGCGAGCAATTGTATTGCACGCTCAACTCATGCTCGAACGGGATGCGATGACCGGGCGCCCAGGCGCCGGACAGGATTTTCTCGCTGATGTCGGAGAGGATGCGCTGGTGCAGCGAGCCGCCGCCTTCCGCCTCCACAGTGCCGGCCATGCTCATGTCGAAAGCGCCGTCATCACGTTGCGAAAACGCTCAGCGATGGCCTCTCGCTTCACATGCCTGCCGCCGCTAACCTGTTTGCGGCCATGCACCCAGACGCAGTCGACCTTGCTGCCATTGGCGAAGATCCAGGCGTCGAGGATCGCGTCGCCACTCTTGCCGGCCAGCGAGGGATTTTTGGGATCGAGCGAGACAAGATCGGCGGATGCGCCGGCGGCGATCGCGGAAGCACCGGCGCCAAGCGCGACGCTGCCACCGTCGAGCGCGGCGTCGAACAGTGCGCGACCGGTCGAGCCGCCTGCGACCGCCAGCACATTGCGGGCGCGGTGGGCGAGACGCTGCGAATATTCGAGCTGGCGTAACTCGTCGGGCAGGCCGATGAGCACATTGGAATCGGAGCCGACGCCATAGCGGCCGCCATGTTCCCTGAACAGCGGCGCGGCAAAAGTGCCGTCACCGAGATTGGCCTCGGTGATCGGGCACAGGCCGGCGATGGCACCGCTTTTGGCCATGGCAACGGTTTCAGCATCGGTCATGTGGGTGGCGTGGATCAGGCACCAGCGCTTGTCGACTTTGGCATTGGCCAGCAGAAATTCGACCGGCCGCGCGCCCGACCAGGCAAGGCAATCCTCGACTTCTTTCACCTGCTCGGCAATGTGGATGTGGATCGGCCCGTCCGGCGCTAGGGCAGTCACGTCAATCAGTTCTTCCGGTGTCGCGGCGCGAAGGCTGTGCGGAGCGACGCCGACAACAGCCTGATCCAACGCGCGAACCGATTCGCGGCATTTCTCAACAAGCCGCGAGAATCGATTCACATCGTTGATGAATCGCCGCTGGCCTTCGTTTGGTGCGGCACCGTCGAAAGACGAGTGCGCATAAAACACCGGCAAAAGCGTCAGGCCGATGCCTGCCTCGCCGGCCGCGGCCGCAATGCGCTCGGCCATCTCGGCTGGGTTGGCGTAGGGTTTTCCATCGCGGTCGTGATGCAGATAGTGAAATTCGCCGACGCGGGAAAAACCGGCCTCCAGCATCTCGACATAGAGTTGTGCGGCAACCGCCTCGACCTGATCGGGCGTCATCGACAGGGCGAAACGGTACATCACCTCGCGCCAGCTCCAGAAACTGTCGGCGGAGGGGCCGCGAAGCTCGGCAAGGCCGGCCATGCCGCGCTGGAAGGCGTGGCTGTGCAAATTGGGCATGCCGGGTAACAGGATCGCGTGACGTTCGTCGCCGGCTGCCGCCGCAGCAGCGCCAGGCTGAACGGCTGTGATGCGTCCCTCAGCCAGGGTAAGCCGCACATTTTCGCGCCAGCCATCGGGAAGGAGCGCCTGTTCCGCAAAGATCGCTGCCACTTTTCTCTCCGGTTCTCTGTGTCTCATGCGATGAAGGCACTTGCAGTGCGTTTCAATATGTATATACATAATCGTCATCGATTGAAACGGAAAAGATGATGGCTGCAAAGAGCAAAAGCCGGGCAGGGGATCTTCGTCTGTGGCGCAATGCGCGGCTGACGACAATGGCCGACGGGTCTGCCGGACTTGGCGTCGTCGAACATGGCGCGGTCGCTGCGCGTGACGGCCGCATTGTTTATGCCGGCCCCGAGTCGGAGCTGCCCCCGACACTTGCCCAGGGCGCCGAGACGGTTGATTGCGAGGGCCGCTGGATCACACCCGGCCTGATCGACTGCCACACCCATCTGGTCCATGCCGGCAACCGCGCCAACGAATTCGAGATGCGGCTGGCCGGCGCCACTTATGAAGAGGTCGCCCGGGCCGGCGGCGGCATAGTCTCCTCGGTCAAGTCGCTGCGCGCCGCCAGCGAGAGCGAACTGGTCACCCAATCACTGCCACGCCTCGATGCGCTGATCGCCGAGGGCGTAACCACCGTGGAGGTAAAATCAGGCTACGGCCTGGACCTCGAAAACGAGAAGAAGTCGCTGCGTGCCGCACGGCGGCTGGGCAACCAGCGGCCGGTGACGATCCGCACGACCTTCCTCGGCGCCCACGCGCTGCCGCCGGAAGCCAAGGGTGACAAGGATGCCTTTATCGATCTGGTCGCCAAGGAAATTCTCCCGGCGGTTGCCGCCGAGGGGCTGGCCGATGCCGTCGACGGTTTCTGCGAGGGCATCGCCTTTTCGCCGGAACAGATGGCGCGCGTCTTCGATGCTGCAAAGGCGGCCGGCCTGCCGGTCAAGCTTCATGCCGACCAACTGTCCAATTTGCATGGCGCCGAACTCGCCGCCCGTTACGGTGCGCTGTCGGCCGACCATCTCGAATACACCGATGAGGCAGGTGCAGCGGCGATGGCCAAGGCCGGAACCGTGGCGACGATCCTGCCCGGCGCCTACTATTTCATTCGCGAAACCAAGAAGCCGCCGATCGGCCTGTTTCGCCAGCACGGCGTCAGGATGGCTGTCGCCACCGACAACAATCCCGGCACTTCGCCGCTGACCTCGCTGCTTCTGACCATGAACATGGCCGCGACCCTGTTCGGCCTGACCGTCGATGAATGCATTGCCGGCGTCACCCGGGAGGCGGCCCGCGCGCTTGGTTTGCTGGGAGAAACCGGCACGCTGGAAGCCGGAAAATCCGCCGACCTGGCGATCTGGAACATCGAGCGCCCCGCCGAACTCGTCTATCGCATGGGCTTCAACCCGCTGCATGCCCGCATCTGGAGAGGACAATGACCGAACTGACCCTGAAGCCCGGCAATGCGACGCTGGCCGACTGGCGCGCCATCTATCGTGGCGCCGTGCCCAAGCTGGACGATGCCTGCCGGCCGAAAATCAAGGCGAGCGCCGAGGCCGTCGCTAGGATGGTCGCCAAGGGCGAGCCGGTCTATGGCATCAACACCGGCTTCGGCAAACTGGCCAGCGTCCGCATCCCGGCCGAGGATCTCGAGACCTTGCAGCGCAACATCGTCCTGTCGCACGCCGCCGGCGTCGGCGAGCCGATGCCGGTTGCCGTTTGCCGGCTGATGATGGCGCTGAAGCTCGCCAGCCTGGCGCAGGGCGCGTCGGGTGTGCGGCCGCAAACCATCGAGTTGCTGGAAGCGATGCTGGCCAACGACGTCATCCCGGTGGTGCCGGCGCAGGGTTCGGTCGGCGCCTCCGGCGACCTCGCCCCGTTGTCGCACATGACGGCGGTGATGATCGGTGTCGGCGAATGTTTTACCCCACATGGCCGTTTCCCGGCCAAGGTCGCCTTCGTCTCGCATGGACTGGAGCCGGTGGCACTGGGCGCAAAGGAGGGCTTGGCGCTGCTCAACGGCACCCAGTTTTCGACCGCCTATGCGCTGGCCGCCTTGTTCGAGGCCGAAGTGCTCTACCAATCGGCGCTGGTCGCCGGTGCCCTGTCGACCGACGCGGCAAAAGGCTCCGACGCCCCCTTCGATCCGCGCATCCATGTGCTGAGAAAGCATCCCGGCCAGATCGAGACGGCCGACGCCCTGCGCAATCTGATGGCCGGCAGCGCCATCCGTGAATCGCACCGGGTTGGCGACGAACGCGTGCAGGATCCCTATTGCCTGCGCTGCCAGCCGCAGGTGATGGGCGCTGCACTCACCGTGCTGCGCCAGGCGGCCGACACGCTGGGCACCGAAGCCAACGGCGTCACCGACAATCCGCTGATCTTCGCCGAGGATGACACCGCGCTTTCCGGCGGCAATTTCCACGCCGAGCCGGTGGCCTTCGCCGCCGACATGATCGCGCTCGCCGTCTGCGAGATCGGCTCGCTGTCGGAGCGCCGCATCGCCATGCTTGTCGATCCGGCACTTTCCGGCATGCCGGCCTTCCTGACGCCCAAGCCCGGCCTGAACTCCGGCTTCATGATCCCGCAGGTGACGGCGGCGGCGCTCGTTTCCGAAAACAAGCAGAAAGCCTATCCGGCATCAGTCGATTCGATCCCCACCTCGGCCAATCAGGAGGACCATGTTTCGATGGCCGCGCACGGCGCGCGCCGGCTGATCGGCATGGTCGAGAACGCCACCGCGGTGATCGGCATCGAACTGCTGGCCGCGGCCCAAGGCTGCGATTTCCACGCGCCGCTGGCGTCGAGCGACGCCCTGGAGGTGGTGCGCAGGCTGGTGCGGGCCGAAGTGCCGCATCTCGACAATGACCGCCATTTCCACCCCGATATGGAAAAAGCCATCGCCATGGTGCGCAGCGGTGCGGCCATCGAGGCCGCCGGCGGTGTGGCTCTGCCGTCGATTTCCGGAGCGGTGTGATGGCAAGCGCGCCCTGGCTGACGGTCACGCCCGGCACAGCCCCGTTGCTGGTGTCGATACCACACACCGGCATCGACCTCGCCGGCCTTGAGAATCGGCTGGTCTCACCCTGGCTCGGCCGCCGCGACTGCGATTGGTGGATCGATAATCTCTATGACTTTGCCGCCGGCCTCGGGGCGACGGTGGTGCACACCGCGATCTCCCGCACCGTCATCGACGTCAATCGCGATCCCTCCGGCGCCTCGCTTTACCCCGGCCAGGCGACGACGGGCCTTTGCCCGACCGAGACTTTCGATGGCGATCCGCTCTATCGCGAGGGCGAAGAACCGGGGCCGTCGGAGATCGACGAGCGTCGCGAGGAATTCTTCGTGCCGTACCATGCCGCCTTGCAGGCCGAGATCGGCCGGTTGCGCGGGCTACACGAAAAGATCGTGCTCTATGACTGCCACTCGATCCGTTCAGTGCTGCCGCGCCTGTTTGAAGGCACGCTGCCGGTTTTCAATCTCGGCACCAATGACGGCAGGAGCGCCGATCCGACGCTGCAGGCGATGGTCGGCCAGATCATGGCCGAAACCGGTGAAACCTTTGTCATCAACGGCCGCTTCAAGGGCGGCTGGATCACACGCCATTTCGGCCAGCCGCAACAAGGCGTGCACGCACTGCAGATGGAACTCTCCAACCGCATCTATATGCGCGAGCCCGATGGCAAGGGCACGCCGGACAATTGGCCGGTGCCCTATGACGCCGAGTTCGCAGCACCGATCCGCGCCACCCTGCGGAAAATCCTCGAGACCGCGACATCCTGGGCGCGTGTCTGACATCAGGTCCTTTATGGAGTGACGCCATGAACAATCCTCGCCACAACATCCGCGAAGTCCGCAGCCCGCGCGGCACCGAAATCAGCGCGCGCTCCTGGCTGACGGAAGCGCCGCTGCGCATGCTGATGAACAATCTCGACCCGGATGTTGCTGAAAATCCCAACGAACTGGTCGTCTATGGCGGCATCGGCCGGGCGGCGCGCACCTGGAACGATTTCGACCGCATCGTCGCCTCCTTGAGGACGCTGGCCGATGACGAGACTTTGCTGGTCCAGTCGGGCAAGCCGGTCGGCGTCTTCCGCACCCATCCGGACGCCCCGCGTGTGCTGATCGCCAACTCCAATTTGGTGCCGCACTGGGCGAATTGGGAAAAGTTCAACGAGCTCGATAAGAAGGGCCTGATGATGTACGGCCAGATGACGGCCGGCTCGTGGATCTACATCGGCACGCAAGGCATCGTGCAGGGCACCTACGAGACCTTCGTCGAGGCCGGCCGCCAGCACTACGGCGGCAATCTCAAGGGAAAATGGATCCTGACCGGCGGGCTCGGTGGCATGGGTGGTGCCCAGCCGCTCGCCGCCGTCATGGCCGGCGCCTGCTGCCTCGCCATCGAATGCAACCCGGACTCGATCGATTTTCGCCTGCGCACCCGTTACGTCGACGAGCGCGCCGAGACGCTCGATGAGGCGCTGGAAAAGATCGAACGCTGGACCAAGGCCGGCGAGGCGAAGTCGGTCGGCCTGCTTGGCAATACGGCCGAGATCGTCCCGGAGATGTTCAGACGTGGCATTCGCCCCGATATGGTCACTGACCAGACCTCGGCGCATGATCCCATCAATGGCTATCTGCCGAAGGGCTGGACGATGGCCGAGTGGCGCGAGAAGCGCGTCAGCGACCCCAAGGCGGTCGAGAAGGCGGCCCGCGCTTCCATGCGCGAACATGTCGAGGCGATGGTGGCGTTCTGGAACGCCGGCGTGCCGACGCTCGACTATGGCAACAACATCCGCCAGGTGGCCAAGGAGGAGGGGTTCGAGAACGCCTTTGCCTTCCCCGGCTTCGTGCCGGCCTATATCCGTCCGCTGTTCTGCCGCGGCATAGGCCCCTTCCGCTGGGCGGCTCTGTCGGGCGATCCGGAAGATATCTACAAGACCGACGCCAAGGTGCGCGAACTGACGCCCGGCAACACCCACCTGCACAACTGGTTGGACATGGCGCGCGAGCGCATCGCCTTCCAGGGTCTGCCGGCGCGCATCTGCTGGGTCGGCCTTGGCGACCGCCACAGGCTCGGCCTTGCCTTCAATGAAATGGTGGCCAAGGGTGAGCTGAAGGCGCCTGTCGTCATCGGTCGCGATCACCTCGATTCCGGCTCGGTTGCTTCGCCGAACCGCGAAACGGAATCGATGAAGGACGGCTCGGACGCGGTATCCGACTGGCCACTGCTCAACGCGCTGCTCAACACGGCGTCGGGCGCCACCTGGGTGTCGCTGCACCATGGCGGCGGCGTCGGCATGGGTTTTTCGCAGCACGCCGGCATGGTCATCGTCGCCGACGGCACGCGCGAAGCCGCCAGGCGCCTGGAGCGGGTGTTGTGGAACGACCCGGCGACCGGTGTCATGCGCCACGCCGATGCCGGCTACGAAATCGCCGTCGAATGCGCCAAGGAGCACCAGCTCAACCTGCCCGGCATTCTCGGGTGAGAAACGTCCGGCCGCAGGCAGGCGAAAAGCCGCGGAATCGGCTTTTCGAGTTTCGAACGCCCGTAGCCATAGCGGAGGGCTAGGTATGCGCATCCTGCGGGCAGCCGAATACCGGTCGATGCCGTGGAAGAACGGTGGCGGCGTGACGACGGAAATCGCCGTCTCGCCGCCCGGTGCCGGGCTAAACGATTTCGACTGGCGCGTGTCGATGGCGCGTGTCGAATCGAGCGGTCCGTTCTCGCAATTCGCCGGCATCGATCGCACTCTTGCCGTGCTCGAAGGCGAGGGCATCGTCCTCGAGATTGCCGGCTACCCGCCGAGATCTATAAACAGGACGACCGCCCTGTTTTCTTTCCCGGCCGACGTGCAGACCTCGGCCGCGCTGATCGGCGGACCGATCACCGATCTCAATGTCATGACCCGCCGAAGCCGGATGACGCATTCGGTCGAACGCCTGGTGATTTCGGCCCCCGTGGAAATCCGGACTGAAGCCGGCACAACGCTCATCCTGTGCTTGGACGGCGACATCAGTGTGCCCGCCGCTGAACCGGTTCGCCTCGGGCCGCTTGACACTCTGCTGTCCGGGCCGGTCAGCACCGGCCTGCTTGTCCAACCCGCCCATGAGGCAACGCTGTACGTGATCCGGATCCGCGCCATCGCCGGCAACGATTAACGCTTGTTTCCAAACATGATCGCGGTACCGGCGAAATATAGCGTAAGCTGCTGGCGGCATCACGAAAAAGCCTGAATCCTCTCCGCCGATCTGGCTGGCGGGAAGTGGGGTGCTTGTCTTTGAGTTTTGCTGAGAGACGACGCCCTGTCGTGGTGCGGAAACAAACTTTCGGCAAGTGGGGTTTATGCAACCAATTGCATTTGAACCGGTTTTAGGGCCATTGCCGTGGCGGTGACGCCGCTCAGTGCCCGCTTACGGAATTTTCAATGAATATTCAGACGAATCCTGCCCAAATCGAGAAGACAAGCGCGAGCTTCCCGGCCATCACCGAAGAGCCGATCCGCTCCAATTACCTGCCCGAAGAGCGCCTTCGGCTGCTCGGTGAAAGCCTGGCGAAATGCGACCTCACAGATCTGTTCGGGCTGACGCCCTTCGATTTTCAGGCCCGTATCCGCGACAGCGCCAAGAAGATTTTGGAAGTCTACCGGTCGACCAATGCGGCGCAGGCGAGGGGCGAGACGATCACGCCGGCGGCACAATGGCTGCTCGATAACAATTACCTGGTCGAAGAGACCATTTTCCAGGTCAAGCGCGACCTGCCGCGCCGCTTCTATCGCCAGTTGCCGACCCTGAAGCTGCCTGACGGCGGCAGCGTGCCGCGCGCGCTGGCGCTGGCCTGGACCTATGTCGCACATTCGGACAGTTCCGTTTCGGCGACGATGTTCAAGTCCATCGTCCAGGGTTTTCAGTCGGTCGAGCCGCTGAAGATCGGCGAACTCTGGGCGCTGCCTTCGCTGTTGCGCTTCGTGCTGATCGAAAATCTGCGCCGGCTGGCGGTCAGGGTCAATCGAACCCGTCAGATGCGTCAGATCGCCAACGATGTGGCCGACAAGGTCCTGGCCACCGACGACAGCGCCGACCGGCAGTCGATCCTGTCCAATTTCAGCGCCCACGCACAGGACACCACCTTCGCCACCCAGCTGCTCTATCGCCTGCGCGATGGCTCGCAGAATGCCGGCAAGGCTCTGGAATGGCTGGAAGGCGAGCTCGAAAAGACCGGCTCCGATGCCGAGGAAATCATCATTTCCGAACATCACACGTTGTCCAGCGGCAATGTGACGACGGGCAACATCATTCGCGGCCTGCGCCTCATCAACGACGTCGATTGGACCGTGTGGTTCGAAGGCGTCAGCCGCATCGACACCGTGCTGCGCGAGCGCACCGATTTCGCCGCGCTCGACTTCTTCTCGCGCGACCAGTACCGGACCGCGATCGAGGAATTGGCGCGCCGCTCGAACCTTTCGGAATATCGCGTCGCCGAGAAGGCCATCGAGCTGGCCGGCCACGCCGCCAGCGATGGCGACGGCGACGTCGTTTTAACCGGGTCCGCCCACACCGATGTCGGCTTCTTTCTCGTCGGCCCACGCCGGCTCGAGCTGGAGAAGGCGATCGGCTATCGACCCACCATCAGCCAGACAGTCAAGCGTGCCTTCCGCAAGACCGGCTGGCTCGGCATCGTCGTACCGGTGTTTGCGCTGACGGCGCTGCTTCTCGTCCTCTCAGGCAACGCGCTTGCCAATCTCGGCCTGTCGGTGCCCTCGATCGTCCTCATGCTGGCGCTTTTTGCCGTGCCGGCCAGCGAGGGCGCGCTCGCCTTCTTCAACACGGTCGTTTCGCTGTTCCTGAAACCGACGCGCCTCGTCGGCTACGATTACCGGCACGGCGTGCCGCCCGAGGCGCGCACGCTGGTGGTGGTGCCGTCGCTGATCGGCTCGCGCGACGATGTCGAGGAAAACATCCGCAATATCGAGGTGCATCATCTCGCCAACACGGCCGATGAAATCCATTTCGCGCTGCTGTCGGACTGGCCGGACTCGAAGACCGAGATCGATGCTGCCGACACCGAAATCCTCGAATTCGCGCGTGCCGAGATCGCTCGCCTCAACGCACGCTATCCCTCCGAAGGCGCGCCGCGCTTCTATATCCTGCACCGGCGCCGGCTCTTCAATGCGGCGCAAGGGTCGTGGATGGGCTGGGAGCGCAAGCGCGGCAAGCTGCATGAACTCGACCTTCTGCTGCGCGGCGACAGCGACACCACGTTCCTGCCGCTCGACGTGCCGCTGCCGGAGAACGTCGTCCACGTGATGACGCTCGATGCCGACACGCGCACCACCCGTGACGCGGTCGCCACCCTCGTAGGCAAGCTCTGCCACCCGCTCAACCGGCCGCATTTCGATGCCAGCAAGCGCGTCGTCACCGCCGGCTACGCGATCCTGCAGCCGCGCATCACCGCGTCGCTGACATCAGGCGACGATGCGTCGTTCTTCCAGCGGGTGTTCTCGGCCAATCGCGGCCTCGACCCTTATGTCTTTGCCGTGTCCGATCTCTATCAGGACGTTTTCGGCGACGGGTCCTTCACCGGCAAGGGCCTCTATCACGTCGACGCCTTCGAGGCCGCCCTGCAGGGCCGCATCGAGGAAAACACCATCCTCAGCCACGATCTGCTGGAAGGCGCGCTGGCGCGCTCGGCGCTGGTCACCGACGTCGAACTGGTCGAGGACTATCCGACCCGCTACTCGGTCGACGCCTCGCGCCACCATCGCTGGGCACGCGGCGACTGGCAGTTGCTCGGCTTCATGCTCGATCCGCGCTCCGGCGTGCCGGCGCTGTCGCGCTGGAAGATGATCGACAATCTGCGCCGCTCGCTGACGCCGATCTTCTGGGTGATGGCGGCGATTGCCGGCTGGACGCTGCTGCCCTTCACACAGGCCGCGCAATGGCAGGCCCTGCTGATCCTCAGCCTGTTCATGGCGCCGACATTCGACATCGTCAACGCCATCCTGCCCAAGAGCGGCGACCAGACGCCACGCGGCCATTTCTCGGCCCTGGCACGCGACGTCGCCTTCGGCACCGCCATGGTGGCGCTGAAGATCGTCCTGATGGCGCACAACGCCTGGATGATGGGCGATGCCATCGTGCGCACGCTCTATCGGTTGTTCGTCAGCCGCCAGAACCTTTTGGAATGGCGCACCGCCTCGCAGGCGCACAAGGCGGGCGACAACGATGTCGGTTCGTATTACGGCATGATGTATGGCGCCGTAATCATCGGCTTCGTCGGCCTTGCCATTCCGGTACTGGCCGATTCGACCGGCGCCTTCGTTGCCTTCTTCTTCGCGCTGTTCTGGATTGGCTCGCCCGCCATCGCCAGCTGGATCAGCCGTTCGGCTGAAACCGAGGATCGCTTGCGCATATCGCAGGCCGATATCCATACGTTGCGCACGGTGGCGCGGCGCACATGGCATTATTTCGAAAGCTTCGTGACGGCAGAGCATCACCATCTGCCGCCCGACAATTTCCAGGAAAGCCCGGCACCGGTGGTGGCGCCTCGTACTTCGCCCACCAATATCGGCGTCTACCTGCTGTCCGTCGTTTCCGCCCGCGACTTCGGCTGGATCAGCCTGTCCGACGCCATCACCCGCATCGACGCCACCATGGCCACGATCGAGGGCATGCCGCGTGAGCGCGGTCACCTCTTCAACTGGTACGACACCACGACGCTGAAGCCGCTCTATCCGCTTTACATCTCGGCAGTCGACAGCGGCAATCTGGCCGGCCATCTGGTGGCGGTGGCGGCCGCCTGCGCCGAATGGGCGGAGGCGCCCTCCGTCCACCTCCAGGGCGATTTCGAAGGCATTCTGGACACGGTCACCATCCTCAGCGAAAGCCTCGATGATCTGCCCGACGACCGCCGTCAGCTGCGCCCGCTGCGCCAGCGCCTCGCCGACCGTCTCGACGGCATGCGGCGCGCTGTCGACACCATCAAGGCGCAGCCCGAAATGGCGTCGATCCGCACCATCAACCTGGCTGTGCTGGCAGGCGAGATCCGCAAATTGGCCACCGCCATCCATACCGAGGCGGTGTCGCCCCAGAGCGACGTCATCGTCGACTGGGCGGCAAGGCTGGAAGCCACCTGCGAAGCGCACGTCCATGACGCGCACAGCGACGACAATGCCGTCGAGGCGCTGCGTGCCAAGCTGCTCACCTTACGCGAGCGCACCCGCCGCTATGCCTTCGAGATGGATTTCTCCTTCCTGATGCGGCCGGAGCGCAAGCTGCTGTCGATCGGCTACCGGGTCGAGGAACACCAGCTCGACGAAAGCTGCTACGACCTTCTGGCTTCCGAAGCACGGCTGACCAGCCTGTTCGCCATCGCCAAGGGCGATCTGCCGACCGAGCACTGGTTCAGGCTTGGCCGGCCGATCGTCGAAATCGGTTTCCAGGGCGCGCTGATGTCCTGGTCCGGCTCGATGTTCGAATATCTGATGCCGCCGCTGGTCATGAAGGAGCCGCAGGGCTCAATCCTCAACCAGACCAGCAAGCTGATCATCAAGCGCCAGATCCAGTATGGCCGCCAGAAGAACGTGCCGTGGGGCATTTCGGAGGCCGCCTACAATGCCCGCGACCGCGAACTGACCTACCAATATACCAATTTCGGCGTTCCAGGCCTCGGGCTGAAGCGCGGTCTTGGCCAGAACACGGTGATCGCGCCTTACGCCACCATACTGGCGGCCCAGTTCAATCCGCGTGAAGCCGTGCTGAATCTCGCCCGATTGCGGGAGATCGGGGCGCTCGGCCGCCACGGCTACTACGATGCCGTCGACTTCACGCCACAGCGCGTGCCGGAAGGCACGGACCATGTCGTCGTCCAGAATTATATGGCCCACCATTCGGGCATGTCGATCGCGGCGGTTGCCGACGCCATCTTCGAAGGTCGCATGCGCGACCGCTTCCACAGCGATCCGGTCATCGAATCGGCCGAACTCTTGCTGCAGGAGAGGGCGCCGCGCGACATCCCGACCGCGACCGTCAGGACCGAGGCCGACGAACGCTCCAAGGACGAGACCGAAGTCGACAGCCCCGACACCCGCATCGTGCTCAATCCGCTGCAGTCGCTGCGGTCGACCAACGTCATGTCGAACGGCCGCTATTCGGTGATGGTCAGCGCGACCGGCTCGGGCTACAGCCGCTGGGGCGATCTCTCCGTCACCCGCTGGCAGCCGGATCCGACCGAGGACCGGCTCGGCTCCTACATCTTCCTGCGTGACGCCGGCACCGGCGACTGGTGGTCGGCTACAGCCGAACCGAAGCGAGCCGCCGAGGAAAAGGCGCAGACCTTGTTCTCCGACGACAAGGCGAGCTTCGTCAAATCGGTGGGCACGTTGCGCTCCGAGGTCGAATGTATCGTCATCTCGGAAGGCAATGGCGAGGGCCGTCGGGTCACGCTCTACAATGACGGTCCGTCCGACCGTCACATCGAAGTGACCTCCTTTGCCGAGCTGGTGCTCGGCCTGGAGGCGTCCGACAACGCGCATCCGGCCTTCTCGAAGATGTTCGTGGAAACCGAAATCTCTGCGAACAACGCGGCGATCTTCGCCACGCGGCGCAAGCGCGAGACCAGCGAGCCCGATATCGCCATGGTGCATTTCGTCACCGATCCGTCCGGATCGGCGCGCGACGCCGAGGCCGAGACCGACAGGCGCGCCTTCATCGGCCGTGGCCGCACCATCGTCGACGCAGCCGCTTTCGACCCGGGCGCCAGGCTGGGCGGCCACTCAGGCTCTACGCTCGATCCCGTCGCCTCGCTGCGCCGCCAGGTGCGCGTGCCGGCCAACAAGAAGATATCGCTGACCTTCTGGACGGTTGTCGGCGCCGGCCGTGCCGAACTGGACGAAGCCATCGCCCGCCTCGACCATCCGGAGAGCTTTGCCCGCCAGGCCATGCTTGCCTGGACGCGGAGCCAGGTGCAGACCCGCCACATGGGCCTCAGCCTGACCGATGCCGCCAATGTGCAGAAGCTGGCGCGCTATCTGATCTATCCGGATCCGTTCCTGCGTCTTCCCGCCGAATCCATCGCCTCGGGGCTGGGCAAGCAGTCGAGCCTGTGGCCGACAAGCATTTCCGGCGATTTCCCGATCTTCCTGGTCAGGATCGGCGATGTCGCCGATCTCGAAATCGTCGCTCAGGCGCTGCGGTTCCAGGAATATATGCGCACCCGCGGCATGATGATCGACTTCGTCGTCGTCAACGAGCAGGCGTCCTCCTATGTCCAGGACCTGCAGCGGGCGGTCGAGACGCTGTGCGAAAACAGCCGTCTGCGCGGCAAGGAGCTCGGGCCGCGCCAGCACATTTTCGCGGTGCGCCGCGATCTTATGGACGAGACCACCTACAAGACGCTGCTCGCCGTCGCCCGCGTCGTCCTGCACACGCGCAACGGCACCATCTTCGACCAGATCGAGCGCGCCGAGGCGGCGGCCCTGCAGGCGCGGGATGCTCTGGCAACGTTGCCGATTCCGCGTGAATTGCCGTCGCCGACACCCACGACGCATACTCCTGCCTCGCAGGCGGTGGCCAATGTCAGCGCCGATGGCAGCGGACTCAGCCAATGGAACGGCTTTGGCGGTTTCGACGGCGACGGACGGCACTATGTCGTGCGCCTGGCCGGGCGGCGCACGACGCCGCAGCCGTGGATCAACGTCGTCTCCAACGCCTCGTTCGGGTTCCACACCTCCGCCGAGGGCGCAGCCTTCACCTGGAGCCGAAACAGCCGCGACTACCAATTGACGCCGTGGTCGAATGATCCGGTCTCGAACCGCCCGGGCGAGGGCCTCTATATCTACGATCAGGCCAGCGGCAAGGCATTCTCGCCGCTCGCCGCCATGGTGCGCGATCCCTCGATGACCTACGAGGCCTGGCACGGCCAGGGTTTCTCGACCTTCCGCTCGAAGCGCGGACCGTTGTCGATGGACCTTACCCATGTCGTCGATCCGGTCGATTCCCTGAAAATCTCGCGGCTGCGCATCCAGAATTCCGGCTCGGTGCCGGCGCGGCTGCGTGTCTATGCCTATGCCGAATGGGTGCTCGGCGGGCATCGGTCGCGCACTGCGGCAACCATCGTCCCGTCGCGGGATGCCGCCAGTGGGGCGCTGCTCGCACAAAACCCCTACGGGCTGGATTTCGGCGAGCGGGTTGCGTTCCTGGCGGCCGACGGCGGCGTCCATTCGGTGACGACAGACCGATCGGAGTTCCTGGGCCGGCATGGCTCCAGCGAGCTACCGCAGGCGGTGCTGAGCGGTGCGGCGCTGTCTGGCCGTGTCGAGGCCGGCGACGATCCGTGCGCGGCGATTGCCCGCGACGTCGAGATCCCGGCAGGCGGCGACGTGACGCTGCTCTGGCTGCTCGGCGACGCCGAGTCGGTCGAGGAGGCGAGCGCGCTGGTGCAGGAGCATCGGGCCAAGGACTTCGACCAGCGATTGGCCGACAATGAGCGCGAATGGCGCGGCTTCCTCGACACCATCCAGGTCGAGACGCCCGACAAGGCGCTCGACGCCATGGTCAACCACTGGCTTCCCTATCAAAGCCTGGCCTGCCGCATCCGCGCCCGCTCGGCCTTTTATCAGGCCAGCGGCGCCTTCGGCTTCCGCGACCAGTTGCAGGATACGCTGGCGCTGCTGGCACATGACCCGCAGCTGGCGCGCGACCAGATCCTCAACGCGGCGCGGCGGCAGTTCCCCGAAGGCGACGTGCAGCACTGGTGGCTGCCGCGCACGGGTGCTGGCGTACGCACGTTGATCTCCGACGACGTGGTCTGGCTTGCCCACGCTACGGCGCGCTATTTGCTGGTCACTGGCGATGCCTCCATCCTCAAGGAGCAATTGGCCTTCATCGATGGACAGCCGCTGGGCGAGGGCGAGCACGATGCCTTCTTCACCCCGGAAATCTCGAAGAAGACAGCGACGCTCTACGACCATTGCGCGCGTGCGCTCGATCTCGCCATCAAGCGCAGCAGCCCCGCGGGCCTGCCGCTGATCCTCGGCGGCGACTGGAACGACGGCATGAACCGCGTCGGCGAGCACGGCAAGGGCGAGAGCGTCTGGCTCGGCTGGTTCCTGCTGAAGACGCTGGGCGATTTCGCCCCCGTCGCCAAGACCGAGGGTGATGCCAAGCGAGCACAGGCCTGGGCAAAGCATGCCGATGTTCTGAAGCGGGCGCTTGAGAGCACCGCATGGGACGGCGAATGGTACCGGCGCGGCAGTTTCGACGACGGCACGCCTTTGGGGTCTCGCAACTCGCAGGAGTGCAAGATCGACTCGATCGCCCAGTCCTGGAGTGTGCTTTCGGGAGAGGGCGACCCGGCACGGTCGACCACCGCCATGGAGCAAGCAACGAAGCTGCTCGTCGACGACAAGCTGAAGATCGTCAAGCTGTTCACGCCGCCATTCTCGAAGACGGAAAAGGACCCCGGTTACATCAAGAGCTATCCGCCTGGCGTGCGCGAGAATGGCGGCCAGTACACCCACGCCGCCACATGGTTCGTCATCGCGCTTGCCGAGATGGGGCAGGTCGACGAGGCCTATCGTTGTTTCTCGATGCTGAATCCCGTCAACCACGCGACCGACGAGGCCACGGCCGAGCACTATCGAGTGGAGCCCTATGTCGTGGCGGCCGACATCTATGCCGGGGACGACAATGCCGGCAACGGCAAGGGCGGCCGTGGCGGCTGGACCTGGTACACCGGCTCTGCCGGCTGGCTCTACAGGGCTGCAGTCGAAGGCATTCTGGGCATCGAACGGCGCGGCAAGCGTGTCCAGTTCAAGCCGAAGCTGCCAAGCCACTGGGATGGGTACTCGGCAAATCTCAAAATGCTGGGGGCGGAACTCAAGGTTCGCGTCATCCGCGACAATAAGGCCAAGGCCGTGTCGCTGGAGGTGAATGGGGCAAAGACCAAGGCTTCGGCAGTCGAGCTGAAGGACGGCGAAGTTGCCGAGGTTGTCGTCAGGATCCCGGCCTGAGGCCTGTTGCCCAAAAAGCATGCGCTCGGGGCGGGGTTCCGGGCCGCGACTTTTGTCACCACGGCGGATGAGAGGCCCCATCCCGCCTGGCGTTGCCGTCTGCCGTTGACGGGCATCTCGCCGAGAGGTCTATGAAATCAAAGGCTTGAGGCGTCCCATAGGAGTAGCCGCGAGCGGTGAGGGTTTGGCCACCCTTCGCCTGGAAGGGCATCCTGCAGCTTTGTTTTGCTTTATACTTCGCGAAAGGCGATTTCGGCCTCAGTCATCCGCCCGACATTGTTGCTGATTAAAATTATGGCAGCACGTGCCAACTGCCATGATTTCGCCGCATGCCTGACATTTTACCTGTCTTCTCAAACCGTTAGGTGATCACGGCAGATTTCGGAACGTCGCCATCTTTTGTTCGCTCTAAGGGAACTGAAGGGGTACACGGCCATTGTTTTGCGACGTATCAACCGGTACGAATAAAATGATGCAGTGCACAATAAACAGCGTGGCGGAGTAACTGGGGTGACCCTTCTGCAAATCTACTGGCGAGCTCTCGGTTATCTGGCCGCGGACAGGAAACGCGTTGCGTTGATCTGTTCGGCCAACGTGGCTCTCGCCATCGTAGCGCTTCTCGAGCCGATTATGTTCGGTCGCGTCATCGGCGCCATCTCCGAGCGCGGCTCTGTCTTCACCACGCTGGTCATGTGGGCCGGTCTCGGCGCCTTCAACATCGTTGCCTTCGTCATGGTGGCGCGCGGCGCTGACCGTTTCGCCCATGCTCGGCGCAGCGAAGTGCTTTGCGAGTCGTTCGAGCGCGTGATCACCATGCCGCTCGCCTGGCACCATCAGCACGGCACCTCCAATGCGCTGCACACGATGCTGCGCGCCGTCGAAACCCTGTTCAGCCTTTGGCTCGAATTCATGCGCCAGCATCTGTCCACGGCTGTCGCCCTCGTGCTGCTGGTCCCGACCGCGATCAGCATGGACCTGCGCATGTCGCTGGTGCTGCTTGGCCTCGGGCTGCTCTATGTCGGCATCGGCCGGATGGTCATGCGCCGCACCAAGGCGGGCCAGGCCGCGGTCGAGCGCCACTACCACAAGGTGTTCGCGCATGTGACCGACTCGGTCAGCAACGTTGCGGTGCTGCAGAGCTACAATCGGCTCGGCCACGAGGCCGATACGCTGCGCCGCTACGTCAAGAACCTGCTCGACGCGCAGAACCCTGTGCTCGACTGGTGGGCGCTGGCCAATGCCTTGCACCGTCTGTCATCGGCAATCTCGATGCTGATCGTGTTGTCGATCGGCTCCTATCTCGTGACTCATGGTCAGTTGGGTGTCGGCGACGTCATTGCCTTCACCGGTTTTGCCACGATGCTGATCGCTCGCCTCGACCAGATGTCGGCTTTCGCCAACCAGATTTCCGAGGCCCGTGCCAAGCTCGAGGATTTCTACCATCTCGAGGACTCCGCGGCTGATTCCGCCGAGCCGGACGGCTTGCGCGATCTTTCCAACGTCACCGGCCATGTGCGCTTCGAGAATGTCGGCTTTGAATTCGCCAATTCCGGCCAAGGCATCGACGACGTGTCCTTCGAGGTGCAGGCGGGCCAGACCGTCGCCATCGTGGGCCCGACGGGTGCCGGCAAGACCACGCTCATCAACCTGCTGCAGCGTGTCTTCTCGCCGTCCCATGGCCGTATACTGATCGACGGCATCGACACCCGCACCGTGACCCGCAAGTCGGTGCGCCATTCGATCGCCACCGTGTTCCAGGATGCCGGCCTGCTCAACCGCTCGATCGAGGACAACATTCGTGTCGGCCGCGCCGATGCAAGCAATGACGAGATCCATGCCGCTGCCAATGCGGCTGCCGCACAGGACTTCATCCTGTCCAAGAGCAATGGCTACGACACGGTGGTTGGCGAACGTGGCGGCCAGCTGTCGGGCGGCGAACGTCAGCGCATCGCCATTGCCCGTGCCGTGCTGAAGGACGCACCGATCCTGGTGCTCGACGAGGCGACCAGCGCGCTCGACGTCGAGACCGAGGACCGCGTCAAGGAAGCGATCGACGAACTGCGCCGCGACCGCACCACCTTCATCATCGCCCACCGCCTGACCACCGTTCGCGACGCCGATCTGGTCGTGTTCATGGACAAGGGCAGGGTGGTCGAGATGGGCGGCTTCACCGAGCTGTCGCTGCGCAATGGCCGCTTTGCCAGCCTGCTGCGCGCTGGCGGCCTGCTCAACGACGAGGAGGTCCGCCGCCTCAGCCGCACCGTGCTGCAACAGCAGGAAGCGGCCGCCTGATCAGGCACGTCTCTGCCTTCTCCCACAGGGGAGAAGGCAGAGCGCTGCAGCCCTGCGACACCACCGCTCGATTGCCCCGAACGCCGCGGCGGTTTATGTAGAACCGCATGAGCGACACGACTTCACGCCTGACAAGCTGGATGGATCTCGCCAACCCGACGCGCTTCGTCGGGTTGGCGGACAAGGTCGTGCCGTGGCTGGCCACGATCGCCGCACTGATCCTCGCCGTCGGGCTCTATATGAGCTTCGCCGCGCCTGAGGATTTCCAGCAAGGCATCACCGTTCGCATCATGTACATCCACGTGCCTTTCGCCTGGCTGGCCATGATGTGCTACACGCTGATGGCGATCTCGGCGCTGGGCACGCTCGTCTGGCGGCATCCGCTGGCCGATGTCGCGCTGAAATCCGCAGCCCCCATCGGCGCCGTCTTCACCGCGCTGGCGCTGATCACCGGTTCGATCTGGGGCAAGCCGATGTGGGGCACCTGGTGGGTCTGGGATGCGCGGCTGACTTCGGTCTTCGTGCTGTTCCTGATGTATCTCGGCATCATCGCGCTGACCCGTGCGCTCGACGATGCCAGCCGCGCCGCCTGGGCCGCCGCCATCATCACGCTGGTCGGCTTCATCAACATCCCGATCATCAAGTTCTCGGTCGACTGGTGGAACACGCTGCATCAGCCGGCCTCGGTGTTCCGCATGGGCGGCTCCACCATCGACCCCAGCCTGCTGTGGCCGCTGCTGGTCATGGCGCTCGGCTTCACCGTGCTGTTCTTCGCGCTGCACCTGATGGCGATGCGCACCGAAATCCGCCGTCGCCGGGTGATTGCCATGCGCAGGGTCGCGGCACGGCAGGCGGAGCGCTCTCCCCCTTCTCCCCTTGTGTGAGAAGGCAAGACGCTTCTTAGTTCACCCCATCCTTCCGCGCGCCGCCACCGGCAGCGTTTCCAGCACTTTGTCGCCGTCGACCAGGTTGACCTCGTTGAACAAGTTTGTGACGACGCAGCAATGGTCGGGCACGACACGCACGCGCTCGCCGATGCGCAATTTGCCGTCACCCGAAAGCGTGACGGTGCCGTGCTCCTCGCTCAGGCCCGTCACCCGCGCTCCCGGCACGCCGAGCAACTCGCCGAAATCGGCGAGACCCAGCGTGTCGCTGGACAGCGCCTTGCTGCCGGCATCGAGGATAGCGCGCGTCGCGGTGGGATGGCTGACCACCGTCGACAGCACCGTCAGCGCGCAATCGTCGAGCGTGCCGACGCCTTTGGCGACCTGATAGCGGTCGAGATAGATGTAGGTGCCTGGACGATACTCCGTGACAACAGATGTATCGCTGGAGCGCCACATATCCGGCGTGCCGCCGCTGGAGATGCGTTCGCAGGCGAGGCCCGATGCGGCCAGCGCCTGCTTGGCGTCGGCGAGCCAGGCTTCGGCCTCCGCTGCCTTCCCGGCGGCCGGGTAGGTCATCAGTCCTCCGAAGGCGAGGCCACCGGCTCTGTCGATCTGTCTTGCCAGCGCAACCGCTTCATCGGCCGACTGCACGCCGCAGCGTCCCATGCCGGTGTCGCATTCGACCAGCACCGGTAGACGATGACCGGCATCGGTGAAGGTGGTTGCCAGCCCTTCGAGCGTCTCCATGCTGTCCGCTGTCACCGACAGGGTGACGCGCCCGTGCAGCGCGAGAAGCCGCTCCAGCTTGGCGCGCCCAAGGATGTTGTAGGGAAGAAAAATATCGGCCAGCCCGGCATCGGCCATCACCTCGGCCTCGCCGATCTTCTGGCAGGTGATGCCGACGGCGCCGGCCGCCACCTGCTTCTTCGCCCAATAGGGCAATTTGTGCGTCTTGATATGCGGCCTGAGCTTCAGCCCGTTCTTGTCGGCATGCGCCTGGGCGCGGGCAATATTGGCTTCGGCGCGCGCGGCGTCGATGAGAATCGACGGCGTATCGAGGTCGTGGACGGTCGGCATCATCTTTCACCCCATGAGGAATCCGCGGGTTTTATGGCCCTGAAAATCCGCGATGTCACGCGGCCAGCGAAGCGGATCTGTGGTCCATGCGCCTAAGTGCAAGGCCGGGCAGGGCGGCGAGATGGATCGACACCGCATCGACGTTCGGCTATGCGATTTGCCAGACAAATCGATACGAAGGGATCATGATCATGAAGCGCTCCGCCATCAACGACATCATCCGCGAAGCCGACGCTTTCATCCGCTCGTTCGGCTACATCATGCCGCCCTTCGCCTATTGGTCGCCGCAGGAGGCGAAGGCGCGCCAGGTCGACTCGTCGGCGGTGTTCACCTCGCGGCTCGGCTGGGACATCACCGATTACGGGCAAGAGAAATTCAGGGAACTCGGCCTGTTCCTGTTCACCGTTCGCAACGGCCGCTACGAGGACATGAAGAAGGGCATGGGCATGCTCTATGCCGAGAAGATCATGATCTCGCGCAAGGATCAGCTGTCGCCGATGCATCGCCACAACATCAAGGCCGAGGACATCATCAACCGTGGCGGCGGCAAGCTGGTGCTGGAACTGTTTATGCATGACCGCGACGGCGGCATCGATCCCAAGGCCGAGGTTTCGGTGCCTGTCGACGGAACCATCCACAGGCTGCCTGCGGGCGGGCTCCTGAAGCTCGACCCGGGCCAGAGCGTCACGCTGCTGCCCGGCGTCTGGCATGCCTTTTGGGCCGAGGGCAAGGATGTGCTGATCGGCGAGGTCTCGACCGTCAACGACGATCTCACCGACAATGTGTTTCGCGAACCGATCGGCCGTTTTTCCAACATCGACGAAGACGTTGCCCCGATCCATCTGCTGGTGTCCGACTACGAGAAGTGGCTGGGTAAGGGGCCGCTCCACGCCCTCGGCGACGCCAGTCACACGACCGTGTGACTAGTCACACGGTCGAAAGTGGGTAGGCCGTAGCGCCTACCTACTGCGATCCTTGTTCGACCGATCCTGCCGCTTCGTCCTTGAAGACGACCTTTGTGCCTTTTTGCACTTCGGAGGCGAGGTCTTCGGCATCCCAGTTGGTCAGCCTGATGCAACCATGCGAGAAGGTCTTTCCGATCTTGCCTGGGTCCGGAGTCCCGTGAATGCCGTAGCTATCGATGGACAAGTCGATCCAGACCGATCCCACCGGATTGTTTGGCCCGGCAGCGATCGTGAAGGGGCGCTTGCTCCTCACTCCCTTGAAGGCAAACTCGGGATCGTAATGATAGGTTGGGTGGTGCACCACGCGTTTGACCTCCGCCTGGCCACTCGGCGCGGGCTTCTCCTGGCTTCCGATCGAGGCGGGGTACGTCGCAAGCACTTTGCCGGAAGGGTCAAGCACCCGAACCTGGCGAGCGCTCTTGTCGACCTCGACGCTCGCGATGTCTTGCGGCGGATCACCTCGGGTGACAGCTGGCACGAGCAGCTTTTGCCCCGCCTTCCTGAAGCCGATGCCGGGATTGAGCCGTTCAAGCAGTTGCTCGCTGATGTGGAAGCGCTCCGCCATCTTTTCCAGGGCATTGTGGTAGGCCAGCCTGGGCAGGCGGGCCATCCTCTCCATGCGCGCCGGAATTCGCCTGGTGAACGGCCCATGCACATCCTTGCGTGTCAAATCATAGGTCTCAATCGCGGGGCGCGAGGAGGTCGCGACCAGCTTGTCCCATGTCTCGCGGGTGAGCTTGCCGTCGGCAGGCAATCCGTTGGCCGCTTGGAACGCACTGACTGCCCGGGTGAAGTTCTCCGCCTGGCGGCCATCGATCAGGCCTGGCGAGAAGCGTGCACGATCCAGGAGGATTTGCGCCTTCAGCACGGTCGCACTGACGCCTTTCGCTTCGCTGCCGTCAAATTGGGCGTTGTTGACGGCGGCCGCGTCCAGTTTTGCCGCCGCCGTTGCATCGCATGCGATGACGAGCATGGCGACCGCGACAAGAACGAGCCTGATCATGGAGGTCACACTCCCGTATGGGCACCTGCTTCTATGACGTCGCACGGCCGATCTGGTTCCATTTCCTGCAGTTGCGTCCGACTGCCGAGTGCCGTGCGCGCAGTGAACCCGGACTAGGAGCACCCGGCGGTGGCGCGGGTGCATTGTTGATAAGGGTCCGCCATCATCAAGATGAATGGCGACTCCCGTCAGCGCATGTGTTGGCTTCAGAACCGCAGAGACCGGAGCGACAACGGGCCAACGCCCGATTGAGTCCGTCTCCACAGGCTCGGTGACCGAGGAGAGCCAGGATGCAATTTCCTGCCCAGAAGAACAAAGGACCGGCTCAACCAGCCGAGGATGAGCGCCAGGCACGGCTTGAGAAAACAGCCAGGCTCAAGCAGCTTCGCTCCTATGCTTCCTGGCTTTCGTCTGACCCAAACGCCCAACTTCACGATGAGATAGACTGCTCCGTGCTGATCGAAGGCGTGGGACGACGCAGCATGGAGCCTTGGCTGATCGGCAGGTGACATACCCGGGCGGCGAGGTTTCCACCGCCAACGATGATCTGGCCGACAATTTGTTTGGCTAAAGCAGTTCGCCGTTTCACGGAGACGGCGACCCGCTCTAACTCCTTGTTTTGACGCAATTCCGGACGGAAAACCGTTTCACACTTTTACTGGAATTGCTCTAGCCGATCGGCCGCAACAGTGGCGACAGGCAGACTCCGCGTCAGTGACAGCAGCCTTGCTGCGCGCTCGTCCTGCACAGGCAGGACGAGGTGATCGGCACATCCGCCTTGGCCAGCGCCGCTGCAAGGCTTGTCTGCAATGTCGGCAATTCATCGGTCTCGCCGCGCCGTTTCAGGCATTCCACCAGCCCGTGCAATGCCCAGACATTGTTCGGATGCTGGGCACAGCGCTGCACCTTGCCGCTCAGGCCCAGATCGTCGCGATAGACCTGTTCTGCTTCCTGCGCGTGACCCTGGTCGAGAAGCAGCGCCGCCATCGCATGGCGCGGCGGGTGCATCCAGGCCCACGGCTCGGTGTAGGACAGATTGTCGTCAAGCTCGACCGCCTGCCGCAAATGGCCATACGCCTCCTCATGCCGGCCCTGGTGGTACGCCAGCTCGCCGTCGAGCAGGGCGGCACCGACAGCCAGCGAAGCTTGCGCCGGGTTGCTGAGGAAGCGCCGCTCGGGCGCAATGCCTTTCAGATGCCGATGGAACTCTTCGCGCTCACGTTCAGCCTCAGCGAAATGCTTGAGCGTCGCATGCGCCACACCCTTGGCGTAGCGCTGCATGGCCGCCGTCAGCACATAGAGGCCCGGCTCCTCGGTGACCGGTTCGTCGATGATCTCCTGCCAGCGGCCGAAGCGCACCTGCACATGCGATTTCATCGCATGGTAGCCTTCCACCGTCTGCGTGAGCTTGGGCCGGCCCTGGATGGCGACCACGTCGCGCGCGACCAGGCTGCGCACCCTGTCGGCCGCCCACAGTGCAGGCTGGTACTGGCCCGACAACATGCAGGTGAACATCATCAGATGCAGATCGTGGCAGCAGCCGAGCAAATAATAGGTCGGCTCGTCGGCATAGGCGAGATAGAGGTCATTGGCGCGCACCGCCTTTTCGCTGGCGCGCTTTGCCTTTTCATACTCGCCGCACAGCACATAGATGTGCCCCGGCATGTGGTTCATGTGCCCGGCATCGGGGCACATTTCGCCGAGCAGATCCGCTGACCGCATGCCGCGCTCCGGCATCGTGGACATTTCCAGGAGATGGATGTGCAGGTGGACGATCGCCGGATGTTGTGCTGCGCCGGCCTCATCGGCAAGCCGGATCGACCGCTCGCAGACGTCGAGCGCCTCGACGACATCGGAATTCGGCGCCGGCGCGCCGGTCTTGAGGTTCCACAGCCGCCGCACCGTGCGCATCATCAGTGCTTCGACCAGCAGGGCCATCACATCATGGTCATCGGGAAAGTCCCGATACACAAGCCGCATCGCGGCGGCATAGGCGTCATCCCAACGTTCGAATTCGTCCAGGCTCACCCGGTGTGGCTTCTGGAAGCGGGCGGCCAGCGCCTCGATCAGCCGCTTCTCGATCTTACTGGCGGCAGCCGCATTGGCCCGCGCCAGCTGGACATGCTCGAAGCAGCGCTTGGTCGCGCTGTCGGCTTCGGCCTCGCCATGCTCCTTCCAGGTCAGATTGTAGAAAGGTCCAGCGGCATAGGCGATGCCCCAGTGAACCATCGCGCAGTGAGGATCCGTCTCCAGCGCCTTCTCAAAACACTTGATGCCTTCCTCATGGTTGAAGCCGTAGCACCAGTTAAGGCCAATATCGAACCAACGCTGGGTTTCTGTCGAGCGAGTGGAGATGGGGCGGCGGTAGGTGCCGAGGTCGAAGCGGTCCATGTCGTCTCATTTCAATTCTGATTGCCAGCGAGCCAGCTCTGGTCAGACTCCTTCGCCATCAATGTGTGCCGAAACTGGCAGGCATGGCAAACGCAACGAGTGCCATCGCTGCTTGCATTGGAGACTATCGCCGCCCTTAGCCGGTCTCTTCGGGCACCGTTTCGTTTTGCCAGCCGGCTAGCTCAGGCAGGTCGTCAAGCCAGCTTTTCTCCGTCACCAAGGCATCGCCGGCCTGCGGAGCAGCCTCGGTGGCGTTTTGAATGAGCCAGTCCATCCACTTCCGATAAGCAGCCGGGGTCAACTCGGGCGGCAGCACCTTGGCCTTGGCCAGCATGCGTTTGCGGAAACTCACCTGCCTGCGGAGTTTCGTCGTCGTGAATTTGATGGTCTTGCCCTGATATTCGACCGTCCAGCGCCCGTCGCCGTGGCTGGCGAGCCTGTCGATGGCGAAGCCGCTATCCACCGGCCTATCCCGCCAAGGAAGCTCGACGGCATTCTTCCTCAGATCGACTGCCCATCGCCTGTAGTTGGTCCCGGCACGCTGGGGCGGCAGCACCCCTGTCTGTTCGAGCATTTTCCTGCGGAAGGTCGGCTGCTTCTTAAGCTGGCCTGTCGTCAGCTCGATGCGATGCCCGCGGAATTCGACGTGCCAGCGGATCCTGCCATTGCCGAAATACTTGACCAGCCTGTCGATGACGAATTCGTCGTCGGAGAGCGTCACGCAGCCTTGGCTGATGCGTTCGAGAATGAATCGGCTGTCACTGACCATTACGCGTTTGCTCCATGCTCCTCGATGTAGCAGAGGCCGGGTGCCGGGAGTGGAGCGCGACCGGAATCGGCCTCGGCTTCATCGAAGGAAATCACGCAGCCGAGGCGGCCTACAGGAAGGCAGGGTAAGTGACGACACGGCGCGCGATGCGGCGAACGCCGGAATAAATATGCCGGCTCGTCGGATCGACTGGTGTTGCGGCGGTGTCTTGAATTTCACGCTTGGCGCGTTCGACGGGTCGCTGGTACAGCACTCCACTCGCTTAATCTGGTGCCATCTGGCAATTGGGGCCAATCCATTTATTTGCCGAAGTATCGAGTTCATTGTCCATGTCGGAGGCGCTGCATACAGGATACCGATCATCACCGCGCCGAGCCATACTTAAGGACTTATACCGGCGAAGGAGTGCATCGTGATCTTGGGGCTGTTGGCCTTGTCGCTGCGACGAAAGCTTCATCATGCAATTGGCAAAAGCATCCGTGCCTTGTTTAAAACCAAAGCCGGTACACTGCGCCTTGTCTTCCGCAGTCTGGGTTTGACTGGCATTCCCCTTGTCTGTCGTGCAGCCAACCAAGAAAGTAACGAACATCAGAAATCCGATGAAGACCAAAGCGCGCATTCCGTTCTTCCTTCGATAATTTCGATCCTTTGACGATCCTATAAATGTCACCCCGCCGCAACCCACCATAGCTGGAATCCCGTCAGGTGGTCGCCAGGGAGCATTTCACGATGATGAGCGTTGGTGATTGTTTTGATCGAGAGAAGAGGAGTGGCTGGGGAACCTGGATTCGAACCAGGACTAACGGAGTCAGAGTCCGTGGGTCTACCGTTAACCTATTCCCCAGCAGGCACGATCTTGAATATCACGACAAACGTGAAAACCGTGCGGGCCGAGCGGGCAAGCCGCTGTGAGCGCTGCCTTGTAGCCGCCAGCGGAAAATAGTCAAGCCTGCTCTGTGCTTCAATGGCACGTTTCGACAGGACGCCACACTTCAGATGCCGGCGCGCGGCGCCTAGTCCAATTCCAGCCTTCAAGGCTCCGTCCGGCTGAACTGCGAGCGTTCGAAGAACAACACCACGCCCAGGCCCAGAATCAGCGGGACGATCAGGTAGAACAGCCGGAACACCAGCAGCGCCGCCAGCACGCCGACCGGATCCATGTCCGACAGGCCGGCGAGGAACACCACCTCGAACACGCCGAGTCCGCCCGGCGCATGCGAGATCTGCGCGATCGAGAAGGAGACGAGGAAGACGCCCAGTATGACGAAGTAGCCGGGATTGTGGGCCGCGGGCAGGGCGAAGAAGATGATCGCGGCGGCGGCCAGCAGTTCGATCGGGCCGATCAGCAACTGCCGGGCGACGATCGGCAGCGCCGGATAATGCAGCTGAAAGCTGGCGATCTTCAGCGGGCGCAGATGCAGCCAGCTGCCGAAGACATAGGCGGCGACGAGCAGCAGCATCGCGATACCGGCCGCTTCGGACAGGCCATGATGGGCGATGCCGGAAAATCGGTCGAGTATCTCAGGCTCGAACACCAGAACGAGGCCCGAGGCCAAAATCGTCGACAGCACGAAGGTGATCCAGCAGACCGCCACCAGCACGCCGACATCCTGTCCGGTCAGGCCCCTGGTACCGTAGGCGCGGTAGCGGATGACGGCGCCCGAGAACACCGAACCGCCAATGTTGTGCGACAGCGCATAGGTGGTGAAGGAGCACAGCGTGACGAACAGCCACGACACGCGCTTGCCGATATGCAGAAGCGCGATGTGATCGTAGCCGGCGAGCGAGGCATAGGCGATGATCGAACTCAGCGCGGCAAGGATCCAGCCGCGGGTCGGAATGGCCGTGATACCGTCCCATACATCGTCGAGCGAAACGCCGCGCAGTTCGTGCCAGAGCAGCAGCAGCGAGAAGATCACCGCCGCGATACCGACGACCGGCCAGAAATAGCGTCTCCAGTTCATTGCCTGACTGCCATGCGTTGCGGGGTCCGCTTCCTTTTTTCGTGGCTGGTGGGAGGCCGGCTTTGCCGGATTCTTCCGCTCATTTCAGAAATGCCTCATCGAAGCCGGCTATTCAACCGCGAACCCTTGTCGCAGCGGCGGCCGGCAAGATTTGTCCGTGGGGCGACCGAAGAGATGCCGGCAGGCGTTGCGCCGGCAACTGCGGCGTACGGATTCATCTCACGGTCGCACCGGAACGGCGGTCAGCGGCCTGCCGGTAAAATTCGGCATGCGGCTCTTGGTGATCGGGCACGGCGCTGTTAGTCTGGCGACAACTTAAAACACTGAAGCGCCTGCTGCGTCCATCATAGGTTCGCGCGGCGCCGGAAGGAACGACAGTGGAAGACCACGATACCGGCGCCGGCGCGCCGGAGGTGGGCGTGTCCAGCGCTTCCCAGCGGTCGGCTGACCCGGGGAACGCAAGCTGGCAGCAACGCCGCCCGACGGAGCTCCGCTCCGCAGACGGGCAGGCGGGCGACGCACCCCACAAAGGCAAGCCCAAGAAGCGGCGCAAGCGAAGGCGCGGGCGCAAGGTTTTTGCGCGCGAGGAAGCGCGTCCCGCGGAGAATCGATCGCCGGCGCCAGGCAAAACCGGTGCCCCGGCGGCGGAGGCCCACAGACCGGCGGAAGCGGTGATCTCGCCCGCCGCTCTTGTGCCGCGGCCGGAACAAGGCGCCCGTCGGCCGCCGGTCCATGAGCTTCCGGTGTTTGCGGCGCTTGACCTCGGCACCAACAATTGCCGGCTGTTGGTCGCCGTGCCGACGCGGCATGGCCAGTTCCGCGTCATCGACGCCTTTTCGCGCATCGTCCGGCTGGGCGAGGGGCTCACCGCCAATGGCCGGCTCGGCCAGCCGGCGATGGACCGCGCGGTCGAGGCGCTGAAAATCTGCGGCGACAAATTGCGCAACCGCAAGATCAGAAAAGCCCGGCTGATCGCCACCGAGGCCTGCCGCACGGCCGAAAACGGCGTCGAATTCATCGACCGCGTCGAACGCGAGGCCGGCCTGAAGCTCGAGATCATCGACCGCCAGACCGAGGCGCGGCTGGCGGTGTCCGGCTGCGGCTCGCTGGTCGAGCGCGACACCCAAGGCGTCGTGCTGTTCGATATTGGCGGCGGTTCGTCGGAAATCGCGCTCATCGATCTCGCCGGCCGCCGTTCGCCGAGGTTGGCCAATCATATCGTGTCGTGGACGTCGCTGCCGGTCGGCGTCGTCTCGCTGGCCGAGCGCTTTGGCGGCCGCACGGTGACGCGCGAGATCTTCGCCGCCATGGTCGATGACGTTGCCGGCCGGCTGGCCAGCTTCGACGGTCGCGATCGGCTGAGCCATCTCAAGGCCAGCCCGAATTTCCATCTGCTGGGCACGTCCGGAACGGTGACGACGCTGGCCGGTGTCCACCTTGAACTCGAGCGCTACGATCGCCGCCGTGTCGACGGGCTGTGGATGGACCGCGACAGCGTCGATCGCATGGTCGAAAGACTGGTTGGCTGGGATTTCCAGCAGCGCTGCGCCAACCCTTGCATCGGTGCCGATCGCGCCGATCTGGTACTGGCCGGCTGTGCTATCCTCGAAGCGATCCGCGCCGTATGGCCGTCCGAGCGGCTGCGCGTCGCCGATCGTGGCCTGCGGGAAGGTATTTTGAGCGAACTGATGGCCGATGATGGCGTCTGGCGCAACGATGGGCGTGGCAGAGCGTGAACAGTCGACCCCCACTCCGTCGAGCTTCGCTCGACACCTCTCCCCCGATCGACGGGGGAGAGGAAAGGCGTGAACTTATGCAGGCTGGCTCCCTTCCTCTCCCTCCGGAGGGGGGAGAGGTGGCTCGGCGAAGCCGAGACGGAGTGGGGGAAGCCGTTCACGAAACGCGCAGACGTCGAAAAATGAACACAACTCGACGAGCGAGAAAACCCGGACCAGAAATCAGGCAATGACCAAGAAACCGGAAAAACCAGGATCCGCCAGCATTCGCGTGCTGAAGACGCGGATCAAGAAGAAGAGCGGGCTGAAGGAATCGTCGCGCCGCTGGCTGCAGCGCCACATCAACGATCCCTATGTCCAGCGCTCCAAGGCCGACGGCTATCGCTCACGCGCGGCCTATAAGCTGATCGAGATCGACGACAAGCATCATCTGTTGAAACCCGGCATGAAGGTGATCGATCTCGGTGCCGCCCCCGGCGGCTGGTGCCAGGTCGCCGCCGCGCGGACGAAATCGACGGCCGACAAGCCGCATGTCATCGGCATCGATTATCTCGAAATGGACGCCGTGCCCGGCGCACCGGTGCTGCTGATGGATTTCCTCGATCCGCAGGCGCCGCAGAAGCTGGCCGAGGCGCTGGGTGGGGATCCCGATATCGTGTTGTCCGACATGGCGGCACCGACCACCGGCCACAAGCGGACCGACCATATCCGCACCATGCATCTGTGCGAGGTGGCGGCCGATTTCGCGCTCTCCGTCCTGAAACCGGGCGGGCATTTCCTCGCCAAGACTTTCCAGGGCGGCGCCGAAAACGAACTGCTCTCCATGCTCAAGAAGAATTTCCGCTCGGTCCATCACGTCAAGCCGCCGGCGTCGCGGGATGAATCGGTCGAGCTTTATTTGCTGGCCAAGGATTTCAAAGGGCGAGATCTTCCTTCTCCCCTGGGAGAAGGTGTCGCCGAAGGCGACGGATGAGCTCCAGGGAGCGCCAACGTTTCACTCCGCTGGAACACCCCTCATCGGTCTCGGCGCTTTCGCGCCGATCCACCTTCTCCCACAGGGGAGAAGGCAAGAGGGAACTACTTCCCCGCCGTGCTCGTTTCCAGCGTCTTGGGTGTGGTCAGGCGGCCGTGGCCGGAGATGGCGTTGCCGGCATCGGGCGCCAGCCGCATGAACGACAGCGACGCGGCGGCCGAAATCGCCGCGACGACGAAAAACGCGGTGTGGAAATCCGCCAGCGTCAGTGACCGGTCGTGCAGGCTTGTGGACACTTCCAGGATTCCGCCGGCCAGCGCCACGCCGAGCGCGACCGACAACTGCTGGAACACCGCCGTGATCGGTGTCGCCTTGCTGGTGTCTTCAGCCGAAACCTCGGCATAGGCGAGCGCATTGACGCCGGTGAAGAACATCGAGCGGATGAAGCCGCCGACGAGCAGCATGGCCAGCATCAAGAGATAGGGTGTGTCGGGTGTGAACAGGCCGTTGATGGCGATCGAGGCGGCGGCGACCAGAGAACCGACAACCAGGACGCGGCGGAAGCCGGCGACGCGGAAGATCAGCGCGGTGACAAACTTCATCCCGATGGCGCCGATCGCCGAGACGAAGGTGATCATGCCGGACTGGAACGGCGTCAGCCCAAAACCGATCTGGAACATCAGCGGCAGCAGGAACGGCACGGCACCAATGCCGATGCGGAACAGTCCGCCGCCAAGCACCGAGGAGCGGAACACCTGGTTGCGGAACAATTCGAGCGCCAGCAAGGGATTTTTGGCGCGCCGCGCGTGCAGCAGATAGAGCGCGCCCGACAGCAGGCCGACCGCTACGGTGATAAGGCCGGTGGCCGGCGGCAAATAGGGCAGGCTCACCACCGACAGGCCGAAAACCACGCCGGATGCCGCCAGCCCGCTTAGCACGAAGCCGAGGAAATCGAGCGGCGGCGTCTCCATCGATTCGGTCTCCGGCAGGAAACGCGTCGCCAGCCAGATGCCGATCAGGCCGATCGGCACATTGATCAGGAAGATCCAGTGCCAGGTGAAGTAGGTGGTGATGAAGCCGCCGACCGGCGGCCCGACCAACGGTCCGACCAACGCCGGAACGGTTACCCAGGACATCGCCGCGACGAGTTCGCTTTTTGGTGTCGCGCGCACCAGCACCAGCCGCCCGACCGGTGTCATCATGGCGCCGCCAATGCCTTGCAGGAAGCGCGAGACCACAACGGCCGGCAGCGAACCGGAGAGCGCGCAGGCGATCGAGCCGACGATGAAGACGGCGATCGCGGCGCGAAAGATATTCTTGGCGCCGAAACGGTCGGCCATCCAGCCGCTGATCGGAATGAAGATCGCCAGCGAGACGAGATAGGCGGTCAGGGCCAGCTTGAGCGCGATCGGGCTGGTGTGGATGTCGACGGCGATCGCCGGCAGCGATGTCGCGATAACAGTCGAATCCATGTTTTCCATGAAAAGGGCGACCGCCAATATAAGCGGGATGGTGCGGTTCAAGGAACGCGTCCAGACTTGAATGTTGCGTTGCCGGTTGCATGTCGGCCCTGAGGCGGGCGGTTACCATGCCTTCGCCGGGATGTCGCATTAATTTGCTGTCACTTTTGTGCGACCGGCAACCACAGGTGGCATCCCTTCGCCGGAAAGTCACCTTTCCGGGAGCGTGAAATCATCCGCTTTTCATCGGTGCTTGGACGTGGTACCAGCCAGCGCCAATCCTGAAAGGGAAGAAACGAGTCGGCGCTGTCCATTCCGGTCCAGCGCTTTTTTGTATTCCCCCACCGTTTTTATGTTCAAGGGACTGGCCATGGCAAAAATCATCGAAACGTCCACCGGCGCATTGGCGCTGACCTTTGACGACGTGCTGCTGCAGCCGGGTCATTCCGAGGTCATGCCCGGCGAAACCGATGTCCGCACCCGCATCGCCGGCGACATCGACCTGAATGTGCCGATCCTGTCGGCGGCGATGGACACCGTCACCGAGGCGCGGCTTGCCATAGCCATGGCCCAGGCCGGCGGCATTGGCGTCATCCACCGCAATTTCTCGCCGGCCGAACAGGCCGAGCAGGTGCGGCAGGTCAAGAAATTCGAATCCGGCATGGTGGTCAATCCCGTCACCATCGGCCCCGACGCGACGCTCGCCGACGCGCTGGGCCTGATGCGCAGCTATTCGATCTCGGGCATTCCGGTGGTCGAGAACGGCGGCAGCGGCGGCCACAAGATCGGCCGGCTGATCGGCATCCTGACCAATCGCGACGTGCGCTTTGCGTCCGATCCGGCGCAGAAGGTCCATGAACTGATGACCCGTGACAACCTGATCACGGTCAAGGAGAACGTCGACCAGGACGAGGCCAAGCGCCTCCTGCACCAGCACAGGATCGAAAAGCTGGTGGTCGTCGACAGGCAGGGCAATTGCGTCGGACTGATCACCGTCAAGGATATCGAGAAGTCGCAGCTCAATCCGCACGCCACCAAGGACGCACAGGGCCGCCTGCGCGCCGCCGCCGCCACCAGCGTCGGCGATGACGGTTTCGAGCGCGCCGAACGCCTCATCGATGCCGGCGTCGACCTTCTGGTGATCGACACCGCGCATGGCCACTCGCAGCGCGTGCTCGACGCCGTCACGCGGGCGAAAAAACTATCCAACTCCGTCCGCATCCTGGCTGGCAATGTCGCCACCGCCGCGGGCACGCAGGCGCTGATCGACGCCGGCGCCGACGCCGTCAAGGTCGGCATCGGCCCGGGTTCCATCTGCACCACCCGCATCGTTGCCGGCGTCGGCGTGCCGCAGCTCTCAGCCATCATGTCGGCGGTCGAGACGGCGCACAAATCCGGCGTCTCGGTGATCGCCGATGGCGGCATCAAATATTCCGGCGATCTGGCCAAGGCGCTCGCCGCAGGCGCCAGTGCGGCCATGATCGGCTCGCTGCTGGCCGGAACCGACGAAAGCCCGGGCGAGGTCTATCTGCACCAGGGCCGCTCCTTCAAGGCCTATCGCGGCATGGGCTCGGTCGGCGCCATGGCCCGCGGCTCCGCCGATCGCTACTTCCAGGCCGAGGTGCGCGACACGCTGAAACTGGTCCCGGAAGGCATCGAAGGGCAGGTTCCCTACAAAGGACCTGTGTCTGGCGTGCTGCACCAGCTTGCGGGCGGCTTGAAAGCCGCTATGGGTTATGTTGGTGGCTGCGATCTTGCCGATTTCCGCGAGCGCGCCACCTTTGTGCGCATATCCAATGCCGGACTTCGTGAAAGCCACGCCCATGACGTCACGATTACCCGCGAAAGCCCGAACTATCCCGGCGGAGCCTGACCAGTACGGGCTCGGGCGGAGCCTGACGGCAACGATCCTGCGGCTGCCGCGCCACGCAGGCGCACTCTGTTTCCTGTCGGCGGTCGTTTTCATCGCCATGACGGGTATGGAATTCCTCTACTTCCGCCAGTTGAGCGGCGGCTTGCCATCACTCGACATGCGTATTTTCGGTTTCACTCCGGACGAAGGCATGGCCTGGCTGACGGCACTCGGCCGGCGCGGCGGCGAGATCATTCTCGTCTGGCACTATCTGACCTTCGATCTGTTGTTCCCGGCGCTGCTGTCAGTGACGCTGGTCAGCCTGATCCTGGCCACCGGCCGGCGATTGAAGGCTTTCCGCGTGCAGCCGGTGCAGCTGCAGTCGATCTTCGCGCTGGTCCTGGTGCTGCCCTACACGCTTGCCGACTACGCCCAGAACATCGCGGTAGCGCGGCTTCTGTCCGATTTCCTGTCGGCGAATCCGGACTCGCTGTCTTTGGCTTCGGCGCTCACCGTCACCAAATTCGCGCTTTTCGCCATCCCGGTGATCGTCATTGCCGCCTTCTGGCTGGCAGGCCAGAAACGCCTGGCCTGATGCCGCGCGCAAAGCTCAGCCGGGTAGGGGAAACTTCGTGAACCAGACCACGATCTTCTGGCCTGTTCTGGCGCACGTGCTGCTGATCTACATTGTCTACTGCGTCCTGGGTCGCCGCAGATACGGCGCAATCAGGTCAGGCGAGGCGAAGCCCGGTCATTTCAAGGTGCGTTCGACCGAGCCGGCCTCCAGCGTTACCGTTTCCGCCAATCTCACCAACCAGTTCGAGCTGCCGGTGCTGTTCTATGTGCTGTGCCTGGCGCTGCACCTGACCAACGGCGTCAACTATTTGACCCTGGCGCTGATGTGGATTTTCGTCGCATCGCGCTATTTCCACGCCTGGGTTCACCTGACCAGCAACAATCTGCTGCTGCGCAGCCGGTCATTCTTCGTCAGTGCGGTGATTCTCCTGCTGGGATGGATCTGGTTCGCGCTGCACCTGCTCGGCGTGATTTGAGCAGACAGTTCTGCCTTCTCCATTTGCTTGCGGGAGAAGGAAAGAACGCTCCTCTACAGGTCGAACACCGCAATCTTGCGCTTGTCGAACTTGATGCCGATCTCGCCGCGTACCAGCTTGAGCGCGGCCTCGCCGAACACCGCGCGCCGCCAGCCCTGCAGGGCCGGCACGTCGGCTTCCTCGCCCTCGGCGGCGATACGGTCGATGTCGTCGCTGGAGGCCAGCACCTTGGACGCGACGCCTTCCTTTTCGGCGACGATCCGCAGCAGCACCTTCAACAGTTCCGCCGCGGCGCTCGAGCCCTCGGGCGGCTGGAAACTCTTTGGCAGTTTCGGCATCTGCTCCTTGGGCAAGGCAAGGGCGGTGTTGACCGCGCCAAGCAGCGCCGTCGCCGTCGAGGAGCGTTCCCAGCCCTTCGGCGTCGTGCGCAGCTTGCCCAGGGCTGCCGCGTCGCGCGGCGCCTGCTGCGCCACCTCGTAGATCGCGTCGTCCTTGAGCACGCGGCCGCGCGGCACGTCGCGTTCGCGCGCCTCGCGCTCGCGCCACGCCGCAACGCCCTGCACGATCGCCAGTTCCTGCGGCTTGCGCAGCCGCATCTTCAGCCGCTTCCAGGCGTCCTCGGGATGCGGATCATAGGTTTCGCGGGAGGTAAGGACCTCCATTTCCTCGTTAAGCCAATGGGCGCGGTTTTCCCGCTCCAGTTCGGCGCTGAGGTGCTGATAGACCTCGATCAGATGGGTGACGTCGGCCAGCGCATAGTCGAGCTGCTTGTCGGAAAGCGGCCGGTGGCGCCAGTCGGTGAAGCGCGACGACTTGTCGAGCCGCGCCCCGGTGATGCGCTGCACGAGCTGGTCGTAGGATACGCTGTCGCCGAAGCCGCAGACCATTGCCGCCACTTGCGTGTCGAACACTGGATGCGGAACCAGATCGCCGAGATGGACGATGATTTCGATGTCCTGCCGCGCGGCGTGGAAGACTTTGACCACAGCTTCGTTGGCCATCAGCCTGAAGAACGGCTTCAGGTCGATATCGGGAGCCAGCGGATCGATCAGTGCCGTTACGCCAGGGGCGGCCATCTGGATCAGGCACAGGATCGGCCAAAACGTCGTTTCTCGAATGAATTCGGTGTCGACAGTGACGAAATCCGACTTTTCGAAAGCGGCGAGAACGGTCTCGAGTTCTTTCTGGGTGGTGATGACGTGCATCAAATCGCTTTTGGCAGGAGTAAGGTCTTCCTAGATTTCAGCCGCCGGGGCTTTCGTCAAGCTTTGGCACCGCCATCATGAGGTTCCCGGACCGTCGGAATCGCCGTTTCTCCTGGCCAGCCGCGCGAAAACCGTCGAAGTGCGCAGGAGCGCAATGAAGCGGCCGCGCCTGCCCGCCGGCACCCCGGACCGGGCCTGCATGCGGTAGAGGATGACGGCGATGAAGATCGCATAGACCACCGCGCTGAATACAAACAGGGCGCCCGGTCCGAAATATTGCATCGCCGTCGAGGCGGCGAACGGGCCACCAATCGCGCCGAAGGAATAGAACAGCATCAGCGCCGCGTTGATCAGCACGAACTCGCCCGTGTCGGCGCGGTCGTTGGAATGCGCCGCCGACAGCGAATAGAGCGGCATGGCGAAACAGCCGAAGATGAAGATGAAGATGAAGTTGAGCGCCGGATTGCTGCCGGCAATGAACACCAGCGCCAGTGCCGAAAGCATCGCGCAGCAGGTTGTGATCAACAGCACCCGGCGCCGGTCCCAGCGGTCGGAAAGGTAACCCAGCGGATACTGGATGATGGCGCCGCCGAAAATGCCGACGCTGACGAAGGTGACGACATCGGCGACCGACATGCCGATCTGCTCGGCATAGACAGGCGACAAGGTGCGAAAGGCGCTGTTGGTGACGCCGACGGCGATGCAGCCGAAGCAGCCCAGCGGCGAAATCCGCCAGACGCGCGCCAGGTCGAGCTTGACCTCCTCCGGCGGCGTCGGGTTGGAGCGGTCGCCGAGCGACACCGGCACCAGCGACAGCGTGATCATCATCGACATGATGGCGAAGATGGCGAAACCGCCGGCGCCGAAGATCGGGATCAGGAACTGGGCTGATGTCACCGAACCGATGTCGACCATCCGGTAGATCGCCAGCACGCGTGCCCGGTCGTGATTGCTGACGCCGGAATTCAGCCAGCTTTCGACGATGGTGAACAGCCCGGCGAAGCAGAAGCCGCCGGCAAGACGCACCGCGCACCACATCACCGGATCGATGACCAGCACCAGGAGCAAGGTGCCGACTGAGGCGATTGCCGCCAGCGCCGAAAATGCCCTGATATGGCCGACCGCCTTCATGATGCGGGTGATGGCCAGGCAGCCGAGCAGGAAGCCGGCGAAGTAGAAGGTGCCCATCAGGCCGATGTCGGAAGCGGAAAACCCTTCCTGCGCGCCGCGCAGCGCGATCAGCGTGCTCTGCAGCCCATTGCCGCCGAGCAGTATGCCTGCGGCGAGAAGAAGCGGGATCATCGGGCGGATGGAGGACATGAAGCAATCACGTGTCGGTGATCTCTTCTTGAACCATCGCCTTGACCAATACCAGCGGCAATTCCCGGCAAACTACAGCGAGGATATGTCCAACTCTTCGTGGAAGGTCCAAACGCTTATGAACGGGCCGTCGTTTAGGTTCTTGCTATAGATCGTCATGATCACCTGTTGCCGTTGATCGTCGCGCGGAGGCAACTGACCGGTGATGAGCCGGAAACCGTCGGGATCTACGCCAACAGCGAATTGCTGTTCCGGGTCGATACGATCGTAGTCGATTATGAGCCGCGATCCGTCGAACTGCTCCCGCATCGATTCGTCGTTCGGAAAGTCACCGTCGGAGAGGGCTTTGAACCGCGCCCAATCGTCTATGCGAGCCGCGTCAAGCAGGTTGACGATGCGGCTGCGCTCTTGAGGTGTCAGAAAGAGCTTCTGGTTTTGCATATCCTGATCTCATTTGCCGTAAACGTAGCGGTAGAGGATATCGCTATCCATTGTGCCGCCCAAGTTTACAACGGATGTCCTGTCGAAGCCGCTTGCCTTGACAAATCCGGCCTCCCATGCGCTTTTCGCGCAAATTTTGAGGCCGGGCTTGATGCTTGGCCTGCAACCCAGCACCCCGGACTTTATCAATGACAATGCACCGTTACCGCAGCCATACCTGTGCCCAGTTGAGGAAGAGCGACGTTGGCTCGACCGTTCGTCTGTCCGGCTGGGTGCATCGCGTGCGCGATCATGGCGGCCTGCTCTTCATCGACCTGCGCGACAATTACGGCCTGACCCAGATCGTCGCCGATCCGGATTCGCCGGCCTTCAAGGTCGCCGAGACCGTGCGTGGCGAGTGGGTCATCCGTGTCGACGGCGAGGTCAAGGCGCGCTTGCCCGAGACGACCAATGCCAATCTGCCGACCGGCGAGATCGAGATCTTCGCCCGCGAGATCGAGGTGCTGTCGGCGGCCAAGGAACTGCCGCTGCCGGTGTTCGGCGAGCCCGACTATCCCGAGGATATAAGGCTGAAGTACCGCTTCCTCGACCTGCGCCGCGAGACGCTGCACAAGAACATCATTGCGCGTACCAAAATCATCGCGGAAATGCGCAAGCGCATGGGCGAGGTCGGCTTCACCGAATTCTCGACGCCGATCCTCACCGCCTCGTCGCCGGAAGGCGCGCGCGACTTCCTGGTGCCGTCGCGCATCCATCCCGGCACCTTCTACGCGCTGCCGCAGGCGCCGCAGCAGTACAAGCAGCTGATCATGGTGTCGGGCTTCGACCGTTACTTCCAGATCGCGCCCTGCTTCCGCGACGAGGACCCGCGTGCCGATCGCCTGCCCGGCGAATTCTACCAGCTCGACCTCGAAATGAGCTTCGTCGAGCAGGACGACGTGCTGTCGACCATGGAACCTGTCATGCGCGGGGTCTTCGAGACCTTCGCCAACGGCAAACCGGTGACGCAGAACTTCCAGCGCATTCCCTATGATGTGGCCATGCGCAAATACGGCTCCGACAAGCCGGACCTGCGCAACCCGATCGAGATGCAGGCCGTCTCCGATCATTTTCGCGATTCCGGCTTCAAGGTGTTCGCCAATATCCTGGCCAATGACCCGAAGGCCGAAGTGTGGGGCATTCCCGCCAAGACCGGCGGCAGCCGCGCCTTCTGCGACCGCATGAATTCCTGGGCGCAGGGCGAGGGCCAGCCGGGGCTGGGCTATATCTTCTGGCGCAAGGAGGGCGACAAGCTCGAAGGCGCCGGTCCGCTCGCCAAGAACATCGGCGAGGAGCGCACCGAGGCGATCCGCCTTCAGCTCGGCCTTGCCGATGGCGACGCGGCCTTCTTCGTTGCCGGCGACCCGAAGAAGTTCGTCTCCTTCGCGGGGGCTGCGCGCACCCGTGCCGGCGAGGAGCTGAACCTTGTCGACCGCGAGCGTTTCGAGCTGTGCTGGATCGTCGACTTCCCGTTCTTCGAGTGGAACGAGGAAGAGAAGAAGATCGACTTCGCCCACAACCCGTTCTCGATGCCGCAAGGTGGCATCGATGCGCTGAATGGCGAGGACCTGCTCGGCATCAAGGCGTTCCAGTACGACATGGTCTGCAACGGTTTCGAGATCGCCTCAGGCGGTATCCGCAACCATCTGCCCGAAACCATGGTCAAGGCGTTCGAGACGGTAGGGCTGGACCGCGCCACGGTCGAGGAGCGCTTCGGCGGCCTCTATCGTGCCTTCCAGTATGGCGCACCACCGCATGGCGGCATGGCCGCCGGTGTCGACCGCGTCGTCATGCTGCTGCTCGGCGCCAAGAATCTGCGTGAGATCACCATGTTCCCGATGAACCAGCAGGCCTATGATCTGTTGATGAACGCACCGTCGGAAGCGAGCCCGCAGCAGCTTCGCGACCTGGCGCTGCGCGTTGCCGTGCCCAGGAAGGACGCCTGATCGCGCGCTTTGGGCGATGCTTTAAAGAACCGCCCGAACCGATTCTTTCGATTCGCTAATCCCAATGAAAAGCCCGGCATCGCTGCCGGGCTTTTCGCATACCGAGATCGCTTCGATCAGTCTTCGTTGGCCTTGACGGTGACACCGAGCGTCTTGGGCAGATCGAGCGGGTTGGACATGGCGCCCGCCATGATCAGCGCGAACGGCACGGATGCCGGCGGCTCGGCCGAGATTTCGAGGCTCTTCGGATCGTCGAGGAATTTGCTGACCGCGGCCGTAACCTGCGCAGTCAGTTCCGGATTGTTGAGCTGCGCCATGCCGAACGGCACGATCGCCTTGGCTTGGTTGGCGATGTCCTTGCCGGACATGCCTTGCTGCTTGCCGACATAGTCCAGAACCTTGTTGGTCAGCGAATCGTCGTCGAAGCGGATCGAGGCGCTGTTGAACGAAAGCTGCTGCAACAGGCCGAGCATGGCCATGCCTTGCGCCGAATTGTCGGCGCCTTCCGGCTGTGCCGCCATCTTCTTCTGCATTTCCTGCAGCGACTTGATGAAGTCCAGCGTGTAGCCGCCGAGATTGAAGGTCATGCCGAGCGTGCCGGCATTCTCGACCGAGATGTCGTATTTCGACAGTTCCATCTTGCCGTCCGTGGGCTGCCAGGTGCCGGCCATTTCGAGATTGCCCGCGATGTTCTGGTAGCCGAGCGCGTTGATGACTTCCTTGGACTTGGGATCGTCCACCAGCGTCAGGTCGGCATTGAATTTTTCGGTGGTTGCGGTGAATTCCATCGCCTTGCCGTCCGCCGGCGGCGTGATTTCGATGGCAAGCCCGTCCATCGAGAAGGCGGTCTTGTCGGCGACCTTGACGGTCATGTTCGAGAGTTCGGCGGACTTGTACATCATCAGCGAGCCCAGCGGGCCGGTGGCGCCGTCGGCCGGAACTGTCATGTCGTGGATGACGAAGGGGCTGAGGTCGAGGGTGACGCCGTCCTTGCTGTGTGTGAAGGCAGCCGTTGATACGGTGGCGATGTCATAGCCGCCATTTGCCTCGGTCACGCCTTCGAGTTTGACGTCGCCGATGGGAAGCGCTTCCTTCTCCGCCGCCGGTTTGATGGCAACGCCCTGCAGCACCATGCTGGTGTTGTCGCCGGTCACCCCGGTCCAGGTGATGTCGACACCTTGTGCGACAAGCGCTGCCTTCAGCCGGTCGGCCACTGCCGTATCCTGTGCGAGGGCCGCATTCAGCGGCAGCGTGAGCAAGAAGGTCGAAAAAGCCAGTTTCTTGAGAATTGAGCGTTTGATTGTCATCGCAAGGTCCCTGAGAGTGTCCTGAAATTGTTTTTTCAATTATTTGCGCCATCACCATTCCGTGACGAACTGGACCGGAAAAAGGCGTGTCCCGGCACATTGGTCAAAAATCGCGGTGAAAGGCAAACCCGATCCCACCGTCTTTGCGCAAACCGGTGAATTTGTCATGAAGAGCCGATAGCCGGATATCGTCGCGCTTGGCGATAGAGCCCGCATGTAACAGGCTGATGTTGGCCGACATCCGCTGGGGTATGGTTTCATGTTGCAGAAAGGCCGGTATCTCCGTCGGGCTCTTGCCGCGAATCACCCGCTCGGCTAGTCCGAGCCCATGGGAAAAAGGCTTTTGCCGCCTGAAAATGGCGGTGGCGATCACATCGAGCCGGTCGATCTGAAGAAGGCGCTGGAAGAGCGCTATCTGGCCTATGCGCTGTCGACCATCATGCACCGGGCGCTGCCCGACGTGCGCGACGGACTGAAGCCGGTCCATCGCCGCATCATGCACGCCATGCGCCTGCTGCGGCTCAACCCCGATCAGGGCTTTGCCAAATGCGCCCGCATCGTCGGCGAGGTGATGGGCAAGTTCCACCCGCATGGCGACCAGTCGATCTATGACGCGCTGGTGCGGTTGGCGCAGGATTTCTCGATGCGCTATCCGCTGGTCGACGGGCAGGGCAATTTCGGCAATATCGACGGCGATAACGCCGCCGCCATGCGCTACACCGAAGCGCGCATGACCGACGTGGCGACCGAATTGCTGTCCGGCATCACCGAGGATGCCGTCGACTATCGGCCGACCTACAATGAAGAAGACGAGGAGCCGGTGGTTTTGCCCGGCGCCTTTCCGAACCTGCTGGCCAACGGCTCGTCCGGCATCGCGGTGGGCATGGCGACATCGATCCCGCCCCACAACGCCGCCGAGCTTTGCGATGCCGCACTTCACCTGATCGAAAACCGGGACGCGCCGGTGGCGAAGCTGATGGACTTTGTCCAGGGGCCGGATTTCCCGACCGGCGGCATCATCGTCGACAGCCGCGCCTCGATCCTCGAAGCCTACGAAACCGGTCGCGGTGGCTTTCGCGTGCGCTCGAAGTGGTTCCAGGAGGACCAGGGCAGGGGCACCTGGAGCATCGTTGTCACCGAAATCCCGTACGGCGTGCAGAAGGCGCGGCTGATCGAGAAGATCGCCGAGCTGCTGATGGCGCGCAAGCTGCCGCTGCTCGAGGACATCAGGGACGAAAGCGCGGAGGACGTCCGCGTCGTGCTGGTGCCGAAGAGCCGTTCGGTCGACCCCGGCATCCTGATGGAATCGCTGTTCAAGCTGACCGAGCTCGAAAGCCGCTTCCCGCTCAACATGAATGTGCTGTCGCGCGGCAAGGTGCCCAACGTGCTGTCGCTGAAGGGCGTGCTGCAGGAGTGGCTCGAGCACCGCCGCGAGGTTTTGGTCCGCCGCTCGAAACATCGCCTCGGCGAAATTGAAAGACGGTTGGAGATACTTGCCGGCTACCTGATCGCCTACCTCAACATCGACGAGGTGATCAGGATCATCCGCGAGGAGGATGAGCCAAAGCAGGTCATGATGGCCCGCTGGTCGCTCACCGACACCCAGGCCGAAGCCATCCTCAACATGCGGCTGCGCGCTCTGCGCAAGCTTGAAGAATTCGAAATCCGCAAGGAATTCGACGGCCTGAGCGCGGAGAAAAAGCAGATCGAGGCACTGCTTGCTTCAAACGAGAAGCAGTGGGCGACGATCAAGTGGGAAGTCACCAACATCCGCGACAAGTTCGGTCCGGAGACCGAGCTCGGCAAGCGCCGCACCCAGTTCGCCGACGCGCCCGAGCATGATCTGACCGACATCGCCCATGCCATGATCGAGCGCGAGCCGGTCACCGTCGTCGTCTCGGAAAAGGGCTGGCTGCGGGCGATGAAGGGGCATCTGGCCGATCTCTCGACGCTGACCTTCAAAGAGGGCGACAGCCTCAAGCTCGCCTTCCATGCGCAGACCACTGACAAGGTGCTGGTCTTCACCACCGGGGGCAAGTTCTACACCATCGGCGCCGACCGGCTGCCTGGCGGGCGCGGCCATGGCGAGCCGATCCGCATCATCGTCGATATGGACAATGACCAGGACATCGTCACCGCCTTCGTTCACGATCCGAAGCGCAAGCTGCTGCTGGCCTCGCACGACGCCAACGGTTTTATCGTGCCGGAGGAGGAAGTCGTTGCCAACACCCGCAAGGGCAAGCAGGTGATGAACGTCAAGGCGCCGGACGAAGCCAAGCGCTGCATCCCGGTCACCGGCGACCATCTCGCCATCGTCGGCGAGAATCGCAAAATGCTGGTGTTCGCGCTCGCAGAGATTCCGGAGATGGGCCGCGGCAAGGGCGTGCGCCTGCAGAAATACAAGGATGGCGGCCTTCTCGATCTCAAGCCGTTCACCCTGGAGAGCGGCCTCTCCTGGCAGGATTCAGCCGACCGCACCTTCACAAGGTCGCGCGAGGAACTGGCTGAATGGATCGGCGCCCGTGCCTCGGCCGGACGCATGGTGCCGAAGGGATTCCCGAGGACGGGGAAATTTGGGTAGCGAGTGAAGCTGCCGATCCCCCCTCGTGGGGGAGATGCCCGGCAGGGAGAGGGGGGCGCTGTCCCGCCGACGGTCGAGTTCACAGATACTCGATTGGTTTGCGGCTCACGGTCCAAATCCAAGGCCGCGATCCTTCACGCCCCCTCTGTCCTGCCGGGCCTCCCCCACGAGGGGGGAGATTGGCAGCTTCACCATCTCATTTGGACTATCGTCACGATTGCTGCACTATATCAGTGCATAGACAGGAGGGGTGTTTGGGAGAGCCAGGCGTTTGAAGGAAGCAAGAATCCAGAAACCGGAACGGCAGCAGCGCCTCTTCGGCCTGTCGACGCCGCTCAGGGCAGCCGTCATCCCGCCGCTGTCGGCGGCACGCTGGCTGCTGGTGCTGATCGTTGCCGCCGGCGTCTATTTCTTCCACGGCTTCCTGTTTCCGGTGCTGGCGGCGCTCGTCATCGCTTTCGCCAGCTGGCCGCTCTACCGCCGCCTGCTTGTCGCGGTCGGCGGCAACCGCACCATCGCCGCGACCTTCGCCATCCTGTTCATCCTCGCCTTCCTGGTGATCCCGATCGCGCTCGCCGGCACCTATGCGATCAACGAAGTCCGCGAATGGGTCGCCTGGGCGATCGAGACCAACCGTCACGGCGCGGTGACGCCACACTGGATCGCCACCATGCCTGTCGTGGGCGAGTGGCTGAACGAGCAGTGGACGACCAATTTCGGCCATCCCGGCGGCATTGGTGAATTGATCCAGCTGGTCAGCGGCGCCAACATCGGCAGCATCTATCGCGGCGTGCTGGCCGCAGGCGGCAGTGCTTTCGGCCTGTTGTTGACGCTGCTGTTCATGATGATCGCGCTGTTCTTCGCCTATCGCGACGGCGAGCACTTTGCCGGCCAGGTCGACCGTCTCGGCGAGCGCATCCTGCCGACCAGATGGGAGCGGATTTCGCGCGTCGTGCCGGCGACGATCTCCTCGACCGTGACCGGCATGACCGTTATCGCCATCGGCGAAGGGCTGGTGCTGGGCATCGCCTACTGGCTGGCCGGCGTGCCGTCGCCGGTCACGCTTGGCGCCCTGACCGGCGTCATGGCGCTGATCCCCGGCGGCGCACCGCTGTCCTTCACGCTGGTCTCGATCTACCTCGCCGCCAGCGGCTCGCCGATGGCCGGGCTGGCACTGTTCCTCTGGGGTGCGGTCGAGCTGTTCATCGTCGACAAGACACTGCGTCCGAAGCTCGTCGGCGGACCGATCAAGCTGCCTTTCCTGCCGACCTTTTTCGGCCTCATCGGCGGCGTCAAGACCATGGGGTTTCTCGGCCTGTTCATCGGCCCGGTGCTGATGGCGCTGCTGGTCGCGATCTGGCGCGAATGGCTGCGCGAGGTGGAGTTGGCCGACGAGACGGCCGCCGATTCGGCGGCCGAAATCGAGGCCGGTCCGCAGATCGAGGTCTTGCCGGAATCCAATGCGGCGAAGAAAGCCAGCGCCTGATAACGACCGGCTTTGCGCCGTAAGCCGAATTGTCGCTAGACCGGGTGATGCACCGCGAAGTCGATCCGGCGCTTGCGCCCTTCATGCAGCTGCCAGAGCGAGTGTGCGACGAGCGTGACGATCAGGATTGCGCCGCCGATCAGGCTGTTGCGGGTCGGTGCCTCGGCAAAGATCATCCACACCCAGACCGGCGCCAGCACGGTTTCGAGCAGGTAGAACATCGCCACTTCCGGTCCTGAAATGTATTTCGGCCCGGCGGCAAGGCAGAAGAACGAGATCGGCATGATGATGGCGCCGTTGAAGACGATCCACCATGGCGCGTTCACATGAAAGCCTTCGCCTGACACCATGAAGACCGCCAGCGCGAGCGGCAGAAGGACGCCGACGAGCGAGGTGAATCCCATGTCCTTGCCGCTGGCGCGCGAGATGGTGATGGCCACCGCGATGAAGAAGGCCGAGCACAGCGCCATGAAATCGCCGAACAGCTTGCCGGTGCCGACCGAGCCGCCGACGATGACCAGCACGCCGAGGATCATGATCGCCATCGCCGCGATGGTCACCAGCCGTGGCCTTTCCCGCAAGAATATCCACGACAGCAAGCCCGCAAAGACGGTGTTGAAGGCCAGGATGAACACCAGGTCGGCGGTCGAGGTGTGGTAGACGGCGGTGACGAAGGTGATCCCGGTCAGCCCGTAGCACATCGCCACGATCAGGCCGGACCAGCCGGGGATCAGCGGCGGGGCGTTTCGGCTGAGTGCCCGCCAGACCGACCAGATGACCATGGCCGCGACGAAAGTTGTGCCGGTGCGCAGCAGCATGATCGTCCATGCGCCACCGTCGGCGAGGCGGATCAACGGTATGTCGACAGTCAGCGTGAGCCCGCCGATGGCGGTTATCAAAAGACCTTTCTGGTGATCGTGATGAGAGGACATGCAGGAACTTTCGCAATGAAATGCAGGCTGGCGGCCGGCCGGTGCAATGGCGCACTCTCTCCAGCCAACCGGCTGAAAGACCAGCATCCCCTGCCTTGAAACAGTTTAAAGGCGGACCTTGGAAAAGCTCAGCGTGAAACCGCTTCGTTGGTGTAGCGCTCCCAGCCCTTGGGGCCGAGATGCTCCTGCGGCATGAAGCGCATCTTATAATTCATCTTGCGCGAGCCGTTGACCCAGTAGCCGAGATAGACATGGGGCAGGCCCATCGCCCTGGCGCGGGCGATGTGGTCGAGGATCATGAACGTGCCGAGCGACCGCTCCTCGAAATCGGGATTGAAGTAGGAGTAGACCATCGACAGGCCGTCGGCCATCTTGTCGGTGAGCGCCACCGCGATCAGCTCGCCCTGTCCTTTGCCGGTGATGAACGTGTCGGGTCCACGCCGCCGATACTCGATCACCTTGGTGTCGACATGGGTATCCTCGACCATCATCGCATAGTCGAGCACCGTCATGTCGGACATGCCGCCACGGCGGTGGCGGGCGTCGAGATAGCTGCGGAACAGGGAATATTGTTCGGTCGAGGGCTCGGCATTGTGCATGTAGCCGACGAGATCGGAATTGTGCTGCAGCACGCGCTTCATGTTGCGGCTGGCGACGAATTCCTGGGCGAGGATGCGTACCGAAACGCAGGCGCGGCAGGTCTCGCAGGCCGGCCTGTAGGCGATGTTCTGCGAGCGCCGGAAGCCGCCTTGCGTCAAGAGGTCGTTCATCTCCGCCGCCTTGTCGCCAACCAGGTGCGTGAACACCTTGCGCTCGAACTGGCCGTCGAGATAGGGGCACGGCGACGGCGCGGTCAGGAAGAACTGCGGCGACTGGGTCGGATGTTGCGTCATCGAGCCTTGGAAACACTCCTTCGAATCGCTCTACCTTTGGCGCGGATGGCGAAAAATTCAACAGGATTATGTGGGCGCGGTCGACTCGACGCCTTCACATTTGTGCTCAATCGGTTGCGACTGCTCTTCAGAGGGCCGTTTCAGCGGTCGGTGCGGCTGACGACCGTGCCAAGCAAAAGATCGTGCAAGGTGCGTTTGCGGTCGGAAAACAGCGTCACCAGCAGGACAAGCGGCGACAGGATGACATTGCCGGCCCAGAACAGCACCGAATGGACAACCGCGGTGAGGCCGTCGATCGGCCTGCCATCGAGCCGATCGAGCCGGATGCCCATCATCTTCATGCCCGTGGTGGCCTGATCGGTGCTGCCCAGCGTGTTCCAGATGTAGAGGATGGCCACAGTCGGCAACAGGATGCCGAACAGCATCCAGCCAAGCCCGAGGGTCAAAAGCCCGAGGAAGAACACCAGAATGGCAAACGGGATGGTGAGCAGCGCGACGATGACATAGTCGATCATGAAGGCGAGGATGCGCTTCGTGCGCACGCCGTCATAGGCCCTGACATCGTCGAGCCTGCTGGTGATGAGTTCGCCGTCGAGAACGCGCGCGTTCATGTCATTTCCTCGTAACAAGGTCCGACATAGGGTGCGGACCGCTCAGCCATGAAATGGTGAAGGCCTGTGGCGGAATCAAGATCGCGCTTCCAGCGGTGCTCCAGCTTCGATGGCGTCGGGCCCGATGTGAACTGGTTGAATTTGCGGCGCGGATAGCATTAGCTTGTTGCGGCGCAGCAGAGCGCACAGGGGACGGGGCAATATGGACTACGACATGCTGGTCATCGGCAGCGGACCTTCCGGCCGCCGTGCCGCGGTGCAGTCGGCCAAGCTCGGCAAGTCCGTGCTGGTGGTCGACCGCGGCCGGCGTCTGGGCGGTGTCTCGGTGCATACCGGCACCATCCCATCGAAAACGCTGCGCGAAACGGTGCTCAATCTTTCGGGCTGGCGCGAGCGCGGCTTCTACGGGCGCGGCTACCGGGTCAAGCAGGATATCTCGGTCGGCGATCTGGTCGAGCGCCTGCACAAGACGCTCGACCATGAGGTCGAGGTGCTGCAGCACCAGTTCATGCGCAACACGGTCAAGAGCGCTCGCGCCGCGGTGAAATTCCTTGGCCCCAACAAGGTCAGCCTGACATCAGACACCGGCGATTACAGCGAGGTCGGTTTTACCAATGCGCTGATAGCGGTCGGCACCAGGCCGCACCGCCCGCGCGACGTGCCTTTCGACCAGACCCGCGTCTTCGACAGCGACGAGATGCTGGAGCTTGATCGCTTGCCGCGCACGCTGACCGTGATCGGCGCCGGCGTCATCGGCGTCGAATATGCGACGATCTTTTCCGCGCTCGACGTGCCGGTAACCTTGGTCGAGCCGCGCAACTCCATCCTCGATTTCGTCGACCGCGAGATCGTCGACGATTTCATCCACCAGATGCGCGATCGCGGCATGACCATCCGGCTGGGCAGCGCGGTGAAGGAGATCCGCTCCAAGCCGGACGCCGCCGAAGTGGAACTGGCCGATGGCCGCACCATCCGTTCCGAGGTTGTGCTCTACGCCGCCGGTCGCACCGGCAATGTCGGCAGCCTGGGCCTGGATATTGTCGGCATCGACGCCGACTCCAGAGGGCGCATCAAGGTCGATCCGCAATCCTTCCAGACCAGCGTGCCCAACATCTATGCCGCCGGCGACGTCATCGGCTTTCCGAGCCTGGCCTCGACTTCGATGGAGCAGGGCAGGGTGGCCGCCTGCCATGCCTTTGGAGTGCCTTTGCCGCCGCCGCCGGAAACCTTCCCCTATGGCATCTATGCGGTGCCGGAAATCTCGACGGTCGGCCAGTCCGAAGAACAGGTGCGTGAGAGCGGTGCGGCCTACGAGGTCGGCGTGGCGCGTTTTCGCGAGACCTCGCGCGGCCACATCATGGGTGTCAACACCGGCTTCCTGAAGCTGCTGTTTTCGATCGAAACGCGCCGTCTGCTCGGCGCGCACATCATCGGCGAGGGCGCCACCGAGCTCATCCACATCGGCCAGGCGGTGATCAATCTCGGCGGCACCGTCGACTTCTTCGTCAACAACACCTTCAACTATCCGACGCTCGCCGAAGCCTACAAGATCGCTGGGCTGGATGCCTGGAACCGGATGGGAAGAGGGTAGGCCGGCTGGTCGTGGCGGCGAGCCTGTCAGCCTGCCTGCGCCACCGCCGCCGGTCCCGCCAGCCATTGCCTGACGATTGCCGCGTCGGCGCTGCCGAATTCATGACCTGACGGGACAATCCTGGCGTCGATCTCGGCGCCATGCCGACTGAGCAATGTCACCAGAGCAGGGGCGAAAGACGCATAGGTGAGGTCGGCGGCGCCGGCGATCATCAGCACCCGCACCTTTGACAGATCCGTCGCCGGCACATCATCGAGCACCGGCATCGGTCGCAGCAGCGCGGCGCGTTCGACAAGGCCCGGATGCAGCAGCATCAGGCTCGAAACCAGATTGGCGCCGTTCGAATAGCCGAGGAAAATTGTGCGCGAGAGGTCGAGATAATGGCGTGTGGCCGCGTCAGCGACGAAGCCCGCAAAGGTCTCGGTTTCGGTGCGGATGCTCGCCTGTTCGAAGCGCGTCGGCGTGATCCGCGCGAACCAGCGGAAACCATCCTCCTGGACAACGCGGCCACGCACCGCGATGAGCGTGGCACGCGGTGCGATCTCTCGCGCCAGCGGCACCAATGTCGTCTCGTCGACACCCGACCCATGCAGCAGGAAGAAGCAGTCGCCCGTTGAATCCGCCGCGCCGTAAAGCCGGTAGTGGAAGGCGAGATCACGCCGCAACGCACCATCTTGTGAGGTCTCGTCGATCATCGACCATCCTCTTGATTATATGACGTTTCGCTCAATTTGCCGGCTTCAAAACGCAATATTTTCAAGCTCCGCGAAAGTTGATTGAACCGGGCGCATTACAGTCCGTTTCTCCGCCGATAACATCCTTCGGGAGGAATCGAAGCGGTGCGCCGGGGGTCGCATTGCCGGTATGAACAACCAGCTTTGAGGCCTTTTTGTCGATGACCACCCAGATTTCCCCGGACCGCGATGCGCGTGTCCCAGACCGCGAGGCGCGTGTCCCGGACCGCACTGAGCGCGACACGCGCATCGATGTGATCCGTGCTCTCGCCTTGTTGACCATCTATGTCGACCATGTGCCGGGTACCGCCTTCGAGTATCTGACATACAAGAATTTCGGCTTTTCGGATGCGGCGGAGGTCTTCGTGCTGATCTCGGGAATCTCGGTCGCGCTCGCCTACGGCAAGAAATTCCAGCCTGGAAACCGGCTGCTGGCAACTTTGAAGATGTTGCGCCGCGCCGGTGTGCTTTATGCCACCCACATCGTCACCACCATGGTGGTGATGGCCATTTTCTGCGCTGCGGCGGTGTTTGCCAGGCGGCCGGAGCTTTTGACGATGATCAACATCGAGCCGTTGATCAAGAATACGCCGCAGGTGCTGATCGGCATCGTGACGCTCGGCCACCAGCTCGGCTACAACAACATCCTGCCCGTCTATGCGGTGCTGCTCTTGCTGGCGCCGCTGTTCCTGCTCATTGTCAGCTATCGGCCGGTCCTGGCACTGGTGGCATCCGGCGCCCTGTGGCTGGTCGCGGGGATTTATCAGATTGCTCCGCCCAACTACCCCGAGCCCGGCTTCTGGTTTCTCAACCCGCTGTCGTGGCAGTTCCTTTTCAACATCGGCCTGGCGGGCACGCTGCATGTGCGTCGCGGCGGCACCATCCCGGTCAATCGCTGGCTGGTTGGGGCGGCCTTGGCCTACACCGTTGTGGCCCTGGTCTGGGTGCACAGCCCGCTCTGGGGGCATATCTCCTGGTTTGGCCTGCCTCCGGTGCTGACCGGTTTCGACAAGACGTTCCTGTCGCTGCCGAGGCTCCTGCATATACTCGCAGTGAGCTACCTGATCGTGGCATTCCCGGCGATCTCGAATCTGTTTCGCACCGGGCGCGATCATCCGCTTGCCATATTGGGCAAACGATCGCTGCCGGTTTTCATTGCCGGCACGGTGCTTGCAATGGCGGCGCAGGTGCTGAAGCTGATCAATCCGGGCGGATTTGCCTATGACAGTCTGTTGATATCGGCCGGCATCGTCATGCAGTTCGCGCTCGCCTACTATCTCGAATGGCTATCGGGCCTTGGCTGGTCCGCCAAAAGCAGGCCGGCTCACAGCGCCGCATCGCCCGTCCATGCTGCATCCTTCGCGATGCCGGGCATGGCGACAAGAATGGGCCGTTGAGCTCAGGTGGGCGAGGGGCCGGATGAGGCCCGCACCACGAGTTCGACCGGCAGCGATTGCCGGCTGAACGAACCATCATTTTCAAGGATCGCCTTGACGGCAAGGCGGCCCATCTCGGCGATCGGCTGGACGATCGTGGTCAGCGGCGGCTTGGAAACCGCCCCTTCCGGAACACCGTCGAAGCCGACGACAGAAACATCGCCCGGTACCGCAATGTCGTGCTGCCGCAGCCAGTCCAGCGCATGGAGCGCCATCCTGTCCGACATCGCCAGGACGGCTGTCGGCACCTCGGCACCGGCGAAAATATGTTCGAGGCCGGCCCACACGCTCTTCTCGTCATTGACGGTCTCGTAGATCGGCACACGCGAGACGTCGATGTCGACGCGGGAGAGTTCCGCGAAATAGCCACGCAAGCGGTCCCGCGTAGCGGAATAGAGGGCCATTTCCACCTGCTCCCTTGTGGTAGGGCCGAAGCCTGCGTCGGCACAGGGCAGGGTAAGCACGGCAAAGCGGCGATGTCCGAGTTCGGTCAGGTGGCGGGCCGCCAGGCCGGCACCGGCGATGTTGTCGACGCCGATCGCCGCGACCGCATCGTCGTCGTCCGAATCGAGATCGAGCGCCACAAAGGGGAGCTTGCGTTCGCGCGCCAGTTGGACCAGCTTTGAGCCGCCATCGACACAGAAGACGATGAAGCCATCGACCAGCGCACTCTGGATGTTCCACGCGAGCTGCTCCCCATTGACGGCGGAGACCAGCGAAATCCCCGCACCGGTCGCGTCACAAGCCTGCGAGATGCTGGCCATCATCACCCGGGCAAAGGGATCGTCGAAGAAATAGGAGAGGGGTTCCGCGGTCGCGACACCGATGGCATTGACCTTGCCGGCGCGCAGCAGCCGGCCCTTGGGATCCGGTCCGCCATATCCCATGGCCTCGGCTGCCGCCTTGACCCGTTCACGGACCTCCTCGCGCACGATCTCCGGACGGGCGAAGACGTTGGACGCGGTGCCGTGCGACACGCCGGCTGCCTTGGCAATGTCCGCCAGCCGGACCGGTCTTGTCTTTGCAGAGATAAGTGGCGCCATCTTCGTCTCCTGAATTCTTCCCATTTAACACTTTCGTTGGATCGGTTCAAATTTTGGCTTGATCGAGGCTTCGATAGGGCCTATGTTTGAATCGATCCAAGGAAACGCCTGCTGGCGGAATTGGATCGATTCAACATCAAGTAGGGAGTTGTGTCATGCATCCCGTCAATTTTCTGTTCGAAGACATTTACCGCAACGACTGGAGCATCTCGTCGAACACCGCGACGCAGAAGCGCCGCGGCAAAACCAGCCCATGGGTCCGCGAGTTGCGGTTCCTTGTGGAGCGCAAGCGGAGCTGATCGGGGTCGGTTTTTCGCACCTCTCGATTGGATCGATTCAAGCGCTGAAAGGAGCGCACATCATGCATCCCGTGAGCTATCTATTTGAAGACATCTACCGCAACTATTGGGGTATCGCGCCGGCTTCCAAAAAGCCGCAAGGGCATTGGTTGGCCAAGCTGCGGCGGCGCAATCGCGAATTGCTTATCAAGCCCGAGCGCCGGCAGGATTAGCCGCCACGCTCGACGTTTGGTGCCGGCGGGCGTCAGGACCGCACGCGCACCAGCGCCGAGGCAGCGATCGCCAGCCAGCCGGCAATGAGCAGCGTGCCGCCGATCGGCGCCGACAGCGGGAATAGCCGCGAGCCCAGAAAATCGCGGGCCAGCAGATCGCCGCAGAACAGCAGAAGCCCAACCAGCAGGATCAGGCTGCCGATGCGCAGGATCCGGTTCGCGCCAAGCAATCCGGCGGCAAGGAAGACCGGCGCATGCATCAGCAGGAACGATGCGGCGGTGCCAACGAAGGCGCCGCCGAGATGCGCTGCCGCGGCCGACAGCGCCACGCCGGCAGCACCGCAGAAGCCCCCGGCCAGGACGAGGATACGGCTGCTGTTGTCGGAAGGTCGTTCGGCTGTGCTCATATTTGGGGCCCTGTGACGCCCAACCCCGTCAGGGCTTGCCGGGGTTGGCAACCATGTCCTGCTCGCGGCGTGACTGTGCCAGCCAGTTATACACCGCGCCGCCGGCCATCAAGATGGACGTGCCTAGAAACACCGAGCGCATGCCGAAATGACCACCGGCAAAGCCGCCGAGCAAGGGACCGGCGACTTGCCCGACATATTGGGCGGAGATCGACAGCCCGAGCACATTGCCGCCGACCCCATCGGGAACATTGTGGCGGATCACGCTGGTGATGCAGGGCAACAGCCCGCCCAGCGCCAGACCCATCAGGAAGCGCAGGCCGATGAGTTGCCAGCTCTGTGTGACGAAGGCCTGCGGGATCAGCAGCAGCGCCGAGACGGCAAGCGCGCCGATGATGACGTTCCAGTGGCCGACGCGGTCGGCGAGCTTGCCGAGGCGCGAGGCCGACAGGATGGCGCCAAGGGCCGCCGCCGACATGACGACGCCTGATATCAGCGTGACGCGGCTCTGGTCCTCGATGAGCTGCTGCACATAGACGGTGATGATCGGCTCGATCGACATGGTGGCGAAGCTCAACAGCATGCCGGTCGCCAGCATGGCGACAACAGGCCGTTTGTCGGGGATTTGTGACCAGCCGCCTTTCCGCTTCTGCGTCGCTCCGGCGTCTGCTGTTTTCGGCCGGGGATTCTCCTTGATCAGAAACGTGGTCGCCAGGAATGCCAGGAAGATGACGCCGCCGGAGAGGAGAAAGGTGGCGCGGATGCCGATCAGCGGCGGCAGGGCGCCGCCAACCAGCGGGCCGACCAGAGCCCCGCCCGTGATGCCGGCCGACAGCAGGCCCAGCGCCCAGCCGGAACGCTCCTTGGGTGTCTGCATGGCGACGAGGATGGTCGATCCCGAGGAGTAGCCGCCGGCAAAGCCGATGAGCAGCCGCAGCAGCACCAGCTGCCAGACCGTCTGCACCATGCCGGTCAGCGACATGCATATGGCCATGCCGAAGCTGGCGCGAACCAGCATCACCTTGCGGCCATAGCGGTCGCCGAGACGTCCCCAGAGCGGCGCCACCAGCGCCGCCGCGAAGAACGTCGCGCCATAGGCAATCCCCGACCATTGCACGATCGCCGCGTGACCCTCGGCACCCAGCTGCTCGATATAGAGCGGCAGGAACGGCAGAAGCAGCGTCATGGCGACAAGCGTCGAAAACGAACCGGCGAAGCACACGAACAGATTGCGCCGCCAGTGGATGTTGTAGGTGCTGTCGGTCGCCGGGGGCGTGCTCTGCTGCATGTCGTGTGTCCTGTCCCAGCAACTCTTTTATCGATGCTTGCTGCGGATACCAATTTGGGATACCAAGATGGTGCACGTCATGGACGCAAGGCTGGCCGCTGTCAATGCAGCCTGTCGAACGTGATCGGCAAAACGATCGCAAACGGCCAAAAGATGGAAACGACAATGTCGCAGATGCACAGCGTGGAAAAACAGCTTCGGCAGATGATCCTGGGCCTCGAGATCGGTCCCGGCGAAAAGCTGACCGAGCGCTGGATCGAGAGCCGTTTCGGTGCATCGCGAACCCCGGTCAGGGCAGCACTTCTGCGGCTCGAGACCGAGGGGCTGGTCGGCAGGGACGGGCGCGGCTGGACGGTGTCGCCGATCAATCTGGCTGAACTCGAGCAGATCGCCGTCTACAGGGAGGCGGTCGAGGTTGCGGCAGTTCGCCTGACATGCGGCCTGGCGGACCGGAGCGCCATCGATGTCATCGAGGCGATGCTCGAATCCTGCGACAACGACACGCCGCGCGAGGAATGGCATCGCGTCGGCATGGATTTTCACATCGAACTGGCGCGTCTGTCGGGCAATGAATTCCTGTTCCGGGCGGTCCGTGATGCCATGACACGCCTGTCACGGGCGCGCTGGCTGGAGGTTCGCGACGAAGCGGCCCTCAGCCGCGCCTGGGCCGAACATCGCGCCATACTGGCGGCGGCACGCCGTGGCGACGTCGATGAAGCCGCGCGCCTGCTCTCGGTCCACATCGTCGGCAGCCGCGACCGGCTGGTGACGTCGCTCGCCAACGATCGGCGCGGTCTTCGCGCCAGAGGCTTTGCCGTCGTTGCTGCTTAAGGTGGATGAAGGGGCGCAAAGCGGCGTCTGGACGTGTGCGCACTTTCGCCCTCGCTTCGCAGACGCCGATGGCGTAAGGAGCGGCGATGGAAAACAACCGATTTGAAACACCTGTGACTGTGAAGTCAGTCGCGGCGGGAAGCACTCAGCTCTTGCGCACGGCGCGTGAGGCTTCCGACTACCTCCTCAACAGCTGGCCCGGCAAGCGCAGCCCCAAGCATCGCGCGGCCCTGCAGGCCTGCCATGACGCACTCGCCGGCGACAAGCCGGCGATGAACGCCAGGCGCGCCTTCATTGCGGCGGCGCGCGAAGTGGACGTCTTTGTCAGCGACAAGGCGCCGGCCTGACACAAGGCGACATCCGAGGCGGCAATCCGGATTGAGGCACGGCCCGCATCTGCGGGCCTTTTGCCGTCACTTTGCCGTTTCGGTTTCGGCTTCAGTCTCGTCTTCGGGCTTCGAACGTTCCCTCGCTGCAACCTTGGCTGCCAGCTTCTCGGCCTTCTTGGCCGCCTTCTGGCGGTCGCGTTCCTTGCGTTCCTGATCGTAGTTTGGTGGTCGCGCCATATCGGCTCCTTTTTCACTGCCTCGCGGCTCTGGTCCTGCCTAGGAGCATTAGCCGTCAAACACAACAGCTGAAGCGATAGTGCGTCGATGATGGCCAGGCTTGCAAGATGCGCGCCGCAATGATGGGGCCACGCCCATCACTGCGGCGGCGATACCTATCGCCATCGATTTGCCGATCAGATGCCGCTTCGGTCAATCACCAGATCGGCGGCACCAAAGCGGTCCTTTGCCGTCAGCTGCTGGTGCCAGTAGGGATAGAGCAGGGGCGGCCGGCTGACCGCGTCGAGGCGCGCGCGCTCCTCGTCGGAAAGCACCAGGCTTGCCGCCGCGATGTTGTCCAGGAACTGCGTTTCCGTCCTGCCGCCGATCACCAGGGAACTGATGGACGGCCGGCCAAGCAGCCAGGCCAGCGCCACCTGCGCTGCCGACACGCCGCGCTGCGCGCCGATCTCCACAAGCACATCGACGATCCGCCACAGCCGGTCCTCGTCGCGGATCGGTGGTTCCGACCAGCCCGCGAGTTGGCGGGCGGTGGGGCTGTCACGGCGGTATTTGCCGGACAGCAATCCGCCGGCAAGCGGGCTCCAGACCAGAACGCCCAGCCCCTGGTCGACGGAAATCGGCAGCAGTTCGTACTCCGCTTCGCGCGCTTCCAGCGTGTAGTGGATCTGCTGCGTGATGAAGCGCGGCTGATGACGGCTGTCGCTGATGCCGAGCGCCTTCATCACCTGCCAGCCGGAATAGTTGGAGCAGCCGACATAGCGGATCTTGCCCTGGGCAACCAGCGTGTCGAGCGCGCCGATGGTTTCCTCCAGCGGCGTCACGCCATCCCATTCGTGCAGGAAATAGATGTCGATGACGTCGGTCTTGAGCCGCTTCAGGCTCTTCTCGCATTCCCGGATCAGGTGATGGCGCGACAGGCCTTCGTCGTTTGGACCTTTGCCGATCCGCATCCGTGCCTTGGAGGCGATCAGCACGTCGCCCTTGCGCTTGCCGCCGAGCGCTTCGCCGATGATTTCTTCGGAAATGCCGTTCGAATAGACATTGGCGGTGTCGATGACATTGATGCCGGCGTCGATACAGAGATCGATCATCCGGCGCGCTTCGTCGAGATCGGTCTTGCCGACCGCCGAAAAAGCTCCGGCGCCGCCGAACGTCATGGTCCCCATGGTCAGTGTCGAAACTTTCAGGCCGGAACGGCCGAGGGTGCGGTATTCCATGTCGGTCCTCGCGATTACGTTGGAAAAAGGCTGGGGGGGCGCCCGAAAGTGGCCGCTATTTGTAGGACAATTTGGGTGACGTGTCTCCATGCCAGCGCGGCGGATCGATCATGCCTGGCTGGACCGACGGCGGCGGTAACCATGCTCGCGCTGCAATAAAACCGTCATTGCAGGCCTATATGGAAGTCGGCTCAGGTGTTGCCGTTCCCGGGCTGTAGGCCGGGAGTTTGGGGCGCCGGACGTGGATCGACAGAGCTTGCAAGTGGAGCAGCCGATAATGACCGAGCTAAAACAGAATTCTCCGGCCAGGGATTGGCTTGAAGCCGAGCTCGCCGACACGCTTGACGAAGACTATGAGCTCGAAATGTCGGAGCCGGCGCTGTCGATGGAGATCGCCAAGATCTACAAGAACTCGCATCCGCCTTCGATCGATCGCATGCAGTATTTTCGCGACCTGATCACCCTGCAGTCCGAATTGATCAAGCTGCAGTCCTGGGTCGCCCACCACAAGAAGAAGCTGGTGGTAATCTTCGAGGGACGCGATTCGGCCGGCAAGGGCGGTGTCATCAAACGCATCACCCAGCGCCTCAACCCGCGCATCTGCCGTGTCGTCGCACTGCCGGCGCCGACGGAGCGCGAAAAGTCGCAATGGTATTTCCAGCGCTATGTCCCGCATCTGCCGGCCGGCGGCGAGATCGTGCTGTTCGACCGCTCATGGTACAACCGCTCGGGCGTCGAGCGGGTGATGGGCTTTGCCCAGCCCGATCAGGTCGAAGAATTCTTCCACGACGTGCCGGAATTCGAGCGCATGCTGGTCCGCTCGGGCATCACCGTGGTCAAATACTGGTTCTCGATCACCGACGAGGAACAGCAGATGCGCTTCCTGATGCGCATCCACGATCCGATGAAACAGTGGAAACTGTCGCCGATGGACCTGCAGTCGCGCGTGCGTTGGGAGCAGTACACCAAGGCCAAGGAAGAGACCTTCGCCCGCACCAACATCCCGGAAGCGCCCTGGTTCATCGTCGAGGGCAACGACAAGAAGCGCGCGCGGCTGAACTGCATCGACCATCTGCTCAAGCAGCTGCCTTACGAGGAAGTGCCGCACGAGGAGATCACTTTGCCGGAGCGCGTCTTCAACCCCGAATACGAGCGCCAGGTGCTGCCGCGCGAGCTCTACGTGCCGGAAAAGTATTGAGGCAGACGAAGCTGCGATCTCCCCCACGCGGGGGGAGATTGGCTCTCCACCTACGCCCGCTTGATCACCACATGCGTCGCGAGCGGGGTCGCCACCTGCTCGCTGCAGACATAGCCGAGCTTGAGCATGTCCAGGCCGGCAAAAAGGTTCTCGCCCGTGCCCAGCAGCAGCGGCGCGATCGCCAGATGCATCTCGTCGATCAGTTTTTCCTGCAGATATTGCCGTATGGTGGCGACGCCGCCGCCGACCCGCACATCCTTGCCGCCAGCGGCAGCCTTTGCCTGTTCAAGAGCTGAATGGATGCCGTCGACGACGAAGTGGAAAGTGGTGCCGCCCTCCATCGTGATCGGTTCCCGCTTGTGATGGGTCAGCACGAAAACCGGCACATGATAGGGCGGGTTGTCGCCCCACCAGCCTTTCCAGCTGTCGTCAGGCCATTCGCCGCGGATCGGTCCGAACATGTTGCGGCCGAGGATCCAGGCGCCGACATTTTCGAAGCTGCGCGCCGCGAACGCCTCGTTGACGTCGGTGGTGCCGCCGTCTTGTCCGAGCACCATCTCGCGGAAGGTGCGGGTGTCGACAAACCACTTGTGCAAGGATTCCCCACCGACGCCGAGCGGATTTTGCAGATCCTGATCGGGACCGGCGCCATAGCCGTCGAGCGATAGGGTGAAAGCGTTGACGCGAAGTTTGGACATGCGAGCCTCCTCGATAACCGATTGTGTTTTGCAAGCAGTTTTTTGTAACAAACCGATTGTGAATTGCAAGCGGTATTTTCAAGCTCAAACGAAGCCCACGCAACGGTCAAGTGGCCCTCGCTATGGATTCCCCGGCCAAGAGCCGGAAATTGGTATGGATGTCGAAGCGGATTGGCCGACATTGCTCGCCGCGACCGGCCGTCGTCGCGAAGAGAAATTACCCCTTCAGCATCTCCGCCACTTCGGGTGCGAAATAGGTCAGGATGCCGTCGCAGCCGGCGCGCTTGAAGGCGAGCAGCGATTCCAGCATTGCCTTCTCGCCGTCGATCCAGCCATTGGCGCCTGCCGCCTTGATCATCGAATATTCGCCTGACACCTGGTAGGCGAAGGTCGGCATCTGGAACTCGTCCTTCAGCCGCCGGATGATGTCGAGATAGGGCAGGCCGGGCTTGACCATCAGCATGTCGGCGCCCTCGGCGATGTCCTGTTCGGCCTCTCTCACCGCCTCGTCCGAATTGGCATGGTCGATGTAATAGGTCTTCTTGTCGCCCTTGAGCAGACCGGCGGTGCCCACCGCCTCGCGATAGGGTCCGTAGAAGGCCGAGGCGAATTTGGTCGCATAGGACATGATCGCCACGTCCTGAAAACCATTGGCATCGAGCGCGTCGCGGATGGCGCCGATGCGGCCGTCCATCATGTCGGACGGTGCGATGATGTCGGCGCCGGCGGCCGCCTGGATGACTGCAGCGGCGGTCACCTGTTCCACTGTCTCGTCGTTGACGATGATGCCGTCGCGCAGGATGCCGTCATGGCCGTGGCTGGTGAATGGGTCGAGCGCTGCGTCGGTGATGATGCCGATCTGCGGTACCGCATCCTTGATCGCACGGGTGGCGCGGTTGATCACATTGTCGGGATCGAGGATGTGCGAGCCGGTCTGGTCGCGCAGCGAGATGTCCACATTGGGGAAGGTGGCGAGGGCGGGAATGCCGAGTTTTGCCGCGCGCTCTGCCTCCTTGACGGCGAGATCGATCGACAGGCGGAAGACGCCGGGCATGGCGGCGATAGGCTCGCGGATACCCTTGCCCTCGACGACGAAGATCGGCCAGATCAAATCGTCGACCGTGAGCCGGTTCTCCTGCACCAGACGGCGCGACCAGTCGGCCTTGCGCATGCGGCGCAGACGGCGGCTGCCGGTGATCTCGTCGACGCCGCGCGCGCCGGCGGGCTTTGCGGGGGTGAATTTGTTCATCGCCAGTACTCTCGTTCGGGCAGGCTTTTACCACGAGCTCCCGCCGCTGACCAATGCGGCACGATTGTGCCAGCGACCGGGTCGAGGCCTATTCGGGTTGCCCATTGCCTGACAGAATCTGTGCCGCGCCCCTGATGGCGACACGGAAAGCCTCGTCGAAGCCGACACCGCGCACCTGCCAGACGTAGGTCTTGCCGGCCATGGCCAGCCGCCAGTCGGCGATCCAGCCCAGTTCCTTGTCGCTCCAGACGAGGCTGCCGTAAAGCGCCTGGTCGGCGCCGGCCCTCTTCGCCAGTGTGTCGAGCTTCGTCATCTCGGCATTGCGAAGCGCCTGATCGTCCAATCCGGCCTGCGACAGCTGCGCCACCGTGGGAAAAGTCACCTGCATGGCCAGCGGTACGGCGGCATTGCCGAACGATTCGCGCATCAGCATGCCACGGTCGTCCTCGGCATCGAGCGCGTAATGCGTTGTTCCGCGCTCGGTCGCCAAAAACACCACCAGCCGTGGCCGCTCGGTCAGCCACGGCCTGCTGCCGAGCGAAGCCAGCACCGGGTCGACGTCAGCAGGCTTGTACTGGCAGTAGAGATTATGAGGCCGATCGTACGTGCCCTGGTCGTCATGGTTGGGAATGCCTTCCATGCGGTCGCGATAGTGGAAACTGGCGACGAAGGTGCCGGCTTTGTCGCGCAATGCCGTCATTTCAGGTTTCGCCGGCAGGCGCTGATCGCCGGAAACCCGCACCAGAACCGCGTCGAGGCAGCGCTTGAAGCCGGACTGGCGGTTCTTCTCGTACTTGCCGTTGACGATGGTCTGCGAGCTGTAGAGGTCTTCCAAAGTCCCCGCCATGACCGGGTGGACAGCCAAGCAGAGGCTCAGCCCGATTGCCACCGGCGCAAGGTGCGAAAATCGAGTCATAAACAATCGTCCCGTTCGAAGACCCACCAGGTACGCTGCAATGAACTCTACCCAGTTTTCCGTATTGCAGCTCCATTTTTAGCACTGGCTCCTGGTCCGGGCCAGAGCTTGCACCGGTGTCCTCGCCATTGACGCACCCATGCGCCACGCTTTAGCACTTCAGTCCCGGCGGCCGGGAGAGGGATTCTTTCACGATGGATTTTGGCGGAGGCGACGAGATCCGCTTCGAACATCTGGGCCGGGCCGGCGTCGTCACCTTGACGCGGCCGCAGGCGCTCAATGCCTTGACGCACCGCATGATCGGGGCGCTCGATGCCGCTCTTTCCGCCTGGGAGGCCGACCAGGGCATCGACGTCATCGTCGTCAAGGCAGAGGGCAGGGCCTTTTCGGCCGGCGGCGATATCCTGCATGTCTATGAGACAGGCCGGGCGGGAAAACCGCCGGTCGAGTTCTTCGCCGACGAATACCGGCTCAACGCCCGCATCAACAGCTACAAGAAGCCCTATGTCGCCCTGATCGACGGTATCGTCATGGGTGGCGGCGTCGGCATCTCCTTCCACGGCTCGCACCGGGTGATGACCGAGAATGCCCAGTTTGCCATGCCGGAAGTCGGCATCGGCTTCTTTCCGGATGTTGGCGCCAGCCACCTGCTGCCCGATCTCGGCGGCTCCTTCGGCATGTATCTGGCGCTGACCGGCAATCGCATTCGATATGGCGATGCGCTGTGGTCTGGGCTGGCCACCCATACCATCAAGGCCGAGGACCAGGCTGGCTTCCTCGACCGGCTGGCGTTGACCGGCGATCCGGAATCGGTGCTGCGCGGCTTCTTCGTGCAGGCAAGGCGAGAAACCGACAGGCCGACGCTGGAGGCGATTGTCCGTCATTTTTCGCAACCGTCCCTGAACCGCGTCATCGACAGCCTCGAGCGTGCGGCCGCCGCCGATGAGTTCGCGGCAAAGACGCTGGCGACGATCCGCACCCGCTCGCCGACCAGCCTGCGCGTCGCCTGGCGGCAGATCAGCGCCGGACTGACGCTGTCCATGGAAGCCTGCATGAAGATGGAGTTCCGCATCCTCAACCGGATGCTCGCCGGCCATGATTTCTACGAAGGCATCCGCGCTGCCATCATCGACAAGGGCTCGAAGCCGCAATGGCGGCCGGCAAGCCTCGCTGCGGTCAGCGAAGCGGATGTCGATGCCTATTTCGCTCCGCTCGGCGAACGGGAACTCCTGATATGAGCGAGGTGACCTCAAGGCGCATCGTTCTGCAGCCCTCCGGGGTGGAGGTGATCTTCGCCTGGTTCCAGCGCGTCATATCGGGCTACTGCCTGCTGTTCGGCATTCTCTACTGGATCAAGCTGATCGGCTTTTATCCGGGCACACTGTGGCGTTTCGACCTGATGCCCGTGCACTGGCAGGTCGCGGCGGTGGTGCTCGCCGTGTTCTTTCCCTTTGCCGCTGCCGGCCTGTGGATGCTGGCGTCCTGGGGCCCGGTGATATGGTTCATTTGCGCGGTGACCGAGACGGTCATGTACGCCGGCTTTCCCGAGTTGTTCGGCCACCGCTTGCTGATTGTCGTCTCGCATGCGGCGGTGGCGGTGCTCTATATCGTCTTTCGTGTCGTCATCTACCTGCAGAAGCGCCCGGTCCGCCACTAAGCCGTTGAACCCATTGGCGGCCCGGCTGTCGCCTCGAATGAGCCCTGCAATCGTTGCCGAAATCTTTAGGTTAATTATTCTTGCTCGGGTGACCGTTCGTTAAGCCTCTTCCGAAACCTCTTACCGGTAAGCTCTTGTTAGCCCTAGCGTTTAAGTCGAATTTTATGAGTATTCGATAGTGTCGCGATCAAGGTGAAAAACAAAAAATCACCAGGGCGACAAACGAGAGGCAAAGACAATGATCAATTCGCGTCCGGCGGCGAAGACCGCCAACGTATCCGACGATCGCCGTGAGGCTATCCGTTCCCTGTACATGGAATCGCTGCAGCTTGTTGAGCGGCTGCACCGCCGCCTGCTTGATGTGATCAAGGACGAATTCGACCGCAACGGCCGTTCCGACATCAATGCCATCCAGGCACTGCTGCTGTTCAACATCGGCAATTCCGAACTGACCGCCGGCGAGCTGCGCTCGCGTGGCTACTATCTCGGCTCGAACGTCTCCTACAATCTGAAGAAGCTGGTCGATCTCGGCTTCATCAACCATCAGCGCTCGCGCATCGACCGCCGTTCGGTCCGTGTCTCGCTGACGCCGAAGGGCAATGAGGTGGCCGAGGTCGTCGCCGGCCTCTATGAGCGTCATGTCGGCTCGATCGAACAGGTCGGCGGCATCAACACCGACGAGTTCAAGCAGATGAACCGCGCTTTGCAGCGGCTCGACCGCTTCTGGAACGACACCATCGCCTACCGGATGTAAGACATCCGCCGCATCGGATCCGGCCCGCGTCACAGAAGCGCGGCCGAAATATCGACCTTCAGTCAGGGCCGGTGCCGAGAGGCATCGGCCTTTCTTTGATTTGGCTGGTCATTGCACCGCGTGGTCGATCGCCGATCGATACCCAAAAAGCACGGTCCGTTCTTTTCGGAATGCTGGCCGGTCGGATTTGGCCGCTAGGCCACGTTGCCGCCATATTCCAATGGAACCGAGAGTGGCAGTGATGCTGTGGTGAAGACCATGCGTTCACCCGCAGCCCGTATCGCGCCTGTGCATTGTCACACCAAGCTGATACGGACCATGGTTGGCTAATTGTTAAGATTGCCAATTTTACAGTGCGGGCGAGATCGCCCGGTGATCAACGCAGCAAGTGATCGAACTGCTACCAATGTCTGGAACGTCCATGAAAACCAGCCGTCGTTTTTTCCTGTCCGGAGCCTCCGCGCTCGCAGCCGCGGTGGTCGCCGGCGGCGCCAATGCGCAGGATGTGATCGGTGATATCCTGAAATCCTCGGCGCGCGGCAATTGGGACGACCAGTTCGACGCCCGCGCCAGCGAGGGTGGCAAGGTGGCCTCGACGCTGCCGATCTTCAGCCCGCAGACCGTCGCCTTCACGGAACAGGCGGTCGGGCAATACCAGAACATTGTCGGGCAGGGTGGCTGGGTCGAGGTTCCCGCGACCAAGAAACTGCAGCTCGGCGTCGATGATCCCGATGTGGTGCCATTGCGCAAGCGCCTGATGGTCGCGGGCGACCTGTCGCAGAGCGCCGGCATTTCGACAGCTTTCGATTCCTATGTCGACTCGGCAGTCAAGCGCTTCCAACTGCGTCACGGCCTGCCGGCTGATGGCTCGATGGGCAAATACACCTATGCGGCGATGAACGTTTCGGCGCAGATCCGGCTTGGCCAGTTGCAGACCAATCTGCAGCGGCTGCGCGAGAAGGCCGGCACGCTGGGCAGCCGCTACGTGCTGGTCGACATTCCGGCAGCCCAGGTCGAAGCGGTCGAGAACGACCGCGTCGTGCTTCGCCACACCGCGATCGTCGGCAAGATCGATCGCCAGACGCCGATCGTCAATTCCAAGATCACTGAGATCATCGTCAATCCATACTGGAACGCGCCGGTCTCGATCGTGCGCAAGGACATCATTCCGCTGATGCGGAAAAATCCCGATTATCTCAAGAACAGCCACATCCGCCTGTTCGCGCCCGATGGCAGCGAAGTCGATCCGATGAATGTCGACTGGTCGACCGACGACGCCGCCAAGTACCGGTTCCGCCAGGATCCCGGCTCGGAAAACGCCATGGCTTCGGTGAAGATCAATTTCCCGAGCCCTGACGGCGTCTACATGCACGACACGCCGCAGCAGAGCCTGTTCGGCAAGATGCTGCGTTTCGATTCCTCGGGCTGCGTGCGCGTGCAGAATGTGCGCGACCTCGTCACCTGGATCCTGCGCGACACGCCCGGCTGGGACCGCCAGCATTTCGAGGCGGCGATCAAGACCGGTGAAAACACGCCGATCCAGGTCACCAATCCGGTGCCGGTCCACTTCCTCTATCTCTCGGCCTGGTCGACCGGTCCGGGCGTGGTGCAGTTCCGCGACGACGTCTACGCGCTTGATGGCAACAACGAGCTGCAGATCACGTCCGCGCTGTAAGCATTTGATTTCTATTTAAAAGGGCCGCCTCTCAGGGCGGCCTTTTTTCATTGATTGGGTGTCGCGGCGTTTTTCACGGGACGGGCGGCTGGACGGATCGGCCGGCTTTGCGCATGGTCGGCGGAAAGCCTGGAACCGGACCATGGAAGTCGCCGTCTTCATTCTGGTCGTGCTCGTCTTCGTGGCGCTTTCCGGCGCTCTGGTTCGCCTGGTACGGGTGCCGTTGCCGGTGCTGCAGATTGCGATCGGTGCCGCGCTTGCGTGGCCGGTGCGCGGCATCCATGTCGAGATCAATCCGGAGCTGTTCCTGCTGGTGTTCATTCCGCCGCTGCTGTTCGGCGATGCCTATGGCGCACCGAAGCGTGAACTGATGGCGCTGCGCGGACCGATCCTGGATCTGGCCATAGGGCTGGTCTTCTTCACCATCGTCGGCTTCGGCTACGCCTTGCATTGGCTAGTGCCGAGCATCCCTCTGGTGGTCGCTTTTGCGCTTGCCGCGGTGCTGTCGCCGACCGACGCGGTGGCCGTGTCCTCGATCGTCGACAGGAATGTCGTCCCGGCGCGGCTGATGCACATTCTCGAAGGCGAGTCGCTGCTCAACGACGCTTCAGGCCTCGTCATGTTCCGCTTCGCCGTCGCAGCAGTGCTGACCGGCAGCTTTTCCCTTGCCGCGGCTTCGCTCAGTTTTCTCTATGCCGTGGCGATTGGCATCCTGATCGGCGTCGCGGCACTGTTCGTTGCCGCCAAGCTGCTGCAATTGCTCAACCGGATCGGCGGCGTGCCGGCCGAAGCGCAGGTGCTGGTGATGGTTCTGCTGCCCTTCATCGCCTATCTCGGCGCCGAGCATGTCGGAGCGTCCGGTATTCTGGCGGCTGTTACCGCCGGCCTGCTCACCGGCGGCTCCGGCGTGTTTCGCTTCCTCGGCGTCTCGGCCCGCATGCAGACGATGTCGCTGTGGACGACGCTTTCCTTCGTTTTCAACGGTGCTCTCTTCATCGTGCTCGGCCTGCAGCTTCCCGACATCATCCGCCATGTGCCGCCGGAACTCATGAGCCTGCACCCGATTATCCAGCCGATCGCGACCGTCGTGGCGCTGACGCTGTGCCTGATCGCGTTGCGCTTCCTGTGGATATGGGTAGGCGATCTCGCAGCCGGCATCGCCGCACGTCTGGGCAAGCGCAAGGTGGAGCCGTTCGGGTTGCGCGTGCGGCTCGCCGGTTCGGTGGCCGGCGTGCGCGGCGCCATCACGCTGGCCGGCATATTGTCGCTGCCGCTCGCCATGCCGGACGGCTCGCCGTTCCCGGCACGCGATCTGGTCATTTTCCTGGCCGCCGGCGTCATCATCTGTTCGCTGGTCTTCGCCAGTCTCGCTCTGCCGACGATCGCCAGGGGGCTGGTCGAGCCGGGTGAGGATGCCGGCGCCGCCGAGGAGCGGCTGGCGCGTGTCGGCGCCGCCAAGGCGGCAATCGCGCGCATCGAGAGCATCGCCGGAGCCGCAGATGATGAGGGAGGCGAGGTGCCCGGCGCCAGGCTTGCCGCCGCCGATAGCATCGTCGCCGGCTACCGGCGCCGCATCGCCGCCTCGGACGAAGCCGATGAGGCCCGCGCCGAGGCGCGTGAAGCCGGAAGGCTGGAGCTCGAATGAGATTTGCGGGCATCGAAGCCGAGCGCGAAGCCGTGCGCGCCATGTTTCGCAGCGGCGAGATCAACGACCATACGTCGCAGGCGCTGTTTACCGAGATCACGCTCACCGAGGCATTGCTGAGGGGCCGGAAGGCGAGGAAATAACGACGCGCGGGCCTGGCTGGCGCAATCCGGCCAGCAAATTTCGCGTGGCAAACGTGGCGGGGCGAAAACAACTGTGTTAATGGCGCCGCGTGCAGGTTGCCCAAAAGTGTACAGCGGTTTGGGCAACGACATGCATAAACAAAATTGCCCCCGAACCCCGAGGATTTCAGGCTATGGCAACAGCAGCGGCAGTGTCGAACAAATTCGAATCCTTCTTCGAAACCACGCTGGCCGACGCCGATCCGGAGATTTTCGGCGCCATCCGCAACGAACTCGGCCGCCAGCGCCACGAGATCGAGCTGATCGCCTCGGAAAACATTGTTTCCCGCGCGGTGCTTGAGGCGCAGGGCTCGATCATGACCAACAAATATGCCGAGGGCTATCCGGGCAAGCGCTACTACGGCGGCTGCCAGTTTGTCGACGTGGCCGAGGAACTGGCCATCGAGCGCGCCAAGAAGCTGTTCGGCTGCAACTTCGCCAATGTCCAGCCGAATTCCGGCAGCCAGATGAACCAGGCCGTCTTCCTGGCGCTCTTGCAGCCGGGCGACACGTTCATGGGCCTCGACCTCAATTCCGGCGGCCATCTGACCCACGGTTCGCCGGTCAACATGAGCGGTAAATGGTTCAAGGTCGTCTCCTATGGCGTGCGCCAGGACGACCATCTGCTCGACATGGATGCCATCGAGAAGACCGCGCATGAAACCAAGCCGAAGCTGATCCTGGCCGGCGGCACCGCCTATTCCCGCGTCTGGGACTGGAAGCGTTTCCGCGAGATCGCCGACGCGGTCGGCGCCTATCTGATGGTCGACATGGCGCACATCGCCGGGCTGGTCGCCGGCGGCGTGCATCCGTCGCCGCTGCCGCATGCCCACATCGTGACGACCACGACGCACAAGTCGCTGCGCGGCCCGCGCGGCGGCATGATCCTGTGCAATGACGAGGACATCGCCAAGAAGATGAATTCGGCGGTGTTCCCCGGCCTGCAGGGCGGCCCGCTCATGCATGTCATCGCCGCCAAGGCGGTTGCCTTCGGCGAAGCGCTGAAGCCGAGCTTCAAGGTCTATGCCGAGAGCGTCGCCGCCAACGCCAAGGCGCTCGCCTCCAGCCTCAAGGAAACCGGTCTCGACATCGTCTCCGGCGGCACAGACAACCATCTGATGCTGGTCGATTTGCGTCCGAAGAACGCCACCGGCAAGCGCGCCGAGGCGGCGCTGGGCCGCGCCAACATCACGTGCAACAAGAACGGTATTCCGTTCGACCCGGAAAAGCCTTTTGTCACCTCGGGCGTGCGTCTCGGCACCCCGGCCGGCACCACGCGCGGCTTCGGCCAGGCCGAATTCCGGGAGATCGGCAAGCTGATCGCCGAAGTGCTGGATGGTCTCAAGGTCGCCAATTCCGACGAGGGCAATGCCGCCGTCGAAGCAGCGGTCAAGGCCAAGGTCGTGGCGCTGACCGATCGCTTCCCGCTCTATCCCTATCTCGGCTGACGCGATAGGAAGTTTTGCGGCCTGCTGCAACGACAAGCGTCGTTTCAGCAGGCCGGGGCGACCGACAGGAGCCTTGATGATGCGACCATTTCGTTTCGCCGACCTTGGCGCCGTTGGCGCTCTGGCTGCTTTGATCGCCGGGCCTTTCCCCGGCAACGCCTTGGCGCAAACCGCCCCTGCTCAAGCCGCGCCCGCGCAACCCGCTCCTGCGCAACCCGCACCTCAGCCCGAGCCCGCGGCGCCCGCCCAGACGGCACCCAAGCTCGAAACCTTTGGCAGATGGTCGACCCTGGTCGACGAGGTCGACACCGGTGAGGATCTGCGCAAGACCTGCGCGGCCTCGACCGCCTTTATCGGCGCTGGCGGCGAGAGCGGCGTTCTGACGCTCATCATCACGAACGGCGATGCACTGCCGCCGGATGCCTACCCGTCCGTAACGATCGCCGTCGACAACAAGGCCTTGCCGGCCGGCAAGTCGGTTGCCGCCACTTTCGGCGACGACAAGGGCCGCGTCACTGCCAAGCTCCATTCCGATGGCGCCGTCAACGGCCGGCTCAGTTGGACCGTCGACAACCAGTCCAAGACCAGCCTGGCGCTCCTGCGCGCCATGCGCCGGGCATCGGTGCTTGACGTCTCCTTCGGCGATGCGCCGGTTGGAAGCATATCCATGGACGGCTTCACCAAGGCCTATCGTAGTCTCGGCGCATCGTGCGGGTTTCCGACCGCCGACGTTGCTCCCTGAAGACATCGGTACGCTGTGCGGCTGCTGGCGAGGCTGGCAATCCTGCTTGCGCCTCGCTATCTCTGAAGGGCGAGGGAGCTGTTGGCGACACTTTGCCATCGCTGCAAAAACCTCTAAGCCTTTCGCTTCACCAGATTCGCCAACCAAAGGCTTCTCCATGCGCTGTCCCTATTGCCAGTCGGAAGATACGCAGGTGAAGGATTCGCGCCCCGCCGAGGATGGCGCGGCGATCCGCAGGCGGCGCGTCTGCCCCGATTGCGGCGGCCGTTTCACCACCTTCGAACGCGTGCAGTTGCGCGACCTCGTCGTGGTCAAGAAATCGGGCCGCAAAGTGCCCTTCGACCGCGACAAGCTGTTGCGCTCGGTGGAGATCGCCGTGCGCAAGCGCAATGTCGATCCCGAACGCATCGACCGCGCGGTGACAGGCATCGTGCGCCAGCTCGAAAGTTCCGGCGAGACGGAGGTTGCTTCGGGAGAAGTCGGTCGCCTGGTCATGGAAGCGCTGAAGTCGCTCGACGATGTCGCCTATGTCCGTTTCGCCTCGGTCTACCGCAATTTTCGCGAGGCCAAGGATTTCCATGAATTGCTGGGCGAGCTCAAGGGCGACGAAGTCAAGGGTGAAGAGGAAGCCAGCTGAGCATGACTGCAAGCGAACAGGCCGCCCTTGATCGCCGCTTCATGGCAGCGGCACTCAGACTGTCGCGAAAAAATGCCGGGCGCACCGCGACCAACCCGTCTGTCGGTACGCTGATCGTGCGCGATGACGGCAATGGTCCGATGATCGTCGGCACCGGCGTCACCGCTGTCGGCGGCCGTCCGCATGCCGAGACCGAGGCCTTGGCCGAGGCCGGCGACCTCGCGCGCGGCGCCACCGCCTACGTCACGCTGGAACCTTGCGCCCACCACGGCCGCACGCCGCCTTGCGCCAATGCGCTGGTCAATGCCGGCGTTGCGCGGGTCGTCGGTGCCGCCAGCGATCCCGATTCGCGCGTGTCCGGCAAGGGTTATGCGATCCTGCGCGCGGCCGGTGTCGAGGTGGTCGAGAAGGTGCTGGCGGCGGAAGCTGCCGAGCAGATGGCCGGCTATTTGATTCGATCGTTGAGAAAACGCCCGGAAGTTATTCTCAAGCTTGCGCTTTCCAGCGACGGCAAGATCGGCAGGGAAGGTGACGGGCAGGTGTCGATCACCGGCGATATCGCGCGCCGAGAAGTGTATCTGATGCGGGCTGAGGCGGACGCCATACTGGTTGGTATCGGCACCGCCCTTGAGGATGATCCGGCCCTGACGGTGCGTTTGCCGGGGCTTGAGAACCGTTCGCCTGCCCGCATCGTGCTCGACCGCCAGCTCAGGTTGCCGGAGGCCTCGAAGCTGGTTTCGGGCGTCGACCGGGTACCGCTCTATATCGCCGCCTGCCTGGAGGCCGATCCGCTGCGGCGGGCAGCACTCGAACGCGCCGGCGTGCGCTTCATCGGCACCGAGACGCACGAGGGCGGCGTAGCCTTGCCGGAACTACTCGAGGATCTGGCCGCGCTCGGCATGGCCAGCGTGCTGGTCGAGGGCGGCGCCAGGGTGGCGAGCGCTTTCCTGGCCGACGGGCTGGTCGACCGCATCGTGCTGTTCCAGGGACCGGATGCAATCGGCGACGACGGCATTGCATCGCCGATCGACGCCGACCATATCCCGGCAGGATTTCGCAAATTGCGCGACATGCGCTTTGGCGAAGACAGCTACGCCGAGTGGATAAGAGACCTTTAGGGATCAACACCGATGTTTACCGGAATTGTCACCGATGTCGGCACTGTCGCGTCCGTCAAGCCGCTCAGGGAAGGGGTGGGGCTGCGCATCGACACAGCCTATGACCCGCAGACCATCGCCATCGGCGCCTCGATCTCCTGCGGCGGCGTCTGCCTGACAGTCACGGCCTTGCCCGACAGCGTTTCGAATGCGCGCTGGTTCGAGGTTGAAGCATGGGAGGAAGCCTTGCGGCTGACCACGGCCTCGGGCTGGAAATCCGGCACCAAAGTCAATCTGGAGCGGGCGCTGAAGATCGGCGACGAACTCGGCGGCCACATCGTTTCGGGCCATGTCGACGGCATGGCCGAGATCATCGAGCGCAAGGATGAGGGCGATGCCGTGCGCTTCACGCTGGAGGCGCCGCGCGACCTGGCGAAGTTCATTGCGCCCAAGGGATCGGTCGCGCTCGACGGCACCTCGCTCACCGTCAACAAGGTCGAAGGCGCGCGCTTCGACGTGCTTTTGATCCACCACTCGCTGACCGTGACCACCTGGGGCGAGCGCAAGGTCGGCGACCGCGTCAATCTCGAGATCGACACCATGGCGCGTTATGCGGCGCGGCTGGTCGAGGCGACGAAAGAGGGGCTTTAAGTGCTGCTGGCCTCGACTTAATCAGTTTTAATCGCTATGATTAGATCTGATTGTGAGGCTCTGATGGATACAAAAGTAATCACCGCTCACGTTCCGCTGCCGCTGGCTGAAAAGGTAGATCAACTGGCTGCCCGCCTTGAGCGCCCACGCGGCTGGATCGTCAAACAAGCTCTTTCCGCGTGGGTGGATTTGGAGGAGGAGCGCCGACGGCTCACGCTTGAAGCAATGGCCGATGTCGACGCAGGACGGGTCATCGATCACCAGGCCGTGCAGGCGTGGGCTGAGAGTCTTGGTACCGACAAGCCACTGCCGGTGCCTCGTTGATGAAGTTGAAATGGACCAACAAGGCTTTGTCCGACTTGGTCCGGCTACATGATTTTCTCGTGCTAGCAAATGGCCCGGCGGCCGCACGTGCCGTGCAGTCGCTTACTGCCGCGCCGGCACGGTTGGTCGAATATCCGCGCATCGGTGAGAGACTGGAAGAGTTCGAACCACGAGAAGTGCGTCGCATTTTGGTAGGCAGCTACGAAATTCGTTACGAGATACAGAACACGACAATTTCTGTGTTGCGCCTGTGGCATACGCGAGAGGATCGATAGGACAGGAGTCCATCCAGCAATCTTCCGCTTGCGATGAACCCGGCTTCGGCCTAAGTCACCGGCAACTCCCCGGAGACTTTTATGGCTGGTACATCCCAACACGGCAAAGCCTTCATTCGTCCGAAGGCGAAGGCGCATCTGCTCATTGTCGAAGCGCGCTTTCATGACGACCTTGCCGATGCGCTGCTCGACGGCGCGACAAGCGCGCTCGATGAAGCGGGCGCGACTTACGACGTCGTCACCGTTCCAGGTTCACTCGAGATCCCCGCGGTGATCACCTTTGCACTGGACGGCGCGACGGAAGGCGGCACACATTATGATGGCTTTGTCGCGCTCGGCACCGTCGTCCGCGGCGACACCTATCATTTCGACATTGTCGCCAATGAATCCAGCCGCGCGCTCATGGATTTGAGCGTGCAGGACTCGGTCTGCATCGGCAACGGCATCCTCACCACCGAGAATGACGCCCAGGCCTGGACTCGCGCCAAGCGCTCGGAAGGCGACAAGGGCGGCTTTGCCGCGCGTGCGGCGCTGACCATGATTGCCCTCAAGGAACAATTGGGAGCGCGATCGTGAGCGAACCCGCTTCGCCCGGGCAGCCCGCGATGCGCCACGCCAACAAGCGCGGCGCTGCCCGTCTGGCCGCCGTGCAGGCGCTCTATCAGATGGATGTCGCCGGCAGCGGTGTCTTCGAGATCACCGCCGAGTACGAGGCGTTTCGCCTTGGCAAGGAAGTCGACGGCGCGCTCTATCGCGAGGCCGATGCGCAATGGTTTCGCGCTATCCTGGCGGGTGTCGTCGAGAACCAGAAGACCATCGATCCGATCATCCGCCAGGCGCTGACCGAGGACTGGCCGCTGTCGCGGCTCGATTCGACGCTGCGCGCCATCCTGCGCGCCGGCGTCTACGAACTGATGAAGCGCGAGGATGTCCCGGTCGCCGTCATCGTCTCCGAATATGTCGACATCGCCAAGGCCTTCTACGAGGAAGACGAGCCGAAGCTGGTCAATGCCGTGCTCGACCGTGTGTCACGCCGGGTGCGTGGCGAGGGGCGCGGCAAGGACGCATCATGACGGCAATCGCCGTCGAGGCAGGCAGCGAGGCGCGCCGCACGGCGCTGATCCTGGCCGCATCGCAGGCGATCATCGGCTCGGCGGCCCCCATCGCCATCTCCGTGGGCGCGCTGGCCGGGCAATATCTGCTTGGCCCCGACAAATCATTGGCGACAGCGCCGATCACCGGCTTCAACATCGGCGTGGCGCTCGGCGCGCTGCCCGCAGCGGCCATCATCCGCAGAATGGGCCAGCGCGGCGGCTTCATGACCGGAACGATCGTCACGGCGCTTGGCGGCCTCGTCGCCACGCTTGCGCTGTTTCAAGGGAGCTTCTGGCTGTTTGCCTTTGGCTTGCTCACGATCGGTGTCGGCGGCGCCTTCGTCCAGCAGTTCCGCTTCGCCGCCGCTGACAACGCACCGCCGGAATTCAAGGCGCGCGCCATCTCCTTCGTGCTGGCCGGCGGCATCGTCACCGCTATCCTCGGGCCGCAGATTGTCATCTTCACCCGCGAATCGCTGGCGCCGGTCATGTTTGCCGGTTCGTTCGTGTCCATCCTGCCGCTGGCCGCCGTCGGCGCCATCATCCTGTCGTTCCTGCGGCTGCCGGCGAAAGCATCCGGCAAGGTGGAGATCGCCGACAGTGACGCCAGACCACTGGCTGAAATCGTCACGCAGCCGCGTTTCGTCGCCGCGCTTTTCTGTGCGGTCGGCAGCTACGCGCTGATGAGCTTCGTCATGACGGGCGCACCGCTGGCCATGGTCGGCTGCGGACTGTCGGAGACCGACGCGACGCTGGGCATCTCCTGGCACGTCATGGCGATGTTTGCGCCAAGCTTCTTCACCGGCTCGCTGATCCATCGCTTCGGCGCCGAACGCATTGTGACCACCGGCCTGATCCTGCTCATCGGCTGCGCCATTGTCGCTCTGTCGGGCCTGGCGCTGTGGCAGTTCTGGACGTCGCTGATCCTGCTGGGCCTTGGTTGGAACTTCGGCTTCATTGGCGCGACCGCAATGGTGGCCTCCACCTACCGGCCGTCGGAAAAGGGCAAGGTGCAAGGCTTCCACGACTTCGTCCTGTTCGGCTCCGTCGCCTGCGCCTCACTGATGTCGGGCATGGTCTACAACGCCTGGGGCTGGGAGATGCTGAACTGGATAGTCTTTCCGGTCACCGTCCTGTGCTTCGTGGCGCTGGGCGCGCTGAAGGTGACGAGCGCGCGCCCGGCTTGACGCCAAACCTATGCGTCCGGCGGCAACACCTGAAGCACCCTCGCTATGAACATATGGAATTCAGCCATGTAGTTGCGCAGGAAGTCCTCGGTGGATTCGACCGTCACTTCGCCGTCGTCCGTTATCAGTCCCGGCGTGAACTGGATATAGGCTTCCGGCGCATTCATCTGGGGTGAGTTGCAGAAGCTCAGAACGCTGCGCAGGCTTTGTTGGGCGACAGCGGTTGCGATGGCGCCCGGCGATGTTCCGATGACGGCGGACGGTTTGCGCGCGAATGAATTCTTTCCATAGGGGCGGCTCGCCCAGTCGATCGCGTTCTTTAATCCGCCAGGGATCGAGCGGTTGTACTCCGGGGTAACGAACAGGACGGCCTGAACGGACGCGATCGCCTTTTTGAAATCCCGGGCGACCGGCGGGAAATCCGCATCATAATCGTAGCTGTAAAGAGGCAGATCCCTGAAGGCGATTTCCGTCATTTCAAGTTCCGGAGGAGCCAGTTGAACGAGCGCCTTCGCGAGCTTGCGGTTGATGGATTCCCGGGCAAGACTTCCGATGAGGTAGCCGACTTTGTGTATGGCCATGACACGCTCTCCGTGTTTGCCACCCGCACTCTATGGCATTATCCGCCAGATGGCAGCAGATCGCCAGCGTCGCCTCAAAATCGGCCTTCCGAACAAAAATATTGCGCTGATCCCCCTTGTTATGAAACCGTGTGCCCCGACTGGCCGTTGAAGCCATGCTCATATGCGGTCATCGCGTTTCGGTTCATAGCTAGGGGTTCCACAATGTTTTCAGTCAAGTTTCTGGCCGGCGCGGCATTGGCGCTCGGCATCACGGTGGCTTCCGCCAATGCCCAGGTGGTTGTCTCTTCGAAGATCGACACCGAGGGCGGCGTGCTCGGCAACATCATCCAGCTCGTCCTCAACGCCAACAACATCAAGACATCGGACCGCATCCAGCTCGGCGGCACGCCGGTGGTGCGCAAGGCGATCACCGCTGGCGAGATCGACATCTATCCCGAATACACCGGCAACGCCGCCTTCTTCTTCGAGAAGGCCGACGACCCGGTCTGGAAGGATGCCGCCAAGGCCTATGAAACGGCCAAGAAGCTCGACTACGACGCCAACAAGATCGTCTGGCTGTCGCCGTCGCCCGCAAACAACACCTGGGCGATTGCGCTGCGCAAGGAAGTCGCCGAGACCAACAAGCTCGCCACGCTCACCGACTTCGGCAAATATGTCGCGGGCGGCGGTCAGGTGGTGCTGGCGGCTTCCGCCGAGTTCGTCAATTCGGCGGCTGCACTGCCGGCCTTCCAGACCACCTATGGCTTCACGCTGAAGCCGGACCAACTGATCACTCTCTCAGGCGGCGACACCGCGGCAACCATCGCCGCGGCCGCCAACCAGACCAACGGCGCCAATGCGGCCATGGTCTACGGCACCGATGGCGGCATCGCACCGTCCGGGCTCGTCGTGCTCGACGACGACAAGGGCGTGCAGCCGGTCTACCAGCCGGCGCCGATCATCCGCGAAGCGGTGCTGAAGCAACATCCCGAGATCGAGACGCTGCTGAAGCCGGTCTTCGCCAAGCTCGACCTCGTCACGCTGCAGGAGCTGAATGGTCGCGTGCAGGTCGGCGGCGAGCCGGTCAAGGGCGTCGCCGAGGACTTTTTGAAGAAGAACGGCTTCCTGAAGTAGGACGATTCCGGCGCGCCGCTTTCGTGGCGCGCCGGATCGACTGACGGGGGAGGGCGTGAACATCCGCTTCGACAAGCTCGGCGTGGTCATCGCCGCTATATCAGCCTACGCGGCTTTTGCCGCGCCCTTTGCCACGTTCCGTGCCAACCGCATCGTCCCCGGCCAGGCGCGCTCAATTCTCGAGGCGCTGCCGGCAACCACCGGGACGCTGCTGCTCGTCATGATCGTCGCCGCAGCACTCATCGCGCTGTTCAAGACACCGCTTTCGCTGCGCCTTGCCGCCGGCGTGGTGGCGCTTGCCGCGCTCGCGGTGCTGATCGGCGTCGCCGGAACATTCCTCACGCCGGAGGGCAACACCTTTGCGAGAGTTTCGCCAGCCTCCGGTTTCTGGATTCTGATCTTTGCCTTCACGCTTTTGCTCGCCGATGTGCTGACACGGCTGGACCTGTCGCCATTGGCACGAGTTGGCGTGCTTGCGGTCTCGGCTTTGGCGATCGGGCTGCTGTTGATTTCGGGAAGCTGGGACAATCTGTCGATCCTGAAGGAATATTTCAACCGCGCCGACAGTTTCTGGGCGGAGGGCTCCAAGCATGTAACGCTGGCGCTAGGGTCGCTGCTTGCGGCAGTGGTCGTCGGCCTGCCGGTCGGTATTCTCTGCCATCGCGTCGAGAATCTGCGCGCCGGCCTTCTCAACGTGCTCAACATCATCCAGACCATTCCCTCGATCGCGCTGTTCGGCCTGCTGATCGCGCCGCTCGGCTGGGTGGCCACGCATGTGCCGGGGGCTGCCGCGCTCGGCATTCGCGGCATCGGCACAGCCCCCGCCTTCGTCGCGCTGTTCCTTTATTCCCTGCTGCCGGTGGTGGCCAACACCGTGGTCGGTCTCGCTGGCGTGCCGCGCGCCGCCAACGACGCGGCACGCGGCATGGGCATGACCGAACGCCAGCGCCTGTTCGGCGTCGAGTTTCCACTGGCCTTTCCAGTGATCCTGACCGGCATCCGCATCGTCTTGGTGCAGAACATCGGCCTCGCCACCATTGCCGCGCTGATCGGCGGCGGCGGTTTCGGCGTATTCGTCTTCCAGGGTGTGGGCCAGACGGCGATGGACCTTGTGCTGCTCGGCGCGGTGCCAACGGTCGCGCTCGCCTTTGCCGCCGCCATCATCCTCGATGCGGTGATCGAAATGACCGCCACCAGGCGCAGGGTTGAAACGGCATGATCGAGATCGAAGGCATTACCAAGCGCTATGACGCGACGACCGTGGTCGATGACGTGTCGATGGTCATCGAGCCGCGCACCATAGCCGTCATTGTCGGCACGTCCGGTTCCGGCAAGACGACGTTGCTGCGCATGATCAACCGGCTGGTCGAACCGACCTCGGGCATCATCAAGCTCGACGGCGCCGACAATCGTTCGCTGCCCGGCTATGAGCTGCGCCGCAGCATCGGCTACGCCATCCAGGGCCACGGCCTGTTCCCGCATCGCACGGTGGCGCAGAACATTGCCACCGTGCCGGTGCTGCTCGGTTGGGACAAGGACCGCATCAAGGCCCGGGTCGATGAACTGATGACGCTCTATCAGCTTGACCCCGAAGCCTTCGGGCCGCGCTACCCGCACGAACTGTCCGGCGGCCAGCAACAGCGCGTCGGCGTTGCCCGCGCGCTCGCCGCCGAGCCCAACGTGCTGTTGATGGACGAACCGTTCGGCGCCCTCGACCCGATCATCCGCAACAAGGCGCAGGAGGATCTGCTGGCGATCCAGAAGCGCTTCGGCACCACCATCATCCTGGTCACCCACGACATGGAAGAGGCCGTGCATATGGGCGACAAGATCGCGGTCATGGATGCCGGCAAGCTGGTGCAATACGCCAAGCCCGCCGAGATCCTGGCAAAGCCGGCAAGCGCCTTCGTCGAGACCCTGGTCGGCGCCAGCGAAAGGCCGTTCCGGTTGCTGTCGCTCGGCCGGGTCCGCGATGCCGTGGAGAAGGGCTCCGCCGAAGGCGAGGCGATCCCCGGCGACGCCAGCCAGCGTGACGCGCTGGCCGAATTGTTGTGGACGGGCCGGCCGGCGCTGCCGGTCAAAGGCGCCGATGGCAAGCCGCTTGGCCGCGTCACCGTCGACGGGCTGGTGAAGCGCGCGGCGAGGCCGGCATGAAGGCCTGGCTTCCATCGCTGCTCAGACTTGCCCTGGTGATGCTGCTCGTTGCCTTCGTCACCAATCCCGGCTGGTTCGTGCCGCTGCTGAAGCCGCTGACCGAAAACAATGCGCCGGTGATCTACAACCAGGGCAGCCTGCTGACGCTGACATTGCTGCATTTGCGCACGGTTCTGATCGCCACCGTGGCAGCAACCATCGTTGCGGTGGCGCTTGCCATCCTGGTCACCAGGCCCGCCGGCGCCGAATTCCTGCCGCTATCGCGCAGCCTGGTCAACATCGGCCAGACCTTTCCGCCCGTGGCGGTGCTGGCACTCGCCGTGCCGGCCGTCGGCTTCGGCGAGAAGCCGACACTGATCGCGCTGTTTCTCTACGGTCTGCTGCCGATCTTCGAGAACGCGCTGACCGGCCTGACGACGCTACCTGCCAATGTCGTCGAGGCGGCGCGCGGCGCCGGCATGACCGGTTGGCAAAGGCTCACCAAGGTCGAGCTGCCGCTCAGCGCCCCGATCATTCTCGGCGGCATCAGGCTGTCGGTGGTGATCAGCCTTGCCACCGCGACCATCGGTTCGACCGTGGCAGCCAAAACGCTGGGCGAAGTGATCATCGCCGGGTTGTTGTCCAACAATCTCGCCTTCATCCTGCAGGGCGGCCTGATCGTGGCAGCCCTTGCCGGGCTGATCTATGACGGCCTGTCGGCCATAGAGCGCTACACGGCGCGCCGGATGGGCCGGGAGGCAGAGTAGCCACGCCCTGCGTCAGGGCTAATTTCAATCGATCTAATTGCAGGGTGCTGACGGCAGCCGCCGCCTGGTCCCAACCATTTGGGCGAAAGCCGGGCAAAAACCGAACAATATCTTGACGTTCGCAGCCCTGTTTCGCATACACCGCTGCGAAGAGGCGGATTCCGTGCTCGGAATCCGGTCTTTGTCTCAACGGCCCAGGGAGGGGTTCTTTTGGGCCATCACTCGAGGAAAATCCGGCAATGACAATTATTTCCGCCGTCATCGCCTGCGGCCTGCTTTCAATCCTTTACGCCATCTGGGCGACACGTTCGGTCCTTGCGGCCGATCAGGGCAATGCACGCATGCAGGAAATCTCCGCGGCTATCCGCGAGGGCGCACAAGCCTATCTGGCGCGTCAGTACACCACCATCGCCATCGTTGGCGTCGTCGTCCTCGTGCTCGCCTGGTGGTTGCTGTCCATCACCGCCGCGATCGGCTTCCTGATCGGAGCGGTGCTTTCAGGCGCCGCCGGCTTCATCGGCATGCATGTCTCCGTTCGCGCCAACGTTCGCACGGCGCAGGCCGCATCGAACAGCCTCGCTGCCGGCCTCGACATCGCGTTCAAATCGGGCGCCATCACCGGCATGCTGGTTGCTGGCCTCGCCTTGCTCGGCGTGTCGATCTACTACTTCATCCTGACCCACTTCATGGGCCTCCAGCCCAATGACCGCATCGTCATCGACTCGCTGGTCTCGCTCGGCTTCGGCGCATCGCTGATCTCGATCTTCGCTCGTCTCGGCGGCGGCATCTTCACCAAAGGCGCCGACGTCGGTGGCGATCTCGTCGGCAAGGTCGAAGCCGGTATTCCCGAAGACGATCCGCGCAACCCGGCCACGATCGCCGACAATGTCGGCGACAATGTCGGCGACTGCGCCGGCATGGCCGCTGACCTGTTCGAAACCTATGCGGTGACTGTCGTCGCCACCATGGTTCTGGCTGCCATCTTCTTTGGCGGCACCGCCGTGTTGGGTGCGGCCATGCTTTATCCGCTCGCCATCTGCGGCGCCTGCATCCTGACCTCGATCGTCGGCACCTTCTTCGTCAAGCTCGGTTCCAACGGCTCGATCATGGGCGCACTCTACAAGGGCCTGATCGTCACTGGCCTGCTGTCCATCGTCGGCCTCGGCGTCGCCACCCAGGTGACGCTCGGCTGGGGTGAGGTCGGCACGGTCGCCGGCATGGTCATCACCGGCAAGAACCTGTTCATCTGCGGCCTGATCGGCCTCGTGGTGACCGGTCTCATCGTGGTCATCACCGAATACTACACCGGCACCAACAAGCGCCCGGTCAATTCCATCGCCCAGGCGTCGGTCACCGGTCACGGCACCAACGTCATCCAGGGCCTCGCGGTCTCGCTGGAATCGACGGCGCTGCCGGCGATCGTCATCGTCGGCGGCATCATCTCGACCTATCAGCTTGCCGGCCTCTTCGGTACGGCGATCGCGGTCACGACGATGCTCGGCCTTGCCGGCATGATCGTTGCGCTCGATGCCTTCGGCCCGGTCACCGACAATGCCGGCGGCATCGCCGAAATGGCCGGCCTGCCCAAGGAGGTGCGCCACTCCACCGACGCGCTCGACGCGGTCGGCAACACCACCAAGGCGGTGACCAAGGGCTACGCCATCGGCTCCGCTGGTCTCGGCGCATTGGTGCTGTTTGCCGCGTACTCGAACGACCTGAAGTTCTTCGCCGCCAATGGCGACAAATATCCCTACTTCCAGGGCATGGGCGAGATCTCCTTCGATCTCTCCAACCCATACGTCGTCGCCGGCCTGATCTTCGGCGGGCTGATCCCGTATCTGTTCGGCGGCATCGCCATGACGGCCGTCGGCCGTGCGGCGGGCGCCATCGTCGAGGAGGTGCGCAAGCAGTTCCGCGAGGATCCGGGCATCATGGCCGGCACCTCGAAGCCGAACTACGCCCGCGCGGTCGACCTTCTGACCAAGGCGGCGATCAGGGAAATGATCATCCCGTCGCTGCTGCCGGTGCTGGCGCCGCTCGTGGTCTATTTCGGCGTGCTGCTGATCTCTGGCTCGAAGGCGTCCGCCTTTGCAGCGCTGGGTGCCTCGCTGCTCGGCGTCATCGTCAATGGCCTGTTCGTCGCCATCTCGATGACCTCGGGCGGCGGCGCCTGGGACAACGCCAAGAAGTCCTTCGAAGACGGCTTTGTCGACAAGGACGGCGTCAAGCATCTCAAGGGTTCCGAGGCGCACAAGGCTTCGGTGACCGGCGACACGGTCGGCGATCCCTACAAGGACACCGCTGGCCCCGCCGTCAACCCGGCGATCAAGATCACCAACATCGTCGCGCTCCTGCTGCTGGCCGTGCTCGCGCACGGCTGATCTAGGCTTCAGCCCGAAACAACCCGCGGGAGCGATCCCGCGGGTTGTTTCTTGAGCAATGCCATGTCGACGCGTCAACAAGCCGATCTCTTGCATGCGATAAATGCGCCGGTATCTCATCTACCGGCTTGGGTTTCGACGGCTTAAGCATCGCCGGCAAACATACGGGGATCTTGCCCTGATCGAGGCCACAACAAAAACCCGCAGGATCGCTCCCGCGGGTTTTTGGTCGCCTGAGATGATGAGGCTCCCGGAATGGAAGCCGAAAGGAATTAGGCGCCGCCGCCCGGAATGCTAGGTGCCAGTTTGCTGGCACCGTTGATGATCTGGCTGAGGAAGTTCTGGTCCTTGCCGCCGGTCGGTGTGGTGCGTGAGATGAAGTCGAACATCTTGCCGTCCTTCATCCCGTAATTGGCGATCTGGGTGACGCGGCCATCGGCGCCGAAATAGACCGCCAGCACATGCTGGTCGATGAGCCGTGGCTTGTCGAAGGCGACGTAGCGCTTGCGCGTCTGCGAAATGTAATAGAAGGCCTCGTTGTCGAAGGTCGCGGTCGTCGACGGCGTGCCGAGCGCCAGAAGCACCTGCTCGCGGCTCGAACCGACCGGCACCAGGTCGATTGCCTGCTGGTCTATGACGTAACCTTGCGTCAGCGTCTCACTCGGGCTGAGGTCGCCGATCATCTTGGAGGTGTGGCAGGCCGATAATGCCGAAACGATCATCAGCAGCGAGATCGCGCCGGCGGGCCTGGACGAGAAGGTCGACTTGAAATTCAGCGCGCGCAACAACAACTCCATTAGCTGGCCGCAACTTGCGCTGGGCCGCGAAACCGGTAAACCAGCTTGCTTGCCGATGCAACAAGCCCACTTCAACAAACGGTCCCCAGGAGACCATCCCCAATGTTCCAGCGCTTTTTTGGCCGCGAACGCTACGCCAACCGCGCTATCACCGAGGCGCTTTACGCACAAATCGTGGCGGCGGCGCGGCAGACGGTGTTTTATTCCCACTGGAATGTGCCAGACACGCCGCTTGGCCGTTTCGAGATGCTGTCGCTGCACATGTTCCTGTTCCAGCACAGGTTGCGCGGTGAGAGCGGTGCGGCGCAAGAGGTCGCCCAGGTGCTGATCGACGAGTTCTTCCTCGACGTCGACCATTCGTTGCGGGAATTGGGCATTGGCGACGTTGGCGTGCCCAAACGCATGAAAAAGCTGGCAAAGATGTTTTATGGCCGAACCGCTGCCTATGACGATGCCCTGGAAAGAAACGACCATGAAGCGCTGACCGCGGCTCTTGCCCGCAATGTCCGGCCCGACGCGGGCGCCTGGCTGGAGGCATCGCTGCTGGCCAACTATGTTACCGACGCGCGCAATCATCTGGCCGCGCAGACATCCGAATCGATTGTCTCCGGCACGCTGACCTTTCCCGCCGCCAAGGAGGTTGAACAATGAAGCATGTGGACCCGCAAAGCCCGGTCTCCTTCCGTGCAAACATCACGCGCCTGCCGCAAAAGGGCCTGCCGCTGGTTATCGAAGCCGATGCCGCACAGCGTGCGGCACTGGCCGAGGAGCACGGGTTGATTTCGGTCGAATCCTATCGCGCCGAGCTTCTGGTCGCGTCGTGGAAGCGCAATGGCGTGAAGATAAGCGGTCGTGTCGAAGCCGACATCACCCAGGCCTGCATCGTCACGCTCGAGCCTGTCGAAGCGCATATCGACGAACCGGTCGAAGCGCTGCTGCTGCCCGAGGATTCCAAGCTTGGACGGCAGGGTTTCGATGGTGGCGGCGAGATCCTGCTCGACGCGGAAGGCCCTGACAGTCCAGAGACATTTTCCGGTGACACGATCGATGTCGGGGCACTCGCCGAACAGTATTTCGGGCTCGCCATCGACCCCTATCCGCGTAAGCAGGGCGCATCGCTCAACGCCGGCAGCGAGACCGAACCGGCGGAGAATGAATTTCAGCAAAAACTGCGATCCTTGCTGGGAAAATCCTGAAAAGCTCGCCCGCGACGGAAAAGTCGGTTGTGTGGCAGCCCAAAACCGTTATTTTCGCCGAACCTTCGCGGTCGCTAAACGACCTGCCGCCTAACCGTGAGACAAATACCGCGTGATCAGGATTTCCATCGATGCCATGGGCGGCGATCACGGACCAGCCGTGGTCATTCCAGCGCTCATGACGGTCGCGACCCGTCGTCCCGACATCCGCTTCGTCATCTTCGGGCGTGAGGAGGTCGTGCGCCCGGAGCTCGCCAAATTTCCCAAGCTTGCCGAGATCAGCGAATTCTTCCATTGCGAAATTGCGGTCAGGATGGACGACAAGCCGAGCCAGGCGCTGCGCCACGGCCGCTGGAAGTCATCGATGTGGAAGGCCGTCGAAGCGGTCAAGGCCGGCACGGCCGACGCCTGCATTTCCGCGGGCAACACCGGTGCGCTGATGGCGATGTCGAAATTCTGCCTGCGCACCATGGCCACCATCGATCGCCCGGCGATCGCAGCCCTTTGGCCGACATTGCGCGGCGAAAGCGTGGTGCTGGATGTCGGCGCGACCATTGGGGCCGATGCGCAACAGCTCATCGATTTTGCCATTCTCGGCACCGGCATGGCGCGCTCGGTCTTCGGCATAGCCCGGCCCAGCGTCGGCCTGCTCAATGTCGGCGTCGAGGAGATCAAAGGCCAGGAAGAGGTCAAGGAGGCGGGGCGCATGCTGCGCGAAGCCAACATGGCCTCGATGAACTATCACGGTTTCGTCGAGGGCGACGATATCGGCAAGGGCACGGTCGACGTTGTGGTGACCGAGGGCTTCGCCGGCAACATCGCTCTGAAGACCGCGGAAGGCACGGCGCGCCAGATAGCGGGTTATCTGCGCGCCGCGATGAGCCGCACCCTGATGGCCAGGATCGGCTACGTCTTCGCTAAGGGCGCCTTCAACCGCTTGCGCGAAAAGATGGATGTCGGCCGCTCCAATGGCGGCGTTTTCCTGGGGCTGAGCGGGATCGTCGTCAAAAGCCATGGCGGTGCTGATTCTGACGGGTTCGCCGCCGCGATCGAACTCGGCTATGACATGGTCCGCAACAACCTCCTCGACCGTATCGAGGCCGATCTGGACCTGTTTCATGCGCGCAACCCGCGCGCCCTGTCATCTAGGAAATCCGACGTCGTCACCGACGCAAAGGAATAGGAAAGAACTTTGATCAGATCAGTCGTGCGCGGCACGGGCGCCGCGCTGCCCCGCCGAATCATGAAGAATGCCGATTTCGAAGGCATGGTCGAGACCTCCGACGAGTGGATCGCCCAGCGCACCGGCATTCGCCAGCGCCATATCGCGGGCGATGACGAGACGACGGCTTCGCTGGGGGAAGCGGCGGCACGTGCCGCATTTGCCAATGCGGGTCTCACGCCCGCCGACATCGATCTGATCGTGCTGGCGACCTCGACGCCCAACAACACGTTTCCGGCCACCGCCGTCGAGATCCAGAACCGGCTCGGTATGCATCACGGCTTTGCCTTCGACATGCAGGCGGTCTGTTCGGGTTTCGTCTATGCCGTGACCACCGCCGATCTCTACATCCGCGGCGGCTTGGCCAAGCGTGTCCTGGTGATCGGGTCCGAAACATTCTCGCGCATTCTCGACTGGAGCGATCGCTCGACCTGTGTGCTGTTCGGCGACGGCGCCGGTGCCATGATCCTGGAAGCGGGCGAGGGCGCGGGCACGATCGCCGACCATGGCGTTCTGGCGGCCAGCCTGCGCTCCGACGGCACGCACAAGGACAAGCTTTTTGTCGATGGCGGGCCGTCGACGACGGGTACGGTCGGCCATCTCCGGATGGAGGGCCGCGAAGTCTTCAAGCACGCGGTCGGCATGATCACCGACGTCATCGAGGCGACGTTCGCGCAAGCCGGTATCTCAGCCGAGGATCTCGACTGGTTCGTGCCGCACCAGGCCAATAAACGAATTATTGACGCTTCCGCCAAGAAGCTCGGGATAGCTGAGCAAAAGGTGGTGGTTACGGTCGATTTGCACGGTAACACCTCGGCTGCTTCCGTGCCGTTGGCGCTGTCGGTGGCCGTTGCCGACGGCCGCATCAAGAAGGGCGATCTCGTCCTCCTGGAAGCGATGGGTGGCGGCTTCACCTGGGGCGCTGTCCTGGTTCGCTGGTAAGTGCCGAACGGTCCAGTTTCGGTCCTTGACCTTGACGGATCAATTACTTAGGCTCTGCCGTTGTTGTGCCGAATTTTATGTTTTGAGCTGATGGGACGGTCGCATGGGGGGAAAGACACTTACGCGCGCCGACCTTGCCGAGGCAGTTTACCGGAAGGTCGGCCTGTCGCGCACTGAATCGGCCGAACTCGTCGAAGCGGTGCTGGATGAAATCTGCGAAGCCATCGTGCGCGGCGAAACGGTGAAGCTGTCGTCCTTCGCGACATTCCACGTCCGCTCCAAGAACGAGCGTATCGGCCGCAATCCCAAGACCGGCGAGGAAGTGCCGATCCTGCCGCGTCGGGTGATGACCTTCAAGTCGTCCAACGTGCTGAAGAGCCGTATCTTGCGCTCCCATCAGAGCGGCAAGGCCAAAAGCGGCAAGTAATCCTACAGCGCGGTTGAAAACCGCCGCCGCCATGACGCCGGGCTTGAATATTGCTTCATAAACCGCTGAAATAAGCCCCGATTCGGCAGCTAGGCCGGATCATCGTCCAGCGTGAGGATTCGCCCATGGACAAGAGCCCCGACGCCTTTCGTACCATCAGCGAGGTCGCCGAAGATCTCGATTTGCCGCAGCATGTGCTGCGCTTCTGGGAAACGCGTTTCAACCAGATCAAGCCGATGAAGCGCGGCGGCGGCCGTCGTTACTACCGGCCGCAGGATGTCGAGCTGATCAAGGGCATCCGTCACATGCTCTACGACCAGGGCTACACCATCAAGGGCGTGCAGAAGCTGTTGCGCGAGAACGGCAACCATTTCCTGGTTGCCATCGGCAATGGCGACATGGCCGCCGTCGAGGCGATCTCGCAGCGAAGGCAGGCTGACCAGGTGCCGCTGACGCCGGCGGCCCAGCCGCGCAGCATGGACGACGAACTGGTCGGCCAGCCGCGCGTCAAACCCAGCCGTCGCTTTTTCGGCCTGGGCAAGAGCGACGAGGACGGTCCGGTGCAGCCGGATGCATCGAAACTCTCGCGCGACAACAGGGCCTTGCTGCAGGAGGCGCTGTTCGACCTCCTGGAATGCAAGCGCCTGCTTGATCAGGTGCGCTGACCGCAGCCCGACGTGATAGTTCGAAACCGGAACCCGTCTTCCGGTGAGGCGTTACGTTTCCTTCTGCAAGTGAAGGAAACACATCATGGCATCATTTTCGACCCTCTCGGACATCGATCTCGACAGGCAGGTCGCGGCTCTCACCAAAGAACTGGCCAGCTTGAAGAGGGCTGTGGCAAGGCGAGGCGGCGCCTACTACGAGGACGGTCGCGATGCAGCCTTCGACACCTATTCCGATCTTGCGGGGCGTCTGCGCGACGCCATGCCGGCACTGCGCAAACAGGGCAGGGTGATCGAGAGGTCGGCCCGCGACCATCCGGCGGCTGCCGCCGCTGTCGGCCTTGTGGTGCTCGGTCTTGTCGCCAGTCTGCTGTTCAGCCGGCGCTGAGGCGGTGCTTCTGATGTTGGAGATAGCTGGCGCCGTCATTCGACGAACTTGGTGCGCCCAAATCGTGTCGAGCTAACGCGCCGCAATGCCAAGGGACGACCGGCCTTGGACAGGAAGCCAAGGCCGGTCTTCTCGGTGGCAGTCTGCGGTGCTTAGGCCTTGTTTCCGATCACATGGTGGTGGTGGCGGTGATGATGGTGGTGGCGGACATGGTGGCGATGATGATGGTGGTGACGATGGTGCTTTGCCATCGGGGCCGCATCCGCACTCGTCGCACCGATGACGGGCACCGTGAAAGCCAATGCAACTGCAAGCCCGAGGGCCGAGAGGAGGGACTTCTTCATGGATCGTTTCCTTTTGTTTCGCGGCGCATATGGATCGGGGCGATAGCCCGGCCGCCGCGAATGGAATTACGCGCCTGAATTTTTTCGTCAGTATTTCCCGATTGTAGAATTTTGTTTCTGGACTGTTTCTGCCCAATCCAGCCTCCCGCCACCATGCACGGCAAGATCGAGAGGCGGCCCATTGGCCGCCTGTCCGACTACATCGGCGGCACCACGCCGTTGGTTCCGACCACGACGCGGCTGGCGCTGAGTGCGCCGTCACTGCCCCGCTCAGCGGTGACAAAGACCGTCGCACCCGGCTTGAGGTCGGTCGGCGTCGCCGGCGCGAAGGTGACGACAGGGGTGGTGTCGGGAATCGAAATTTTCTTGGTCTGGCCATTGTCATAGGTCAGCGTGACGGATCGCCCGCTTATATCGGTAACATCGGCGACGGTGCCGTTGGTCATCCGGCTGTTTGGCTGCAGGTCCCAGGGGCGGTCACCCTCGCCGGTGCCTTTCAGCGCGGCCGGAAAGACCACCACCTCCAGGGCGCCGCTGCCGCCATCCGCTTTCGAAACGGAGGCAATGCCGAGGAAATCGCCCTGCTTGATGCCCGTTGCCGATGCGTTGGCGACGCCCGAGATCTTCCAGCCGGCCTTGAGCTTGATCGCGTCGGTATCGCCCTGGCGGGTTTTCACGGTGAGCAGCGTGGGCTTAAAACTGACCACCGTGCCGCGCACACGAAGCGCGCCTGCGGCTTGGGCGGCGCCCGCGCCGGCGACGGAAAGGCTGGAAATCGTGCCGAGCACGACCATGACTGTCTTCAAGTCCATTGCAAAAAATCCTTCCGGGAAAGAACTGGCTGGAACCGGATGGTTTCGCGCCAGCGACCCGGAGATAACGAATGGGCGCGGCGAAACTGCCGGCAAAAGGCCAATCAGGCCTTCAAAACAACTTGATCGCGACGTGTGCGCCAGAGGCCGCGCCAGGCACCTGGTTCACGATCCCGTGACGGCCCTTTTGGCTCTTGGCAAATCACCAGTGAGAGGGCATCTTCCCGACCGTCTCAGGCAACACTCCTCATTTGATCAAACTCTTTCAGTCATGGAGTTGCCAATGCCCCATAATGCGAAAAGCGAACCCCACTCCGAACCGGCAACCAACGGGAGCGGGCCAGATTACAACACCCTCAGAGCGATGCGGGAGACCCGCGGTTACAGCGTGGAAGAGCTCTCCCTGACATGCGGCCTGGCGGTGGACGAGATTGAGGATATCGAAAGCGGCAGAGTGACCGATCCGTCGAAGCTGCGTCGTATTGTGTCCGCGCTTCACCTTCCCCAAGAAGCTCTGATCACCCCGGCTGCGCCGCCGGCGGCGCAAGGTCGATCGCTGGCGTAGACCCGCACCAGGCATTCCAGAGAACCCGCCAAGGCCCTCTTGGCGGGTTTCTTTGTACCTGCCGCAGCGTCTGCTTCAGCCTGGCGCTTGCCGATTTGTATGCCGCGCGTGCTTATATGCGCGGCGGCCCCGGCTGCTGGACAGCAATCCGCCGTCCTTCAAGTTTTTGAACCATGGGTTTTTCGATATGAGCCTGGACTCCGTTCGTGCGTTCTTCGCCGCCCACGCGCCTGACATCGACGTCATCGTCACGGAGGCGAGCTCGGCGACGGTGACCCTGGCGGCCGAGGCGCATGGCGTGCTGCCGGCGCAGATCGCCAAGACGATCTGCCTGCGCGTCGGCGACCGCACCATGCTGGTGGTGACCAGCGGCATCGCCAGGCTGGACAACCGCAAGTTCAAGGACCAGTTCGGCGGCAAGCCGCGCATGCTCGACGCGGCGGAAGTTGTCGAAGCGACCAGCCACCCGGTCGGCGGCGTCTGCCCGTTCGGCCTGCCGGCGCCGCTGCCGGTCTATTGCGACGTATCGCTGCGCGAGTTTGAGGAAGTGGTGCCCGCGGCAGGCGCCACCAATGCGGCGGTGCGGATCAGCCCGCAGAGGATGGTTGAGCTAATCGGCGCTGAGTGGGTGGATGTGTGCCAGGGGTAGGGGCTCAACCGAAGTTCGAGCAAGGCGATTGAGAATACATTCCGGGATTTTGTCCCGATCCGAGATTTGGCCAGACTGACCGGGCATCTGGAAAGGCGGACTTTTGGGGGCAAGTCCTGCTTCTAAAATGGTCGGAGTGGCCGGATTCGAACCGACGACCCCTTGACCCCCAGTCAAGTGCGCTACCGGGCTGCGCTACACTCCGGACCGCGGAAAGCCCTATATTCTCAAGGGTTCAGAAGCAAGAGGCGAATTCGCTGAAATTGGTGAAATGGGAACAGACGGTGTCCCGGTGTGCCTTTGGTGACCGAAAGTCACACCGACAAATCATACCGCAAGTGCTGCTTAGGTTCCGGTCACCGAGGGCGGACACACTACGTGCTTTGTCTTGCCCTGGAAGGGCATAGCCTGCACCGCTCTAGGCTGCAATTGCCCAAAGAAGTTCAAGACTTCGTTCAATCGCCAGAATGTTCGAAGGAATATGTAGGCTACGAGGAAAGGGGAGCGATGACGAGCTCCCCTGACGCTAGATCTGATCCGCGAAAATGATGTCGATGCACTACTGACCCATTCCAAACTTGTAGGTTAGCCGGGCCATCACGGCATCGACCTTTGCCTCTGTGCGATAGGTCTCGGGATTGTCGCCGAGAGTGCCATCATCGAACACGTTGTCGCCCGTGCTCGTCTTATGGCCGAGGTCAACGTGGGTGTAGTCCACGCCAAGCGAGAGGTTGTTCGTAAGGGCATAGTCGATGCCAGCGCCGAGCGCATAGCCGTTCTGCCACTCATTCTTTTCGTAGGCCACCAGAGCGTCGTTGTCTCGGGCACGGAAATCCACCTTGCCGCCGGCATAACCAGCCTTGGCATAGATCAGCACGCGATCGAAGGCGTAGCCGACGCGGCCAACGACCGTGGCATAATTCGAGATTTTGGCGGTCTCGGTGTCGCTGTCCGGGAAATAGGGGCTGGTGATGGTCTTGCGGATGCCCGTTGCCGTCCAGGTCGCTTCGCCGCCCAGAATGAACTGTCCCCACTGCCATTGCGCGCCTGCATGGATACCGCCGGCTACGCCGGCTTTGTTGAAGTCAAATCCTTCTGTTCCCGCCGGAACGAGGTCGGTGAAGAACCCACCGTTTGGCTCGGTCATATCCGTTGCCGTGATGTCACCATTGGCAACGCCGAGATGGCCGCCGACATAGAGGCCGCTCCAGTCATAGGCCGACCCCGCAACCGGGGCCAACATGTCTGCTGCTGACGCGGTGCTTGCCGACAGGGCGGCAACCGCGAGAACTGCTAAGAATCTATTCACGTATTTCTCCCAACCCAAGTAATTCCCTCGGGAACAACAATAGCCGGGAGCGAAATGAAATTATGTGATGTTTTTGCCACAACCGCATATTTTTGCCATGGACCAACCGTCCGTCGAGCACTCGATCTACACTGGCCTGACGCTTCAAAGCGCAAATGAAGCCGAGTAAAGCGCATGTAGAGCGCCTAGTCAGGAAATCCATCAGAAACTTCGTATTCGGGTAGCAAATCCATTCGGGAAGCTCTCGAAGCTGTCTTCGTCGTGATGTAGAGCGGGCCGGATCTCCACCGAAGGCCAACGTGAAGCGCTCTCACTCCCGCGACTTTTATGCCGGTGCCGGCGAGCCCCGCAAGGCAGGCCGCAACAGCCGTTGGTGCCTGTATTCCAGCGCGATGGCGCCCCAGATCAGGCCGAGCAGCAGGTAGACATGGCGCCAGTGGTCGATGTCGATGAAGGTGCCGAGCCCGATATTGCCGATGAAGGCGACATAGGCGCACAGGAGATAGGGCTGCCACGGCCGGTCGCGCAGCAGGATGCGGAAGCCGGCTGCTATCGTCCACAAGACGAGCGCGAGGAACGACACGAAGCCGAGCCAGCCATAATCCATCAGCATCTTCAGCCAGATGTCGTGGGTGTCTTCACCGAAGATCGTGCCGAAGACCAGCGGGCCGATGCCGAACGGATGCTCCATCGCCATCTGGAAGCCGATGCCATAGCGGGCGAAGCGGCCGAGACGGGCGGTGTCGTAGCTCTGTTCGAGATGGGCACGGTTGGAGAACATCTCCGACACGCCGGGCAGCTGCAGGATGACGATCATGGCGACGACCAGCAGCGCCAGTGCTGCAATCGTCATCACCACCACGCGCAGCCGGAACATGCCGCTGGCGCTCTGCAGGAACAGGCAGCCGGTGAGCAGGACGGCCGAAACCGCGAACATGCCCCAGGCGCCGCGCGAAAAGGAGAAGAAGATGCCGGCGGTGATGATCAGCAGCGGCACCGCCAAAAGCGGCATGCGTGTCACCGGTCCGGTCAAAAGCAGATAGAGCAGATAGATGCCGGGCAGCACCAGGAACGGGCCGAACACGTTCGGGTCCTGGAAGGCGCCGGCGGCACGATCGTATTTGGTGAACATCTCGGCGCCCGGAAAGGCGTGGAAGTAGCCTGCAATGCCAAGCAGCGAGGTCGCCACGGCCGAAACCACATAGGCAATGAAGATCAATCGGTAGAGGTTCGGCTGTACGGCGGTGATCGATGCGAAGAACACTGCGCTGAAGGCGAGAAACAGCGAGACGGCGAGATAGAGCGGCGTGTTGGCGAGGTCCGCCATCTGCGTCATGGAGATCATGCCGCCGATGTTCATCGTCACCAGCAGCACCAGCAGCGGCGTTGCCGCGCGGGAAATCCGCAAGCCGAAAAGCGCCCAGATGGCAATCAGCCCGGCCATGTAGAGCTCATAGGGCGCCGGCTCGCTGATGACGAAGCCGGACAGCAGAATGCCGAGGAAAACCGCGCCCGACGAAATCAGCGCGATCAGCTTGGCGTTGACCACGGCCTGCGGCAGATCATGGCTGATCGCACTCAATAGGCGTTTTCCGTATTGAGCAGCCGGAGCGGCGTCAGGAACAGGATCCGCAAGTCGAACAGCAACGACCAGTTCTCGATATAGTAGAGGTCATACTCCGTGCGCATGCGGATCTTCTCGTTGGTGTCCATCTCGCCGCGCCAGCCATTGATCTGCGCCCAGCCGGTGACGCCGGGCTTGACCTTATGGCGCGCGAAATAGCCGTCCACCACCTCGTTGTAGAGCAGGTTGTGCGACTGCGCGGCGATGGCATGCGGGCGCGGGCCGACCAGCGACAGCGAACCGAGCAGCGAGTTGAAGAACTGCGGCAACTCGTCGATCGAGGTCTTGCGGATGAAGCGGCCGACGCGGGTGACGCGCGGGTCGTTCTTGGTCACGGTCTGCTTGGCGGTCGGGTCGGCCTTGTCCGTATACATCGAACGGAACTTGTAGACCTCGATGATCTCGTTGTTGAAACCGTGCCGCTTCTGGTGAAACAGAACCGGCCCCTTGCTGTCGAGCTTGATGGCGATGGCGGTCGCCAGCATCACCGGCGAGAACACGACGATGCCGATCAGGCTGAAGACGATGTCGAAGGCGCGCTTGGCGACCGAATCCCAGTCGTTGATCGGCTTGTCGAAGATGTCGAGCATCGGCACCGCGCCGATGTAGGAATAGGCGCGCGGGCGAAACTGCAGCGCGTTGGAATGCGCCGAAAGCCGGATGTCGACCGGCAGCACCCACAGCTTCTTCAGCAACTGCAGAACGCGCGATTCGGCGGTCAGCGGCAACGATACGATCAGCATGTCGATACGGGCGATGCGGGCGAATTCGATCAGTTCCGAAATGGTGCCGAGCTTGGGGTAGCCGGCGACGATGGGCGGCGAGCGCTTGTCGCCGCGATCGTCGAAGATGCCGCAGATGCGAATATCGTTGTAGGGCTGCCTTTCGACCGAGCGGATCAGGATTTCCGCCGCCTTGCCGCCGCCGACGATGACGGCGCGCCGCTCCATGCGGCCATCGCGCGCCCAGGCCCGGATCAGCTTCGACATTACCAGCCTGAGGCCGAAGATGAGAACGAAGCCGATGACGAACCAGCTGCCCAACAAAAGGCGCGAATAGTTTTCCGACATCTTCATGACGAACGCCGTCAGCGCCATGAGGGCGAAAGTGCCGGCCCAGACCAGCAGCACGCGGCCGAAATTGGCGATCGGCCGCATCAGGGCGACGATCTGGTAGCAGTCGGTGACGTCGAGCAGCACCACGGCAAGGAACGACGCGGCGGCGATCGTTACCGGATACTGCCAGGCGAGATAATTGAAGAACCCGACATAATGGAAATAGACGGCGAGCCCGGACAGGAACAGCAAGCCGAATTCGACCATGCGCAGGACACCGCTGACCATGATCGGCGACATCGTATCGCGCCGGTACTGCGAGGCGACCTGGCGCGCGACATCGTTCATGCCGCTTGGCGTGTCGCCATCGGCCGGGCCGTCGAATTTACGCACCGCCTCTGCTGAAAAGCGGCGCGCGGGGTCGATCTCGTTCATGAGGGCTTTCCGCAAGCTTCCCCTCGGTCATAGCAAAAGAGAGCTAAGAAACCCTTGAAACAACATACGGCTTTGGAACGGCTTGGTCCTGCGCCTACCTGTCGAGCGCGGCGAAATAGGCGTTCTCGATGTCGGCGGCCATCACATCGGCGCCGAAGCGTGCCTTGAGGTCGGCCTCATCCGGCATCAGGTCGCGATAGGCGGCCGGGTCGGCCAGCGCCTGGCTCATCCTTTCGGCGAGCTCGATCGGGTCAGGTCGGATCAGGGCAGGGGAACCGGTGTCGAATATCTCCGGAATGCCGCCGACCGCGGTTGCGATCATCGGCTTTCCCGCGGCAAGCGTTTCCAGGACGATATAGGGCATGGCTTCGGCGCGCGAAGGAACGATGATAAGCGCGGCAAGGGCAAAGGCCTCCCTGGCCGGCATCGGCGGCAGGAAGCGGACATGGCGCTCGAGCCCGAGGCGTTTCACTTGCCCGTGGTAACGCGGTAGGTCGTCGCCGTCGCCGACCATCACCGCGGTCAGCGCGCGGCCGAACCGTGGGCCGGCGAGCGCCAATGCGTCGATGAAGATGTCCGGCCCCTTCAGGTCGCGCATCATGCCGATATAAAGCAGGTCGGCTGCGTCCGGCGCGGTGATCACCGGCTCGAATTCTGTGGCGCGCAGGCCGTTATAGACCAAGGTGTTGGGAATGGGCGGCTCGCCGACCTTGTGGCGATAGGTCCGCCGCTCATAGTCCGAGACAAACAGCAGATAGTCGGTGAAACGAGCCATGAAGCGCTCGAGCGCGAAGAACAGCTTTCCGGTGGTCGTGTTCTCGTCATAGTGGAGGGAGCCGCCATGCGGCGAATAAAGGCGGGCTACGCGAGACCTTGATACCCGCAACAACGAGCCGAACAGCCGGGCATAGGCGCCACCCTTGGCGCCGTGCCCGTGCAGTACGTCCGGCCGCAATTCCTTGATGATCCTGTACGTGCGCCAAGCCGAGGCAAGGTCGCCGGGACCGACGTGGCGCTGCATCGGCGTGCGATGAATGCCGAGCGCCAGCATGTTCTTCATCTGTTCGAACAGATGTTCCTCGAACGCGCCGCCCGTCGTCGAATCGCAGACGATGCCGACGGAATGCCCGGCGGCGACCTGCGCCTCGGTCAGGTCGCGCACATGCCGGAAAATTCCTCCGACGGGTGAGCGAAAGCAATGGACGATCCTGAGCCTGTCCGCCACTTGGTATCTGTCAGAACAGGCGTTCGCGGACGTAGACCGTATCGCCCGGCAGCAGCGGGTCGGAGGTGACCACGCGGCCGGTCATCACCTTGCCGTTGATGTCGCGGGTGATGTCGACGCTTTCCTGGTTGGCGCGCGGCGTGAAGCCGCCGGCAATGGCGATTGCCTTCTGCACCGTCAGGCCGGGGACGTAAGAGTATTGGCCGGCGGCACCCACTTCGCCCATGACGAAGATCGGCCGGTAGCGGTCGATCTCGACCGAAACGTCGGGATCGCGCAGATAGCCTTGCCGCAATTTGTCGGCGATCTCCTTTTCCATCTGCTGCGCGGTGTGGCCGCGCGCCGGTATGGCGCCGACAAGCGGGAAGGAGAGATAGCCGGATTGATCGACGCTGTAGGTGTTGGTCAGCCCGTCCTGCTCGAACACGGTGACGCGGACGCGATCGCCGGAGCCAAGACGGTAGGGCTGATCGAGCACCTCATGGAAGGCGGCCGGCGTCGGCCGGTAGCTGGAACAGCCAGCCAGCATCGATACGGCAAGCAGCGCGCGAAACAGGGAAGCAGTGCTTTTCATGACCGGACAAGTACCTTCGACTGGGCCGCTGCGGCGTCGCAGCAAACATCAGGGATCGAGGCCCGTTATCATCCTGTTAGGGTTAATGGCCGGTAAAGGGAGCGGCCGACACGTGGCGCATCGGCAAGAGTTTTTGCGATTTCTGGCGGTTTTGTTTGTCGCCCGCCAGTAAACCCTAACGGAAACTTACCGCGATCTTAACGGCTGAGTTACCATAGTTGTTTACGGTGCGTGCTGACCCAGTATCGGAGTAGGGATGCATGTCCGTTCAGTCCGCGGCCGCAGATGTCGATGTCGATCTCAGGCAGCTCTTCGCCAGCCTGGCGAGGAATTGGCTGCGTATAGGCCTCGTCGTCCTGTTGGCGACCGGGCTGGCCTTTGCTTTCGCCTCGCGGGCAACCCGGCACTACAAGGCCGAGACGCAGGTGGAGATCGCGCCGCGCGAATCCATCTACACGCGGCCGGCCAGCAACAACAACGACACCGACAAGCCTATTCTCGACGAGCAGGGCGTCGCCACCCAGGTCCAGATCATTTCCTCCAACGAAATCCTCAAGCAGGTCTCGCAAAAGCTTGGGCTGGAAAAACTGCCCGAGTTCAATGAAGCGCTCGACATGTCGGCGCTGAGCCGCGCTCTGGTTCTGGTCGGCCTGAAAAGCGACCCGATGGAAATTCCGACGGAAGAGCGCGTGCTCAAGAAAATGCACGAGAAGCTCAACGTCTACGGCGTCGAGAAGACCCGCATCATTGCCATCGAGTTCTCATCGGAAGATCCCAAGCTCGCGGCCGCCATACCGGACGCCATCGCTGCCGCCTATATAGCGGGGCAAGGGGCGGCCAAGCTCGAATCGAACAGCGCCGCGGCAGACTTCCTGGCGCCCGAGATCGCCGACCTGCAGCGGCAGGTCAAGGATGCGGAGGCGAAGGTCGCCGCCTATCGCGCCCAGTCCGATCTTCTGATGGGTGGCAACAATTCGGTGCTGGCCACCCAGCAGCTTTCGGAACTGTCGAGCGAACTGTCGAAAGTGCGCGCCAACCGCGCTGCGGCCGAAGCGACCGCCGACGGTGTGCGCAGGGCGCTGCAGAATGGCGGTTCGCTGGACGCCGTGCCGGAGGTTCTGTCATCGGACCTGATCCAGCGCTTGCGTGAGCGACAGGTCGAATTGCGCTCCAACATCGCCGATCTGTCGACGACGCTGCTTGGAAATCATCCGCGCATTCGCGCGCTGAAATCGCAACTGTCCGATCTCGACGCGCAGATTCGCAGCGAGGCCCAGAAGATCATGAAAGGCCTGTTGATGCAGGCCGAGACGGCAAAGGCCCGCGAGAACCAGCTCGTCGCCGACGTCAACACATTGAAAGCCGCTTCGGCGCAGGCCGGCGAACAACAGGTCGACCTCGACGCACTGCAGCGCGACGCGACCGCCAAGCGACAGCAGCTCGAACTCTACCTGACCAACTACCGCGAAGCCGCTTCGCGCCAGGACCGCAACTATCTGCCGGTCGACGCCCGGATCGCCTCGAAGGCGTCGGTTCCCTCCGAGGCCTATTTTCCGAAGGTGGGGCCCATCGTCGGCGCGGCTTTCGCCGCATCGCTGCTGATCATGGCCATCGTGACGCTTCTGCGGGAGCTGTTCTCAGGCCGCGCGATGCGGCCGGCGAGCGGTTCCCGTTTCGAACGGATCGATGAGGTGGCGATGCCCCATGTGGCGCAGACGCCGGCCGCCAAGCCATTTGTCCGCCCCGAGCCTGCCGTCTTCCAGGAAGCCGTCATTCACCAGGAACTGCCTGAACCTGCGCATGAAGCCGATGCGGAGCCTTATGCCGCTGCGATGCAGGCCATGGCCGAGGCGCCGGATGTGGTCGCAATGCCCGCTACGGCGGCGACAGAGCAGACGGTTGTCGAGCCCGAACCGGCGCGCTCCACCCTGGGCGAGATCGACATCGAAAGGGCTGCCGAAAAGCTGATCTCAAGGGGTGCGGCGCGCGCCATATTCGTCTCGCCGGAAGGCGACGAGGCGGCTGCATCGGCGATCCTGGTGGCGCGCGAAGTCGCCGACGCCGGGCTGCGCGTGCTGTTGCTGGACCTCACCGCGTCGGGGGCCGCCTCGCGGCCGATGCTGGACAGCGGACTTTTTCCCGGCATCACCAACCTGCTCGCTTCGGAAGCGCAGTTCAGTGACGTCATCCATGCCGATCTCTACTCGGACTGTCACGTCATTCCGGTCGGAACCGCCGATCCGGTCCGCGCCATGCGCGCCGCCGACCGGCTGCCGATCATCATGCAGTCACTGACCACAGCCTACGACCTGGTCGTGGTCGAGTGCGGACCAGCCGACGCGCAGGGCATCGGCCGTCTGACCGGCGACGCCACCGAGGTTTTTCTCTCCATGCTGGAGGCCGACGACGAGGTGACGCAGGCTGCCGTCAAACTGATCGAGAACGGCTATCCCGACTTGACGCTGGTGACGCCGCTCGGCCACGAACCGCCCGGCAATCCGGTGCCGGGACGGCGCACTGCCGCCGCCTGAGAGAGCCGCGGATCGCCTGGCGGAGCCGTTCAGCGGTTCGCCCGATCTAGCCCAGTTCCAGGGTCGTTACGCCGAACACCCTTTGCAGGTCCAGTTCCGGGGCAGGCCCCTTGTACATGCGCGTGGTGGTGAAGGTCGGCGCAAAGCCGGCCGCATCGAGCGCAGTTATGAAACCGGTGTTATCGGCGGGGACGTCGATATGCAGCTCGCCGCCCTCACAGGCACCGGCCAGTCCCTCCAGGAGTTGCAAAGCGATTTCCATGTCGTCGGCAAACAGCGGGCCGATCTTGAAGCCAGATCGACACCGGCGCGCCACGCCAAAGCCGGTGACGCCGCGCGAACCGATTGCCGCCAACCCATGATGCGGTTCTTGCAGCCATCGCTGCAGGAAGGCCCGCCGCGGCGCCGGAAAACAATGGGCGTCATAGGCGACGACATCGGACAGGAGTTGCGTTGTAATCGTCCGCAACCCATCGGCCCTGGCCGCCGGGCCTGCCTTGCGCCCGGTGACGCGGATGGTCTCGTAGGCCGGCGCGAAGCCCTTGCGCCGGTAATTGGCCTGCTGCTCGGCGACGCCGTCAAGGCCGACGGTCCGGCCTGCAAGCCTTTTCATGCCGGCGTCCCACACCGTCTTGCCGTAGCCCATGCCGCGCATGTCAGGCCGGGAGATGTAGAGGCCGATGAAGCCGAATTCGCTGCCATAGGCCACGGCCGAAATTGCCGCGACCATGTCGTCGCCGACAAAGGCGCCGATGAAGCCTTCGGGGTCCGCCGCCTGGAGCATCGCCGGGTCTTCAAGACCTGGGTTCCAGCCTTCCGCAGCTGCCCAGTCGACGAGAAGCGCCAGTTCCTGCAGGGACAGTGTGCGGATGATCGGCGTCATTGCGTTAGCTATCTTCTTCCGAGGGCGCCGCCTGGCCGGCGGCTTTGCGGCGCAGCACCTTGGTCAGCTTCCAGATCGTCGGGCTGTTCTTGACGAAGGCTTTCAGCCGCGCGCCTTGCCGAAGCGTCAGCGCCAGCATGCGGCCCTTCACGGTCAAGGGGACCAGCACTTCGAAATGCCGCGTTTCGATATCGCACCACAGCCGCTTGTAAGGCTCATCTCCTACCGAAAAGTCATACACCTCGAAACCGGTCTCGCAGGCTTCCTGGATGTTGTCGAAGAACAGGAAGTCGCCGGGGCTGGCGTGCCCGAGATCGTCCTCGGCGATCGCTCCGAATTCGCAGATCAGGCGTTTGCCCGAGCGGCTTGAACCGGTAATGGCGCGCAGCTTGCCGGCAACCTCGAGCCCGTGCAGCACGAAGGAAGGCTTGTCCTCGCTAAGTGCTTGCGAAAACAGCGCGCGGAAGAAGCCGCGCACCTGCGCGTCGCCGAAGACGTTGGCGATGCCCATCTTGCGGAAGCGGAGTTCCTTCATCTCGAAGAAGGCGTCGAGCAGCCTGTCGACCTCGTCGGGGGTGCGGGCCTCGATGCGCCGGTGGCTGCCGACGGTCTCGAATTTCCGGATCTGCGACCGGTGCTTCTTGCGTTTGCGTTTGCCGCTGGCGCGAGAAAGCAGCGCATCGAAGCCGCCGGCGAGATCGACGGCCAGCGACAGATTGGGGCTGGAAAAATGGTCAAGCGATGCGAGCGGATTGGCGACGCCGTCGAGATCGGGCAGCAACCGCTCGAGCGCGACCAGATCGATGTCCGGGCGTGCCTCGGCGATGGCCGCCAGCACCGATCGGAGGGCCGGCATATCCACCTTGGCCAGCCAGTTCGGGTCCGCGGCGACGAAGTTGCCGTTGGCGTGGCGCCCACCCATGAAGCGGGCGATCCGGAACGGCCCCTTCGAGGCAATCTCCAGCGCCAGCGAAAAAACCGTTTTGCCCTCGGCACTCAGCGTCGCGACGAGCAGGTCCGGTCGTGTCTCGGCCGCCCAGTTCAGGACCCAGGCAGCACCCTGCGCCGGACCAAACAGAGCCGAGCGGCAGAACTCGGCATAGGCCGCCAGTCCGTCCGTGGACGCCACCGAGATCGCCAGGCCGGCACGGTCCTGTGGCAAGGCGCGCGACGATGCCTCGGTCGCCGCAAGCCGATTGCCGTCAAATGACGCAGTTGCGTCAACCATACCTCAATCCTTAGGGCGTATTGGTCGCGATTTGGGGGTTCGCATAGGCGCATTCCGTGCTTGGATCAGCCTAGGCGCAAAAGGTGAATGAATGATCGACGGCGGGGAGGCAATCCGGAAACTGGCGCTGAACGTCGCCCGCTATACCGGCCTTGCACCGCTGGCCAAGCCGTTCATCGGCGGCATTGGCGCCATCCTGATGCTGCACCGTGTTACCGCGACGCCGGAAAAGCCGGACAGCGTCAACCGGCATCTGAATATCGCGCCCGGCTTCCTTGACGCCATGATCGCCGACATGAAGGCGCATGGCTATGCCTTCGTCTCCATGGACGAGGCGGTGGAGTGCATCAAGGCGGGCGGCAAAGGCGGTCAGTTTGCCACGATCACCGCCGACGATGCCTATCGCGACAATATGGTCGAGGCGCTGCCGGTGCTGGAGAAGCACGGCGCGCCGATCACCATCTATGTCGCGCCCGGGCTGATCAACGGCACAGCCGACCTGTGGTGGGACGTTGTCGAGGACATCGTCAACGCGCGCGATACCTTGACGCTGACGCGGCCGAAGGGTCCGCTGACGATCGATTGCTCGACCCCCGCGAAGAAGCTGCAGGCCAATGCACGCCTGCACGCCTATCTCACCTCCGAAATCCGCGAGGAGGACCTGCAGGCGGTGTTGCGCGATCTGGCTCGCGCAAATGGCATCGACGCCGACGGTCCGCGCCTGCGGACACTGATGAACTGGGACGAAATCCGCCGCATCGCCGCGCATCCGCTGGTGACGATCGGCGCCCATACGATCAACCACAGCAATCTGAAGCGGCTCTCCGAAGCCGATGCCCGGCACGAGATCGGCGCCGTGCGCGCCATGTTGCTGGCCGAACTGGGCGAAGAGCCCCGCCATTTCGCTTACCCCTATGGCTATGCGAGTGCCGTAGGCTGTCGCGAAGTCGGCTTTGCTCGTGACGCAGGCTACACCTCTGCCGTGACGACGCGCCACGGCGTGCTGCGCGCCGAACATGCCGGGTTCCTGCATGCTTTGCCGCGCATTTCCGTCAACGGCCGCTATCAGAGGCTCGCCCACATTCGCACCATGCTGTCGGGCGTGACGACGCCGCTCGCCAATGCCGGCAAGATGGTCGTCACCATCTGACGCTGGCGGTTTCGCCTAGCGCTTGGCCCTCGGCTCCAGCATCAGCCATTTGATGATGCCCATTGCCGGCAGCACCCAGAGCAGGCCGCTGAGCAGGAAGAACAGGAAATGCACCCACGGACCCGACTCCGACAGCCGGGCGACCGCGAAGATCGATGCGACCAGCGCATAGATGATGACCAGCGCCACCAGCAGAAACATTCCGATCAGCTTTTTCAGGCGCAGGGGCATGGTTGGTCTCCTGATCGAGCATGCCGGAATTTGCACAGGCGGCCTGGCAGGCTCAAGGGGTAACGGCCTCGCATAGGCCTTGAGGCGAGACTGCGCAACCGGTGAGACGCGGCGCGACGGCGTGCCGCGCCGGATGGTCTTGCCAGCACGGGTGCGATGGTCCACCAATCCGCCAAATCAACCTGCCGGGACAAGATCATGGCTGCCATATCAGCTGCCGCGCCATACGTCGCCCGCGACCGCGACCTGCATAACCGGGCGCTGCTGCGCGCCTGGCTCTATGTGGTGCTTCTGGTGCTGTTTGCGCTGGTGCTGGTCGGCGGCGCCACCAGGCTCACCGATTCCGGCCTGTCGATTACGCAGTGGAAGCCGATCCATGGTGTGATCCCACCGCTCAACGATGCCGAATGGCAGGAGGAATTTCAGCTCTACCAGCAGATCCCGCAATATGCCGAGCTCAACAAGGGCATGAGCATCGAAGCGTTCAAATCGATCTTCTGGTGGGAATGGGCGCATCGCATCCTGGCGCGCAGCGTCGGCCTGGTCTTCGCCTTGCCGCTGCTGTTCTTCTGGGCGACGCGCCGCATCGAGCGCGGCCTGGGTCCGAAACTCGTGGGCATTCTGCTGCTCGGCGGCCTGCAAGGCGCCATCGGCTGGTGGATGGTGGCCTCTGGCCTGGTCGACCGGGTCTCCGTCAGCCAGTACCGGCTGGCGACCCACCTGACGCTTGCCGCGCTGATCTTCACCGCCACCATGGTGGTCGCGCGGGGCCTGGCGCCGCATTCCGAGCCTGCCGCCGATAGGTCGACGCAGAGGCTGGCCGGCTTCATCGTGCTGCTGGCGCTGATCCAGATCTATCTCGGCGGCCTGGTCGCCGGGCTCGATGCGGGCCTGAGCTACAACACCTGGCCGCTGATGGACGGCAAGATCATTCCCGGCGATCTGCTGATTCTCGAGCCGGCATGGCGCAACTTCTTCGAGAGCCCGAAGACGGTGCAGTTCGTCCATCGGCTTGGCGCTTACACGGTATTCGTCGTGGCCTTGTGGCACATGATCGCCACGCGCCGGCGGCTGCCAGGCTCGACGCATGCGCGCCGCGCGACGCTGCTGTTTCTACTGGTGCTGGCGCAGGCCTCGATCGGCATCGGCACGCTGCTCATGCATGTGCCGCTGCATATGGCGCTGACCCATCAGGGGTTTGCGCTGATCGTGCTGGGCTTTGCAGCAGCCCATTGGCGTGGCACCAAGGGCGCCTATCCCTTGCCGACGGGGATAGCGCTCAGGGGCTGATCCCGAGCCGATCTACTGGGTCGGATCAGAAGCCTGCCCGCACCGCCCGGATCGCCTTGACGATCGACAATTCGCGATTCTCCTCGACCGCATTGTCGTCCTCGTGATGCCAGGACGCCGACAGGCATCCATAGGCAATGGCATGATCGAGGATAGCGGTCGGTGTCTGGCTCAGTGTTCTGGCAAAGATCTCGGCCATATCAGCGATCCGCTCCGGATCGAGGCAGAGATCGTCCCGGTCGAGCGGGTTGTAGAACATGTTCGCCGCGTCGAAGCCGGGATCGCCGAGCACGCCCTTCGGATCGATCGCCAGCCAGCCGCGCGGCCCGTGCAGGATGTTTTCGTGATGCAGATCGCCATGCAGGGGCCTGATGTCTTGCGGATCGGCCAGCAGCCGCTCGGCGATGACGGCTGCCTCGACATAGAGGCTGTCAAGGCCGGCGTCGCGATCGGTATTCGCCTTGTCGAACAGGCTGGCGAAGCGTTCCCGGAGCGGCTGAAGCTCGGACGGGTAGGGGGCTTTCCCCCGTGAAAACAGTTTTGCCATCACCTCCGCCGCGATTGCGGTCGCGGCAAAGTCGCCCTGTTCGTCGAGAACCTGCTGCAGCAGGGTTTCACCGGCATATTCGAGCAGCATGCTGTGGCCGTCGCGGCCGAGCAGACGCACCGCGCCTTCGCCGCGCCGCCAGGCGAGATAGTGCTCTCCGCGCAACTCGTCGGCGACGTCATCGAAAGGCTTCAGCGCCTTGACGATCGCCGGCGATCCGTCTTCGCGCAAAACCTTCCAGATGCGGCTCGAAAAGGTCTCGGCAATAAGTTCGGGCGCGCTGACTTTCCAGCGCGCCGGAAAGGCTGGCGTGTCCATCAGAGGCCGAGCATCAGATCCATGTTCTGGACGGCGGCCCCCGAGGCGCCCTTGCCGAGATTGTCGTAGACCGCCAGCAGCAGGGCCTGCGCCCGTTTGTCGTTGGCGAAGACATAGACCTTCATCCGGTTGGTGCCGTTGTAGATCTCCGGATCGATCTCCGGCATGCGCTCCGAATGCGCATAGGGCGCCACCTCGACCACACCGCCCTTGATGGCGGCGAAATGGTCGGCAATCGCCGCATGCAGCTCCGCACCGGTCGGCACATGGTCGAGGCCGCCGAGTTGCAATGGCACCACGGTGATCATGCCTTGCGCGAAATTGCCGACCGCCGGCTGCATGATCGGATCATGCGACAGCCTTGCATAGGCCCTCAATTCCGGCACGTGCTTGTGCTGCAGGGTGAGGCCGTAAGGCAGGAATTCCGAGGCGTCCTCGCCCTTGGCGACGTAGTCCTCGATCATCGGCCGTCCGCCGCCGGAATAGCCCGAAATGCCGTTGACGGTGATCGGAAAATCGGCCGGCAGCAGGCCTGCTGTGACCAGCGGCCGCAGCGTCGCGATCGGTCCCTGCGGCCAGCAGCCTGGGTTGGCGACGCGCTTTGCCGAGGCAATCGCCTTTGCCTGGTCCTTGTCCATCTCGGCGAAACCATACGCCCAGCCCTCCGCCACGCGATGCGCGGTCGACGCATCGATGACCCTGGTGGTGTCGTTGGCGATCAGCGAGACGCTTTCCTTCGCCGCGTCGTCGGGCAGGCACAGGATAGCGACATCGGCGGCATTGAGGAACTCGGCACGTGCCGCCGTTTCCTTGCGACGCTCGGTGGGGATGGAAATGATCTCCAGATCACCGCGCTCGGCAAGCAGCGCCCTGATCTGCAGGCCGGTGGTGCCGTGTTCGCCGTCGATGAAGATTTTCGGTTTCATGGGTTGTTCAAATTCCCTGAGTTTTCAAGACTATATGCCCTGGCCTTGAATCACTGCGGCACCATTGTGATTGCCGTTGTTCAGCTCTTCAAGCCGGGCTTTCCGTTCAGCGAGCAGACCGAGATATTGCATGGCCACCATCGAGCCGGCGATTGCCGTTATATCGGCGTGATCATAGGCCGGCGCAACCTCTACGACATCGGCGCCGACAATATCGATCTGGTTGAGCTGGCGCAGCGTCGACAGGATCTTGGCCGAGGACGGCCCGCCGGCAACCGGCGTGCCTGTGCCGGGCGCATAGGCCGGATCGAGGCAGTCGATGTCGAAGGTGAGATAGGTCTTTTTGCCGCCGGTGCGGTCGACAATGGCGTAGGCAATGTCGGACGCCCGCATCTCCTCGATTTCATGGCCATGGAGGATCTTGATGCCGAACGTGTCGGGCGCATGGGTGCGGATGCCGATCTGGATCGACCGGTCGGGATCGATGATGCCTTCCTTGACGGCGCGACCGACGAAGGAGCCGTGGTCGATGCGCTTGCCGTCGTCCGGCCAGGTGTCCTGGTGGGCGTCGAACTGCACCAAAGCGAGCGGACCATGGATGGCGGCATGCGCCTTGAGCAGTGGCCAGGTGACGAAATGATCGCCGCCGAGCGTCAACAGGAAGGCGCCTGATTTGAGGATCTTCGCCGCTTCGCGCTCGATCGTGCCGGGCGTCTTCTGATGGTTGCCCGAATCGAGCAGGCAATCGCCATAATCGACGACCGCCAAATGCTCGAACAGATCGCGTGAAAAGGGATATTGCGGGTCGTTGTCGAGGATCGCCGAGGCACGGCGGATCGCCTGCGGCCCGAAGCGGGCGCCAGGCCGGTTGGTGACGGCGGCATCGAAGGGAATACCCCACACCACCGCATCCGCGCCCTTCACGTCCTTGGTGTATTTGCGCCGCATGAACGACAGCGCGCCGGAATAGGTCGGCTCGAACGCGGCGCCCGTTTTGGAACGGGCGGTGAAGGCGTTGTCGATGGTGTGGTTCGCCATTACGGATCCTCGTTTTTCATCGGGTTGCAACAACTACAGAACCGGCACGGAAGATGCCAGTCATAGCTTGGCGAGACGGAATGGCGCTGCCCGAGTGCCACGGCAAGACAGGATTGTATCATCATGACGCAGACCGCGTTTCTCAACCCCACCCGTGCCGCGGCGTCGACCCACACCGGCACGGTCGCCGGCGAACGCTTCCTGGTCCTCGATTCGTGGCGCGGCATCTGCGCGCTTCTGGTGGCGCTGTTTCACTTTCCTACCGGTTCGACGATTTCGCGAAGCGCCTTCATCGGTTCGTCCTACCTGTTCGTCGATTTCTTCTTCGTCCTTTCCGGCTTCGTCATCGCCAGCAGCTACGGCGATCGGCTCAACCAACCGGGACAGGTCGCGCGTTTCGCCCTGGTCCGTTTCGGCCGCATCTACCCGCTGCATCTGCTCATGCTTGCCGCCTTCGCCGGTTTCGAGCTGCTGCGGCTGATGCTGCCGCAATTGCACGGCACGGGGGCTGCCCCCTTCACCGGCGGCTTCGACCTCAACAGCCTGCTTGCCAATCTCCTTCTGCTGCAGGGTGTCGGCTTCGAGGATCAATTGACCTGGAATGCGCCGAGCTGGAGCATTTCGGCCGAGTTCTTCGCCTATCTCCTGTTTGCCGGCGTGGTCTTCGTCGCCGGCGCGCGCGCCTGGATATGGTTCGTCGCGACCGCCGTCACTGCGCCGCTGTTCCTGCTCGGCTTCTCGACCCATCATATGGATGTGTCCTTCGATTTCGGCTTCATCCGTTGCCTGTACGGCTTCTCGCTCGGCGCCTTGCTGGCCTGGTTTCAGCATGATTCCATTGCAGGGGCGCGACAGGCTCTCGCCAGGGGCGGCCCGCGCATGGACTGGACCCTTGCCGAAATCGTCATGGTGGCCGTCATCGTGCTTTTCGTTTCGCTGGCGGGCGACAATGACTTCGGCATCGCGGCACCCCTGGTGTTCGCGCTGGCGCTGTTTCTGTTCGCCCATGAGGGTGGCTGGATCAGCGCCTTGCTCAGAGCCCCGTTCATGCTGACGCTTGGCGCGCTGTCCTATTCGATCTACATGGTCCACATCTTCGTCCAGGCGCGCCTGATCAACGTCGCGGGGCTCGTCGAGCGCAAGCTCGGCCTTGGCCTGATCGGCGACTTCATGCTGCGCGGCCAGCCTGCCACCGGCTTCGGTGCCGGCTGGACGGGGGCGGTGGCGATCGTCGTCATGCTCGCCGCTACCATTGCCGCCTCCTGGATCACCTGGCGTTTCGTCGAGATGCCGGCCATGGCGTGGTTCCGCAGGCTCTCGAAACGCATCTGACGCACCTGCTGCGAGTATTCCGCTAGCCGGCTTCGTTCACCCAGATGTCACGGGCGTCGCCTATCCGGGTGTCGATCCGGCAAGGAGCGATTCTCGATGCGGACCATCTGGCTGAGTTTTCTGCTTTACACGGCCGTGGCAGCCGCCTCTGGCCAGGCCTTGGCCGGCGAGACCCGCGCCAGACAGATCCTCGACCGCTTCGAGCATGCCAACCAATGGCGCGATCACGTCATGGTGGCTGCGCATCGCGCCGGCAGCATGCAGGCCGGCAAGACGCTCTACGCGGAAAATTCGATTGCCGCCGTGGAGGGCTCGATCGCCATGGGCGCCGAAATCGTCGAGGTCGACATCAGGCGCTCGAAGGACGGCGAGTTGGTGGTCATGCATGACAGCTGGCTCGACCGCACCACGACCTGCAAGGGCGAGGTGGTCATGTACACGCTGGCCGAACTGAAGACATGCCGGCTGGTGGTCGAGGGCACCGGTGCGGCGACAAGTGAAACAGTCTCGACGCTGCACGAGATGCTGATGGCGACCAGAAACCGCATCCTCATCAACCTCGACAACAAGCTCGACGTCGGCGCCCTCCCGGGCATGATTGCGGTCGCTCGCGATCTCGGCATGGCCGAACAGGTCATCGTCAAGGAGAACCTGTGGAATTCACAACGGATTTCCACGGTCAAGGCCGCCATGGAGACCATTGGCGGCGGCTTCCAGTTCATGCCGATCATCGCTGATGACGCGGTGCATGACGCCGGTTTCGCCGGGACGGTCGACCGCGCCTTCTCGCCGCGCGCGATCGAGTTGATCAACTGGCGGGCAGGCGCCGAGACGCTGACCGAGACGGGCGGGCCGCTGTTCAGCACGCGCATGCGCGCGGCCGCTGTGAGGGGCAACTGGCACATCTGGGCCGACACCTACGCCATCGCCAACAAACCGGGCGGCTTCCTCGCCGGCGGCCGCGGCGACGAACTGGCGGTGCAGGCCAGCCTGCCGCGCGAAAGCTGGGGTTTCTGGGCCGATCGCGGCGCCACCATCATCCAGACCGACGAGCCGAAGGCGGCAATCGACTGGCTGGCCGCGAATGGTTTTCGCGTGCCTTATGCCGACGAGGCGCGGCCGGTTGAGCCGGCGAATACGGCGAGCATCAATTAAGCGGCGGCTGACGCTGCCAATCTCCCTCACGAGGGGGAGATTGGCTAGCTTCAAGCCGCTAGCGCCACGCCGTCCAGTTCGCTGAGCGCATGCTGTGGCAATTCCAGTTCAGCCGCAGCGAGGTTCTCCCTGAGATGCCCGACCGACGATGTGCCGGGGATCAGCAGGATGTTGGGCGCGCGGCGCAGCAGCCAGGCGAGCGCGACCTGCATTGGCGTGGCGCCGAGGCGCGCCGCGATTTCCGACAGGGTGGAGGATTGCAGCGGGTTGAAGCCGCCGAGCGGGAAGAACGGCACATAGGCGATGCCATCGCGGGCAAGATCGTCGATCAGGGCATCGTCGCCGCGATGCGCCAGATTGTACTGGTTCTGCACGCAGACGATCTCGGCGATCCCCCGTCCTTGCGCGATCTGCGCCGGCGTCACGTTGCTCAGCCCGATGTGCCTGACCAGACCCTGTTGTTGGAGCTCGGCCAGCACGGTGAGCGGCGCTTCGATCGATCCCTCGGCGGGGCCATGGGTATCGAACATGATGCGTAGGTTGACGACGTCGAGCACCTCGAGCCCGAGATTGCTGAGATTGTCGTGTACCGCCTGGGTGAGCGCTTCCGCGGAAAAGGCCGGCAGCCACGATCCATCCGCGCCGCGCCGGGCACCGATCTTGGTGACGATGACGAGATCTTGGGGGTAGGGCGCCAGCGCCTCGCGGATCAGCCGGTTGGTGACGTGCGGACCGTAGAAGTCGCTGGTATCGATATGGTCGACGCCTTGCGCAATCGCCTCGCGCAGCACGGCCAATGCCGCGTCATGATCCTTGGGCGGCCCGAACACGCCGGGTCCCGCGAGTTGCATGGCACCGTAGCCGAGCCGCTTCACGGTGCGGCTGCCAAGCTTGAAGGTGGCGGGGGCGAAGGTGCCGGATTGTTGGATGTTGGACATGATTGATCTCCTTGAGGAGGCAGAGATAGGCGCTGCCCAACCTCGTGATAATCCGGTACAATCCACACAGGCCGTGCGGAATGGCGAACAATGATGGACCTCAGCGATCTGAATGCTTTCGTGGCGGTGGCGCGCGCCGGCGGCTTTCGCGACGGCGCGCGTGCGAGCGGCGGCAGCGCCTCCGGCCTGAGTGAGGCGGTGCGTCGCCTGGAAGTGCAGCTCGGTGTCAGGCTGTTCAACCGCACGACGCGCAGCGTTGTCCCGACCGAGGCGGGCCTCAGCCTGCTGGAGCGGCTCGGCCCGGCGCTGTCGGAGGTGGAGGCGGCGCTGGACGTGGTGAACGGTTTTCGCGACAGGCCGGCTGGCTCGTTGCGTCTCAACGTGCCGGTCAGTGCTGCGCGGCTGATATTGCCCGACATCGTCCCTGGTTTCCTCGCCGCCTATCCCGGTATCCGGCTGGAGGTGATCGCCGACGAGAACTTGGTCGACGTGCTGGCGGCCGGCTGTGACGCCGGCATCCGCTATGACGAGCGGCTGGAACAGGACATGATCGCGGTGCCGATCGGACCGCGCGTGCAGCGTTTCGCCACCGCCGCCAGCCCTGCCTATCTTGCTCGCCATGGGCGCCCGCAACACCCGAGCGACCTGCTTGGCCACTCCTGCGTGCGTGGGCGCTTTGCCAGCGGTGCGATGCTGCCGTGGGAATTCGAGCGAGACGGCGAGGTGGTGCGGGTCGATCCGACAGGCCCCTTGATCGTGCGGATCGGCGGGGCGACGGATCTTGCCGTCGACGCGGCTATTGCCGGCACCGGCATCATCGGCCTCTTCGAGGGCTGGCTGCGCCCTTACTTCGACAGCGGCGCTCTTGAGTCCGTGCTCGAACCGTGGTGGCAGAGTTTTCCCGGACCGTTTCTCTATTATCCCGGCCGGCGCCTGGTTCCGGCCCCGCTGCGGGCGTTCATCGACTATATCAAGGGCAGCAAGGCCTGACCTGTTTCCGGCGCCATCACCCCACCCGGCGCTCCGCGCCGACCTCCCCATTGGGGGAGGTAGGGCGCCGCGCTCTTCTAGCTCCCCTCGATGGGAAGGTCGCGCCGTAGGCGTGGGTGGGGTGACTGCCGAGCCGCAAACAAAAAGGCCGCCCGGAGGCGGCCTTTTCGATTGTCTGAAGCTGCGAAGTGCTTAGCGCTTGGAAAACTGGAAGCTACGACGGGCCTTGGCCTTGCCGTACTTCTTGCGCTCGACGACGCGGCTGTCGCGGGTCAGGAAGCCGCCCTTCTTGAGCACGGCGCGCAGCGTCGGCTCGTAGTAGGTCAGCGCCTTGGAGATGCCGTGACGCACGGCGCCAGCCTGGCCGGAGAGACCGCCGCCGACGACTGTCGCGACGATGTCGTACTGGCCGGCGCGGTTGGAGGCGATGATCGGCTGGTTGAGGATCATCTGCAGGACCGGACGCGCGAAATAGGTCGCGAATTCCTTGTCGTTGACGATGATCTTGCCGGAACCCGGCTTCACCCAGACGCGCGCAATGGCGTTCTTGCGCTTGCCGGTGGCATAGGCGCGGCCCGACTTGTCGAGCTTCTGGACGTGGACGGGGGCCGCCGGCTGGGTATTGGTGTTGCCGGTGGCGGCGCCCAGTTCTGCGAGCGAGGAAAGCTCAGCCATCTTATGCGACCTTCTTGTTCTTGGCGTTCAGCTTGGCCACGTCGAGCACGACGGGCTGCTGGGCGACATGCGGATGCTCGGCGCCTGCATAGACGCGCAGGTTCTTCATCTGGCGACGGCCGAGCGGGCCACGCGGGACCATGCGCTCAACGGCCTTCTCGACGACACGCTCGGGGAAACGACCCTCGAGCAGCTGGCGCGCGGTGCGCTCCTTGATGCCGCCTGGGTGGCCGGTGTGCCAGTAATAGACCTTGTCGGTGAATTTCTTGCCGGTGAACACCACCTTGTCGGCATTGATGACGATGACGTTGTCGCCGTCGTCGACGTGCGGGGTGAAGGTCGGCTTGTGCTTGCCGCGGAGATGATTGGCGATGACAGTGGCCAGACGACCGACGACGAGACCTTCGGCGTCGATCAGGATCCACTTCTTCACCACATCCGCAGGCTTCTGCGAAAAGGTTGTCATGTTTTCTGCTCTCGGTTTTGACCTTCATAAGAGAAGGCGTTTCTTGTTGCTTGGATTGGCGAAAGGCGCTTGCCCGCCGCCAATAACAAAACGGCGGCCTTTGCGGGCCGCTGCTTCGTGGAGGCTTATAGGCGAGGGTGGTGACCGCGTCAAGGCGAACGAAAAGGTAGATATCAGGTAAAATGTAGCAAAAACAATAGCTTGGACAAAAGGTATTATTTTACCACATCACCATTCCGCTTCGGCGGGATCGAATAGGTGCCGGTGGCATGCGCCACCGTGTGTCCGTCTGGGCCGGCAACGATGTCGATGTCGAACACCATCAGGCTCTTTCCCAGCTTCAGGATGCGGCAATGGCCGTCGATCGGTCCTGCCTCGGCCTTGCGCACGAAATTGATGTCGAGGTTGACGGTGACCGAAAGCGCATCCGGCCCGGCATGGCTGAGCACGCAGACGTAGCCGCCAATGTCGGCCAGCGTGAACAGCGAGGGGCCGGACACCGTGCCGCCGGGACGCAAATGCCGTTCGCCGGCGTTGAGCCGCACGGTGCAGCCGCCCGGGAACACGTCGATCGCCTCGAAATATTTGAACTGCTCATTGAGCTGCGGATAGACGGTTTCCATCAGCGCATTGACTTGTTGCGCGGTCAGCACGGGCTTGAGGTTGGTCTGAGCGGGCATGTCTTAGTCTCTCGCTTTGCGCCAGGCCTGTATGAGCGCAGCGCGGCATTTCTGACAACCTTCGTCCCTTGGCGCAAGCGATCGGTGTTGGACGAAACCTGATCCGGTATTAGATAGTCTGGCAGCCCCAGCGGAATCGCGGAGAACCTTATCCATGGCCGAAATCCTTGCCATCAAGCCTGCCGCCGTTGAGGGTCCGGTGGTTGCACAACTGGACAAGGGCGTGCTGCGCCTCACACTCGCTAATCCGCCTGCCAACGCGCTGTCGCTGGCGGTGATGGCGGCGCTGACGGCCGAACTCGAGCGCGCCAGGGCCGACAAGGCCGTTCGCGTCATCGTCTTGTCGGCTGCCGGCAAGGTGTTCTGCGCCGGCCACGATCTCAAGGAAATGACCGCGCGCCGCACTGACGCCGATCATGGCAAGGCCTTTTTCGCAGAGACGTTTGCAGCTTGTGCGACGCTGATGCAGGCGATCGTGTGTCATCCAGTGCCTGTCATCGCCGAGGTTGACGGCCTGGCCACCGCCGCCGGGCTGCAACTGGTCGCCAGCTGCGACCTGGCGATCGCTTCGCATGAGGCGACCTTCTGTACGCCGGGTGTCAACATCGGCCTGTTCTGCTCGACGCCGATGGTGGCGCTGTCGCGCAACGTCTCGCGCAAGCATGCGATGGAGATGCTGTTGACCGGCGAGACAATCGATGCGGCAACCGCCAAGGAATTCGGCCTGGTCAACCGCGTCGTGCCGCGTGAATACCTGAATCAGATCGTCACCAAATACGCGCAAACCATTGCTTCCAAATCATCTTTGGTGGTCAAGACGGGCAAGGAGGCGTTTTACGCGCAGGCCGAAATGGGGCTGGCGGATGCTTACACCTATACCGGCCGGATCATGGTCGAAAACATGCTCGCGCGCGACGCCGAGGAAGGCATCGGCGCCTTCATCGGCAAGCGCAAGCCGGAATGGACGGACGAATAGGAGCAGCACCATGGAGCCGCGAATCTCTATCATTACCATCGCCACCGATGATCTGGACCGCGCGGTGCGCTTTTACGAGGCTATGGGCTTGAAGCGGCATGCCGGTATCACCGACGGTGTCGCCTTCTTCCAGATGGGCGGCGTCATTCTTGGTCTGTTCCCACGTGCCAGCGCAGAAGAGGATTCCGGCATCGCCTTCGCCGCGGCGCCATCGGCGGTCTACCTCGCCTACAACACCCGCTCCGACGCCGAAGTCGACGACGTGCTCGCCAGGGCGGAAAAAGCCGGCGGCCGCATCGTCAAGCCGGCCGGCCGCGCCTTCTGGGGCGGCTGGTACGGCTACTTCGCCGACGCCGACGGGCATGTCTGGGAAGTGGCGCACAATCCGGCCTTTCCGATCGCCGAAGACGGCACGATTTCGCTACCTGGCTGATGGCCCATCGCAAGCAGCTGACGCGGCTCAAGGCTCCCTATCTGAAGCGCATCCTGCTCGATGCCGTGCGGGTCGAGGATTGGGAAAAATATCCATGGAACCTGCCGCTGTTTCGCGGCCACGACTTCGAACTCGAATTCACCACGCCGATCACCATCATCGTCGGCGAGAACGGCACCGGCAAATCGACGCTGCTCGAGGCGATCGGTGCGCTGGCCGGCTATGACGAAGCCGGTGGCGGCAAGGGATATAGGCCGGTCGACCATTCCAGCGCCATCGACAAGAGCGGTGCTGCGCTGGCAAACACGTTCCGTGGCCACTGGCTGCCGAAAGTCACTGCCGGCTGGTTCTTTCGTGCCGAATCCTTCTACTCCGTGGCCCGATATCTCGATCAGGCGGCACTGGAAGACCCTTTCAGGCCCCCGCCGCCGGACTTCCTGTCCTGGTCGCATGGCGAGGGCTTCATCCGTTTTTTCGAGGAGCGCTGCCGCAGGCAAGGCATCTACATCCTCGACGAACCCGAAAGCGCACTGTCGCCGACGCGACAGATCGAGCTGCTCAAGATGCTGCGGCGCATGGACCAGTCGGGCACCGCGCAAGTGATCATGGCGACGCATTCGCCGCTGCTGATGGCTTGTCCTGGCGCGCGGCTGTTCCGCATCAGCCGCTTCGGGCTCGATCCCACGGATTTCAGCGATACCGATCATTTTCGCATGATGCGCGACTTCTGCACCGATCCGCAGGCCTTTATGGAGGAAGCACTGCGGGAGGATGACGCGTGAGCGCCGGCGATGATGACCTCAATTGGCGCGTCGAGCAGGCGTGCCGCGAAGGCTGGCCGGCGGCGACCGAGACGGTGGTTGATGGCTGGCTTCTACGGCGATCGGGCGGACGGATCCGGCGCACCAATTCGGCCAATCCCTTGCGCGGTAAGCGGGGCGTGCCTGATGCGGTCGTCGACGCCGCCGAGTCCTTCTACATCGGCCACGGCCAGACGCCCTTGTTTCGGGTTCCCGGCATCGCCGGCGAGCTCGAAGCCGCTCTCGACCATCGTGGCTACCAGCCGGAAGGCGGCACGATCCATCTCCATGCCGGGATCGGCGACCTGGCTGAAGTTCGCGATGAGCAGGTCACCGTTTTGAAGGTGCCGGGCGAGGACTGGCTCGCGGCGCGGTTCCGCATGGGAGCCTTTGACGAAGCCGACCGCCGCATCTTTCGCGAGATGACCGGGCTGATCGTCGGCGATCGGGCGTTCGTATCCTGTGACCGCGACAGCCAAATTGCCGCCCTGGCCTATGGTGTCATCCGCAATGGCCTGCTTGTGGTGGAATCGGTTGAAACCGATGGCCGTTTCAGGCAGCAAGGCCTGGGCCGCAAGACCATCGGCGGCCTCATCGGCTGGGCGCGGCGGGCAGGGGCTCACGCCGCATGCTTGCAGGTGGTGGCCGACAACACACCGGCCCGCGCACTCTATGCCTCGCTTGGGTTCAGCCGTGAACTTTACCGATACCACTACCGTAGGAAGCCGCATGAACCACGATAGCTACGACAACACTTACATTGCCGGCATCCTCAATTCGGTGAAGACCATCGCCATGGTCGGCGCGTCCGCCAATGATGTGCGGCCAAGCTATTTCGTGCTGAAATATCTGCTGGCCAAGGGATTTTCGGTGTTTCCGATCAATCCTGGCCAGGCCGGCAAGGAGATCCTCGGCCGGATGACCTATGCGAGGCTCGCCGATATTCCAGAGCCGATCGACATGGTCGACATTTTTCGCGCGCCGGCGGCAGTGCCCGGCATCGTTGACGAGGCACTGCGGCTTGATCCCTTGCCGAAAGTGATCTGGATGCAGCTTGGCGTGCGCCATGACGAGGCCGCCACCCGCGCCGAGGCCGCCGGCATAAAGGTGGTGATGAACCGCTGCCCCAAGATCGAATATGGCAAGCTGTCCGGCGAGATCGGTTGGACCGGCGTCAATTCCGGCGTGCTGTCGTCGAAGAAGCCGCTGATGCGGTCGGGATTCCAGAGTTTTGGCGTGCGGCAGAAGTAGTGCACGTCGCTCAAAAGTGCGCAGCGGTTTTGGGATAACGACGTGCACCAAAAGCAAGGCCTGACGCGCGATGCGCCTTAGGCGCAAAATTATTCCTTAGGCCAGCGCATTTTCTCGGGCCTCGGCCGCAGATCGCTAGCCGAAGGGTATTTTCTTCTTTGCATTCGCGCTCATGCTTCGCCAAGAATGCCCGGCGATTTCAAGAGTTTCAAAAGGGAGGTTTTCAGTGACCCGCACGCCAGGTTTCAACACGCTCGCCGTCCACGCCGGTGCCAAGCCCGATCCGGCGACCGGCGCGCGCGCCACGCCGATCTACCAGACGACCTCCTTCGTCTTCGACGATGCAGACCATGCCGCGTCGCTGTTCGGGCTGAAGGCCTTCGGCAACATCTACACCCGCATCATGAACCCGACCCAGGCGGTGCTGGAAGAGCGCATGGCGGCCCTTGAAGGTGGCACGGCGGCACTCGCGGTCGCCTCCGGCCATGCGGCGCAGGTGATCGTGTTCCACAATCTGATGCAGCCGGGCGACAATTTCGTCGCGGCCAACAAGCTTTACGGCGGTTCGATCAACCAATTCGGCCATGCCTTCAAGAATTATGGCTGGGAGGTGCGATGGGCCGACACCAACGATATCTCGACCTTCGAAAGCCAGATCGACGACAGGACCAAGGCGATCTTCATCGAAAGCCTCGCCAATCCGGGCGGCACCTTCGTCGACATCGAGAAGATCGGCGACATCGCGCGCAAGCACGGCCTGCCGCTGATCGTCGACAACACACTGGCCTCGCCCTACCTCATCCGGCCGATCGAGCATGGCGCCGACATCGTCGTCCATTCGCTGACCAAATTCATCGGCGGTCACGGCAATTCGATCGGCGGCGCCATCGTCGACGGCGGCACCTTCGACTGGTCGAAATCGGGCAAATACCCGATGCTGTCGGAACCGCGCCCCGAATATGGTGGTCTTGTCCTGCACGAAACCTTCGGCAATTTCGCCTTCGCCATTGCCGCGCGCGTGCTCGGCCTGCGCGATCTCGGCCCGGCGATCTCCCCGTTCAACGCCTTCCTCATCCTGACCGGCCTGGAAACCCTGCCGCTGCGCATGCAGCGCCACTGTGACAATGCCGTGACGGTTGCCGCCTGGCTGTCCAACCACCCCAAGGTCGCATCGGTGAATTACCCCGGCCTGCCCTCAGACAAGAACAACGCGCTGCAGAAGAAGTACTCACCGCTTGGCGCCGGCGCCGTGTTCACCTTCGCGCTGAAGGGCGGCTATGACGCGGGCGTCAAATTCGTCGAGGCGCTCGAGCTGTTCTCGCACCTCGCCAATGTCGGCGACACCAAGTCGCTGGTCATCCACCCGGCCTCGACCACGCACCGCCAGCTTTCCGACGAGCAGAAGGTCAAGGCCGGCGCAGGACCGGACACGGTGCGGCTTTCGATCGGCATCGAGGACGTCAACGACATCGTCGCCGACCTCGAACAGGCTCTAGCCAAGGTCTGACCGATCATGAGCGAGTCAAACTTTCTTTCCATCGGCGTCGACGCTGTCGACGCCGAACAGGGTGCACCGGCGCCCGACCGGCTGATCTCGGGCGATCCCAAATTCCGCACCTGGAATGTCGAGGAGCGCGACGGCGGCCTCTATGCCGGCATATGGGAATCGACCCCGGGCAAATGGCGCATCGTCTATGACGAGTGGGAGTTCTGCCACATCCTGTCCGGCGTTTCGGTGATCGCGGAGGACGGTGGGCAAGCGCGCACCGTCAAGACCAGCGACAGCTTTGTGCTGAAGCCCGGCTTCAAGGGCAGCTGGGAAGTGCTTGAAACGACTCGCAAGGAGTATGTGATCAAGCTTTGATCTCGCGTCGCCATGATGCTCGCGATCGGGGGGACAAACCGCTGTCCTGCCGAGCTATTTCAGAGGCAGAAAGAGTTCAACGACCACTTCGCGTAGCGGGCCCTCCGGGAAGTGGGACAGATGTCGTTGGCAATAGATCGGAAAGTCGCGTGCTTCCTCGCCGCTGGCCGGAAGCCATTCACGATAAAGATAAAGTGCTGCGGGTTCGAGATTGTTGGTATTGCCAGGGTAGCGCAGCACCGCGCAGCGCCCGCCGGGGATCACGCCAGCCTTCATCTGCGCGTCATTCGCCTCGATCGGCCGGTCGGTCCCGGCACAAATGTCCATGCTGTAGTCAGCCGGGACCGCGGGCTCCCTTTCGGAACGGAAGACGTTGAAGGTCGGGCTTGTCTCGGGCGACAAGCCCGCGGCCTTGCGCCAGGCGATGAACCGCTGGATGGTGTCCTGGAGCGTCGCCCGGTCTCCGCGGTGCTCCATGATCGCCACCGGCGTCGGGGGCACATCGCGGATCGTCACGTCGTCGTGTTCAAAGATTATCTGCATAAGCGTGTTCCTTGCTTTTTCGAGGGGCCCGAAGGCCATGAGCCACGACCCCCAGTCGGGAGACTTCCGGAACGACGACGGCGATTGTCCGAACCGTTGCCGAAAGGCGCGGGCGAAGGCATCCGGCGCGTCGTAACCGGCATCCATGGCTATGTCGGTGACGCTTTGGGCGTCACTTTCGGCAAGTCTGTACGAAGCACGCTTCATGCGGGCGAGCTGGACATAGCGATGCACGGACACCCCGAAGGTGGACGTGAACTGCCGGTGGAAATGATATTTCGAGAACGCCGCGACACCGCTCAACGCCTCCAGCCCCAGATCGTCATCCAGATGCTGGTCTATATGGTCTAGCACCCGCTGCATTCGGGCTTGGTAGTTTTCAAGTGCGGCCTTCAACGTCTCTTTCTCCGTGACGACACCAGTTAGGCCTTTCCGGATATATCGCGCTCGACCGATCTTGCGATTTGGCATGGATCGACAGGGGCTGCCAGCAACGGCCTTCAGGCTCTCCCCCAAGCTTGTGCTGCCTGCGTATGACTATTTCGCTGGAACTGGCTGAGACAGCTTCCGGTGCCTTGTCGTGGAAGGGCATCGTGGGCGGTCCGGTGAGCCGACCTTGTGGTTGCTGCTGGCGCTATGGCTGGAATAGGCCGGCGCCCAAATCCGCGCTTCGTCAAAAGCCGACGGCGAGCCTTTCCAGCCCATGGAAGTGGTAAGTGTCGCGGAAGCTTGGCCTTTCGGCAAGATGCAGCTTCGGGTGCCGTTCGAACAGGGTTTTCAGCGACACCTGCAATTCTAGCCTGGCCAGCGGCGCGCCGATGCAGAAATGGATGCCGGCGCCGAATGACACGTTCTTCTGGTCCGGACGATCGGGCCGGAAAGCTTGCGGTTCGGCGAAGGCGCGCGGGTCATGATTGGCCATGCCCAGCAGCAGCCCGATCGTCTGGCCCGGCTGCACGACAATGCCAGGCGCGACTTCGATCTCCTGGTAGGCATAGCGCGTGAACATGTGCAGCGGCGCGTCGAAGCGCAGGCATTCCTCGACCGTTGCCGCGGTCGCTTCGGGTGAGCCGAAGAAGCGGCTGACATCGCCGCCTTGCATAAGGATCGAACGGACAGCGTTGCCGGTCTGATGCACTGTCGCTTCATGACCGGCATTGAGCAGCAGGATCGCCGAGGACACCATCTCGTCCTCCGACAGCTTTTTGCCGTCCTCCTGCGCCGAGATCAGCAGCGACAGCAGGTCGTCGCCAGGGTTCTTGCGTCGCTCGGTGACATGGAAACGCAGGAAATCGGCAAATTCGCCCGCGGCGCGGTTGGCCGTCTCTTCGATCGCGCGCGTGCGGCCATGCATGTACATGGCAACCATCTGGTGCGACCAGTCGAGCAGTTGCGGCCCCATGTCGACCGGCACACCGAGCATTTCGGCAATGATGGTGATCGGCAAGGGCGCCGCGAAGGCAGGCAACAGGTCGACCGTCTTGCCTGGTTCGAAACGGTCGATCAGCTCGTTGGCCAAAGCCTCGACACGCGGCCGCAGCCGTTCGACCTGACGCGAGACGAAGGCGCGGTTGACCAGTGTTCTCAGCCGCGTGTGCACCGGCGGCTCCAGTTCCAGCATCGAATTGGCTTCGACGCCGTCGAAGGCCCTGAGATGGCTGCGGTCCTGTCCGATGCCGCGACTGTGTGGAATGCCGGCCGGATTCTGGCGGCCGAAACGGCGGTCGCGCAGCAGCCGGTTGACGTCGTCGAAACCGCCAAAGCACCAGAAGCCGAATTCTTCCCAGAAGAATGCATTCGATACGCCGTGGAGGAAAGCATAGGCATCATAAGGGTTTTGAAAAAAAGCCGGCTCGTGCGGGTCGAGCCGCAGATGTCGAGTGGCTGGATCAAAGGCCAGGGCGGGTGGCGTCAATTTGCTCATGCCAGACCAATAGCGCGGCTTGCCAGCCTGATTCCAGACCGTATGTTGGCGCCCGCAATCCAATACGTTGAGCCAGCCGACCGGCTGCGGAAAGTCTGATTTGATGAAGGTGATCGTTGTCGGTGCGGGTATTGTCGGCCTCTCGACGGCGTGGTCGCTGGTCAAGGCGGGTCACAGCGTTTCGATCGTCGAGCAGGGGCCGATCCCGAACCCGCTGGCCGCGTCGGGCGACCATCATCGCATCATCCGCCGCGCCTATCGCGCGGGGACCGGCTACGGCCGGCTGATCACCGAAGCCTACCAGGCCTGGGACGAGATGTGGGCCGATCTCGGCGAAAGCCACCTCGATCCCAGAGGATTTGTCTGCATTTCGCGCGAGCCCGGCGACGAGGCCGAGGAATATCGCGAGGGCCTGGAAGAAGGCAATTTTCCGTTCGAACTGCTGGAGCCCGATGCAGCCGTGAAACGCTGGCCGTTTCTGGAAGCCGGCTCGTTTCGCTACGCCTATTTCTCGACCGAAGGCGGCGCCCTGCATTGCCGCAAGATCGCGTCCGGCCTGGCAAAGTGGCTGCGCGCCAACGGCGCCAATGTCTACGAAAACAGCAAGGTGGTCGAGGTCGACGCCGAAGCCGGCCACATCGTGCTCGAAAGCGGCTCGACGATGCAGGCCGACCGCATCGTCGTCGCCGCCGGCGCCTGGGTGCTAAAACTGTTTCCAGAACTGGATGGAGAATTGAAGACCTATCGAACCGCACTTGCCTATGTCGAACCGCCGGCCGACCTCAAGGCGGCCTGGCAGGCGGCACCGGTCGTGCTCGATGTCGGCGGCGCGATCGACGGCTATGTGATCCCGCCCTCCGGCGGCGCCGGCATGAAGTTCGGGTCCGGGCTGCACAAGGTGCCGACCAGCGACGCCGATTGGAACCGCGAGCCGGTGGCGGGCGAGGGCGAGGCGATCCGCAACCTGTTTTCGCCGCCGATCGCCCGCATCGAAGAGTATCAGGTGACCGAAGTCGTCACCTGCGCCTACACTTTCACATCAGACGAAAAATTCATGGCGCATGAAAAGGGCAAATGCCTTGTTGTCTCGGCATGCTCCGGCCACGGCTACAAGTTCGGCGCTGCGGTCGGCAGGCGCGTTGCCGCTGCTGTCGGCGATGGGGATATCGCCGGTCTGAAGGCATGGCTGCGGGCGGAGGTCGCCTGAAACACGAGGCCAAATCCGCAGCGGTTCAATGATTGAGTTCGTCTGCGGCGGCAATGACTTCGGACACAATCGCCCGCACGTCATCCAAGGTCGTCCTGTGATTGACGAAACACGCCCGCAGCGCGAACTGACCGCTGATCGTTGCATTCGACAGATACACGCGGCCGCGCGCGATCACGCGGCGCAGGATCGCTTCGTTGTCCTTAGAGCGGTGACGGAAACAGACCGCGCTTAGCGATACCGGCGCAAGCTGCTCAAGCTCCGGCTGTGAAGCGATTGCCTGTACCAGCATCTGGGCATGGTAGAGATCGCGCGCGATGGCTTCGCGATAGGCACGGCGCCCGTGATACTGCAGCGACATCCAGAGCTTCAGCGCACGGAAGCGCCGAGACAGTTCGATCGACTCTTCAAAGAATGCAAATGCTTCCGTTGGGTCTTCGCTCAATATCCTGACGTAGTCGTCGCTGTGCGAGAAAGTCGTGCGCGCAATGTCTGGGTTGCGATTGAGCAGGCAGCCGCAATCGAGTGGCTGATAGAGCCATTTGTGCGCATCGAGCGACAGCGAATCCGCCAAAGACAGTCCCTGGAACTTTTCCGGGACGGTCAGGGCCGCCAGTCCCCCATAGGCCCCATCGACATGCATCCACAACGCTTCCCTGCGGGCAATGTCTGCGATTTCGGGAAGGGGATCGATCGCACCGGAGATGATGGTGCCGGCCGTGGCCACGATGGCGATGGGCATGTTGCCGATGCCGCGGTCGGCTGCAATAGCTGCCTGGAGGGCATCCGTCCGCATCCTGAATTTGTCGTCGACAGGGATCAAACGGAGATTTTTTCTACCGATCCCCAACAGCGCGACGGCCTTGGGAATGGACATGTGCACTTGCTCGGAAGCATAGATCACGCACGGTCGCACGCCTGTTTCGTTGGCTGGCAGCTTCGCTTCCCGCGCCATCGCCAGGGCCATGAGGTTCGCCGTCGAGCCGCCGCCGCACAGGCTGCCTGTAAATCCGGGGCAACCGACAGCCTCCGCCAACCATTCGACGACGGCGCGTTCGATCGATGTCGCAGCCGGTGCCGAGCGCCACGACGTCACATTCTGATTGAGCACCGCAGCCAGCAATTCCCCCAGCGCGCCGATCGGTTCGCCGGAGCCGACGACATAACCGAAGAACCTGCCGGTTGAAGGCCGCACATGCTCCGCTATCGACTTGAAATCCTGCAAGACTTCCCGACCACGACCGCTCTCCTGCCAAGGCCGCGAGAAGAGTTCCGTCGTCTGTTTGCCGCTGGTCGTGGGATACGTCCGACGTTCCTCGAGGGAGGCCCAATAAGCTTTGGCAAGCGCCAAGGCTTCTTCGGCAAGGTCTGACAATTCCTGATTGGAAATTTCCAGGTCGCGCATGCCCTCAGCCCAACGGAGATCCGCTGCGAAGCAGGGTACGCCATGCGCGCTAATCCTGGCAATGCCTGGGAATATGCACCCGCCGCCAACTGGATGAGCCTTCCCGGACCAACACACGACGCGCGACGGCCTGGTAGGAGGCGGGGACATCGATGACGCGCCTTTGTTCCGGCCGCACCAGCACCTCCTCGGCGATGCTGTCATATTGTGCGGGAATGACGACGCGCCGCGTGCGTTCTGGCCGGATCACGACGGTCTCTGCGACGCGTTCGTAGCGCGCCTTGTGCCATACCTTGCACAGCACCTTGCGGCCATGGATGACGCGCCATTCCCAGGAATAGCCGCCGCCATCGACCCGGACCGTACGATAGACGGTGCGGGTGACGGCCGGTACGATCTGGTAGGTCACTTGCGCCGGAACGGTCATCACGACGCGCTCGCGCGTGCCAAAGATAGGGGCGATATAGTCGACCTGCTGACCGGGCGGACTGATCATCACGTCTTCATAGACCGTGTCATAGACGGCCGGACTGCGGACCGGCTCATAACATTCGACGGCGCGGCCGCCGGCCGCCGTCTGCGAAATCGTGCCGAGCACGGTCAGGCCGGCAATGGTGAAGCATGCGGTTTTCCCGGGCATGACACTCCCCCTGTTGAACTCTATGCATAAGTTCAACGTTGAATTGTAGAGGAAGCCGTCTCGGAAAAAAGCGGTTTCGGCGCATTTCGTTAAGTGACGCGGTTAAGAAACTGCTACGTTGCGGGGCCGGCGATGCGGCTCCGGACCCGCGGAAGCATCCGCCGCCGCGAATCCTTGGTCAGAAAGCTTGATTCGACTTACCCAGATGGCTAGGAGGGGTCGGCCTTGCACAAGGACGAGCCGGCATCCTATTTACGGAATAACGATCCAGAACCGATTCTGCCCGATCTGCCGGCATTCCCGGCGCCGGAATCCCACCGCGAGATAAGAGATACCTGATGAAGAACCCCGTCGAAACCTACATGAACCTCGTTCCGATGGTGGTCGAACAGACCAATCGCGGCGAGCGGGCCTACGACATTTTCTCGCGCCTCCTCAAGGAGCGCATCATTTTCATCACCGGTCCGGTCGAGGACGGCATGGCGACGCTGGTCTGCGCGCAGCTTTTGTTCCTCGAAGCTGAGAATCCGAAGAAGGAAATCAACCTCTACATCAATTCGCCGGGCGGCGTCGTCACCTCGGGCATGGCGATCTACGACACCATGCAGTTCATCAAGCCGGCCGTGTCGACGCTCTGCATCGGCCAGGCGGCTTCGATGGGTTCGCTGCTCCTGACTGCCGGTCACAAGGACATGCGCTTTGCCACGCCGAACGCCCGCATCATGGTTCACCAGCCTTCCGGCGGCTTTCAGGGCCAGGCGTCCGACATCGAGCGCCATGCCCTGGATATCATCAAGCTGAAGCGTCGCCTCAACGAGGTCTACGTCAAGCACACCGGCAAGAGCTATGAAGAGATCGAGAAAACGCTCGACCGCGACCATTTCATGACCGCCGACGAAGCCAAGGATTTCGGCCTCATCGACAAGGTCATTTCGTCGCGCGAGGCGGCCGAAGGGGCGCTGGCATAAAGGCAAGTTGGCAGTTGGATGGCACCATCACGCGCTTTTGGCGCGTCTTGCGGCATTTCGGCCACAATTGGCTGTTCCCTCGGGGGACAGGATTGCCTACGTTAAGGCTATGTTGAGTTTCGGCGGCTTAGCTTTATGCGGGGTTGTCGCGAATCATTGCCACGTTTTCTGATTTGTGTTTCGTACGGAATGCGTTGCGGGAGCCGGGACACACTGGCGGCGGCGGATTCCCGCGATAGATAGAGTATGCGCCCTTTCAGCCAGACCATCGGCGGGCGGCCATGAAAGGACATGAAAATGAGCAAGGTCGGCAACAACAGCGGCGATTCCAAGAACACGCTTTACTGCTCGTTTTGCGGCAAAAGCCAGCACGAAGTGCGCAAGCTGATCGCCGGTCCGACGGTCTTCATCTGCGACGAGTGCGTCGAGCTCTGCATGGACATCATCCGTGAAGAGAACAAGACCTCGATGGTGAAGTCGCGCGAAGGCGTGCCGACACCGCAGGAGATCCTCAAGGTTCTCGACGACTATGTCATCGGTCAGCCCTACGCCAAGCGCGTGCTGTCGGTGGCGGTCCACAATCACTACAAGCGCCTCGCGCATGCCGGCAAGAACAACGATGTCGAACTGGCGAAGTCCAACATCCTTTTGATCGGCCCGACCGGTTGCGGCAAGACGCTGCTCGCGCAGACGCTGGCCCGCATCATCGACGTGCCGTTCACCATGGCTGACGCGACGACGCTGACCGAAGCCGGCTATGTCGGCGAGGACGTCGAAAACATCATCCTGAAGCTGTTGCAGTCGGCCGACTACAATGTCGAGCGCGCCCAGCGCGGCATCGTCTACATCGACGAAATCGACAAGATTTCGCGCAAGTCGGACAATCCCTCGATCACCCGCGACGTGTCGGGCGAGGGCGTGCAGCAGGCGCTCTTGAAGATCATGGAAGGCACCGTCGCCTCCGTGCCGCCACAGGGCGGCAGGAAGCACCCGCAGCAGGAATTCCTGCAGGTCGACACAGCCAACATCCTGTTCATCTGCGGCGGCGCCTTCGCCGGGCTGGACAAGATCATCTCGGATCGCGGCCGCAAGACGTCGATCGGCTTCGGCGCGGTCGTCGCTTCGCCGGAGGATCGCCGCACTGGCGATGTTTTCCGCCTGGTCGAGCCCGAGGATCTGTTGAAGTTCGGTCTTATCCCTGAGTTTGTCGGCCGTCTGCCGGTCCTGGCGACGCTGGAAGACCTCGACGAACCGGCGCTGATCCAGATCCTGACCGAGCCGAAGAACGCGCTGGTCAAGCAGTATCAGCGGCTGTTCGAGATGGAAAATGTCGACCTGACCTTCCATGAGAACGCTCTTTCGGCGATCGCCAAGCGCGCTATTGAGCGCAAGACCGGCGCGCGCGGCCTGCGTTCGATCATGGAGGCGATCCTGCTCGACACGATGTTCGAGCTTCCCGCACTCGAAGGCGTGCGCGAAGTGGTGATTTCGGAGGAGGTGGTGACCGGCAGTGCCCGGCCGCTCTACATCTACTCCGAGCAGAAGGAAAAGAAGGGCAATGTCAGCGCCTGACATGAGCCCGCAGCGAAATTCTGAAACGGCGCCGCAAGGCGCCGTTTTGCTGTCGCACAGCGGTTTGCGCGGCGTACGGGCTTGGCGTCGCAAATGTGTCACTCGCGGACGGGTTGGGAGTGCGGATTTGGACACGCCCCTTGATCTTTGGGGGTCGTGCATCCAACTAACTGGAGAAGGCCGAGGTGCCCGATTTCTGTGCTGTAAAACTCCCGTCACAAACGGTGGTAGGCGGAACGATCCCCGGTCGTTAATATAAGATTCGCGGTTGGCTCAATTAGCGGCCGCGACATGAAAGGTTGGACAATGGCCAAAGTATCCAAGGCACCCAGCGACGGCGTCTTCGCAGTTCTCCCACTGCGCGACATCGTGGTGTTCCCGCACATGATCGTTCCGCTCTTCGTCGGGCGTGAGAAGTCGATCAAGGCGCTGGAAGAGGTGATGGGTCAGGAAAAGCAGATCCTGCTTGCCACCCAGATGAATGCCGCTGATGACGATCCCGAGCCCGATGCCATTTTCGACATCGGCACGCTCGCCAATGTGCTGCAATTGCTCAAGCTGCCCGACGGCACCGTCAAGGTTCTGGTCGAAGGCGCTTCGCGTGCGAAAATCGTCTCGTTCACCGACCGTCCCGATTTCCACGAGGCCCGCGCCGCGGCGCTGGTCGAGCCGGAAGAGGAAGAGGTCGAGGTTGAGGCGCTGGCGCGTTCGGTCGTCACCGACTTCGAGAATTACGTCAAGCTGAACAAGAAGATCTCGCCCGAAGTGGTGGGTGCTGCCAGCCAGATCGACGACTATTCCAAGCTCGCCGACACGGTTGCCTCGCATCTCGCCATCAAGATCCCTGAGAAGCAGGAGATGCTGGCCACGCTGTCGGTCAAGGAGCGGCTGGAAAAGGCGATGGGCTTCATGGAAGCCGAAATCTCCGTCCTGCAGGTGGAGAAGCGCATCCGCTCGCGTGTCAAGCGCCAGATGGAGAAGACGCAGCGCGAGTACTACCTGAACGAGCAGATGAAGGCGATCCAGAAGGAACTCGGCGAAGGCGAGGACGGCCGCGACGAGGCCGCCGAGATAGAGGCGCGCATCAAGAAGACCAAGCTCTCCAAGGAGGCCCGCGAAAAGGCGGAAGCCGAGTTGAAGAAGCTCCGGACGATGTCGCCGATGTCGGCTGAATCGACCGTCGTGCGCAACTATCTCGACTGGATCCTGTCGATCCCGTGGGGCAAGAACTCCAAGGTCAAGCAGGATCTGGCTTTCGCGCAGAACGTGCTCGATACCGACCATTTTGGCCTCGACAAGGTCAAGGAGCGCATCGTCGAGTATCTCGCCGTGCAAAGCCGCCAGAAGAAGCTGAAGGGGCCGATCCTGTGCCTCGTCGGCCCTCCCGGTGTCGGCAAGACCTCGCTCGGCAAGTCGATCGCCAAGGCGACTGGACGCGAGTTCATCCGCATGGCGCTGGGCGGCGTGCGTGACGAGGCCGAGATCCGTGGCCACCGGCGCACCTATATCGGCTCGATGCCCGGCAAGGTCATCCAGTCGATGAAGAAGGCCAAGAAGTCCAACCCGCTCTTCCTGCTCGACGAGATCGACAAGATGGGCCAGGACTTCCGTGGCGATCCGTCATCGGCGTTGCTCGAGGTCCTCGATCCGGAACAGAACTCGACGTTCATGGACCACTACCTCGAGGTCGAATACGATCTGTCGAGCGTCATGTTCGTGACGACGGCGAACACGCTGAACATCCCGGCGCCCTTGATGGACCGCATGGAGATCATCCGTATCGCCGGCTACACCGAGGACGAGAAGATCGAGATCGCCAAGCGGCACCTGATGCCTAAGGTGATCCGCGATCACGCGCTGCAGCCGAAGGAGTTTTCCGTCGGTGAGGACGCGATCCGCGCCATCGTCCAGACCTACACCCGTGAAGCGGGCGTCAGGAGCCTCGAGCGCGAGCTGATGAAGCTCGGGCGCAAGGCGGTGACCGAGATCCTGAAGACGAAGAAGAAGACGGTGAACATCACGGCGGCGAACCTCGCCGATTACCTCGGTGTTGAACGCTTCCGCTTCGGTCAGGTCGAGGCTGACGATCAGGTCGGTGTCGTTACCGGACTCGCCTGGACGGAAGTCGGCGGCGAGCTGCTGACGGTCGAAGGCGTCATGATGCCCGGCAAGGGCCGCATGACCGTGACCGGCAATTTGCGCGACGTGATGAAGGAATCGATTTCGGCGGCGGCCTCCTATGTCCGCTCGCGCGCCGTCGATTTCGGCATCGAGCCGCCGCTGTTCGACAAGCGCGACATCCACGTGCACTTGCCGGAAGGCGCCACGCCGAAGGACGGCCCGTCTGCAGGTGCTGCCATGGCGACAGCCATTGTATCGGTACTGACGGGTATTCCGGTCCGGGCGGATGTGGCGATGACCGGCGAGATAACGCTTCGCGGCCGCATCCTGCCGATCGGCGGGCTCAAGGAGAAGCTGCTCGCCGCACTGCGCGGCGGCATCAAGAAGGTGCTGATCCCGGAAGACAATGCCAAGGACTTGGCGGAGATTCCGGACAATGTGAAGAACGGCATGGAGATCATTCCGGTCTCACGTGTCGGCGAGGTGTTGCGCCACGCGCTGGTGCGTATGCCGGAGCCGATCGAATGGGTCGAGCCGGTCAATCCGCCGGCTGCGACAGACAGTGCCGACGACGCTGGAAAGTCCCTGGCGCATTAGAGCGCCGGGCGTCCATCTGGACGCACAAAGGACGCTCTAACGCTTAGACTTGCGCATGGCCCTTGCCGCAAACCGGCTACGGTTTTCGGGGCCATGCGTTGGTTTTCGTCAAGGTTGCAGCGCACAAACGGAGAGCCGGGCCTGGCGCCCGGCTTTTTCATGTGAAAAACCCCGGAATTCCGGGCTTTTTCCGCTTTTTTCCTGCCTTTTCGACTTGGTTGCGGGAGCGCTTCTTTCTAAAGTCCGTTTCCTGCCGGATGAGTCGATAGTTCCGGTGTTCTCATGGAAGGGAATTTTTATGAACAAGAACGAACTGGTGTCCGCTGTCGCCGACGCCGCGAGCATTTCGAAGGGTGACGCGCAGTCGGCGGTCGATGCGGTATTTTCCGTGATCACCGGCGAACTGAAGAAGGGCGGCGATGTCCGGCTTGTCGGCTTTGGCAATTTCACCGTGTCAAAGCGTGCCGCCTCGACCGGCCGCAATCCTCAGACCGGCGCCGAAGTGAAGATCCCGGCGCGTACCGTGCCGAAGTTCTCGGCCGGCAAAGGCCTCAAGGACGCAGTCAACTAAGCGTTTTTTCTTTTCAGAGACCTCAGAAAAGCCGGGCTTGCCCGGCTTTTCATTTTGGTGCCCGACGCTGACGCGACGCGGCCGGCTTATGCGGTCGGCGCATCAGTGCGCATAAGACCTTCCTCCTTGAGATCCGCCCAAAGTGCTGCGGGCAGTTTCGCATCGAGCAGCGAGCGATTGCTCTCGACTTCGCTCGGCCGTTGGCCACCGGGGATCACCGAAACGACTGAAGGATGCAGCAGCGGGAATTGCAGGGCGGCCTCGATCAGCCTGACACCATGACGCTTGCAGACGTTCTCGATCCCGGCGACCCGGTCGAGTATGTCCTTCGGCGCTTCGGAGTAGTTGTAGTAGGCTCCGGGCTTCGGCCCTGTTGCGAGGATGCCGGAGTTGTAGGGTCCGCCGAGAACGATGCCGATGCCGCGTGCCTGGCAGAGCGGCAGGAAGGACGTCAGCGCCTCCTGTTCCAAGAGCGTATAGCGCCCGGCCAGCAGGAACAGATCGAAGTCGCCGCGCTCAGCCAGCGTCTGCGCGACCTGCCACTCATTGATGCCGCCGCCGAACGCCTTGATCACGCCCTGGTCGCGCAGCGACAGCAGGCCGTAATAGCCCGAGCGCATGAACTCCTCGATGCGCCGGTCGGAGGCTTCCTTGCTGCCATGCGTGAAGATGTCGACATCGTGCACGAAGAGGATGTCGATCCGGTCGACGCCGAGGCGCTCAAGCGAGGCTTCGAACGAGCGCATGACACCGTCATAGCTGTAGTCGTACACCTCGCGGCGTGATGGCGTGTCGAAGAACTTGCCGATGCCGGTGCGCTCTTCGGGCGGGCAGGCACGCATGATCCGGCCGACCTTGCTCGACAGCACATAGTCGTCGCGCTTCTTGCCGCGCAGGAACGGGTTGAGCCGCGTTTCCGAGAGGCCGAGCCCATAGAGCGGCGCGGTGTCGTAGTAGCGGCAGCCGGTCGCCCAGGCGGCCTCCAGCGTGGCGTTGGCGTCCTCGTCGGAGACGGCACGGTAGAGATTGCCGAGCGGCGCCGCGCCGAAGCCGAGCTCGGTGAAACTGATGCCGCCATTGCCGATGCGGTCGAAATGCCGTGTCTTCATATCCTGCCGTTTGCCTCGCTTGATTTGTCTGACATGACACTATCACGCCTGTGATCAGGCAAAAGCATAGCTGCGCGTTGGACACGCATTTTCACGGTTGCTAGCATAACGAAATCAAGCTGTTCGTGGCAGCAAGAGCGGCAAATACCAGGGTGATTTTTCAATGGCGGGTTTGCGGTGAGCGACAAGAGCAAAAGCCTGTTCGAGACCGCACTTGAGGAGATGGGTGGCGTGCTGGCACGCATCGACGAAAGCCGGATCGACGCCGCCTGCAAAATGCTGGCCGGCGCGCGACAGATCGTCGTCTATGGCTGCGGCCGCGAGGCCTTGCAGGTCAAGGGTTTTGCCATGCGGCTCTACCATTTGGGGCTGCCGGTTTCCGTGGTCGGCGACATGAACACGCCGCCGCTGGGGCAGAGCGATGTCTTCCTGGTCAGTTCCGGGCCGGGAGAAACCTCGACCGTGCTGACCCTGATGCAGGTCGCGCGCCAAGCAGGTGCAACCAATCTCCTGCTGACCGCCCAGGCCGAAGGCAGCGCGGCAAGGCTTGCCGACTTCACGCTGCTCATTCCCGCGCAGACCATGGCCAACGATCAGGGGGCGCAAAAAACATCGGTCCTGCCGATGGGCTCGGTGTTCGAAGGCGCGCTGTTCCTGCTGTTTGAGGTGATGGTGCTGAAGCTTAGGGAATTGACCGGCGTGTCGCCCGAAGCCATGCGCGCCCGCCACACCAACATGGAATAGATCATGCGCTATGAACTGATGCTGCCACACCAGATCCGCAGGGCGATCGCCGAGAATTGGCCGGTCGCTCTGCCGCTCGGCGTGCTGGAATACCATGGCGAGCACATGGCCGTCGGCATGGACACGCTGGCCGTCATCAAGACGCTGGAGCTGTTCGAAAAGGAGAAGGACGTCGTCATCCTGCCGCCCTTCTACTACGGTGCGGCAAGCTATGCGGTGGCGCCGCCGGAAGGCAGCGGCTCGGTGCAGGTCGGCGGCAATGCGCTGGCGCCGTTCGGCGAGGAACTGTTCTACAGCCTGCTGCGCATCGGCTTCCGCAACATCCACGCCATTATCCACCACCAGACCGAGAACTTTGTCGCCGGCATGCCGACCGATCTGGCGTTCAAGGCCGCCGGCCGCCAGGCGATCTTCCGCTTCCTCGAAAAGGAGCGCGGCGAGGGCTGGTGGGGGTCGCAGGCGATGGCGGACTATTATTCAGGACACGCGGCGGGTGAAAATTTCTTCAACTGGGTGCAGGTGCATCCGCTGATGTCGGCTGACATGAACGGCAAGTACCCGTTCGACCATGCCGGCATTGGCGAGACCTCGCTGATGCTGGCGCTATGCCCGGAGGCTGTCGATGCCAATCACTTCGCCGACAATACCGGCTGGTACACGGCGAGCGCCAAGGATGCTTCGGCAGAGCTCGGGCAGAAGGGCGTCGCCATGATCATGGACCACCTGCGGGCAATATTGGGACGCTAGCGCGCGGCTTCCCTTCTCCCACAAGGGGGAGAAGGTAAGAGGGCGCCATGCTACTTCACCGCGCCCGCGGTCATGCCCATGATCAGATAGCGCTCCAACGCGATGCCAATGACGGCGAGCGGCGCGATGGCCGCCGTCGCTAGTGCCGCCATCGACCACCAGTTGATGCCTTGCGAGCCGGTCTGGCTCGCCACCATGACGGGAATTGTCTTGGCGTCGGTCGAGGTCAAAAGGGCGGCGAAGAAATACTCGTTCCAGCACAGCACCATCGCCAGGATGAAGGCGGCGACCATGCCCGGTAGCGCGATCGGCATGACGATGCGGAAGAACGCGCCCCAGATCGACAGCCCGTCGACAAGGGCGGCTTCCTCGAGCTCGACCGGGATCGAGTTGAACTGGTCGCGCATGATCCAGATGACGATCGGCAGCACCATCAGCGTGTAGAGCAGGATCAGCCCGATGCGCGTGTCGAGCAGGCCGACCTCGCGGTAGAGCACCAGGAAGGGCAGCGCCAGCACCACCGGCGGCAGGATCAGCTGCGACAGGAAGAAGAACGAGATGTCCTCGTTCTTGAACCAGGCGAAATGGTAGCGATAGCGGGTGAGCCCGTAGGCGGCGAGGCTGCCGATGATGATGGCGAGGCTCGACGCGCCGACCGAGGTGATCACCGAATTCATGAAGCGCTTGAGGAACTCCTCGCGCACGGTCGAGGTCTGGAAGATCGAGTCCGGCGACAGGCCGAGCGAACGCCAGCCCTTCCAGTCCGGCTGGAAGTCGACGAAGGGGATGAGATGGCCTTGCGTGACGTCGACTGCGGTCTTGAACGAGGTCGTGATCGTCCAATAGATCGGGAACAGGCAGATGAACGCCCAGAAGGCCAGCGCGCCATAGATGAAGACGCGGCTGGCGAGGAAGCTCGCCGGCGAGCGGATCTCCGAGGCGACATATTCGGTGGTCTGAACGCTCATCGGGCTCAATTCACCCCCATCTTGCTTTAATTGACATTGCGGACAAAACGGTTGGCAAATTTCAACAACCACGTGACGAACACAACGATGATCACCAGATAGGCCATCGCCAGCATGGTTCCGTAGCCGACATTCGAGCGGTCGCGGTATTCGCGGTAGATGAAGCTCGACACGGAATCGGTGGCGCCGCCGGGGCCGCCGGACGTCACGGTGATGATGATGTCGGCAAGCTTCAGCTTGAAGATGATGCGCAGGACCACCGCCGTCACCGACACCGGCAGCATCAGCGGGAAGGTGACCTGCCAGAAGGTCTGCCACGCATTGGCGCCGTCGACGCGTGCGGCTTCGAGCACCTCGCGCGACATCGCCTGCAGCCCGGCCAGCAGCATGATCATCATGAACGGAATGAAGGTCCAGGCATCCAGTATCATGATCGATATGCGCGCGATGATCGGATCGGAGAAGAAGGCGGGATTTTCCCAGCCGAGATGGCGCGCCAGCGTTGCGGCCGGCCCGAACCTGTATTCCATCAGCGATTTGCCGATCATCCACGACACCGCGACCGGCGACAGCATCAGCGGCATCAGGAAGACGACGCGGAAGAATTTTCGCGCCCGGATCTGGGCATTGAGGAGCAGCGCCAAGCCGAAGGCAATGACATATTCGACCGCCACCGCCAGCACGTAGAGCACCATGTTGAACAGCGCGTTGCGGTAGTAGGGATCGCCCAGCATCTGCCAGAAATTGTCGAGCCCGTTGAACCGGCGGCCGCTGAAGGAACTGAGGTTCCAGTCGGTGAGTGCGATGTAGAAACCGAACAGCGTCGGGAAGATCACCATGGCGATGGTGAACAGCAGCGCCGGCAGCAGAAACAGGGCACGCTGGCCGTCTTCGCCGCGCGTCAGCACCTGGCCGACACCGATCGCCACGCCCCACAGCACATAGGCATAGACGACGGGGCGCCAGGTCTCGAAGCCGATCGTATCGGGGCTGCCCTTGTAGAGGATCTCCAGCACGATCGTCGCCAGCAGGCCAAGCGTCGCAACGGCCATCAGCGCCCAGCCAAGGCGTTTACGGCCTGGAGAGATCAGATCGGAAGTGCCGGCATCTGCCGGCCACGGGTTCGCGGTCGATGTCTGGTCAGCCACAAATCTCGCCCGTTTGAAGGCTCTCGAGGAGCCGGAGCCTGTCTAAAGTGGTGGGGGGGGGGGGGCGGCGGCCGCGGGGGGGGGCCGGCGACACGGCGCGGGGCCGGTGGGGGGGCGTGGGGTTGGTGTGGCGGCCGCGGGCGGGGGGGGGGGGGGGCCCGGCCCCCCCCCCCCCCCGCGCGGGCCCGGGCCCGCGGGCGGCCGCCCCGGCCCCCCCGGCCGGGCCCCCGGGGGGCCGCGGCCCGCGGCCCCACGGCCAGTGTGC